>JBIIER010000045.1:0-6026 GCA_044237745.1 Pseudobdellovibrionaceae bacterium
GAGAGATGATCACTAAGAAGGGCACGCGCATGGCCTTTTCTAAATTTGAGGATTTGTCTGGCAGTTGTGAGTTGGTGGTGTTTCCGGATTCTTATGCGAGACTCGAATCGATTTTAAAAGATGAGAAGTTGATTTTAGTGTCTGGATTTTTAGAAATCGAAGAGGGTCTAGCTAAAGTTATGGTGGACAGTGCTTCATCATTTGAGGACAGTTTAAAAAAGACCAAACAATTGATTTTAAAGTTGGATCGTTTGCAAACGGATGAATTTGTAAAGCTTCAGGGGCTTATTAAAGAGTATCCTGGTCAAACGGGTGTGAAGTTAAGGGTGGCCTTGCCAGAGCTTGAGCGCGTGGTGGATTTAGACACCCATGAGTTTGAGGGTGTGGCGATCACAAACGACTTTTTTGAAAATCTCTACACTCAATTTGGACGTTCTGATTTTATCGAGATCACGAATTAATCATTTTTTATTTTTTAGTTTTGTCAGTATGGCATTTGCGAGCTAGTCTTTTAAGAGAGGGAATTTATCATGAAGACAAAGATATTTTTTTTAATTCTGACATTGATTGTTTGCGGGCTTTTTAAAACTGAAAATACTTGGGCGCAAAAGTTAACTTACATTGAAAAAACTTATGAAGGTACCAGTCAGTTAGTAAATCCCATTCAAGCTAAAAAAGAAATTTTAGAAAAGGCCAATGCTAAAATTGCCTCTGATATGATTTTGGATATGATTGGTTCTGATAAATATCAAAAAAATCTTTCTCAAGTTAAAAAAATCATTATTCAATCTTCAAAGTACATTCCATTTTCAAAAACTTCGGATCTAACAAAAGAGGGAGATCTCTCTAAAATGGTGATCACTCTGAGTGTTTCATTAGAGGATTTGAGATTTTTACTTAAAGAGAGCGGTCTGTTAAAAGAAACCGAGTTGAGCCCTACTATTTTGCCAATCTACATCGTTAAAGATGATTTACAGACTAAAACATCAGCTTGGTGGATGGATGGGGTGGAAGACTCACAAACTCAATTTTTAAATGGTCTTTTAAGAAGTGTGTTTAAAAAATCGAGTTTTAATTTAGTGAATCTGACAAAATCTGGAGTTGTATTGCCAGAGACTTTAAAAAAAGCGACTCTAGGTGAGGCTGAGTATTTGAGTTTATCGCAAATGTATAAAGCTCCATTTGTTTTGGTGGGCGAAGTGAAGATTGAAAAAGTGGTGGATGCCGACCCTATGGTGGGCACTAAAACAGTGGCTCAATTGAACTGGAAAATTTTAGAGGTCAATACTTTTAAAAATAATTTGCCTTCTCGAATGATCGGGGAAGTCAGTCGTAAAATTGATTTAGACACTCAAGATTACTTAAAATCCTTTCATAAAAAAATTCAAGAGCAGGGCGAAGCCTTTGCTCAGGACTTGATTGCACAGCTTACGGAGATGTGGAGCCGCGGGACTTTAGGGGCCAATGTGGTGCAGATCCGTTTGATGAGACATTTGCCTATAGAGAACCTGGAGAAGATTAAAAACTCTTTGATTGCCATTACAAGAGATATCAAAACGGTCAAAGAGAGAAGAATAACCTCTAATTATGTGGTTTTTGAAGTGGAAACTTCTGCAAGTGCAGAGAGCTTAGGCTCTAAACTTCAAAGAGTAGATCTTTCTGGCTATAAGTTTGTTCTTCAAAATGTTCAGAATAATGAGCTCTTTTTTAGATTTATCCAATAATCTAATTTAAGATTTCAAAGTTTTTAAAAAGATATCAGCCATATTGGTATTAATAAAATAGCGAACGATATTTTTGATTTCATCAGGAGCGTTCGTTTTTTCAAGTTCTAACAACAGCAAATAAACTTTTTGTTGTTGTGTCTGCCCATTATTTTCTAAGATTTTAATAAAAAGTGATTTTAAAACTTTATCAGATTGAATGGCCAACGCCGCATCTGTTAATGAATCAATGATATCGCTCATTATAGCCTCCTATAGAAGTTTTAAATCATTTAAAGCATAGCCTCGGATGCCAACGACAACATCGCATCCTTTGCCGCTACAGGCTGTTTTTACATGAGGTGCTGGTTTTTTGCTATAAAAAGATGCTTTTACTTGAGCTTGAGGACTTACGAGGGCCATACCCATTGCTATTACGAAGAGAAAATAAGTGGGTTTTAGGTGGGGTTTAAAACGAATCATGGGGGTCTCCTTTTAGGCTTTACTGTTTGAATGTGCTGTTAGTATTTCTTTTTAATACGTTAATTTTAAACTTCACTAGACGTCCACCCCCCATCTGCAAACCTCAAAGACCCTTCAAATCGTATTTATAGCATATAAATTTAAAATATCCGGATTTGACCCCTTCATTCCATGCCTTCTGCGGACTTTCTCAAGTGAGAGCAAATGGAGTGCAGCCAAAAATAGAATCTAATGATAGAATCTATTGTTAGAAGCCAAATAGAAGATCCTCCAGAAAAGATTCTATAAAAGAAGATCCCATAAGAGAATTCAACGTGAGAACCCTAAAGGGTTCGATAATAAAAAAAAGGAGGCTTCAGGCCTCCTTTTTAGTTTCTAAATTTAGAACAAGAATTTTAGGATTTGCTTTTTTAAACTCTAAATTTCCTTTAATAAATTCAGAGAATGTCTTTAAACATCTCAATCATTATTTAACGAGTTTTAGTGTAAATTCTGATTCAGTTGTTTTTCCAAACATTCCAGAGATCAAAACACCGTGTAAGTTTTCGCCTTCTACATAACCTCTTAGATGCAACCAAGAGTTACTTGCTGTGATTCCAGTTGTGAGTTTAACAATGCCACCAGTATTTTTGGCTCCATAAATAAATTCAATGGTATTGAGAGAATCGTTTAAACGACCTAAAATATTACCATTTACAGTTACAAGGGAAACCATCACATCTTTAGCTTCGCCGTTGCCTTTGATTTTCATTTTTCCGCGGTAATTTCCAGATTTAAGAACCAATTTAGATTGTGCTTTTGATTCGTAGTTTTCAAATTCTTGAACTTTTTTACCGTACATGACTGGGTCAGAACCATTGAAGTAAAAAGACTCTAAAGTCATATTTTTATTTTCATCAACTTTAAATTTTACAATTGGGTTATCTGAATCATCGAGGTTAAAGCTATTTTTGCTGGCAACAAATAGTTTTTCGTCGAAGCTGTAGTGCACATCAATAAATCCAATTCCATATTCACCGTCTGGATAATGAATAGCTGCAAAAACAGCATTATCACGCGCAACGATCACATTAAACTCAACGTTTTCACCAGTTTTTGTTTTTAGTAAATACTGACCTTCAATGCCAAGTTGTCGAACAATGTAAGGAGCTGCTGATTTAGAAACAGCCAAAGAAAGATCTTTTGATTCTTCAACTAAGCCAGAATCATTCATTTTAGTTAATAAAATTTGCGTAATATCTAAGTAATGTTGAACAAAATTAGGTGTAGGAAGTCTTTCAAGATTATTCCATTTTGAAGCTAAAGTATTAAGTTCTCTAATGTTCATAATATCCAAGAGATCTGCAAAATCGCCTGAATTATAGATTTCTTCGTAAGTTAAAAACTTACTAGCCAAGTCGATAGACGTAGAAGAAAGTGTTCCCATTAAAGTAGGTGATGTAAACATAGTATCATTAGTCACTTTATCATTTAAAGCTACTAATCGTTTTAAATAAACGTGGAGTAAAGATTTTTTATTGGCATTTACCGCTAGAATATCTTGGTGCAATTGATCAATGTAAGAGAAGTAAGAAGCTTGCGTGTTGAGTTTGTGAATCCAAAAATTAGCATCTTCTTCATTTAGATCCACCTTTTTTAAAAATTTGTTAGCTACATCAGAAATCAAATTTTTATAATTCATTTGAAGTTCTTTGTTTTCAGGAAACTGTTTGGTTGCCCAATTTAAAATAGCTTCTAATGAACGAGCTTCTGTTTTTAAAATATCTGGATCTGTGGTATTCAATACAATATACTCTGTTGTTGAATAATATCTCATCGCCACTTCGTATCTAGAATATTTATGGTAATAAAGAATTTTATCAATAGGACTAGTACGAATATCAAGCCACATATAACCATGTTCAGCCATCAAACGGCCTACATCTCTAACCATGTTTGGATAAATTTCGTCGAGCTGCAATTTATCTGCAAAAACTTGTAACTTATCAAATATAAAAAAGTAAGCTTCAAACTCTTCTTGAGTCGTAAACTCAGGAATGTTTTTTTCAATTTGAAAAATAACTTCTCTAAGCTCTGTGCGATCTTGGGAAGCTTTTTTGAGAAGGACATCAGGTGATTCTAAATTAATCCTCGCGAAGGATAAATTAGAAATAAACAACATAGCTGCAATTATAAAAAACCTTTTCATTTCGTTCTCCATTATGATGAGGTTTAAATTTTAATTTATAGACTTCTGTTCAAGACATCACTTTTAGAGGTTCTGCATCGGAAGCTAAATAGTTAAATTGACCTTTAAAAAATGTTATCAAAATAATTCCTTGAGTTTATAGGAACCATTTGAAGCGAGATAAACCCTAGTTTTATTGAGACGACAAGTATTTTTAAATGTTTTAAAAATAATTAATAAAAAACTGAGACTTAAAGGTAAATAATAAATTTTTCAACCTTGAGTACGATCTCCAATTTCGATTGATTTTGATACGTAACATTAAAAGATTAAGTTTTTAGAATGATTGAAATAATAATTTTTAAGATTTTTGTCAAAAAACTTTTATTTAATATTTTATAAAATTCATCTCTCAAAAAGTGTTTATAAAAAATACTCAGTATTAAAAATTATTTCTAAGTTTCTCCATTTTAAAAATCTTATCTAAACATTCATTTGAATAAAAAAATCAATTAATTATTTTTAAAATACGAAGTGGTCTCAAATCCTACTCCCATTTGGCTCGCACTAAATTGATTGCATTGAGCGCAAAGGACTCTCAAATTATTCATCTCGGTTTTTCCGCCCATTGAAAGTGGTTTAATATGATCAATCTGCAAAAGTAAACGATTGCCGCATTTTTCTCCCTGAGGATTTTTATTTTCACATCGACCTTGCGAGCGACTCCAAATTCTTCTTTTTATATTTATGGGAATATACCGACTGGATGTTTTCTTTTCCAAAACATTGGAATTAATTTCTGAACTATTTTTTGAAATCACTTTCAATGGATTTCCAAAATTATTCTTATTTAAACTAGAAGTAGAATTTAATTTTGGCGCTGCCCCTGCCCCTGCCTCTGCCTCTGCCTCTGCCTCAGTCACAACCACTCCCTCTGCCCTGACCTCCTCTTTCAGTTTTCCAGGAGATGGTGAGTCATTTACAGCTTGTATTTTAAATTCCCCCTTCTTACCCAACTTTTTATCTAAGTACAGATCCAATAATTTAACAATGCACTCGCTTTTATTCTGAGTTTGCAGTTGATGAGATAAAAGCGATTGTACTTGCAAAAACTTTTCATAATCCTGTTCCGAGAGATTAAACTCAAGGCGCACGCTTTTGTTCGATTGAGGTTTTGCTTTCTCATCTAATATAGGATTTAAATTTAATTTTTCATGAAGAACTTTTTGCGTATTAAAATTATTTAAATTTTTAACGGATTCGATAATTTCTTTTTTAAGTTCAGGAGGAACTTTTTGCCCAGTTTCTCTTTGCGATTGTTCAAAGGCTTTTTGAGTGGCGGCGGCTTGAGAGAGATTCATTTCTCCGAGTTCAATGGCTATTTTAGAATCGGGGACTTGGTCCATAAGGAGGGCGGCCTTCCATCTGCGCATCGCCTGATCATCCGAATAACCACAAGCGCGAGTTAAAAACTGGTGCATGCTTGCGTAGCCCATTTTAAGATGACCGCCACATTGATTAAATAAAAGAAGTGCGCTTAAAATTTCGCTAGTGATTTTGCGTTCATTTTTTATCATCCGAATCAAGTTGTCGTTCATTTCAGAAATGTTCATGAGATCAAGCCCTATTATCAATTGAGAATTCCAACTCCTCATTGCAAGCTTTCTAATCCC
>JBIIER010000046.1:0-5983 GCA_044237745.1 Pseudobdellovibrionaceae bacterium
AGACTCTCCCTCAATTTTCTCAAGAATTAGCTACAGACTAGAAAGAAGTTGTGTGTAAAATCAAAATAAATTTAAGAATATTTAAGTTTTTACAATACATCGCATCATTATTTGGTTTTTAAGACTCCTTTTTAAAAACCCATTAATATGAGGGATAAGGATATCTTCTGATGAATAAAAAACGCGTTCAAGGAATTAAAAATTCTCAATTTAGGTTTTTAAATTCGTACAATTGCCTAATATTTAAACTTAACAAATCAGCACTCAAAGTGATGCCTGTTTTTATTGCTCTTTTATTTTTACTGAGTTTGGGCTGTTCTCAAAACTCATCTTATGAACACATCCAAAGATCTGCAAAAAATCCCTTTGCTAAAGGCAAATTGCAATTAGGGAATCTCTCTGTTGATGAAAAATCCACTGACCAAAATACTTCTCAAAAAATAGACTCTCTCCCCTCGCAGTTTCCCCTTCATTTTATTTTAAATAATCACTGCATCGATGAACATCATGAATCAGATTTTATAAAAGAGCACTTTAATCTTAATGAAAAAATCTCAGAACTCGAAACTCAAAGTTATTCTCTCTTACTCAAAAGAGAAATGCCGATAGAAGAACTCTCGGATCTTCTTGAAAACGATCCTTGTATTATTGGTGCTGCTAAAGATGAAGTCGCTAAAATTGCGACATTTAATTTTAACGACCCCTATTTTAATCAACAAAGTTTTTTGCAACAACTTAATATTAAAAACGCTCATCAATTTTTAATGGACCCAAAGAGGGGCGCAACGGCACCAGTCGTTGTTGCTGTGATTGATTCTGGTATCGATTATAATCATGAAGATTTATTAAATAGAATCACTAAAAGATCCGATGGAAGTATTAATGGATATGAAAACTTCCCTCTTGATCCGGACTCTAAAACTGTTCCAGATGGCAACCCCATGGATGATCTTGGCCATGGAACTTTTGCTTCAGGAGTCATTGGCGCGAACACAAATAATCAAGTGGGTGTTGCTGGGATTTTTAGTAACGATCAAATTAAGTTAATGCCGATCAAAGTGACTGATGAACTTGGTTCGACTTATTTTTCAAGTGTCGCAAAAGGAATTGATTATGCCAGAAATCAACATGTTGATGTGATCAATATGAGTCTCTCTTCATCTTCCCCTGGTCTTAATGCCGCTATCGAATACTCACTTCAAGCTGCTGTTGATGAAGGCATCTTTATTAGTTTTGCGGCGGGAAACAATGGGGCGGAAGTCAGCGATAAAAACTCTTTCATCCCATGTGTCTACGGATCAAAAAATCCTGGGGCCATCTGTGTAGGCGCAATTAGTGTGACCAATTCTAAAAAAAGTAGTTTTTCAAATTTTGGCCCCAACTTTGTGGAAATATCAGCCCCAGGATCTGCAGGAATTTTTTCGACAACAAGAAACTCAAAATATAAGTCTGACCAAGGAACGTCGTTCTCATCTCCCATCATAGCAGCCGCAGCGGCACTCACGATCAGTACATTTAAAAGTTATCATGAACCCTATAAGCCCTCAGATATTAAATATCTTTTGATGATGACCTCAGAAAAAGATCCTCTTTTGCAAAATTATTTTAAAAATGGAAGCACTGTGAGTTTTGAAAATTTATCTTATTATTTAAAAAATAAATTCTTTACAAAACATCAAGGAGGATTCACCGATGAACTCTAAAAAGAAAGCCTTCATTGGTGTTCTCTCGCTATTTTCAATCATTATATTTTTTCAAAATTGTGGAAAAAAATCATTTAATACTAAAAATGCGGCAGAACTTAACACAGGTGTTTTTTATGATGAGTGTTTAAAACAAACAAATAACGAAACCTGCCTTATTTATAAAAATCCAGCCGTGGGAATGCAGTTTATACAAAAGGTTCCCAATGATCAAATTACAACCATAGGTAAACTCTCTTTACCTGACTTTGATGTCCTCAATTTTGAAACAAATCAAGTTCAAGTTTTTCAAAATGAGCCTATTCCTTTCTCCTCGCAAAACCCCTTTCCATATGCCTATATTCACACCTCATATTGGGCCAAAGAGTATTCTTTATTTATAAAAAAAATCATCCAAAAACCTTGGGCCCTTGATCAAAAAAGTGTAAAAATATATGCCAACTCACCCTTCTCAGGATGGTCTCCTGATAAAAACGAAATCCATCTTTTTTTTGATGACTTTAAAAATCAAGTGATGGCACTTGATGCAAGCGTATTGGTTTATTTTCTTTCTGAGGCTCAACTCTCTTATTTAACCTCAAAAAAAATTGATGGCTATCAAGCTGATACGAAAACCTACGAAAAAGATCCTCATTTAAAAAACTGCAAAACAAGCAAAGGTAAACTTTTGATCGACTCTTGCTGCAATTCGCAAAATGGCTGTTCAAAAGCAATCTCATCAGGACAGGCTGATTATTTAACCTCCCTATTTTTTCAAACTCACCCAGCTGTTGGAGATGATTGGGGCTCAGATTTAAATGGATTTCAAGCGTGTGGAATTTATCGCAATCCAGAGCTGAATCAAAAGCTCACTTTTAATCAAGCATTTGAGAAATGTTCTCAATCAAACATTGAGGGATACTTTCCTATTTTAGGGGCTGTGTATGCTTCGCTTTGGTGGGAAATGCGCAAAGAAGCCGATGTAAAAGAAAATATAGATTTTTTATTTCTCGCTCATTTAGAATCACTGAACTTTGATGATACTTTTACTTCAGCCTTAGAAAAAGCTATTGAAAAGGATCGTACTCTCTTTGCAAACAAGTACACTGCTTTAATTAAAAGATGGGCCATCAACAAGGGCCTCTCACTCAATTAGTTTTTTAGGATTTTGAGAATTTATCGAATTCATTCATGAGAGCCACATCTTCATTGACGGGCTCTTCTTTTTTTTCTTCGGCACCAGATTCTTCTTTCATTGAATTGGCTTCAGCAAGAAGTTTATCTTCATCTAGATTGGCATCTAAACTACTCTCGATTGCGCCCAAGTCCTCTTCCTTCGGAAGGTCATCTGCTTCAGATAGCATTTTATCGATATCTAAATCTCCAGATTCCATTTCAATCGGAGGTAAAGATGGATCAGACAAGGTTGGTTCATTTGTGATGTCTTCTTTGGCTTCTGCCTCATTTACATTCGGAACAAGTTTTAAATGATCTCCAGTTTTACCTGTTTTCTCTTTTTGTTCTTCAACTGCTTTTGCAAATTCAGCCATGATATCATCATCGATTCCAAAAGCATCTCCACCACCAGTGGCAGCAGGTGCCGCACCTTCTGCAGCAGGCTCAGCAGTTTTTTCAGGAGCTGCTTCTGCGGGAGACTCATTCACATCATTTTTTACGATTTCTAATTTTGGAGGCTGCGATTCTGTTGCAGACTGTTCTGCGGCAGGCGATTCTGCAGAAGCCGCTACTTCAGCAGCAGGAGCTGGAGCCGCATCTTGCGCAGCAGCCGCGGGCTCAGCAGGAGCCTCAGCAACCTCAGATGAAGCACTTTCAACAGCTGCTTCAGTCGGAGCTGCTGGTGCTGCGGCCTCTGCCGCAGGTTCAGCCTTATCTTGAGGAGGAAGAACTCCTCCATTGCTTCTTAAAGTTTCATTTTCTTTTTTAAGCTTGCTGTTTTCATCTTTATATCGAGATAAATCTGCAATATCTTCTGCAATAATTTCATACTCAGCTAAACGACTTTCTAAATCTTTAATTCGTGCATCGAGTTTAGCTTTATCCGCTGCGCCCATTGAATTGCCTGAAGCACTTCTTAAATTTTGCAATTCGTTTTCTTTAACCTGAAGTTCTAATTTTAATTTTTCGATTTTTTCGCTCATCTCAGGCGATTTTCCACCCATATCTGAAGAATCTTCACGATGAGCCGATTGCTCCATGATTTTTTTAAGAGCGCCTTCAATTTGGCTTAATTGAGAACCATCAGCAAGAGTGACATCGGATTTATCAGCTTTTTGACTTGAAATGAACATTTTAAATGCTAGAAATAGAACTAACAATAAAATCAATGCGAATAAAATCTCAATGATTATACTATTATGCTTAAGAATAAAATTTAAGAAACTTTCTATTGTCATTTCAATTCTGCCCCTTATTTATATTGTCCCCTGAAATTAAAACTAGAGTCAAATTCGGTGGACCCTAATCAAGACTTATGCTAGACCATTCTTAGAAATGGAAAGCCTATGGAAAAATTTGATTTAATTTTAAAAGATGCAATGGTCGCAATTCCTCATCCTAAGTCTAGCAGTACTGATGTCGGTATTAAGTTAGAACAAGTTGATATCGGAGTTCTTAACGGAAAAATTTCTAAACTGGGATCTTGTTATAAAGATCATGCTGATTCAATTATCTCACTCAAAGGACTTCATTGTTTACCTGGTGTGATTGATTCCCAAGTACACTTTAGAGAACCTGGTTTAACTCATAAAGAAGATATCAATACTGGTACTAAAGGCGCTCTCCTTGGAGGTGTGACTTCCATTTTTGAAATGCCCAACACGCTTCCTCCCACAACAACTCGTGAAGCCCTCAATGAAAAAATGAAATCAGCAGATCAAAAAGCCTGGTCACACTATGCTTTTTTTGCAGGAGCCAGTAATGACAATATTGAATCTTTAAAAGATTTAGAAACTGTTAAAGGTTGTAGCGGCATAAAAGTGTTTGTTGGCAGTAGCACTGGCAATCTTTTAGTGGAAGAAGACGCTAAAATCGAATCGATTTTAAAATCTACAAATAGAAGAGTTATTTTTCATAGTGAAGATGAGTTTATTCTCAGAAAAAATAAGCACATCGCCACTGAATCAAAAGATGTGCGCAATCACTGCGTTTGGAGAAGTGTTGAATCAGCTTTAAGCTCCACGCAAAGAATTTTAAATTTAGCAGAAAAAACCAATCGCCAAGTTCATATTCTTCACATTACGAGCGAAGAAGAAGTTCATTTTCTTAAAAATAAAAAGCAATGGGCCACAATGGAAATTCTTCCTCAACATTTAACTCTTTCTGCACCAGAATGCTATGAAAGACTCGGCACTCTTGCTCAACAAAATCCTCCCATAAGAGAAAAAAGACATCTTGAAGCTCTCTGGAAAGCCGTTGTTGACGGAACTTTTGATGTGTTAGGTTCTGACCATGCTCCTCACACCCTTGAAGAAAAAATGAAGGAGTACCCTCAATCCCCATCAGGCATGCCAGGAGTGCAAACTCTAGTTCCCATCATGCTCGATCATGTCCATAATAAAAAAATTTCTCTCGAAAGATTTGTTGAACTTGTGGGAGAAGGTCCTCGCAAAGTTTTTGGTTGTATAAATAAAGGACGTATTCAAGTAGGACTTGATGCAGACTTCACCATTGTGGATCTTAAAAAAACTCAGACTATTGAAAACAAATGGATTGCAAGTCGTTGTGGTTGGACTCCATTTGATGGCAAAGTGGTGACAGGATGGCCCTGGGCTACTATTTTATTAGGAAACACAGCTATGAGAGAGAACGAAATTATTCTTCCTCCTCAAGGTCAATCTGTGGATTTTAAATGAACCAAACTGTTCCCTCAGTTTCTAAAGCTCAGCTTTTTTGGGGAGGCTTACTCCCCGTAGTCATTTTTACTGTTATTGAAGATAAGTACGGACCGACTGCTGGAACAATTGCCGCTCTTGTTTTTGGGGCTGGTGAAATTTCCTATGAAATTATTAAAACTAAAACAGTCAGTAAAATAACTCTTGGAAGTAATTTTTTAATTTTTGCCTTGGGAGCTGTTTCTATTATCACTGCTGAGGGCATTTGGTTTAAATTGCAACCGAGTATTTTAGAACTGATTTTTGCTGGAATTCTTTTTGTTAGTTGTTTTTTTAAAAAGACTCTTTTTGAATCCCTCATGGAAAAACAACAACCTCAGGTGATTCCCATTTTAAAACCTTTTTTAAAAGGTCTCTCTTTTAGAACAGGATTATTTTTTCTCATTCATG
>JBIIER010000047.1:0-5859 GCA_044237745.1 Pseudobdellovibrionaceae bacterium
GAGTCTTAAAAACCAAATAATGATGCGATGTATTGTAAAAACTTAAATATTCTTAAATTTATTTTGATTTTACACACAACTTCTTTCTAGTCTGTAGCTAATTCTTGAGAAAATTGAGGGAGAGTCTTCATGATGAAGTCAATGTATTCGAATTTAATGCAGTCGCGGTTTTTTAATCCTGTTTTTAATTCAGCTATTTATGATGGCCCCATTAGAATCTATTTTGCTCAATTGCATGAGACTCAAGCTTTAAAAATTTATTTTAGCATGCAGAATAATTTTTTAGCTGAACTTAATGCAGCTCGCGAAATTTCTAAAATTACAGGTTCTACGATTCTTGTGATGCTTTATCCAAATACAGAGACTTTCTCTTTAAGTTTTTCTGAAGCGCCTAACGAGCAAATTATCACACGTGATTTACTTGGCGAGGATTCAGTGATTGGAGTTCGTGGGCCTGTTGAAGATACACACATGGATCATGTTTTAGAAAATATTGTCAATGTCATCTCTCATTGGAAAACGCAAAATCCTCTTATTGCTCAATCCCAATACACACCCTCACCTGAGCTTTAATGAAATCCTCTAAGGGTCAAGTTGTTATAGAATATGTTCTACTTTTGATCGTCGCGGTTGTCGTGGCTATCTTGATTACTCAATTTATGGTATCACGCAATCCAGATGAACCAGGAGTTGTGGTTAATAAATGGAACAAAATCAATAGAGCCATTGGAGATGATAAAAATCACTAAAAAAGTCGACGCTTTTTAAGTTCCTTATTAAGAGCTTCTTGCATTTGATCTTGAATATCTTGGGCGATTTCATAAACCAATTCTGAGTCTTCAACAGCATCTGGTTTATAAGGTAAATAAATCGGTGGTAAAAAAATGATTTTCCACTTGATAGGAAGTGGAATCAAATTAAGTGGAATTGGAATAATGGCTCCACTTAAAAAACGAGTGAGTTTGAGTTGGCTCAGATTAATGTGAGTTTCTTCTGCGCCAATAATCAAAGTAGGAATAATCGGGCTCTGAGTTTCTAAAGCCATTCTAACAAAACCACGTTTAAATTCTTGAAGCATGTACATTTTAGCCGTGGGCTTAAAATTTCCTTGTTCCCCTTCAGGAAACAAAATCACCAAATTATTTTTTTTCAAAAGCTCAATACCGTTTTGGTAATTAGCATCTGTGAATCCCAGTTTTTGCGCTGGGATGGCAGTAGATTTAGTAAGAAACCAAAATCTGTGAGTCATCACACGAGGAATTCTTTTAAGATCAGTGTAAATACTATTGGCTAAAATAACGGCGTCAAATCCAGAAAATCCAGAGTGATTGGGAGTGATAATTCCAGCGCCTCTTTTTGGGAGGTTTTCTAAACCTTCGATTTCTAATCGAAGATATCCTTTAACCATCTTCAATAAAAATTGAGGCATGATTTTAAAAACAAAACTTTCTGGATCCATATTATTGTAAATTTTCGAAATTTTAAGCATGATGTTCATATTCTCAAAAAGGGGTATAAAATGTCACGGTTTATTCTTTCTATTGACCAAGGGACTACTGGAACAACAGCGCTGATACTAGACCAAGCCGGCAAATTAGTTGCAAAAGCTACAGAGGAATTTCCCCAAATTTTTCCGAAACCAGGCTGGGTAGAACACAATCCACAAGATATTTGGAAATCAGTTTTATCGACCATTGAAAAAGTTATAAAAAATTCAAAAATAAAATCCTCACAAATTGCAGGCATTGGGATTACCAATCAAAGAGAAACCGTTGTGGTATGGGATCGTCAAACTCATCGCCCGATTTACAACGCTATAGTTTGGCAGTGTCGAAGAACTCAGGACTTTTGTCTTAAACTCAAAAAAGATAAAAAACAAAATCTTGTGCAAAAAAAAACAGGGCTTGTTTTAGATCCTTATTTTTCAGCGAGTAAAATTCGTTGGATTTTAAAAAATGTTCCCGGAGCTAGCACAAAGGCTAGTAAAAAAGAACTCGCTACAGGCACCATCGATTCATTTCTTCTTTGGAAGCTAACAAATGGAGCTGCTCATAAAACGGATGTGAGCAATGCCTCACGCACGATGCTGATGAATATTCATAAAGGATCTTGGGATTCTGAACTCTGCAAACTTTTTGAAATTCCCGAAACTCTCTTACCTGAAATTGCACCTTCTTCAGGTTTATTTGGCTACACAAGAGGACTTGGCATTTTGCCTGACGGTATTCCTATAGCTGGAATTGCTGGAGATCAACAAGCCGCACTTTTTGGACAAACTTGTTTTGCACCAGGCGAAGCAAAGTGCACTTTTGGAACCGGAAGTTTTTTACTATTTAATACGGGAACAAAAGCCATAAAAAGCAAGAGCCAACTTTTAACGACCATTGCATGGCAGCTTAAAGATGGAAAAATGATTTACGCACTTGAAGGCGGCGCCTTTATTTGTGGAGCCGCTGTTCAGTGGTTAAGAGATGGGTTAAAGCTCATTACAAAAAGTTCTCAAGTAGAAGAGCTTGCAAGAAAAGTGAATGATTCAGGTGGAGTTGAATTTGTTCCCGCCTTAACTGGAATGGGAGCCCCTTATTGGGATTCAGAAGCCCGAGGATTAATTACTGGGATCACTCGTGGAACAACTACTGAACATATTGCCCGTGCCACTCTTGAAGCAATGGCATTGCAAAATGTAGATATTCTCTTAGCTATGCAAAAAGATTTAGGAAAGAAATTAAAAAACGTCAAAGTGGATGGTGGAGCCGTAGTGAATGATCTCTTAATGCAATTGCAAGCAGATTATTTAGGAGCGCAAATTATTCGTCCTTTATTAATTGAGTCTACGGGTATTGGGGCTGCTTATCTTGCAGGATTAGGAATTGGTTTTTGGAAAGATTTATCAGAAATCAAAAAAATATGGAATATTGACCGTGAATTTAAGGTACAAATGAATGTGAAGGCTCGAACCGAGAGACTTAAATCATGGCATCAAGCGATTCAAAAGACTTTGTCTAAATAACCTGAGATGGGAATTTGAATGAAAAAAACGAGCGTTAAAAAAAACACCTTAAAAAAAGTTGGAAATAAAAAGAAGCAACTCTGGGTCATTAAAATTGGCAGTCAGTTGATTGTTGAAAAAGGTCCGCTTTTAATTAGAGCCCTTATTGCCGAAGTGGCCGCTTTAAAAAATAAAAATGTTGAAATAGTTTGGGTGACTTCAGGAGCGATCGCAACAGCAAGACAACAAATTCATCATGGTTGGAAAACTCTTCCTGAAAAACAAGCTCTGAGTGCTGTAGGGCAGCCTGCCTTAATGGAACTCTATAACACCGCTCTGCAATTTCATGGATTGCGAGGTGGGCAAGTATTATTGAGTTATGCAGATTTTAAAGGAAAGACAAGTCGTACCAATTTAACCAACACTCTTCATCAACTTTTAGAATGGGATTGCATTCCTGTTCTCAATGAAAATGATGCTGTGGCCACGGATGAAATTCAATTTGGTGATAACGACATGCTTTCGGCCTTAGTGGCGACTGAAATCAATGCCGATCAACTTATTATCCTGACTAATGTTGAAGGTCTCTATGATCGCGATCCAGCAATTCCAGGGGCTCAATTGATTTCTGAATTAGCAAAAGTTCCAGATTCTCTTTTAAAAAAATTAAAAACAGCCAGTTTATCTTCTTCTGGAAGAGGTGGAATATACTCTAAATTAAAAGCAGCCAGATACGCACAAAAAAAAGGAGTGTCGACTGTCATAATTAGAGGAGATCGTTTTAATGTTTTAAATGATTTGGCCGAAGGTCAAAAAATAGGAACAAGGGTTTTGGTATGAATCAAACAGATTTAGTTTTGCAAAAATCACTTACAAACCGCTTAGAAAAACTCAAAAAAAATGCTCTTAAGCTGGGTTTGTTGAATCCAGAAAATAAAAATAATATTTTATTAAAGCTCGAGCAGCTGCTAGAGCAAAATGCAGAAAAATTATTTTCTTACAATATGCAGGATTGCGAGCTCTTTAAAAAAAATCCACATTTTACTCAAGCCTTATTAGATCGACTCACTCTCACTCCCCAAAGATTGAAGGGGATTTTAGAAAGTCTTCGTCAAGTGCGAGAACAAAAAGATCTCGTGGGAGAAGTTTTTGACCGCAGGGAATTAGCCAATGGACTCATTGCCGAAAGGGTGCGCGCTCCCTTGGGCACTATTTTTATGATTTTTGAATCTCGTCCTAATGTGGTGATTGAGGCATTTTCTCTCGCTCTTAAATCAGGAAATGCGCTGATTCTTAAGGGCGGTAAAGAATCCAGTTTTACGGTGGAATTTATGTATGGCTTGATTAACGAAGCCCTTGGTAATTACGCAGATTCTTTTTGGGGTTTAGAAAATCACGATCTGACGATTTCAAGACAAGTGACAGATTTTTTAATTCGCCAAGATCAATTCATAGATGTTTTAATTCCGCGTGGAGGAGAAGCACTCATTGAGTATGTTAAAAATAATTCGAGAATTCCGTTAATAAAAAATGATCGCGGCCTTTGTCATGTTTATATTGGCAGTGATGCCAATTATAAAATGTCAGAAGAGATTGTGATCAATTCTAAAACACAAAGACCGAGTGTTTGTAATGCCATGGAAACTCTTTTGGTGGATAAAAATTGGAGCACTGAGAATTTTAAAAATCTTATTCATGCACTTCAAAAGGCTAAAGTGAGTATCATGGCCTGTGAAAAAACAGTGCAAAAATATCCAGAACTCAAATTAGAAAAAGCCAATGCAGAAAGCTTTCGCACAGAATATTTGGATTTAGTGATGAATCTTAAAATTGTTGAGAATGTGGAAGAGGCTATTGAGCATATTTCAGAATATGGCAGTCATCACTCAGAAGCTATTATCACAGAAAATAAATTGCATGCTTTGCACTTTCAAAAAATGGTGGATGCCGCGGCAGTTTATTGGAATGCTTCGACTCGTTTTACCGATGGATTTGAATTAGGTCTTGGTGGGGAAATGGGAATCAGCACACAAAAACTTCATGTGAGAGGGCCTGTGGGTCTTGAGCATTTAACTTGTTTGAAGTGGTGTATCACAGGAACTGGCCAAATTAGAAAATAAGCTTTTAATTAATTAAGCTGCGCTCAATAAAAAAAGGAGGCCTACAAGGTAGCCTCCTTTAGATCGTAAGACGATCCACTTTGTCACACCCAACTGATCAGTTATTATTTAACTGAAATTTGTCGAGCGTTAGAGACCATCTTTTTAGGGATGGTCATAGTCAGGACTCCGTGATCATATTTTGCTTCCGTCTTTTCTGCATCAACAGCCACAGGAAAGGTCATTGTACGAGAAAAAGATCCGTAAAACATTTCTGAAAAATGAGTCTTACTTTCTTTCTCATCTGTTTTCTTTTCCTCAGATCTTTCTCCGGAGAGTGTGAGTCTGTTTTCATGCAGATCAATCTTGATATTATCTTTTGGCACTCCTGGGAGATCCACCCTGAGGTAGAAAGCATTTTTATCTTCTTTGACTTCACAGCTTGGATTAAATTCATACTTACTCAACTCTTTACTTGGAGCTGGCCAGTCTTCGAGCATTTTATCAAACGTTTTGTTCATTAAAAAAGCTTCTCTAAAAGGACTCCAGTTATTTCTCCATAGTTCAAGATTTGCCATAAAAAACCTCCGTTTTTTAAATCAATAATCTAAAGATTAATGATCGTAAGTAGACATTAACGAGGGCCCGGGAAATTCTATGAGCCCTTCCCTTACGATTTAAAGATGTGTCTTTTTTTCATTTTGGCAAGTTCAGATTTTTTTTAATTGAAACTTTTTTTGTTCGCAGAAGATTTATTCGACAGTTTTTAAG
>JBIIER010000048.1:0-5842 GCA_044237745.1 Pseudobdellovibrionaceae bacterium
GGCCTCGGCAAGTTGGTAAAACTTCGGGTGTTTTAAATGTGCTTGAATCTAATTTTGATTCAGAAGCTTATCATTACACTTCGTGTGAAGAAGGATTGCATGATGCAGATTGGTTTTTAAATGTTGTGCAAAAATCATTAGTCGCTAAAAAAAAGATTTTGGTTTTTGATGAAATTCAAAAAATTGAAAACTGGTCTGAGTTAGTTAAGCTTGTTTGGGATCGACAAAAAAAAAGTAAATCTCTCATTCACCTCGTATTATTAGGATCGAGTTCTTTACAAATTTCTCAAGGCCTCAACGAAAGTTTAGCTGGTCGCTTTGAAATCATACCCGTTCATCATTGGACTTTTTTTGAATCACAAAAAGCATTTAATATCAGCTTTAATGATTATCTCAGCTATGGTGGTTATCCAGGTTCATATCCCCTGATTTCAGAAAATCAAAGATTTCAAAAATACATGATGGACTCTGTTTTTGAAAGTGTTGTGGGCAAAGATATTGTTCGTTACTCTACTGTTCGTAAGCCTGCGCTCTTTAGGCAAACTTTTGCACTTGCTTGTCAGTTTCCAGCACAAGAAGTCAGTTATAATAAATTAATTGGTCAATTGCAGGATGCGGGTAATGTTGATCAAGTTAAGTATTATCTTGATTTATATTCGCAAGCATTTTTAATCCGACTGATTTATAAATGGACTAAGTCAGCAATGACAAGAACATCATCTCCCAAACTCCTACCTTGTGCCCCTGTTTTTACATCACTCTTTTTAAGAAGAGAGCTCACACCAGAAGAAAAAGGCAGAGTTTTTGAATCCATCGTAGGGAGCCGACTCTGTGAGGCCTTTGATACCGTGTATTTTTGGAGAGAAGGACGTGAGGAAGTTGATTACGTAGTTGAAACTGGTAAAGAGCTATTTGCGATCGAAGTAAAATCAAAAAAGCGAAAAACATCAGGAATGGAAGTTTTTAGAAAAAAAAATGTTCATGCAAAAACTTGCTACATAGATTTTGAAAACTATCCAATGTTTGAAAAAGATCCAGTCGCTTTTTTAAACGAATACGCGATTTAATTTCAGCTTTTTCAAAATAAGATTCTCATAGTTATCTTTTTTATTATGCATCAGAAGTCGCTCCACAGCTATCAGTATCTCTTGACATAACAAGAGATGCTGTAGACTGGCAGCTTCCATTTGTTGAAATATTTAAATATTTCATACTTGTTCCACCAAACATACTCATAACAGCCAAATTATTAATCCCATTAGAACTTCCGCAACCCCAGCTTGGATTTAAACCTGAAGTTCCAAATGAGTATGAATTTGAGAGCGTGGAGATATTTACATATTCAATTTGCCCATCGTGTCCCATAAACACACCTTTATCTAAAGTCGAATTTGAAACACAAAAAGGAATATGTCTACCAGCGGAAAGGACTCCAAAAGATAGAGAATTACCTGTTGTAGAAATGGTGATATATTCAATGGGATTAATTGGTGTGCCGCTAACCCCTCCACCAACGGAGAGGCCTCTATTATTAGTAGAATTTGAAGTTCCACCTGGCCAATATCTGCCCTGAGCTAAACTTCCAAAACTTGTTGCATTAGATGTTGAGCTAATTGTGACGTAATCAATTGTATACTTCAAGCCAATACTCATTCCACCAGAACCTCCTTGAAAAACACCTCTGTTAGAAGTTCCATTTGAAACAGCAGCAAGAATTCCACGTGAAACTGTGAATTCCCCAAAATTTGTGGCATTTCCAGGACTGTTTATTGTAATGTAGTCCATTCTTGTTTGACCGTTGATAAATCCAGTGTCAAATCCACCCACAAACAAACCACGTTCTTGAGTTGCATTTGAAGTTGCATTGACACCCGTTCTAGCCAACGTGAGAGCTCCAAAGTTAGTCGCTGTTCCTGTTGTAGCGATTGTCATCTTTTCGATACTCGCAGTAGGAGTAGAAGCTGTCCCTCCACCAAACACAGCAGTTGTACTTGTGAAACCTGTTGCGGAACCAAGTAAATTTATTGAAATGCTTCCAGCAAAGGCTTTGCTAGTTAAATTTAAAAGATAAAAATAGCTTTTGAAAATTAATTTAAAAAAATCTCGGCGGCGACTTAATTTTTGAAAACTAAATTTTTTCATTATAGAACCCTTAAATGAAGTCAAAATCAATTTTGAGAAGTAAACATCTCTTTAGTCAACAGAGTATTTTTTTTATTGAGTGTATCCACAGCCGGAAAACTAAACTCCTGGACCTTATAGAAGACAGGTTTTGTTTTTGTACCCTCAATCGCCATAAATTTTAAAACATCTAGTGCTTGTTTAAGGGCAATGATGGAACCCTGTTTGAGTGCCTTGAAAAATATCTGGCACCCCTCATTGAATTAGATTTCTTTGTTTACTGAACTCTAAAATCTATGACTCCTACGAATTCGTTAAAAGAACTAAAAAAATCTCAACCGAATCTTTGGGATTATTCCGCTGCAAAAGCAGATTCTTTAATAAATTTAAGACCCCCTCTTTTTTTGAAATTGTAGGTTGATCTATAAAAAATTGTAGGTTAACCTATAATTAATTGTAGGTTAGTCTACAATTTAATGATTATGCAGGACTTATGAAAGAAATCGAATTGCCGCTATTGGATGAGTTAAAAGATCGAATGAAGGAGAAAAAGCCTTTAATTCAAGTTATTTGCGGGCCTCGGCAAGTAGGTAAAAGCACATCGTTGCAGCAGTTTTGTGACAACTATTTAAAGCCCCATCAATTCCATTCTGTTTCAGGGGATGGGGTGGCTCATGCGAGCTGGATTATGGAGCAGTGGCAGATTGCTAGGGATAAAAAACAAATTTTAATTATAGATGAAATTCAAAAAATTCCTGGATGGTCAGAAGTTGTTAAACGATTGTGGGACGAAGGAATTAGAAAAAAAGAAATCATAAAGTGCATTCTTACGGGTTCCAGCTCTCTCTCGTTGCAAAAGGGATTGAGTGATTCTCTGACGGGTCGATTTGAATTGATTTCTGTGACTCATTGGGGTTTTGCACAATCCTGTGAACTCAAAAAAATGACTGTGGATGATTATATCATGTATGGTGGTTACCCAGGTTCTTATCGATTTATTTCGGATAAAAAAAGATGGATTAATTATATGACTCAATCCATTGTTGAAACTGTGATTACTAAAGATATTCTGACTCAAGCCAATGTCAAATCACCGGCCTTGTTTAGACAATCGTTTTATATGTTTGCATCTGTTCCGGCGCAAGTGGTGAGTTATCATAAACTTTTGGGGCAACTCCAAGACAAAGGTAATATTGATCTCATTAAATATTATTTAAATTTATTTGAAAACGCTTTCTTAATCAGAACGATTCAGAAGTATTCAAAAAATGAAATTCGCAAAAAAGCATCTTCACCCAAAATAATAGTCATGTCACCCGCGTTGAGTTCATTTCATCGTCTCGACAATTTAGATCAAACAGCAAAAGGCAGAATTTTTGAATCTATGGTAGGGGCCGAACTCATAAGAGAAAATTTTGAACCTTTTTATTGGGCCGAGGGCGATTACGAGGTGGATTATATTTTAGAATATAAACAAAAAATAATAGCCATCGAAGTCAAATCCGGCTCTCACAAAAAAGCCAACAGTCTGCAAAAATTTCTGCAAAAATACCCGGAGGCTCATCCTATTTTTATCACTAAAGAGAATTTCGGGTCCTTCTCAAAAGACATCACAGGTTTTTTAGATAAACTGATTTGATCCAAAAAAATCATAAAATAATCTCAATTCAAACATCTCTACCAATTCCTAAATTCCAATTGGAGTTTCTGAAGAGGGGGGGAGGGGGATATAAATTTATTTAAAAACGAGTTCGGAACGGAGCCGCACTTGCGCGGAAAGTTTTCACTTTCCGCAAATGCAAGGAGGCGAGTACCGCTTGTCTGAGCTTTTTAAGTAAATTTATATCCCCCACCCCCCGGTCTTTAAAAACAAAAAAAAAAGACCCATTGCTGGATCTTTTCAAAAACTAAAAATTAAAATTTCAAATTAAAAAATTACTTTAAAAAAACCTGTCTGCACATCAAAGCCCCAACAATGCCACTTGCAGAGCTTGCATCTTTTTGCGAAGCCAGACTGGCATTTTGAGCAGCTAATTTAGCATTCTTCGCTTCAAGGCGTTTGGCTTTCCAAGCATCATATTTATCCACGCCATTTTCGATCATTTTTTGACCAAAGTAGAGCGAAGTATAAATGCCTGCAGAAAGCAGTGTGGCTTCACCAATTTTGCTGCCCCAACTGATGTTTGTTTGAAAGGTATCCACAATGAGGGACGTTCCCAAATAAGTCGTTGTCACTGCCGCAATCATAGTTGTGAACCATTCCACCCCATGATTGTATTGGGTGGCATAAGGAGGATTTTTAAGCGCATGGATCAATAACTCTAAGGCATCTTGATTGCGCGAGCCTTGATACTCATCCAATCTGTAAATACGCGCAATTTGAGTGCTCACAGATTCTAACTCTTGAACGTCTCCTGAAGAAATAGCTTTTTGCAATCTTTGAGTCAGAGCTAGTTGAGTGAGGGTTCCTTTTTCTTTCCAGTAAAAAGAATCAGGGTTAATCACGGTGCCGGCATTTTTAACGAGAATACGAATCTCTGGCGGAAGAGAAGTGTCTTCCACATCATACATCGCTGCGAGTTTTTTATAGCCCTCGTAAATGTCTTGAGGATTCTCCACTCTAAGACCTTGACCCAATAGAGTCTTGGCATTTTTAAAGTTCTCAGAGCGCTCACTGTACTCAGCGTCCAACATTTGAGTGCCCTTAGTGATAGGTCTCCAAATCCAACCAAACTGCCATGTGCCCCAAATAGAAGTGAATAAATAAGCCAAAGAGGCATCTGTAAAACCTTGGTGACCAAAGGCCATACGACCCACTAGCGTGATTAAAAATCCAGCCTGAATGGTTCTCATTTTTTTGACTAAATCTTTAAGCATCAAATCACTGTACTTGGCTTGATAAAGATTGGTGGCACCTTTTGTCCAAGTCCAAAGACCTTTGCCAAAACCATCTTTTTTAGAAGCGCCCACTAAGCTCGTGTCTTCAATCGGTGCGTAAGAATCTTCTCTCACTTGAGTTTGTTTTTGAAAGAGAAGTCCAAGCTGAGCCGGAAGAACTAAACCATAAATAGAAACCTGATTGATCATATCAAAAATATGACCTGGAGAAGTGTACAAGAGGCCATCTTCCATAGCGGCTAAATCATGAGGGCGGCTTAGGTTAGCACGATCGCCAATCACGGCCACTTGATAAACTGTGAGTAAGTAGTCCGTCACAAATTGTTGCCACATTTGATTGGTTACAAAATCATTGGGTTGTGAATTTTTGAGGAATTCATATTCTGAAATACCAAACTGAGCTGAGCTTCTCATCATGGAGCTCACAAAACGATGGTAACCCATAGAAAGTTTTTTTCCAAAAGCAGCGAGCTTTCCGCGAGACTCAATTTGTTGCGAAGTCTTAACTGCGAGTTGGTAAATTTCATTGAGTTCTTCTTGAGAGATTTTGCTCACGTCTTCTGTGATCAATCCCTTTTTCATTTTCATAATAGTAATTTGAAACTCTTGAGCTAATTGAGTCCATTTTGTTTGCAAATCTTTATCTTGAGAAAGCTTCTCAAGAACTGTGCTCATGTTATTTTCTGTCAAAGCTAAAGTAAGAGTTCCTGGGTCATAACCTGTTTGTTCAGAAGCCGCTAATAAAGCTAACTTCCAAGTGAGAACTTTTAACTGAGATTTAGATTTTACCATGTGGCTCAAGATTTGTGAGTTTTTGCTGATC
>JBIIER010000049.1:0-5841 GCA_044237745.1 Pseudobdellovibrionaceae bacterium
TTTTTTTAGTGTTGAATTCTCTCTCTCAATAATTCATGAGTAAGTAATTCATGAGTCATGATAAATGTGAGAGGTTTTAATTTATGCCAGAGCTTCCAGAAGTCGAAGTGGTTCGCAAAGGTCTGCAAGAAATTTTAGAAGAACAGCCGACCTTATTAAAGGTCGAGCTCAAGAGAAAAGATTTGCGGGATCCGATTCCACTCCAACAAATTGAAACACTCATCGGAGAAAAAATTCTCAGAGTTGAAAGACGCGCAAAATATTTAATTTTGTGGACTTCTAAAGGAGCGATGCTCTCTCATCTCGGCATGACAGGAACCTGGCGAGTGGCAAAAGTGGGAGAAGAACTTTTGCATGATCATATTTATTTGCACTTTTCAGGCAACCTTCGCCTAGCTTATCGCGACCCCAGAAGATTTGGGATCTTTGATTTTATACAAACTCCTATTCAGCAGCATCCTAGAATTAAAGTATTGGGACCAGAGCCCTTAGAGGATACTTTTTCAGGAGAATTTTTGTGGAAGAGTTTAAGAAATAAATCAGTGGCTCTTAAAGTGGCCATCATGGATCAAAAAGTGGTTGTGGGTGTAGGCAATATTTATGCGAGCGAAGCTCTTTTTGCTGCGGGAATCAAACCCACTTTGCAAAGTCATAAGTTATCTCTGGTGAGAGCGCAAAAGTTGGTCTTAGAAATTAAAAAAATACTTCATCAAGCCATTCAAAAGGGCGGATCCTCAATCAGTGATTTTGCGCAAACAAACGGGCAAAGTGGATACTTTCAAAACTCCTTTAAAGTTTATGCTCGAGAGGGCGAATCTTGTTTGAGTTGTGGCAGCCCCATCAAAGCTCAAGTGCTTGGTGGGAGAAATACTTTTTGGTGCCCGCGCTGCCAATCATAATTTGAATTTAATAAAATGAAGTAAAAAAATTGAAGTTAAAAAAAATTACTGAATTTTTGGATTAAAAGATTTGAAAGCACTATTGCCATCATTGCGCCAAAAAAGAGGGCCATTGCTACAAACCATGCTCGTGCCATTGCAGCCCGCATTGTTGAGAACGAGATCTAAGTGACCATCGCCATTGAGATCACCCACGGCACCTTGATGAGTGTAAGTGGGGAGGAGGTCTAAATGAGTGGCGGTTTTGTCTTCTAAAACACCACTGCCGTTATTGATAAAGAGCCAGTTTCTTCTGCCCGGAAAATTCCCATTATCATAACCCGTGTCTGCAATAAGCAGATCTGATTTGGTGTCGTGATTAAAATCAGCCGCAATAAACGCACTGGCATGAACAAGGTCGGCCGTGCTTGGCAAGATAACGGAACTGCTTGGAGTAAAATGGCCTAGACCATCTCCTAACAAGGCAACTATTGGAACCGAAGCCGTAGATCCACTAATACTGAGAGAACCGACAAAGTCTAAATTTCCGTCGAGGTTGATATCTAAGAGGGCGCCATTTCTTAAAGCTCCCACTGTGGGGCTATGAACAACATTAAAGGAGAGGTGCCCTTGAGTAGAGGTATTTATAAAAGTGGCGTTTTGGATAGAGGCGGGGTTGGATTGGTGGGTTGCAGAGGTGGGAGCAAAAAAATCAGGCTTACCATCTTTATTGATATCGCCAACAATCACATCGCCAGCTCTGGCATCTGTATCATGAGAGCCGCTGATGGAGGAGCGCCACCAAGTGAGGCTTGCAAAGGAGCCAGTGTTTGATCCATCCACGATCGAAATATTTGCGGGAGCAAAATTGCCGGAGCCATCGTTTCTAAAAATAATTCCTCCACAACTAGAGGGGCTCGTCACTATAAAATCTAAATGAGAGTCACCATCGATATCGGCAACACGAATATGATCGGGCCAAATAAATAATCCGATGCCACAGGTTTTAGGCCATGTGCTATTAGAAATATTTTGGGGAGCGGCTCTAAAAAGTCCGTGGCCATCTCCGAGCACAAGTTGCACCTGAGCACTGCCATAATAATTAATACCGGCAGATTCCACAACGAGAAGGAGTAAATCAGTTTTACCATCTCCATTAAAATCTCCACTTTTAATATCAACGGCAGAACCATTTTGGCCTTTGTACTGTTCAGGTAATGCTATGACATCTTTTTTAAAAACATCGTTGCCCTGATTGAATAAAATAAAAGGGGCTAGGTCGTTGTTTCCTTGTGAGGAAATCACTAGATCGTTTTTGCCATCGTTATTGAGATCCTCAATAAGGCTCGCTGTGATCATTGTGGGAATCACTTGCGTGGCTTCGCTATTTCCTTGAGCATTGAGGCCGCCATTGTTGGCGATTTTAGCGCAATTAAAAAAGAGAACTGAAGTGAGTAAGCCACCCATAAAAAATGCAGAGATTCGTAGTTTTTTTGCCATGCTAAAATCTTATCTAGAGAAGCTTTAGAAATTCAAATTTTAATGAACGCAAAAATCTGCGTCACGAATGGGTAACATAAGATTCTCAGATCTCGGACACAAAATCCAGATTTCGAGACTCGGGAGGCTGAAAGTGCGTTTATTATGGCCTCAAGCGGGGTAATACTTGGCATAGCTGTTGCTCCTCATAGTTAGGTTATTAATAAAAAGATCAACCGGATTCAGATTTAGGCTCTAAAGGTCTAATAGGGGATTACAAAATGAGATTAATAATATTTTTGATGATATTTTTTTTGGTTCAGTTTTTATGGCATTTGTTTGTAAATAGAAAGAAACAAAATAGATCAACTTTTTTATTTCAAAAATTTCAAAATTTGGAAGAAACACAGGAGATTTTTGATCGCACTCTTGTGAAGCTTTTTATCATTTCCTTCTTAGAAGTGATCTTTTATTTTATTAATTTATTGCATTTCAAATGGTCATTTTTGTTTATACCAATCAATACTTGGATCATTTGGTCTATGCCAGTCTTTAGAATGATTTTATTGTTTATATTAGAAAGAACTGAATCGCGCTGGGTAAATAATTTGATGATAATGACAGGGCTGCCTCAGCTCTATTTTGCTTTTGTAGATTTTAATGACTCAACAGGGCTTCAATATACGATACAATTAATTTATGTATTCTTTTTTTTCAAATGGTCAATCAAACTTACCAGAGCCGTGACCCATATTAAAAAACACAAGATCAATTCATAATAAATAAAAAAAAGAAAGAAAGAATAAAAAAGAAAGAGAGTGGAGTTCAATCCCACTCTCTTTTTTTAATTAAGGGGTCTTTTTTTTAATCACGGATTCATAATAGAGAGCGCTGGGTTTGGGAATCAAACTGAGGTGATCTGGAGAGAGTGAGTAAATTCCGAATTTTTCTTTGTAGCCCTCAGACCATTCAAAGTTATCTATCAAGCTCCAAAAAAAATATCCGCGCACATCGTATCCTGCTTTGAGGCTTTCCTCTAAAGCTGCAAGATGAGACTTTAAGTAATCAAGTCTCTTCTGATCTCCCGAATCTGAAACTCCATTTTCAGTAATGAGGATGGGTTTGTGATATCGGGATGCAAATTGATCAATAAAAAATTTTAATCCTTGAGGAGCCACTTTAACATCCGAAGGAAAGGGCGACGCCGTTCTCTCAAAATAATAATTAAAGCCCATCCAATCGGCAGACTCATGAACTTGGTTGAGGTGAGAAAAATTATACTCTTCTCCCAAATCATTAAAGTATCCAAAAAAATCCCACCAAGCCTTTTTCCATAAAACCATATTTTGAATCGTAATCACTTTTGAACCTGGGGAGAGTTCATGTATGATTTGACTCGCGCTTTTAAATGCCACGGCAGAAGCACTCATGTTTTTTCTGTACAATTCTAATTTAAAGTGAAGACCTGGAGGAAAAGCTCCTAAAAAGAAAGCGGCCAAGGCATAGGCATTGGGCTCATTCTCAGGGGCATAATATTGAACCTCTTTGCCAAACTTATTGAGAACTTTAGTAACATAAGTGTTCCAACGATTTGCAAACTCAGGGTGCAACCACCCGCTGACTTCAGGTTGAGCTTCGTTATAAAGCCAGTCGGGAAATGTAAAATGCCATAAACAAATTATTGGAGTGATATTATTTTTTTTAAGTTTTAAAACCATTTCAAAGTAATGGTTCAAAGCTTCTTCATCAAATTGTCCAGGCTTGGGTTCAATGCGCGCCCACTCAATCCCAAATCTATAATGAGACACTCCTAATTTTAGGAGTTGCTCTAGATCGCGATCAAATTGAGAGTAACTGTAAGTTCCTTGAGCGCGGGGCTCTTTGAGATGCCCGTTTTCGTAAAAAATATCCCAGTCAGTTTTAAAACCTGAGTTTTGATCCTCAGTTTGATAAGACGAAGTCGAAATTCCCCACCAAAATGGCTCTGGGTTTGCCAGTGCAAATTCAGTGCAGATAAAAAAAATCAGAATACCTAAAAATAAATGGATCAGAACTTTAGGTAATAAAAGTTTTTGGTGAGGATGATTATTCATAAAATTAAATTAAAAATTTAAACTGTAATCAAAATGACCACGATCATAAAGTCTCGAAGCCACAGTATCAATTTGACCTAAACTTGCATATTGAGTCCAAGTAAACTGAGAATTTTTATTAATTTTATAACCCAGAGAAACAATGTTTCCTTTAGTAGAAGTGTTTGCATTGTTAAAATCTGAATCCATATAGGCACCCACAACAGCATCTTTTTCTATTTTAATATTTTGGTAACCTAAACTCCAAAAACCCACTTGGTAATTTACGCCAAAAAATTGAGCTTGGTTGAGTTGATCCACGTCTTCATTTTTAAGACCAGAAATTGCAAAACTCAAAGTTCCCATTTTTGAACTCAAAGGGATTTTAGCTTCAAGACCCACCTCTTTAACATCAAAGTTAGCCGGAAAGTTTCCGCTCAAATCCAGAGTGTTGTTATGGCTTTCAGTATTAGATTTACCCGCGTTGCCTGTGATCCCAGGAGGGTTGTCTCTAAAGTTAACAAAGCTGTAGCTGCCAAGATTAAGAGAAAAAGTCATTTTTTCGTACAAGTAATCAAGCTGAGCTTGCAAGCCATTGAGTTGATTATCTGTGAGATCTACATTATTAATAGAGTCATATTGTTCTTTGATCTGAAAATGCCCCACATTCATTCCTAATTTAAAATCAGAAGGCAAAGTCCATTCAGATTTAAATGACAAACCCTCAGGAGAAATATCTTTATCTAAAAGCAATTGATGTTTGCCCACATGTTTAAATGGAATCGGCATTTTACCGCCTTGAACAGCATAGTTTTCATCAAGCTTATAATTAAAATAAGCTAAATTTAGACCAAATGATCTTCGCGGCATCCCGTTGCTTTCAGCATCGCCTAAAGTTTGGCTGCTTCCTGTAGGGCTGGTAGCAGTCATCAATTGAAAATAAAGATTTAAATCATCTTGAAGTTTAGTTTCTAAACCTAACTTAGCTTGAAGTCTCTGTTGAGTGCGAGGATCCTTATCGGCTTCGGTCACAGTTTGAAAACGATATTTAAAATCACCGTTCCACTTTAAATTTGAATTGCCTTCAATCGCTGCCAATGCAGTTTGTTGATGAATATTAAAAAGACAAATGACCAACAAGCCACATAATATTTTGGAATTCATACATCACTCCTGTGTTTTTTTCTTTTTTATAAAGGGCCTCTAAATTTAAATATGGACTCGGAAAATAATGAACCCCCACCCCATAAGACTCTATATGGGGATTGGTTCTTTCGATTTGTAGGTTTTCGTATTCTTGAATAATAAATCCTTGAATCCCTTTTGTGAACTCACGCCCAAACTTAAGAGTTTCAAGATAACCTTTTTCGTTTTGAGAATTTATTTTTTGATCGACTTCCATTAAAAGATAT
>JBIIER010000028.1:0-20063 GCA_044237745.1 Pseudobdellovibrionaceae bacterium
GTCGCTTTTCTTATTTCAAAAGGATATTTATAGACAGGAAGCTGAACCTCCACATCTTCCTGTGCATCATTTTTATATTTAGCCGTAATATATTTTTGATCGATTTTACTTTTTCCATAAAGCTCAAAGCGTTTCCAAATCAAAGTCTCTAATTCTTCTGTGAGAGAAAAAGCCGCCCAAGTGATTTCATCTTCTTCATCATTTTTACCTGTCAAACTTTGTAAATCCATCAAGATCAATTTCTTTTGCAAATCATTGGCAAAGAGAGAGAAATTCTTTTTCATCACATCGAGTTCTTCATCAGAAAAAGTGTATTTTTCGCCCCAAGAGTTTCCAGAAATAAAATGAGGGTTTTTTAAGATATCAGCAAATTGAGAAATCCAATTTTGAGCAAGATCATCTTTAAAGGGCGTTAAAACTTTTTCGAAGCCGCCTAGTTCCTTAAATGAATTCATTGCGAGCTTTTGCTCTTTTTCTTTAATGATTTTTTGTGAGGATTCTTCATTAGCGAGTTCTGCCGGAGATAAAGGAGAACGCACACGGGTCCATTGAGCAGACTCTAAAAGTGGATTCAACATTCTTAAACGGTCTATTTTTAGGTTTGATATAAAAGAATCTGTATTTAAAACCACATCTAAAACTTTAATGGGTCTTTTTTTAATTTTAGTTTCTTCTACATATTTATTAAAAACCATCATTGGCACGGATTTAATTTGAAGCTCTTGATTGTAATAAGAGTATTTAATGAGGTTAGAACCCGCATCAAATTGATTGCAGTCAAAGGCATGATCGAGATCTTCATCGGTGCAATAAAATGGTTTTTGAGCTGGAAACTCCTTTTGTTGATACAAATACTCAATGGCTAGTTGATCATAGAGAAATGGTTTTGATTGAGGATCTGCAATTATGGCTCCACTCCACACAGACTCTTCAAATTTTTCATAATCCATGACTGTACTGGTGGTCACAATGTTTTCAGGAATTTTGCCAGTGTCATAAAAGTTCTTCATGAGCTTTTCTCTTTGAGTGACATCATAATCAGCAGCTAAGCTTCCGGCAAAGTTATGTCGTAAACCTAAAATATGACCCATTTCATGAGCCACAGACTCACGTAAATAATTTTTAGCCGCTGTTTTAAAAATTTCAGGTGTAGGAGCTTCTGCTAAAAGTGGTAAGTAACTTTTGCTGAGTTCATTAAAAATATTTCTTCTGCAAATCTGATGAGATTTAAATCCTTTTAAGTGAAATCTTAATTTTTTATGTTTGATTTTTTGAGGGTTTGATTCCAAAGGTTTTTCGTTGAGGTTTTCTAAAATTCTTAAACGATTCGCTAATTTTTTTTCAGCAAAAGCAGAGGGTATAAAAATTTGTGCATGGAGAATTTCTCCAGAGCGTGGATCAGAATCCATATCAGCATAAGCGTAGCCAGCTTCATCCCATTTTGCCCATTGAACTATATTGAAGTCAGAGTGAGGGGCATTGATTTTAGAGTCATTTAATTGAATGACCTGAATTTTATTCTCACCTAATATTTTATTCCAATAAAGAAGTGCTTCTTTGATGACAGGTCTAAATTCTTCGGGAGTATTTGCAGAAATGGCAAATTGAATGGGCTTATCTGGGTGAAATTTAGCGACATTTGAATGCGTAGACCCATCTACATCAAATAGAGGGGCAGCTTGAAAATATCCCACTTGTTTAAATTGTGGAGTTGGTGTGGGTTTAAAACTTGAATCAGGAAGGTAAGGAGAAAGTGTGTATCTGATTTCTAGGGGTTCTAAAGTTCTTTTTTGATTTTCTGTTTTTTCGATTTGAGCAATTTGACGAATACTTAATTTTTGTTGAGTTAAAGTTGTTTCTTCAAGGAAGCTCAATCGAATGGGTGCAGAACTCAGTTCATAGTCTTCTGAGGGCTCCTCTTCTGGCATTGCTGAAACAAGAATGAGTTCGCTCATCCCTTTATTAAAATCAATCCAGTAGCCATCAGAGTCTTGATTGAGGATTGGGAACTCTGCAAGAATTAATGATTGAGGAATGTTTTCTTCATTGCCAACTCGATGTCCTTGCGAAGCTTCCAACATAAAGATGCGTTCACTGCGGAGAATAAAATAGACAATCCTTGCTTGAAGGGAATTGAACATAGGAGTTGGAACTTGAGTCATAAAATTTGTAGAGAGCATGAACTCTTTATTTAGTGCGTTCTTTTGAATTTTAAAACCTTTTGAGTCAAGAGTCTTTGTTTTAAAGGAGTTCTCAACTTTTTGATCTGCTTTAAACTCTGGCAGAGGATCAATTCCTCTGCGCAAAGCTGGCTGATGTGGACTGCAGGAAATAGCAATTAAGCAAGTTAATGGTAAAATAACCAAGGCATGGGTGAGAACTTTTAGTATGTATGCAACAAGCCGTAATAACATGGAATTAACCCCTTTTAAGAGAGGTCGGATCATAGCGAAACGCTTTTAGACTATCAATAAGATTTATTTTAACTCAAAGGGGAAAGTTTTAAAGTAAACGAGCTAAGTGGTACTCACGTTGCGAGTGGATCTATGCCACCAAAGAAGGGTGGTTTAAGTGAATCTGATAAAGCAGCAAAAGTCCAATGGGTGGCCTGCGGAGCCAAACAATAAGAGTTGTCAAAAGCCTAGACACTTTTTTTCGACTTTCAGTTTTCTAGGTCGATTCCGAATCTAAGGGAGAACTCCATCTCTTAGTTTGAGGAATCCAATCATGAAATCCCGCAAAGTCAGTCCTATTGAGTTTTTTTGTTTTATATTTATTGTCATTCAATTTCTTATTTTAGATATTTCTCGAGCGCAGTCAGTCACAGATTTAACTCAAGAAGAAGGCAATCACACATGGGCCAAGTCTGAGTCTTGGACTTGGATGGGTCACCTGAATGAATACACAAACAACCCAAAAGGTTCTATGGAACTCAGTGATCGTGGTGTGGCTCTCATTCATTATTACACACGCAATGAAACTCAATTTGGAAATTTAAATTTTAAAAGTTCCGCACTTACAGAAACTCAAGCGGGAGTTGGAATCAATTATGATTCTCAAACAACTTATTCTGACTCTGCAAATTTATTTTCTAAGCCTCAAAAAACCTCTTCATTTAATTTAAAAATTCAAGAGGATGTTTTAAATATTGAATTTAAAAATGCCATTCAAAGAGATCAAATTAAAAAAGTTGAAATGCAAAATGAGGATTTAAAATATTTAGAAACTCAACTCCTCCCTCTCTATCCAGGTTTAGAAATCACTCCGCAATTTAAGCCCGTAAAATATACATTTTCAGCCAATGTGGGCACTCAATCAGAACTCCATTTAAATATGTATCAAATATGGCCTTCAGTGGCTCCCAATAAAGCGCAAATTAAATTTTTAGGCATCGAAGATTCTTACACCTTTTCGCAACCCATGTTAGTGGCTCAAGGTACTTTTATCACAAAAGGGATTTCTAAAAAAGTTGTAGGATTGTTATTTTTAGATCGTCAGTGGTGCAAAGATTATTTTGGTAAATACATTATGGGCAATCCCGCAGATATGCTCCGTCAAAATCAAGCTTTAAAATTCTCTCATAATTGGTCGGCCTTTCATGCCAAAGGAGAGGGGAGTTCAAATTGGTATTTTGTGCATCTCTGGAAGCAATTTCAAAGATCGGCAAAAAATCCCGATCAAACTGTAGATTATACGGGGATTGTGTGGGTTAAGAATGGAGTTTTACAAGACGCCATCCCAAGAGAGGATTTTAGTTGGACAGGGCAAAACTTTATAAAAAATAAGTCTCATGTTTTACTCAACTATGCAGTTGATAGAGAAGGGTATTTTCCTTCTGAATACCAATATTCGAATCAAAATAATCAGGACCAACTAAATATAGTTGCTTCACCAAGGTTACAATCCCTAGATCAGCCAATTTATTTATATGAAGGATATGCTTCTGGTGAAGGTATCTGGAATGGAGAAAAGGTTTCGTTAAAAGGAAGATTAGAATCCAGTCGCATTCTTTTTAGAGCTCAGGATTATCAAGAAATCATTAAAATCAATAGCGAGACTCAGACTAATCAAAAACAAACAGATCACTTGCAAAAAATTAGGGATGATGAAATCCGCTGTGACCAAAATACTTTTTGTTTTGAAAATAAAAAGTCCCAAAAAAAAGCTCAGCTAAATTTTATGAAAAACGATCTCAAACAAAAAATAGCCATTCTAAAGAGTCATTTTAAGTATAAAAAACCAGAGAGAGATCCTCTGAATCCTCAGGTTTTGATTTATCATTAAGCAAAAGATGATTTGAATAATTTATAAACCCTTTTGGGTGAACTTTTTTATTTTTAGAATAATTGAATATAACTATTTACCTCTCGTAAGTTTGGGTTAATTTTTGCAAGTAAAGACTCTGCAAGAATTTTTGGATGCCAAGTACTTATAAGGGGCTTTAAATGTTTTCATCGAGTAAAAAATCTCTTCTGCTATCGACAATTTTTACGAAATACTTAAAAGCCAGCATTGTTATTTTTTCAATTCAAATGTTAGTTCAAAATGCCTTTGGAGCGCCTCAATTAAGATGTGAAGAAGTGCTATTGAATCATTCTACGATTCATCGATTTGTGGATTTGAGAGCTCTCAAATTAAATCCTTTGGTCATGAGTCAAGTAGTGGGCAAGGAATTTACAGTTCCAGAGTTTTCTTTTGTGCAAACGCGAACGGATGATACAAGTGCAGTCAGTAAAATTCAGTTGAAAAGTGCTCATCCCAACGACACAGCGGTTGTAAATTTGAGACGTCCCTTTGTGCATGCTCATGTGAGTGATTTATTGACTCAATCAAGCGTGACAATTGATACCTTGAATTCAGTTTTTAAAATTCCCAATGGAACCGCAGAGGATTATATCGCAATCGGAGATTTTGCTCACGGTGTAGAGAGTTACGATCTTCCTTTTGAACGTCCTGTTCAAGGGAATGAAAAATCTCGGTATTGGTTCGCAATCCTTCCTAAATCAGTTCAAGTTACAAAATCTGCCATTCAAGTAGAGTGGTTCTCTGAAGGGGCCGGCAATCATTTACAAGTTCATACGTCACTCAATGCACCGATTTTTTTAATCCCTGAAAACTTTAAAATTTTAGAAAGTCAATCTCGATGGATCAGCTCGCAAATTGAAGATCGTCGTCAAAATGGTCCCTTAGATATTTTTGGAAATATGAATCAGCCAGTTCTGATTCGAGGCGAGCTTATTTATGCTTTGATGGGATTAAAATCACAAAATGGTCCTCAGGAGTTTTCTTTTGCTAACGGCATTACCGGAAATTTAAGCGTTGGAAAAGTCCTAGCCTCTGCTGCTCACATGGCTACGGATCAGCTTTCTCGCAATAGTTACATTCAAGAGTATTCATTGAAGTTAAACTCAAAAGAAAACCAAAGATTGTTAGAATATTTTTTAATGAATAATCAAACGGGAGAAATAACCGAACTCTATAATACAATCTTTCAAAATTGTATCGGAGAGGCCATTAAAGCCATTCAATATGCAACGGCTCAACGTGGCTATGGATATAAAGTGGATGCGGATCAATACAATCCTTATACGGTTCCTGAGTATTTGATGAGTCTTAATTTAATTGGGGGAGATCCCTTGATACTCAATAAATATTATCAAGCCCCTGTTCAAGAACAAGTGACTCCAGAAAATGAAAAAGTAGTGCGTGAAGTGAATTTATTAAAGCCTATTTTAAAAAGCACTCACTTTGATTATTTTGTGAGACAATTTGCTTATGAGACCAGTCTCCATAACTGGAAAGTCGAAGCTCTTAATAAATATTTAAAATTTGTAGGGGCCGAGATGCAGGATTTTCATATCGCACATATTTTGAATATGGATAAGGCCTTAGATTCGGATCCAATATTAGCTTCGGATCCAGATATCCATCAAATGAAAGAGATTCATCATACGGTAAAAAGAATTCTTGTGCACATTCAACGTGAGCTAACACCCGATAGAGCGCAGAAGTTCTTTCAAGCTTTGTTAAAGCTTGTGAATCAAAAACCACGATAATTAATTTTCTGGATTGGCGGAAGAATTTTTATAATTTTAATTAAACGGCATTATATGGAAAGGTTCTGCCTGATCCCCAAATAACTCGAACAACACCCGATCCGCCATCTCCGCCTTTGGAAGTTCCAACTCCTCCCCCGCCTTGTCCGTTAGTTCCGTACTGACCACCGCCGCCGCCGTAAATTCCGCCATTACCACCGTTATTGCCTCCGTTGCCACCTGGTGAACCTGTGCCACCTGTGCAAATGACTCCACCAGCGCCACCAATTCCGCCGCCAGTTCCACCAGCAGAGCCACCGGCTCCTCCAGCTCCGCCATATATAGACAAACCTCCACCACCACCTGCTCCGCCAGGGGTACCTCCCCAAACAAAAAAACCACCACCTTGGCCGCCTCCGCCGCTCGGATAAGTCCCATTTGCATTGCTAGTTCCTGCAGCACCGTTAGATCCATTATCTTGAGTGCCACCTGATCCAGCTCCAACAAAAGTTGGACCAGTAGGGGAATAACCTAAAAATGAGCTTGAACCTCCGCTTGAAGCCGTTGCTCCTAATGGACTATAAGTCGCTCCAATTGATCCAGCTCCGATGGTTACAGTGTTAGTTGAACCTGGTGTCACTGAGACGTTATTATAAAATGCTCCACCGCCTCCAGCCCCAGCTCCATATCCACCACCAGTACCACCACTAATTATAACAAAAGAAACATTTTTCACACCTACTGGAACTGTCCAGTTTGTTGTGGATGTGAAGATTGTTTGCCCTTTAGGAGGAGGATTATTTTTTATAAATGCTATTGGTAGTAACCCACCAGCTGAAGCTATTGACGGAATAATTCCATAAAGTAAAGCCGCAGAAGTTGTGCCAAAATGAGCTAGTAATTCACGTCTACTCATTCCTCGAAATTCATATTTTTTTTGAACTAAATTGTAAAAGGGTTCGTCTATCCATAACAGATTATCTTCTTCGTCATAAACTGCATGTAGGTTGACATCTTCTGGTTTAAAGCAAGAGGTATGTGTTGTTGAATAGCAGGCTCTTTCAATAGCATCGCTTATTGACGTTGCCCGAAGGCAGACTCTGTCATAGTTTTCTGGATTTTGTCCTTTAAATGAAAACTTTAAATTATAAATTGTAGTATATTTGGGTTCAGGAATTTGAAGACCCATTTCCCATAATTTATAATAATTTGGATTAAAGTCTTTTTTGAGTAATTTCATGTTTAGTATTTTTTATGATTGAAAGTATATGTAAGAAATTTCAACATATTTAAAATTAAATGCAACTGAATTAGTTAAAAACAGAATCTAGATTTTTAGAAATTAACATTTTATTTTATTTTTTATATGTAATTTTTTAAGAAAATTGGAGGTGGGTGAGGGCTTCGCACCCCCGTAGAAGCTTTTGCAGAGCCTTGCCTAACTCCTCGGCCAACCCACCTCATGACGTGAAAGGCTACTCTAAAAGTAAAAACCTAAGTTGTCAAATATCCCATTTCTTTAATTGCTCAAATGAGTCATAAGCCCAAAATAAAGCTCTCTCAAAGTGTAGGGGCCTAATAATTGGGCTAAAATCCAAATCTGCAAGGCTTTTTGCAACTCTGAGCGTTGCATTTTTACGCCTTTCTGACTGTAAGCTCCTAGGGAAAATTTTATCAAAATCCTGTAAATCTTTTTCAGAATATAAATCTTTGATCAGAGCCCGGCTATTTATAATGTCTCCTCGACCCTCTTGTTCCCTCCAAAGTCTCACCTCTGCGAGTTGATTTTGAATATCTGAAAGTTTTATTTTTTCTTTAACTTGGGCGCTATAATTTTGACGAGACTGCTTAAGATAGAGAACTTCAATGCGATCAATGAGAGGGCCTGAAAATCTATTTTGATAAGATCGACATCGAGCTAAGGTAAAATTACACTTAGTAGAGTTTCCGGGAACCCATCTTCCGCAGGGACATAAATTTGTAGTGGCACTAAATAAAAATCGTGCAGGATACTCTTTAAAACTTCCTTGTCGAGCCACTCTGATCAGTCCCTCTTCAAGAGGTTGTCTTAAAGCTTCTAAAACTTTTGGATGAAATTCTAAAAATTCATCCATCAATAAAACACCCCCATGGGCTCTCACAATTTCTCCTCCACCCCAATGTCCTCCACCTAACAAAGACATCATGGGAGTTGTAGGATGAGGTTTTACCAAAAGACGCCAAAACTCTCGAGGCTGTTGAGGAGAACCTTCAGTATGAGGAGCTATGTGAGGATCAGAAATTTTGGTTTCAATCAATGAGTGCAATGTGTGGGCTAATGTGGTTTTTCCGGAACCATGAGATCCTGCAATCAGGGAGGAATGCTCTCCGAGGGCCACCATTTTTAAAAATTCAGCTTCTTCTGGATTCACGGTTTCCATCAAAAAAGGCGGGGGAGATAATTTCCAAGAGGGGGTTCGGCTTTCTGAAATTTGAATTTTTTGTGAAAGATCTTTGAGTTCTTTGAGTTGAACTAAACTTGGGTGATGTTCAAGTTCCGTTGGGGATTGTCCTGTGATCAAGGGCCAATTCTGAAGAGTTAACTGCCAAAGTGGAAGATCCTCTGGCCAAATAACTTCTCCTGATAAATTCAACTCTCCATAAATAATGCTCTCATTAAAATAATCTGGTGGTTTAATTTGTTCAGTTTCGATTAAAAGACCCAGGGCCACCGCAAGCTCAATACCTAAAGAATTTTTTTTCAAATGAGAGGGACGAAGGTTCACTAGAATTGTTTGAGCTTTTGGAAATTCAAAGCCTTGTTTTTTAAGTGCAGATCTTATTCTTAAGGCACTTTCTTTAATGACTTGATCTGGAAGCCCCACAATTTGAATTTGTGGAAGACCAGGTGTGAGAACAACTTCGACTTCAACTATTTTGTGGGTGGTTTCGTTGGGTGATGAGTTTTCTTGATGAATATTTGAATGATGAATCAGTGAGTACAATCTCACAAAGGACCTCCTTATGGATAAGGAAATCCCTTGTTGCAATTAAAAAGACTTTATCTAGAAGTCTTTAATTGATTATTAGCTTTTAAGATCCTAACTCCGGATCAATTTGTGAAAGTGGGTGATGCTCTTCAATGGTCTCTGCCATCGTGGTAGTTGTCACATTAGTGTAAATTTGTGTTGTTTGAATGCTCACGTGACCTAAAAGCATTTGAATAGATCTCAAATCTGCTCCGGCCTCAAGTAAAGCAGTGGCGCAACCATGTCGAAATTGATGAGGGCTTACTGTCTCTTCAAAACCAGCTTTTGTTGACCAAGCGGCTAACCATCTCCAAACATCCACTCGAGAAGGACGATGTCCGCGATCATTAATTAAAATAGATGAACCAGCACCTTCTTCTTTTAAAAGTGAAGGGCGAACTTCTTTAAGATATTGATTCAAACTTTGAGAAAGTTTTTCTGTTAAAGGGAGCATGCGTTCTTTATTCCCTTTTCCTAAAACACGGATAGATCTTTCTGTAGGACTAAAATCAGAAATATTGAGACCAATGAGTTCTGTCACACGGCAACCCAGCCCATAAAGTAAAAGTAGTGTGAGTTGATTGCGATGAGTTTTAAAAGAATCATCGGTTTGAGTGGCAGCTAAAAGTTTATGAAATTCTTCATGTGATAAAACTTTTGGAAGTTTAATGCTCACTTTAGGTGGACGCAGCTCTCTGAGTTCAGGAGCTAAGTGACCACGGCCTTCAGCAAATTTAAAATAAGTTCTGAGAGAAGAAATCACTCGAGCTTGAGATCTTGTAGAGAGTTTATTTTTTTTCATAAACTCATAAAATCCTGTGATGCCCTGAGAGTTTTTTAAATACTCATCATAAAGCTCTAGATCGCGTCTATAAGCCATCACAGTGTGAGGAGAACGGCCACGTACATTTTGTAATTCATCAAAGAAGTCAATCCAAAGTGGTAAATTCATGTATCTATTTAGTGAATAAAAAAAACTAAAACGCAAGCGAAAAAAAAAGTCGACTCAAGCTTCGTGCATGAGTCGACTAGGGGCGAACATTTTAAAGGAGATCAGGACAAAAATTAATTATTCAAGACGACCAAGGCTTGTTCCTGAACCGTAGCAAGGTTGGCCGTTAACGGCTTCAACCATGATGGGTTCATTGGTTTGCATCAAGCGATTATTTGCTGAAGATCTGGTGATCCCATTTGGATCAGTACCATTAGAAATGATTGCGTTATTGATATTGAGCACAATTCTTTGTCTGCCATCAGCTCCAATAAGTTGGATTTTTAAACCATGTATGATGGAATTTGTCATTTGACCTGTTTGTAACGTGCTCACATAAAAAGTGGTCGGCATGATTTGCGTGTTACAAATGAAAGAAGCCGAAGTAAAAGTCGCAGTTCCACCTGCTGCAATGGCGCCATTATAAGTGATCAGTAATTTTTCTGAGCCGTAATAATTATTTCCGGCATATGAATTTCCTGCGTAACCATTACTTGGATAGCCACCTAAATTATATCCTGTGCCGGGATATCCGTTATTATATCCACCAGTGTAACCACCGCCACCTGCCATGGCCACCATGGAATCTCCATAGATATCCATACTCATTGTTAAACCTGAAGGACTGTAGTTGCCTGGGTAATTGCTATAGTTACCACCGTAGGTGACGCTTCCTAAGTTGGTAAGACTGCTGCCTGAAGTCGTGCCATTTACTTTTCCTAAAAAAGCTCTATTCACGGGGCAGTTTGAGCAATAGGCAAAAGGTATTTGCGAAAGAGGTGGAAGTCTTCGGTTTTGATTATTATTGCTTCCACCGCAATTATTCAGAAAAAGCGATATAATTGCGAGAACAAAATATCCTGTCCATTTCTTCTGATTGATTGTTTTCATAATTTCTCCTTCGGGTACTGAATCATTAATTATTAAATTTAAAATCTTTATTTAGTTCCGTTAAAAGCTTTGCTGATATCTAAACCAGAGAAAGTTCCTAATTTTTGATATCCGTTACTTGGGTAAAGGCTCGTAGTTGTTTGAATAAGGTCTCCAACTACAAATGTACGACAGTTGTAAGGGCCTGTTCTAATAAACCAACATTTTTCTGGAGAAGAGGGAGCGTAAGTGATTCCAAAGTTTTTATACCAAACAGAACCCGAAGCAAACTTACCACCGGTGATATTCGCATCATTATTAATAGATTGAACATTATCGATCACAACGATGATGGCGCCTTGAGCATCTTGAAAGAAGGCATGGAAAGATTCTTTTCCGTTGTATGAAAACCATTGGTTAAATTCTGCAGCCGCTTTGCCGTTATCTAAATTTTTATAAGAGTTTTGAACTGTGCCAGAACCTGCATCAAAGTAACCTTCATAGATCATTCCATTGTCTGAATATTGAAGTTTAACATGGCCAGTATATTTGGCAGGTTTGTTTAATGATGTATTCTCATTAAGTTTAGTGAGATTGATATTGATTCTATAGTCATGAGGCATATTAAGAGGTCTTGTTGCCACATAATCTTCCATAGTTGCTGTAGATACTGGATAGAAATCAACAGTATTTCCGTAGTTCCAGTTATTTCCAGTAGAGTTAATTCCTTGTCCTGGAGGTGATTCAGGTGGGTATGTGGTAATTGCATTCATCATATTAGCTGAATTTCTATTCTTTGACATACATCCTGTGGAGAGAATTAACCAGGATATGGCTAAAAGTATGGTTAAATTTGATTTCATAAATGCCCCTTTGTTAGTTCCTTCAATCTTTGAGGGATGTTTCAATTTACTAATATGCGAGACCTATGCCTAAAGCAGGTAAATTTTACAAAGCCAATAAAAGCTATTAAAAACAGGTATTTGTAGATGCGTATAGGGTGTTTACGAAATCCTATTTACTTTAAAAAAAGGTGCTATTTTTGTCACCGGTTCAAAATGTCCCCTGATTTTAGCTAATTAAAAAAAAATAAGGGCCAAAAGCTTTAGTTTCAAAGAGAGAAACCGAAAAGAAAGTGAACAAAATATAGGGGAGTGTCAATGAGCTATACAACAACTAATTGGATCGTTTTTGGAGTTATGGTATTTTTTATTTTTAGAGTTTTTACGACCACACTCTAATATAGGAATCACTTGAACCAAAAAGAGCCTTCAGAAATTCAGGATTCGCGTAATTATTCTCAAGAACAAATAGAAGAGATTGGATTTCTGTTATTAGATATAGGCACTTTATTGATGAGTTCTGGAGCTAATACAGAGCGAATTCGCCAAACCATCCATCGTTTTGCTTCTGGTTTTGGAATTAAAGCAGAACTACTTATTACCCATCAAGCTCTTATGCTGACAATGAGTCAGCGCAATCGTCAGATCTATAGTCACTTGAAAAGATGTTCTCCACACGCCATTAATTTTAAAATTTTATCAGGCATCAGTCACTTGAGTTGGTCACTTATTGATAAAGAGCATTGGACTCTAGAAGAGTTGCAAATAGAATTAAAACGACTCAGACAACTACCTGTTTATCCAAGGTGGATGGTTCTTTTATTGGTCTCACTTTCAGGAGCTTCTTTTTGTCGTCTTTTTGGAGGCGATTATTTAAGTATGCTTATAACTTTTATTGCAACTTTTATGGGACTCTTGATTCGTCAAGAACTCACCGTTCGTAAATTTAATTTTTATTTATGCATTTTTACCGCATCATTTGTTTCCTCATTAATTTCAGGAATTTTTCTAAAATTGGCTCATAATGTTTTATTAGAGCACTCTTTGGCTTCTTCCATTTTATTTTTAGCTCCAGGTATACCTCTCATTAATTCATTTTCAGATTTTATAGACGGAAATTTACTCAATGGATTTTTAAGAGGATTAAATGGATTTATAATAGCCTTTTCAATGGGTCTTGGGTGGCTACTGGCGGTGATGATTTATGGAATTTAATAAATTAGGAACATATTATGATGGCCATTGACCCTATTTTATTAGGACACCTTATAGAACAAGCAGTTTGGTTTGGATTTGCAGCCTTAGGGTTTGCAATTTTATTTAATGTCCCGCCAAGAACCCTTCCTGTTATTTTTTTACTTGCTGCATTAGGTGGTGTGACTAAACTTTTAATCATCGATTGGGGCGGGGGGTTAGTTTTAGCGTCTTTTGGAGGGGCCACATTGATTGGAATTTTAAGTATTCAGGCAGCCCACAATAAGCATTCTCCTCATATTGTGTTTTCTATTCCGGCAGTGATTCCTATGGTTCCGGGGGTTTTTGCTTACAGAATGATGATTGGTTTAGTGAAGTTAGTCGGTCAAAACCCCTCTGACAATTATGCAAATATTTTGGCAGAAACAGTTAAAAGTGGATTGAGTGTGGCGTTTATTTCGATGTCCCTTGTCATTGGGGTGGGGGTACCCTTTTTAATCACACGCAAAAACTCAGCTAAACTTATATTTTTTAATAAGAATTTATTTTTTCAAAATAAAAAATAACGCTAAATATCTCAAATACTTAAAATAACAAGTTGCAAAAAAAATAGAGCTTGTCCTTTGGCAAATTTTTAAGAATGCTAAGGGTACATTTGTCTCTGGCATCTAACTCAACAGGAGGAGTGAATTTTGAAAAACAATCCCTTAAGATGGATTTTGGGGTTAATTTTATTTTTTCAAACAGTCAGTGGTTTTAGCAGTGAACAAAATGAATTTAATAGCCAAGGCTTAAATTTTAAATCTAAAAAACATCATTCTAAAAATAAAAACTTAATTCCTCCGAGCCAAGGAGATTTTTTATCTTCTTTTGCGGAGGAGCTTTATAAAAAAATGCCTCACATCACTTCTGAAGAAGGAGTGACTGAATGGACTCCTAATGGCGCTCTTTTTCCAGCTGTAAAGGCAGAATGTTTGCCTGAAGCTTTTGAAAAGAAAGCTCTGAATTCAAACCTCTCTCAAAAAGAATTTGCAACACTCACACAAGAATTTTTTGAAAAATGTGGGGAGAGTCTTCATTCTACATCTACAAATGGAATAGTGGGTTTATTAGAGTTTGCAAGAGCACGTTATCCCTTTTTGCAAAACTCTAGAATGCAAACTCATAAATTTAAAACTAAAAATGGGATGATTTTAAATGGTTTTATTGGTGTTAAGGATAATGTGCCAAGACCATGGGTTATTTATAAATGTGGGGTGTTTTGTTCGGCTGAAGAAACTGGTGCATCCATTAAAAATTACCTCATTCATTTATTTGATCAAGCTCCCTTTAATATCATTCTGCTAGGGAATAATACCGGTAAAGACTATATCCGCGAAAATGGGACTTTTCATTTTGGTGGTTATTATGAGTCACAAGATTTTACGGATGTGGCTCGTTGGTTACGAAACGAATCTCCCTATAAAAATATAGTTTCATCGGTGCACGTGGTGGCTGTAAGTTTAGCAAGTTCTGCGGCCTTAATGTCTGATTTGAATATTCCCAAGAGTCCGCAGAATCAGAATTTGATTCAATCAATCTCATCACTTTGTGGGGTCGTTGATTTAAAACCCACGGTCAATGATATGTATCAAGATTCTATCAAAGGTGAGGTTTTTTCGAGCTTAACTTGGAATGAATTTCAAGCAGTCAGGGGTTCTTTAAAAGGATCTTCAGAAGTGATTCCTTCAGCTAAGCCCGCAAACTCTGCGTTTCCTAAAATTTTAGGAGAGTTAGTTCTGACTTATTCAAATGATCTTGAATCAAAAAAATTCTCTCACACCGAACATGAGTTAGAAGAGTTTTGGAAAGAAAACCAATACACTCAAAAAGCACAAGCGGTTAGCAGTCCAATTTTTGTTTGGGCCAGTGAAGACGACTCAGTTGTGAGTTATCCAATCAATACAGGCAACCTCTCTAAAATGGGCTTTGTAACTCACAATCCTTCTATTGGATTGGTGAGAGTGCCTTTTGGAGATCATTGTGGCTTTGCGACAGCCTATGGCTATCCAGTAGTCTCATCAATTTTGAGAACTCATATTTTAAATCATTCTCCTGAATTTTTAAAAGCCCACCAAGAAGTTAAAATGGATTTACCGATTCGCAAAATTTCAATGATTGAAGGCGAATATTTTATCAAGCATTGGTGGACGATGGGTTTTAAACCCGGCACTATTGAGCTTAAGTTTAGAGTTTATGGAGAAGATGATTCTCTTTGTCCTAAGTGGATGGCATTTGAGAATAGAACAAACTGTATCAGAGAAGAAAAATTAGTTTATTCACAAGCAGATTTTGTAAAGTACGGAATGTTAAATCCTAAAAATGAAATCGAAAGACAAGCCCTTGTTCGCGAGCTCAATGCCCGTATCCGTCTCTCTTTTGACGGCGACACCGTGATTGAAACGGCAAATACACCCAATGAGATGATCCTTAAATATTAAAAAAAAGAGGCTCGTTAGCCTCTTTTTTTTATTCAAAAAGTCCGCATTAAATTAATTAATAAACATGCGTTTGCAGCTAAGTGCTTTTAAGGTATTTCTTTGTGCATCTTTAGAGAAAAGCTCTAAGAAATTTGAATTTCCAAGGAGATCATAGCTTTTCATAAAATACATCCCACTTTTGCGGTGTGTGCCTGCAAAGGTAAGTTCAATTCCAGTTTGACGAGCAAATTCTTTTTCAAATTCAGTGAAGAAATCGGCTCCCCAGGTGTCATAATCCTGTTGTGATTTATTCTCTGAAATTAATTTTGGTACAGTCCCTGGTGGGAGGATATGTAAAAATCTATTAGCAATTTGTTGTTTAGGAAACGCATTGATCCAAGTTGGAGGAGTGTTTCCATGGAGAGTTCCGACTGCCATACCCACTTCACCCTTAATCACGTTATCTTGTTCCCAAATTTTAATAATATCATTTCTGCCAATGGCATCAAAAATATCTTTATGGAGAAATGAATCGCCAAAATCTCTGAGAACGATTTTTCCGGTAGGTTGATTTTTTTCATTCAGCTCCACTAAGAAATTTTGTGAATGTGGAGAATCATAACGAATCCCTGTAAGAGCAAAAAACTCTGCCAAGGCTCTTGCGAGGGGTTTGTTATAATTTTCATTCCAATAGGCCGCAGGATCTGATGAGCCATTGCGTTTAGCGAGGTCTCTGCCAAGGTTTTCATGAAGGATAGAAAAGCCTGGAACATATCTTTTTCCGCTCTTAGGAAGGTCTTTATAAGATCTTACAATAATCCCAATGTCTGAGTCTTTAATACCAAAGGCAATGGGTTCATAAAGAATAATTGAGTGTTCTAGAGGAGGTTGATGTTTAATTCTATCTCTTACGTAATCGCTAAGGGTGCGAATTTGAAATGAGTCTGCCCATGTTTGCTTTTTGTCGACCCACATTCCACCGGTTTTATTAGTAGAAGATTTAAGGGAAAACTCTGCTCCTGATTTAGGATCTACAAGTATATAACTTCTTGAAGCTGTCATGTATCCAGCAAAGTAAGTTTGTTTGACAGGTTCAATTCCATTTTGTTTAAGAAAGGCAACAATTGTGGCATCCCATTTTGTATCTTCAGGATTTAAGACCCACCTTACGTATTTCTCGCCATTGATTTCATGAATAAGGGACTTAAGATATTCTTTTGGAGCATCTAATTCGATGCTAGATTCTAAGAGTCTTAAGGGAATTTCGTAGTGAGGCATTTTTACAAAATCGCTTTCTCGAGAAGCGACCGCATTCGAATGAGTTTCTAACCTGACTAGAGCATGCATTTCTTTGCTTATGGCCCAACTTAATTGGGTGCTCAACAATATTAGTACCAAAGCATTGCGGATGATTCTCTGAGCGAAGTTCATTTTTTATTTCCTCCAAAAAATGAGAACTTGTTTTCGATACATCAAGCTGACTAACACTAGGAAATTACATTATTAAACTTTATTTTGGTCTCAGAGATTTTATTCAGGAGTGTTGAAATGTTATCCAATCAAAAGTTTAAGATGTTGAAATTTATAAATAAAATAAAATTTCTGAAGTGTAAAAAAATTAGATAATCCAAAATGATGTGAATTTTTATCTCAATTGAGTTGAGAGTCTTTAGTCTAGAAAGTGAAAACTTTTTATCATTGTGGCTTTAGAAAATCTCAAAATGAACCGAACTGAAAAGACATTAAAGATTTCTTATGAAAAAGGATTTTATAGGATATGGAATCATATGTACTTTCTCTTGTGTCATTCGTAGCATTTAATTTTTGTTGCCGCCAATTTGCAAAAAGTATTTTAAGACCCATTCCGTTTTTTGTAGTGGGTGATACGTCTAAATCAGCTCTGAGAATTCAAAAAGTTTATGCAATTTTTGCTTGGGGATTGATGACAGGTGTGTTTATGTTAGGCTTGATTTCTTCATTCTATCAAGTTTTTATGAGCCTCTAATAAAGGGCGCAAAGCTAGAAATGGGTTTGTTTAAAAATGAAATTTCAGACAGTGAATCCTGCCAATAACGAATCTTTGTCAGAATATTTTTATTTATCAAGCGATGAAATGGATCAAAAAATAAAAAAATCACACTCAGCTTTTTTTAATTATCAAAATACAGATTTAAAATTCAGAGAAAACATCCTTCAGCAAGTTGCCATTCATTTGAGGTCACAAAAGCAAGATTTGGCGCAAATGATTTCATTAGAAATGGGAAAACCTCTTCAAGAATCTTTAGCAGAAGTTGAAAAAAGTGCTTCCTGTTTTGATTACTATCAAAAAAATTTAGCTGAATTTTTAAAAACAGAAACTGTGCAAGCTCATTATCCTCAAAGCACCATTCGTAAAAAACCTTTGGGAGTTATTTTAGCGATTATGCCTTGGAATTTTCCAATTTGGCAGTTGGCAAGATTTGCAGCACCCGCTCTAGCAAGTGGGAACGTTATTTTATTAAAACATGCCGACTTAGTAGCTGGAACGGCTCAAAAGATTGAGTCTATTTTTCAGTCCTTAAACTTTTCAGATTTAGTCCTTAATTTATGTATCAACCATCAACAAGCTGCGCAAGTAATGGCAAAAAAAGAAATCGCTGCTGTGACTTTTACTGGAAGTTCAGCGGGTGGCAAGGCAGTAGCCAAAGAGTGTGCTGAGCACTTAAAAAAGAGTGTTTTAGAATTAGGTGGAAATGACGCTTACATTATTTGCGAAGATGCTGATTGGGATAAAGTGATTCCTCTTTGTGTGGCCTCAAGACTCATTAATAATGGGCAGAGCTGTGTTGCGGGTAAAAGATTTTTAGTTCCTCAAGGAAAAGGTCATGAGTTTTCTAAGAGATTTCTCAAGGAAGCTGATAAATATTTAATGGGCAATCCTTTTGAATCGACCACTCGCTTGGGTCCTCTGGCTGCTCAAAAATTTGTGGAAGCACTCAATCAACAAATCGAAAAAGCAAAACAATCGGGAACTCAATTTTTATCTTTAAGTTCACCCCAAAAAATTATGAAGGGGAACTTCTTCAACCCTGGAGTTTTATTAAATCCTCCTTTAACAGAAGAATGGATGAAAGAAGAATTATTTGGACCCATTGCACAAGTGATTGAATATGATTCTTTAGAGCAAGCTCTTCAAATTATTCATTTAGCTCCATATGGTTTAGGAGCTGGAGTTTATTCTCAAGATAGTAAAAAAGCGACAGAAATCGCCTCGCAAATTCAAGCGGGATTTGTTGTAGTGAATGATTTTGTAAAGTCAGATCCAAGACTCCCTTTTGGAGGTGTTCGTGAATCTGGCTGGGGTCGTGAACTTTCAGTTTATGGCTTAAATGAGTTCGTGAATATTCAAACTTTTGCAGGCGAGATCTCATGAGTTCCATCAAAAAAAATCAATGGCATCATTTAGAGCATCAAGTTCTGCGCGAAATCCAAAAATTGGAGACGCAGGCATGTGGTTGGTCTTCTGAAAAATCGCAAAATTGTGGAATTTTAGCCCTTTCAGGAGGCAGTGATTCGTTGGCTCTAGGTTCGATATTATCAGCCCTCAAAGGGGTTTTGCCTTTTGAATTTATAGTAGCCTATGTTCATCACGGAAAATCTAAAGATTTAAATATTGAAAATTTTAGAAATAATTCCGCTCAGTTTTGCCAATCATGGGCTTTAAAGACAGGGGTGCCTTTTTATTTATTAGGGACTCATGAAAAGACAGAAAGAGATGAATTAACTTCTGAAGAAGAACTTAGAAATTGGCGTTATCAGCAGCTGAGTCTATTAAAGTTGCATCTCGAAGAACGAGGTAAATATAAAAATATTTTTTATATTTTAGCACAGCATCAAAATGACTTACTTGAAACTCGCTTATTGCGACTTATAAGAGGGACTGGTTTAGAGGGGCTTTCGGCAATGGAATTGTGGAAAGATCAAAAATTAAGACCCTTCTTAGGTGTCAATAAAAAGGACATTTTAGATTATGCTCATGAAAAAAATATCCAATGGATGGAGGATCCTACCAATCAAATAAACGACCCCTTTCGCAATTGGATGCGAAATCAATGGCTTCCTCTTTTGGAGGCAAAATCAGAAGGGTCTGTAAAATCTTTGGCTAGGTCTTTAGAGTTAATTTTAGATCAATTTCAAGAATCCTCTGCCGAAATTGAAGAGTTGAAGCTTGATGATTTACAGCTAGGAATCCCTCTATTGGATTATCTGACTTGGAGCGAGATTAAACAGCGAAGAGTTTTAGCGATATACATGAAATCTCTAGGATGTCTGAATTTTACGCAGGCTCATTTAAGAGAAATACAAAAACAACTAGACAAAATTAAAGTCGTGCACACCTTCACAGTTGCACGACTTCGATGGGGTATTAATGCAAAGCGCATAGTTGCCCAGTCTTTGGTAACCCATCTTTAGGCGTGATGTTATTAGACTGGTTATTTTTAGTTTCAGAACTCTGTTATTGAGGCTGTAACTAGGAAATGATAACCTATATTCTCGTTGGAGACATCCTGAGAAAGGGATTTTAAAATATGCGAAAAAATCAAAAAACATTAGCATTATGGTTTTTCTTAATGATCATGGCGATTTTTTTATTTCAGGCTTATGAACATAAAAAACAAACCATT
>JBIIER010000011.1:0-94815 GCA_044237745.1 Pseudobdellovibrionaceae bacterium
CTTTACCTTCAACTTTATATTTACCAGCTTCTTTTACTGCAGCCTCACTGCCAAGTTTAAAAAGATCTTCGCAATGATAACATTCTGCACGAATAAATCCTCTTTCAAAATCAGTATGAATCACACCAGCAGCTTGTGGGGCTTTCATTCCTTTACGGATCGTCCATGCACGAACTTCTTTAACTCCGGCAGTAAAATAAGTCCAAAGACCTAAAAGTTTATAAGCTTCAAGAATCAAACGAGTCATTCCAGATTCAGTGGCGCCCATTGAAGCCAAAAATTCTTTTTGCTCTTCTTTTGGTAATTGGGCAATTTCAGCTTCCATCGCAGAGCAAATAAGAATCGCTAAATTGCCTTCTTCTTGAGCTCTTTTTTGAACTTGCTCAACCCATGGGTTTCCGCCAGCTGCAAAGTCAGTGTCATTTACGTTACATGCATAAAGAACTGGTTTTGCAGTTAAAAGATGGAACTCTTTAAGCATGGGAGCTTCAAACTCATCGAGTTGAACGCTTCTTGCTGGAAGACCTTTTTCTAAGGCATCATAAACTTTTTTTGAAACTTCAAAATCTAATTTAATTTTTTTATCGGTCGTATTTTTAACAACTTTTTCATTTTTCTTAATGCGTTTTTCAACAGCATCTAAATCCGCCAACATAAGTTCCGTGTTGATCACTTCCATATCTCTGAGCGGATCGACACTTCCATTTACGTGAATAATATTTGGGTCATCAAAGCATCTAACAACGTGAACAATAGCATCTGTTTGTCGGATGTGGCTGAGGAATTGATTTCCTAAACCTTCACCCTTACTTGCACCAGCAACAAGACCTGCGATATCAACAAACTCAATCACAGTTGGAACAACGCTTTGAGGTTTTACAAATTGAGTGATTTTATCAAGACGAGGATCTGGAACAGTCACAACTCCAACGTTTGGATCAATTGTACAAAAGGGATAATTTGCAGCTTCTGCTTTTGCAGCTGTCAGTGCATTAAAGAGAGTACTTTTTCCAACGTTTGGAAGACCCACGATTCCTACTTGCAATGCCATATTCACTCCTTATAATTTTCTTAAAAATGGAAAATACCCTAGGTATTGTATTTGGTCGAGGCTTTTTGAAGACCTTCTGTAATGAAATATTCAATAGCATCACAAGCTAGATTTAAAAAGTCGGGCAACTCGGCCATATCTTCGCTACTAAATTTTTGCAGAACATAATCAGCCACATTCATAGAGGGATGAGGCGGTCTTCCGACTCCTAATTTAAGTCTCGTATAATCAGCATTGCCTAAGAGTTCGCTGATATTACGAATGCCATTATGGCCCCCATGTCCTCTATTTTTTTGAAACTTCATTTTACCATAGGCTTGATCAATATCATCTTGAATCACTAAAATGTGATCTTGAGGAATTTTATAAAAACTCATCGCTGCTTGCACAGATTGGCCAGATAAATTCATAAAAGTTTGTGGTTTTAAAAGAAGTATAGAATCATTTTGAATTTGTAGTTTTGAAGTCACACCCTTGTGTTCATTTTTAAAGGTGCTTCCAGAAAAACCCTGCTGCAAATAATCCAGAGCCATAAAACCAATATTGTGACGAGTTAATGCATATTGAGTTCCAGGATTTCCAAGGCCTACGATCAACCACATAAATTCCTCCCATCTGGGATATTAAAAAGGGCAAAAAAAAAGAGCGAACCATAAATAGTTCGCCCTTTGATAAAAGACTTCTTTGCAAAAAAAGTAAAATTACTTTTTCTTAGCAGGAGCAGCAGGTGCTTTTGCAGCAGCAGCAGGAGCTTTTCCAGCAGGAGCTTTACCAGCAGCAGGAGCGGCAGCAGCAGGAGCAGCAGCGGCAGCAACTGGAGCTTCTTCATCAGCCAAGTTAACAACCGCAATAGTTGTTTCTGGAGCAGAGATGAATTTCATAGTTTTTGATGGAAGAGCTACTGAAGAAACGTGGAGAGCATCACCTACTCCAAGATCAGAAATATCAGCTTTTAAGAATTCAGGGATTTCAAGTGGTAAGCACTCGATCTCAACTTGTCTGTTAACGATATTTAACAAACCACCTTCAGCTAAACCAAGTGGTTTACCTTCAAGTTTAACTTCAACGAAAACGCGTACAGTTTTGTTAAGATCAAGAGCAAAAAGATCTACGTGTTGTGGACGACGAGTTAATGGATGAACCACAACTTCTTTAATCAAAGCCACTTTGTTGTTAAGATCTTTGTCATTTGATTTGATTGTGAAAAGAGCATTCTCGTAAGCACGAACATTGTACTTAACGATAGCTTTTTCTTCTAGAACGATGGATTTGTTAGAAATCGCACCATAAATTACAGCAGGAACTTGCATACCGCGACGGAGGGCACGGCTGTTGTGCTTTCCAGTATTGCGGGCTTCAACATTTAATTCGATCTTTTGTGTACTCATACTCTGTCCTCCGGAGTCATTATATTTTCATTCAAGTATTTAAATTTTAACGAGCATTATTTAAGAGGCTCGGCCTTCAATTTCGCCACTCAACCTAGTCTACTTTATCGTCAAACATAGAGCTGACAGAGTCATTTCCATGGATACGTTGTATAGCTTCAGCAAGCAAAGAAGCTACTGAGATAACTTCTATCTTTCCACATTCACGAGCTGCAGGACTAAGGGGAATGGTATCTGTAACCCAGAGTTTCTCAATAGCGCTTTCTTTTAAGCGAGCTATTGCAGGACCTGACAAAACTGGATGCGTGGCAACGGCGAACACACGTTTTGCACCATTTTTTAATAAACTGTCAACACCTTGTGTGAGAGTTCCTGCTGTATCGATCATATCGTCAACAATTATGGCATTTTTACCGGCAACATCGCCTATTAAATGGAGGGCTTTTGCCACATTTGGGCCAGATCGGCGCTTATCGATGATAGCCATAGGGGCATCAATGCGTTTAGCAAAGGCTCTGGCTCTTTCAACACCACCTGAATCGGGACTTACAACAACATAATCATTCCCAAAACCATAGCGTTCTCTCCAAGCTCTTGCGAGAGTGGGGATACCGAATAAGTGATCTACAGGAACATTGAAAAAACCTTGAATTTGAGCAGCATGGAGATCGACAGCAACAACCCTTTGAGCACCCGCAGTAGTTAATAAATCAGCCATAACTTTAGCTGAGATAGGAGCTCTTGGGGCCACTTTTCGATCTTGGCGTCCATAACCGTAGTATGGAATGACTGCTGTGATTTGAGCGGCTGAGGCTCTTCTGAAAGCATCTAACATGATAAATAATTCCATGTAGCTTTCATTCACAGGAGGACAAGTACTTTGAATTACAAAGACATTTTGTCCTCGAACGCTTTCGTGAATTTCGACCTGAACTTCACCATCAGCAAACTTGCTGATTTCGCAAAATCCAAGTTCCACACCCGCGCTTTCAGCAATTTTACGAGCAAGATCCCTATTAGAATTTCCGGAGAAAATTTTTAAGCCTGTCATAAGTGTAGCTTTTTACTTTAAAAATATATGAAAAGTCTATTAAAAAGTGTCTATCACATCGACCCAATTTTGAGTGTCTGCAATTTTTCCGTACTGAATGCCGGTCAGCTCATTGTATAGTTTTTGAGCAATCGGACCCGTTTTTCCCTCATTTATAAGAATCTGTTCTGAAGAAGTTGAAAGTTCTCCAATTGGCGAAATCACTGCCGCAGTGCCTGTTCCAAAAGCTTCTTTGAGGGTTTTATTTTTTACAGCTTCTTGAACTTCTTTAAAAGAAAGCTTTCTTTCTTCTAATTTATAATTCCATTTTTTTAAGAGAGATAAAACGCATTCACGTGTTCCACCATTTAAAATAGTGCCTTCAAGACTTGGAGTGATCACTGTGTCATTAATAACAAAAAACACGTTCATGGTTCCAACTTCCTCAATATATTGATGAGTCACATCGAGCCAAAGAACTTGTGAGTAGCCTTTATTTTTTGCGTTGTAAGCGGCTTTAAGGCTTCCAGCGTAGTTTGCACCAGCTTTAGTGGCACCTAATCCACCCGGGGCTGCGCGCACATATTCTTGCTCCACCCAAATTTTAACAGGAGAAGTTCCTTCTTTATAATAAGAGGCCACGGGAGATAAGATCACATAAAATAAAAATTCATCACTTGGGCGCACTCCTAAGAAGGATTCAGTTCCAATCAACGTAGGGCGAATATAAAGTGAGCATCCTTGTTGTGTAGGGATCCAATCTTGATCCACTTTAAGAAGGGCTCTGAGGCCTTCCATAAACATTTCTTTTGGTGGCATTTCCATGCAAAGGCGATCCGCGCCGTCTTTCATACGTTGATAATTAAACTCAGGTCTGAAAAGGCCAATTTTTCCGTTTTCTTGTTTAAAAGCTTTCATGCCTTCAAATAAGGCTTGTCCATAATGGAGAACGCTTGCACCTGGGTCCATGCTAAAAGCTTCATAGGGAACAACGCGTGGAGAATGCCAACCTTGTCCTCTGGTAAAGTTAATACAAAGCATGTGATCAGAAAAATATTTTCCGAAACCTAAATCAGAAACGGGAGGTTTTGGTTTTGGGAAAGAGACTTTTTCAATTCGTAGAGTTTGAGATGAATTCATGAGTGGCTTTCTCCAATCCAGTTTGTATGTTCTAATTTTGCAAGCCGTTATTGATAAGGCTTTCGGTAAAGTGATGTCAATACCTTAAACACAGGACAAATCTGTTTGGAGTAGGGAAATAAAGGAACAGATTAAATAATAGATTTAAAGGCAGGTAGAAGACTTTCTAACTGCCTATTGAATTTTCAAATTATTTGCATTGTCCATTAACTGGGGAAGTCACATAAAAAGAATTTTCATACGTATTTAAAACATTACATATTTTATCTGGTTTATTATATTTATTGCAATTTTCAATAATAGAATCAGCGTTAATTTTAATATCAGACTTGAGATAAGTATTATCAGGATTGACAATAAGGTCACCCATATTTTTCTCTACTGTATTAAATCGCCATCTCCAGCAAACAGCTAAATTCGACTCAACAGGTGCATAGAAATGATTTAGATTATAAACTTCAGGGATTTTATTTTTCGTTGTTTGGAGAGCATCAAATTGAAATGAATCTTGATAGATCCCTTTTTTATCATATCCAAAAGGCATTTTGAATTTTAAGTTTTTTGGAATTAGTTTAATTAGACTATCATATTTTATTTTTCCATAGTTCTTAAAGAAAATAAAAATGCAATATTTATTTGAGGCATTAGTTAAAGGACTGCAAGTTCCTTTAATATTAGATTGTTCAAATATTTTATTTCCAGACTTATCAGTGAGTTGAATAAATTCATTGTTAGTTCCTAGTTTTATGGTTCCTTTAGCAATATTAGAGTTAAAATTAAATGCTTTAAAGCTATTAACCGATGATCTTATGTAAATATCTTGGGGTTTAAAAAGTGGAGATATTTTAACTGTGAAATTTGTATTACAAAAGTTTTTGCCATTTTCTATTTGACAATCAGAAATTTCAAGGTCTGCTGGAACTTGCTCTTTTAAATTAAAAAATATTAACTTCATCTTATTATTTTTTTCAGAATTAATGGATCTAGATTTAATGCCATTGGAAAGACTTTCTTTTAAATCAATTGAATCCTCTTTTAATTCAAATTTAATTTTTCCACCTTCTCTACTTATAATTCCAGCATGAATTGCACTTGCGCAAATATTTCCATAATAAGGATTAATACCAAAGATATCTGCATTTTTATAGTAGTTTTCATCTTTTGAACTACAGGTGCAAATATGGAGACCTAAGGATTCATCTTCAGAAAAGGTCGAGCAATTTCCTTCTGTAAGGTTTTCAATGCGTTCACAAATACTTTTTTTAGAATTAAATTTGTACCCTTGCTTGCAGTTATTGTCGTTACTTAATACGCATTGATTTTTTAAGTTCGTAGGCGCATCGTAATATACATAGTAAGTATCAAGATTGGCTGGAGGTTCGCATTCTAGGCATGTTGAAGCTCCCTCAAAATAAGAGTAAAAACCATTAATACATTTTATTGGCTGAAAAAATTGGCCGATACAGAAAGAGCCAATTGGACATTTTTTAATATTAGAATTACTTGAAGGTAATTCTAAATTTTTACAGTAAGATCCTGCTGGTGCTTTGCATGGAATTTTTCGATCCTTATTATTAATCCATGCTGACAATGCAAAAGTTAGTTTTTCAAAATTAAGAACACTTCCAAGTCTAACGAGTTGTTTAGTATTATATGTTATTTTAGTTCCATTGCTCATTGTACCCCAAAGAACAGAAGTTTGAGATTTATTAGAGCCTGCTATCGTGAGAAGATATTCTAATTCTTCTGGATTGTATGAAATATTATTTTTTTTCAATGCACCGATCATTAGACTAACTGCTGCTGTGACATGTGGAGTTGCCATTGAAGTTCCGTTCCACTTTACATATTGATTATTTGATCCAAAAAACTTATAAACTGAAAGTGACTTAGATAACTTCATATGATTGGGAATTACTGTGGAGATTATATCTTGTCCTGGAGCTAAAATTTTTACTGTATCCTCTCCACCGTTTGATCCATTAAAGTTCTTATCGACTAAAAAAGTTCCATCCTGATTGGCCCAAGCAACTGTAATTACACCAGAAAAATCTCTTGAAAATTCTGCTGGATAAATATGAGGTTCCCAACTAGTCTTAGCACCAAGGATGTCCTTTTTTAAAAAACGATGTTCATTACCTGCCGCAACTACAAATACGGCATTTTTTTGTAATCCTGCTTTAATGGCTTCTTTAACTGTTTGATCTGGTGCTTTAGAGTAGGCACCATCTGGACCACCTAAAGATAAATTATAAACTTCTACTCCTAATTCAACACCTTTTAAAATAGAATTAGCGATAGCTATATTTTCAAAAATACCATTACAATTGCTAGCCATAAAAGCATAAATTTCAGCATTATCAGTTATACCTGTTATTCCAATTTGGTTGTTTGAAATTGCTGCAATTGTACCGCTAACATGAGTGCCGTGTTCGGAATCTGGGAGATCTAATGTTGAAGGCGTATTCTGACAAGAAGTATCATTAATTCTAGCAGGAGGTCTCATATCAAATTTTTGAATAGTAGGGAGATCTTCGTGAAGAGCTACACCAGTGTCTATAACTCCTACTTTTACTTTAGGTAAATTTGAAAATTTATTTTTAAAGGTACTTAGTTTTAAGTATTTTTCTAAATACTCTTGCTCAACACTATAAAGATCATTTGTTATAGCCATTGGTGATGCTGAATTAGAGTTTGAAGGATTACTTGCAGTAGCAAATATGTTTTTAAATTTTTTAAAATCAAATATTTTTAAAATGACCGCTTTGTCGACTTCATCAGTCAAATAAAAATCACTGATTTCTTGAATGCTCATTTCTCTAGGTAGCGTGTCTTTGTAAAATTGATTTCCTTTATTTGTTTGAGAATTTCTATTTAAAATAGTGCAACTTATAGGTACATTATTTTGATTTTTTAAATGGGCACAGAGTTCTAGTGCTTTGGGATTATTGATAAGAATAGATAATTCAAAATCAACAGGATAAGTTAATTCTGGATTGGTTGCAGAAGCACTGGCTGTGGCCATTCCTACAGAATTTTCATTTTCGGGTTGTGCGATTTTATTTAAGGGTAAAATAATGCGCTCAGACTGAACTGTTCCCTCTTTAATAGTAAATTCTTGGGGAGCTAATTGAGATGAATCGGCAACGGTAAAGGATTCTGTCGAACAATTTTGAAAATTTATAACTAAAGTGATAATAATACCCAAAGAAAGAATCGGCAAAATCCATTTTTTCTGATTCATTTAAAAACCTCAAATTTGTTACATTAATTAGATTCTTAAAATTCTATAACTTTAAAATGAAGGTTCAAGTTCAGTTCGTAAGCAGTCTAGTCTTGGGGGAGGGTATGTATCTAGAAATCAATTTTTGTCAAATGTAAAATTCTTGTCCAGTAATAGTAATCATCGCCAAAGATTTAAAGGGTTTTTAAGTATTTTAAAATGGATACATGTTATTCTAAGTAGTTAGAATAACAATTAAAAATAAAGATTTCCAAAATTCTTTCAGATCAAAGTACAATGAATAAATTTAATAAAAGCTTGGCTTTAAAGTTGCTCATTAAGAGAGTATACCCCCCCATGCATGGCGGCTTGGCCTCCCCCCAATAATCCAGGCCGCTATGATTTTTCTTAAAAAATAAAACCCATTCAAGAGTTTAGAAAATAAAATTGGCCTACGAAGCTCCCCAATACGTCATCTATAATCTTTCTTAAGATGGCATTAACTCAAAAAATTCATAAAAAATTAAAAATTATTTTAGTCATGGTATTTGTGCTGCTGCCATTTTCATTAAAAGCTGAAGCCCTTAAAATATTAATAGATCCAGGTCATGGTGGAGTTGATCAGGGGGCTCATGCGGGCACTATAAAAGAGTCTGACTTAACACTGCAAATTTCAAAAATTTTAAAAACTGAGCTTGATAAAGACTCTTCATTTAAAACATATTTAACTCGCAATTCAGATATATATTTAAGTTTAGAAACTCGCGTAAAAAGAGTGGATGAAATCAAAGCAGATATTTTGCTAAGCATTCATGCTAATTCTTCTTTAGATAAAAACTTAAAAGGTTTTGAAATTTATTTTGCTAACAATTTGAATTTAACTGAAGAGTCTTTTTTAGCTGAGCCCACTAAATCAAATGATATTTTGATGATTGTTCAAGATTTAAAAAGACAAAGTTGGATGGAAAATAGTTTAAAACTCAGTTCAGAAATTATGCAAAATTGGGAAAATAATCCAGAACCAAAAAATATCAAACAGGGTCCATTTTATGTTCTCAATCAATCTAAGGCCACGGCTGTTCTTTTGGAATTGGGTTATATGTCTAACCCTGAGGATTTAAAAGATTTTCAAGATCCACAAAAGCATAAGAAATGGGCAAACTCTATTTATAAAGCTCTATTGAGCTATCGAGAGAATTTAGAAAAAGACAATAAGCTCGCATTAAAGCTCAAATAAAAGAGTCTCTATCAAATTTAGAGTAACAAATTAATCTTAATAAATTTATCTTAACAAATTGAGAATAACTCACTCAGAATAAAAACTTGTCTAGACAAAATAGGTGGATCCCCACTAAGTTGGCCTAATTGGAGAATTTAATCAGATGAGAATAGATAATAGACCCTTGAATCAATTGCGCCCCATTAAAATTACCCCTTCAATTTCAGAATTTGCTGAAGGCAGTGCTCTTGTAGAATTTGGTAAAACTAAAGTGCTTTGTACAGCAAGTTTAGAGCCTGCAGTTCCTCAGTGGTTAAAAGGCAGTGGTTCTGGTTGGGTCACAGCTGAGTACGGCATGCTTCCTCGTTCGACTCAAACCAGAGTTAAACGTGATAAGGCGGCTTCGAGTGGACGCACTCAAGAGATCTCTCGTTTGATTGGTCGTTCTCTGCGAGCGGCTGTTGATACTAAACTCATGGGCGAAAGACAAATCGTAGTAGATTGTGATGTGATACATGCCGATGGGGGAACAAGAACTGCGGCCATTACGGGTGGATTTGTTGCCTTGGCTCTAGCACTCAAAAAATTAAATGATCTTTGTGAAATCAAAGAACTCCCTCTGGTTCAATACATTGCCGCTGTCAGTGTGGGAATTAAAAACCAACAAATTTATTTAGATTTAAATTATGATGAAGATGTTTCTATTAGCACAGACATGAATTTTGTAATGACAGACAAATCTCAATTTATTGAAGTTCAAGGAACTGCAGAGCACTCTCCTTTTTCAAAATCAGAACTTTTACAAATGATGGATTTGGCAGAAAAAGGTTGTCAGGATTTATTTAAAATTCAATCTGAAATTGTGGGAAGCTTTTTTCCCTTAAAAAAATAAATCTCAAAAATTTATTTCAAAATTAAAATTATAAAAAAATATATTAAAGAGTCAGAAACTAGAAAGAAGTCAAAGCTATGGCAGAATTATGGATTGCAACAGGAAATAAAGGCAAGCTTGGGGAATTTAAAATTTTATTTAAAGAATTGCCTGAAGTCGCACTTGCTGATGTTCATTCGCAAGGAGAGTTAAAAGTATTTTCTCAACCACCTGAGAATGGCGCTACTTTTTTAGAGAATGCTCGTATAAAAGCCCGCGCCCTTAAAGCGGTTAAACCAGGAAATTGGATTGTTGCTGATGATTCAGGATTAGAAGTGGATTGCTTAGGTAACTTACCTGGAATTCACTCGGCTCGTTATGCGGGTCCAAAAGCATCTGATAGCGAGAACGTTTCTAAACTCTTAAAAATGATGCAAATTAAAGCGGTACTTAATCGCAATGCTCAATTTGTTTGCCAAATGGTGATCTTCACTCCCGAAGGAGAAGAGTGGTCTTTTAGCGGTGTGATGAAGGGGACTATTGGCAAAGCTCCAAAGGGAGATATGGGTTTTGGTTATGATCCTGTGTTTATTCCAGAAGGACAAACCCAATCCTTGGCTGAATTAGGCTTGGCTTATAAAAATCAATTTTGTCATCGCGCTTTAGCAGCTAAAGAATTCATTGAAAAAATGAAATCTTATAAAAAATAAATGAGCTCTCATTAAACTCTAGAGTTGGAGGAGTTCTTCTGGAAACGGAATGGACTCCTTGGGTTGAGCAAATCTTTTATAAAATAAATAATTTCTCATTGTCAGTTTAATGTAGATTCGAGTTTCCTCATATGGAACCTCTTCAATAAAATCTAAGATATCTTTATGAGAATAAGATTTTTTCCAGTTTCCTAGCCAATTATTAAGAGCCTTTTCTGATGCATTGTAGGCGCAAACCATTGGAATGAACTTTCCTTGGTAACGATCTTTAAGACTGCGAATAACTCTAGAGCCGACCGCGATATTAAAATCAGGATCTAAAAGTTTTTCGTGAGCAGCTTTTCTTAAGAATTTTTTAGCTTTAAGGTTTTTGGGATGAAACTCAAATTCTGAAATCACATCATCATGATATTTGTCTGCTAAATCTGGTATAATTTGTAACAGTCCAAAAGCATCAGCTCCACTTCGAGCTCGAGGATTAAAAGCGGATTCTTGTCTCATAATAGAATACATAAATTCAGGTTCCACGCTGCTAGAGAGGCTCCATTGCTTAACCTCTTTTAGATAGGGGCGAGGAAAGATCAGCGAGAGTTTATCTTGGTAAAAACTCTTTTTCTTTTCTGGATCTAAAATATTGAATTTAGAAAAGAGAGGAAAGTAAACTCCAGACTCAGCTCCTCTAATCAAAATAGTCAGTTCTTTTTCAGAGATTGAAGGTCTTTTAGAAGATACTTTTGAAAGTAAAAGTTTTTGTGCATAAGAAAGCTCGCCCACTCTGAGGAGCCAGTTTAAAAAATCGATTTCTTCTTTAGAAGACTGATGCGGGCGTATGGAAGCTGGTTCTCTATTGGCAGTTTCGAGGGATTCTAATCCGAAATCTCCTTCAATTGAATTATTATCGGCGACTTCAATTAAAGATTCAGACTCATCAAAAACAATGGGCGTGAATTCCCAATTATTATCTGCCACTAAACTGTTTTCTGGCAGTTTAGGAAGCGGAGTTTTTAACTCACGTGAAACTAATAACCCATAAAATCCAAAAAGATCTTCGTTTTGGAGTTTTTTAAGAAGGGCCACTCCGGCCTCTTTTTGTTGGTTTTCTATGAGGAGTTTTCCTAGCCAAAATTGATACTTATTTTTTTCAACCGGATCCTCGGTGACTTTTGAGAGTTTAGTGAGGACTTCTATGGCTCCCTTGCCTTGATTGGATTTTCTTAAAATCCAAGCCTGGTTCCAAAGATATTTAGTGATTTTTGGATCTTTATAATTTTCTGGAGTGTTTTTTTGGATTTTATTTAAATAAATAAGAGCGAGATTGAGTTGTTTTTTTTCTTCAAAAATTTTTGCCTGAATAAAATTAAGTTCATTTTTTTGAGCTGGAGTCATGTCTTTAAAGAGAGGTTCTCGAGCCAAGATTCTTAAGGACTCTTTAGAGTTTCCCTCTGTCCAAGAAGCCTTTGCATAATTAGAAATAGCTTCAAAGAAAAATGAATTGGTTTTTTTAAAATTGTCTTTATTTTTAAAAGTCCAAAGGTACCAATTACGAGTGGTTTTAAGATAAAGGTATTTATTACCTTGAAGTTTGTAATTTTGGCGGATGCCCTTGTAGGCTGAGTTGATTTGTTCATAAGTGGCTTGTTTATTATTTAAAACTTTAGAAAAAGATTTATGTGATAATTTAAACTCTCTGAGGTTTTTATAGTTCCACCCATTTTTTAAATAATCTAAGGAGCTGATGGGTTTTTTTATGATCTCATAGTCTTCTTTTTTTTGAACCTCAAGGAGGTCGGCAAAAACTAACTCATAAGGTTTGAGATCTCTCAACTCTGGAAGGAGAGGTAAATTAGAATCATTTTCACAAGTGCGATGACTCTTAACGAGTGCTAAAGTTTTAAGGGGGAAGTTGCTTTCTTTGCTGAGATCTTTATAATGTTGGCAGGAGATCGCCACATTTTTGTATTCATTCTTGAGGGCTTCTTGATATTTAGCTTTCCATTGAGCTTCATCAGCTGCATGCACTTTAAATTGAGAGAATAATAAAAAGAAGAGAGCTAGAAAACGAAGTGACGAATGAAAAAAAAGAATCTTAGGCATCTCGAGTTCTCCCATGAACAAAAGATAACTTTTATTTAGAAATATTAAGTAGAAACAGTAAGCAAAAAAAAAGTCAGATAACTTCTTGTTATCTGACTTCTAATTTTAGATTCTAAGATTAATTAATGTAAAGAAGTTTGTTCAAGTGTTCTGATACGATCTTCAAGTGAAGGATGGGTAGAAAATAAAGATTTCCATCCCTCAGATTTGCTCGAAATTTTAAGGGTCGCTAATCCAGATTGATCGCTTTCGAGGCTTTCATAATTAGCCTGTAAGCGACGTAGGGCACCAATCATTTTATGTTTTGAAGTTAAGCTCGCGCCACCGAAATCAGCTCTGTATTCTCTGCGTTTTGAAAATGCATTCACCACGATCGAACCTAAGATAGAAAATAGAATTTCTAAAACCATCACAACGAGCATTCTTACCCAGAAACGTGATTTTTCTTCAACTTGTGAAGAAATAATGCCTCCGATAATTCTTGCAAAAAACATAACAAATGCATTCACAATACCTTGAATTAAAGTCATCGTCACCATATCGCCATTAGCAATATGTGCGATTTCATGACCAAGAACACCCTCAACTTCGTCTTGAGACATTCTATTAAGTAATCCAGTAGAAACTGCCACGAGTGAGTTACTTTTGCTGGGACCTGTTGCAAAGGCATTGAGTTCAGGGCTATCAAAAATACCTACTTCAGGCATTTTTGGAAGTTGAGCTTTACGTGCGAGTTCATGCACAGTTTCAACGAGGCTTCTGAGATGGGGATCTCTAGTAGCAGGATCAATGATCTCAACTCCCATAGCCATTTTAGCCATAAATTTAGATAAGAGGAGAGAGATAAAGGCTCCGCCCATACCCCAAACAGAACAAAATAAAATAAGCGAGCTATAGCCTTCAGCTCCAGCGCGAATGCCTAAAAAATTTGAAAGAAGTGAGAACACCAAACTAATGGTCACAACAACCAAAATATTAGTCAGAATAAATAATGAAATTCGTTTCATCCAAGCCATGTGTATGATCCTTTTTTTAATATCAATAAAAGAAGTTTAACTTAAAGATGAGAAGAACTCAAACTCTGTCAAGTGAGCCTGACTTATTGAGTTGAGTTCTTAATATAAAGAGTGATTCTAAATATATATAATCACTAGATTAGTATGGATTATGTAAGAGCTACAATCTTAAACTCTAAGGCGTTTTCTTGCACATCAAAGAGCACCCGCCCTCCGTGAGTGAGTCGTCCAAAGAGGAGGTCATCCACAAGAGGTTTTTTAAGGTGTTCATCAATAGTTCGAGCAAGTGGTCTTGCGCCGTAAACTTTATCGTAGCCTTTTTGCATGAGCCATTTAAGAGCTATTTCTGAAACTTGCAGATCCACATTTTTATTTTGCAATTGCATTTTAAGTTCATCCACAAATTTGCTAACTACTTTAAGAATAATGCTTTCATCAAGATCTTTAAAATAAACCACAGAGTCCAAACGATTGATAAACTCTGGAGCAAAGATTTTTTTCAGGGCTTCAGAAGCATTCAAACCACGTTGCTCTTGCACGATTCCGATATTGCCTTTGGCAATATCCATGGCGCCTGCATTTGAAGTCATAATTAAAATCACATTTTTAAAATCACTCACTCTGCCATTGGCATCTGTTAAGCGACCTGCATCCATAATTTGCAATAAAATATTATTAATATCAGGATGAGCTTTTTCCATTTCATCTAAAAGAAGAACACAAAAAGGGGTTTTGTTAATGGCTTCTGTGAGGAGTCCGCCTTCTTCAAATCCGACATATCCTGGAGGAGCTCCCACGAGGCGAGCCACGGTGTGTTTTTCCATGTACTCACTCATATCGAATCTTTGTAAAGGAATGCCGAGTAAGAGAGCTAATTGGCGGCAGACTTCTGTTTTGCCGACGCCAGTTGGGCCTGCAAATAAAAAACTGCCGATGGGTTTGTTCTCTCTTAATAAACCAGTTCGAGCCATTTTAATGCTTGTGACAAGTTTGTCGATGGCTTCGTCTTGACCAAAAATAAGAGCCTTTAAATTTTTACTTAAATCTTTAAGAACTTCTTTATCATTAGAAGAAACAGTGGCTGAAGGGATTTGCGCAATCTTAGCAACAGTGATTTCAATTTCTTTGGCATCCACAACTTGAGGCGCAGAGTTTTCTGTTTGCGGAAGGCCGGCCAATCGGGCTCCCGTTTCGTCGATTAAATCAATGGCTTTATCAGGAAGAGTTTTGCCTTGAATGTGTTTGATCGAGAGATCCACAGCAGCCAAAATTGCATCTTCTGTAAATGTCACATGATGAAAATCTTCATAAGTTTTTTTAAGTCCACGAAGAATTGCCAGAGAGTCTTCACGGCTAGGTTCTTTGATATCTATTTTTTGAAAACGACGATTGAGGGCTCTGTCTTTTTCAAAAAATTGTCTGAATTCTTGATATGTCGTAGAGCCAATACAACTTAAATCTCCATTAGCCAGTGCAGGCTTTAAAAGATTGGAGGCATCCATAGATCCTCCACTAGTAGCTCCAGCGCCAATCAGAGTGTGGATTTCGTCGATAAATAAGATGGCACGAGGATGCTGACGAATTTCTTTGAGCACGGCTTTGAGGCGTCCTTCAAAATCTCCTCTGAATTTAGTGCCGGCAAGCATAGAGCCTAAATCAAGAGCGTAGATTTCCATGTTTTTTAATTTTTCAGGAACATCTCCCTTGACCACTCGCGAAGCCAAGCCCTCGATCACAGCAGTTTTACCCACACCTGGATCGCCGATTAAGAGTGGATTGTTTTTATTTCTTCGCGAAAGAATTTGTACAATGCGTTCGATCACATCTTCGCGCCCAATGAGAGGATCGATTTTACCGTTCAGAGCTTTTTCATTGAGATTGGTGCAAAAACTTTCGAGAGGATTATTTTTAGACTTCTCATTATTTTTTGTTGAGTTGGGATTTTCTGTTTCTGCACCTGAGGTTTTAAAATTCCCATCTTCATCAAGTTCTGGAGTTTCTTGTGAAGAAATCAAACCACTGTAGTGATCATCCTTCGCAATGCCGTGAGAAATAAAATTAATGATATCAAATTGTGAAACACCTTGGGAGCTGAGCGCATAAACTGCAAAACTATTTTGCTCATAAAATAAAGCCACAAGAAGGGCGCCTTCAGTGATTTGATTTTTGCCGGAGCTTTTAACTTGCAAGGCCGCTCTTTGAAACAATCTATGACAAGCCAGTGTGAACTCAGGATACCAGGATTCAAACCCACCATAAGAGTCTAACTGCTCTTGGTTAATGAGTGAAGAGTGCTCCTTCATATAAGTTTTGAGTTCTTTTTTTAATTGGGGAATTTTTACGCCCATGGCTTGAAGAATTTCTACCGCAGCAGGAGATTCTGAAAGCGCGTAGAGAATGTGTTCAAGGGTGACAAATTCATGGTGTTTACTTTTTGCCATTTCCGTGGCTACAGAAAGTTTTCTTTCAAGTTCGCGACTCATCATAAAAGCATCTCCTATAAAGAGGACTCTTGAGATTATTATAATGTATTTAAGCAGAAAAGGCTAATAAAGCAGGGCTAAATCTTATTTTAGTCCTTTTTATTCTTCTTCCAGACTGGATTTAAGGGGGTGTTGATTCATTTGTGAAAATTGATTCACTTGCATGACTTTCATCTCAGCAATTTCTAATGTAAAAACTCCAGCAATCCCATGACCCTTTTTGTGGACATCAAGCATGATCTCTGTGGCTTCAGTTTCCGACTTCCCAAAAAAACGTCTTAAGACCAAGATCACAAAATCCATCGGCGTGTAGTCATCATTAAGGAGGATCACCTTAAACATTTTAGGTTTTTGAGTGACTGGAACAACGGCAACCGAGTCTTCATGGGAAGAATCAGGAGTTTCATCAGACATAGCGATTTGCAATGGAGATGTCATTTTAGAATGAGGTAGATTAAATTCCATGTGGCCCCTCTTTGATTCAACATGAGTTAATGTATCCCTCAAAATATAGGAATCAAAGAATGAAAGTCTAGTAATAAAAAAACATTAATTTTTAAATCACTCGTTGGGAGTCACTTGCTGTTGTGCTGCGAGCTTTTTAATGGCCTCTTCAATAATTAATTCGCGTTCGATGCGATAAAAAAGCACCATTTCTTCGAGACCATCGGTTTCTAGAGGCTTCGGCTCAGAAAAAAAGTCCCGTTTGACTTCGATTTTTTTGGTAAGAGTGACTTTCACGGTTTCTTTGCTGTTGATCATTCCTTTTACCAGACTCAGATTTAATTTATACTGAAGTCCTGAAGAAGGGGTCTCGTTATTCACAGGAGGTTGCCATCCTTCGATCCCTTTTACAAATTCTGTTTCAATCATACCCGTATCGATATTGCTATTTGTAAGGGGGTATTTGATGGTGAGGAGAGTGGCTCTCCACACATTATCAAATGGATAAAAGAAAACTTTTTGATTTGTTGTTTTTTTAAAAAGTTTTTGCGCGCTCTCATGGCGAGAGGTGAGATCTGGGATGGAAGCACAGCCTGTTAAAAGGGTGAGCTCCAACATCAATAGAAGGCTTGCAATTTTTAAAATTGAAAGCTTGCAAAAAAGATTTCTAAAAAAAATTAAGGGCTTCAAAAAAAGTTTTCTCCTTTAAGTTAAAGAAAATTAAAAATCAGTAAAAGATTTTGTAATGTGAGTGGCGTTTTCTAAAACATCAGGTCCTAAAACAGTGCTATTTTTTGTAGGGTCAGAGTTGCCAATTAAGGAGACTTCCCAACGCAATTGTTTTTGCTCAGTGCTCATAGTTTCTGGCCATTCAGGGAGAGCAATTTTTTGAACCCAACCGTCTGAATAAATTTCCCACAATTTTGTTGTGATCTCAACATTGCCTTTTTTAGAAGTTTCAAGCTTAGAAATAGAGGCATAAGTGGCCACTTCAGCAATTGCCAGAGTGTGGCGTCTTTGAGGTTTTTTTTGAGCATAGGCTACAAAATCAGAAATCTCCTCAACATTGGCTAATTGAATAGCTCCTTCATGAATCACCTCTGGATTTTCTAAAAGTGGAAGCATGGTAGGAATAAAGCCTGGAGTGAAAGTTTGAAGTGAAACCGAAATACGATCGTTGTATTGAGCCCCTGCAAATTCATTGGCTCTTTTAATGGCTGAGAGAATGAGTGTTGAGTTTGAAGTGGGAATCACGAGATCTGCTTTTTGATTGGCTTTAAGGTTTTTAATGTCTGAAGGGAGATAGAAACCATCTTTTTCTGAAACTGGGACCGTCAGAAACACATGGTTATGATCAAAGAGTGGTGCCTTCATCGTGATTTTTTTATTAAATGGAATCTCATTAGCAGGCATATCCATATTTTGCGTTGTATTTTGGATTTGAGCTTCTTTAGTTCCTGCTGCTTTAATAGAAAAATAATTAATGAGTTCATAAAACTCTTTGTTAGATCTTAGTTCATTCACAACTGTTTTAAATGGAAACTGTCCTCTGAGAGTGTGAACTCGTTGTGTACCAGCATTGTCAAAGTATAATTTAAATTTTTCTTTTGAAAGTGTGATGGGGATAATTCCAAAAGACTCTTTTTGGTTGGGGATAGTCACATTAGAAGGCACTGAAAAATCTGAACCCACAATTGTCATAGTCTCTTTAAAAGGACTGATCAGATCTGTGATCTTAAAGTTAAGGAGTTTGTTTTTTGCAATCGACTTAATGGTGAGAGCAAAGTCGGCGTTGCCATCGTTGTCTAAATTTGGAAAGCCTTTGGTGCTGCCAGTAAGCTCTAAATTTAAATGTTCTTCAGCAAGGTTTAATTTAAAAGTTTGGCCAGCAGGGATTTGATTCATAAAAGTGGCGCGAATGTACCCTGGTGCTGAAATTGTAATGGGTTGCTTATCTTGCCACTCAGGCGGGGCGATAAACTGGCCGTTTTCGTTAGAAATCACGATATTATTATGAAAAGGCTGGTTTTGAGCTTGGCCAATCATAATGGTGGCTTGCTTGAGGGGTTCGTTTTGTGGACCCACGAGGGATATAATTTTTTCAGAGTGGTTTTGATCAGGGGAGCCCAGCCTTAAGAGGCTTTGGCTGGGTTGGGAGTTTTTATATGAATCTGTATCCGTGTCATCAGAGCAGCCTGCAGTCAGCGTGATTGCAAGATTGATAGCGATCGCTCGTAGAATCCATTTCTTGAGCTTTGATCTTAAGAGTATTTTCACAAGTCCCCCTCTCATCCATTGAGATGATCTTTTTGTATATATTTATGTAATAATTGGATTTTTTTATTGTAGAAGAGTCAATGTTTAGATGATGAACCGACGGGTCAAATTAAAATCTTTTGATAAGAGGTTTGACAAAACCTTGAAAAAGAATTTAAAACAGCGGTCTGTCCGATCGTGGTGGGGTAGCTCAGCTGGTTAGAGCAACGGAATCATAATCCGTAGGTCGGCGGTTCAAGTCCGCCCCTCACTACCAATAATTAAACCGCTTAATAGGCGGTTTTTTTATTTGTGCTCCATTTCTTTTTTTTGATTCCCTCCTGATTTTTAGATTGAACCGGTTAGAGACCTGTGAGCTCTCAACCAAAGAATATAAAGTAACGAATTCAATAAAACTCCCCCGCAAAAATACCATAAGTAAGTTAAGGGAAAGCCATAGTGGTCGATAGAATAACCGACGGCTTGTACACCCAAGGCACCAACTACAGCTCCCAGAGTAGTGATCAAGGAATTGAATGAAACCACTTTTGATGAATCGAGGTGTCGTGTGAAGTTGGCGACCAGTTTGCCTGAAGTTAAACCGTTAGCAATATCAAGAAAGATTGTGATCAAGATAGCCCACGGTCCAACCCACCGATAAGCTTCAACAGCAAGAAGAGATAGAAGTGGGAATATAAAAAGAGCCTTTTCAAAAGAGATATGTAAATAATGACTTATAAGCTGAGAGTGTTTACTTAAATAACCAGTGATTAGTGCCTTAGCAAAGAAAATAAAACCAAAGAAAAAAATTGGAATTTTCATATAAACAAGAACGCTTTGTTGAAATTGGATCTGAATAAAAAATAGACCAAAGGTTAAAATTCGAATAAGAAAAAGTGCTGTTAAATATTGGCTATTAAAAACTAATTGGAAAAACTGACGAGCATTTTGTACCAAATTCATTTCAATTTTTTTAAAATTCAAGGAATGAGATTTTGGATCACTCAGTCTAAGGGTAAGAAAAAGTGGAATCCAAGCAATGAGGCAGTTGATGATTAAAGGCCATTGAAATTTTCCGGTGGCGGCAATCGCTGATCCAGCAATGGAACTAGCGGCCATTCCCATTTGAACATAAAAGACCTTATTCATAATATTTTTTGTGAAGTCGAGAGGTTTTTCTTCAGCAAAAATCTTTAAATCAGCTCCCGAATAAAATCCATTGGCTAATCCAATAACCGTAAAAGCTAAAAGGAAGTGAGAAAAATCGGAGGCAAAGACCAGAATAGTGCCTCCAATCCCTTTTAAGAGCCCGGCGATCAGGAGAGTGAATTTTGCACCAAGTTGATCAGAGAGTAATCCTAATGGGTAGTCGCTAGCTGATTTAACTAAAATGAATAATGAATTAATCATTCCGATTTGTGAAAAAGTAAGGCCTTTTGAAAGATAGAGCGGAGTTATAATCGAGTTAATGACTAAAAAACTCCAAAAAAAGTTAATATAAAATGTTGTTTGTGAGTTGCTACGAATGGATTTCATATTTTGTCCTTATGATTCGAAACATATTGGGTGTTCGAAGGACATTTCTGCAAATTCAGGGCCTGCTTCTTCTATCATTTATTTATTTTTGGAAGTCTGATTTCCAATATTAAAGATTAAATTCACAAAAATTAGGAATTTTGAGTTCTCAAAGATCCGGGTTCCGTCGGATACCGGACAAAATTATTCTCTCATTTAATTAAATAAACACTCCTTGCGGTCTCGAATTAGCAAGAGCCCAATCCCTGTAAATTAAAGACAAAGGAAATTAAAAATGAAGAAGTTATTTATGACAGGTTTAATAATATTTTAATTAAGTACAAAAGCTGAGTCTGTTTTTGAGTCTGAGGATCCTCCAATAATCACAGTTTACGATATTAATGGTAACTATGGAGAAAGCTATAAATGCATTTCTTATACAGAAACTCAAACTTGCGGCATTCAAATGGTATGTAAATCGGGGTGTCAGGTTTCATCCGCTGCTGCAGGAAAAGTCTGGGGTGCACCAGCTATGGCTATGGGTGCAGATCTAGCTTGCCAATTGGCATGTGATAGAATTCCTGATTGCTCTAAAACACGCATCTGCACAAATTACGAACAAAATTAATAAAGAAATTTAATCATTCAATGAGAGGTTCATTTGTGGAAAATTTGTTTTCGGTTCTTTTTAATTTTATAGGTCTTATGATTGTTTCTGAAGTCATTCAGAGGCTGCAAATAAATATGTATTTCGCACCTCTAGTCTATATTTTTATGGGATCAATTTTAATGACCACTTCATTATTTCTTTTAAAAAAGGAGAATGAATTAATTGAATCAAAAAAGTTTTTAATTTTTATTTTTGTTCTTCACACGATTATAGCTTTAATTTGCTATCAATTTAAACTGAGTCAAAATTTCGTTGGATACTTTGGCTTAGCCTATCCCATTTTCTTTTTTTATTTTAAAAAGAGAGTCCCAAAAAAACAGTCCTAATTAATAATTATACAGTTTAATATGTATTAAATTTAATGATTTAAATCATTAAAATCTAGATTAAACTCCAGATTTTGGAATTGCAGCTTGAATAATCGCCTATTTATCGCCTATTATTAGCCTATGTACAAATATAGCATAACTGCCCAATTATTGAAAAATATTAAAAATATTGCAGCCAAAGTTAGCGAGATGAATGTTAAGCATTTATCGGATTTGGTTTTAATGGATCTAGAAAAAAATGCCTTAGCAGAGTCAGCTTTTTCATCGACTAGTATTGAGGGAAACCCATTACCTTTGACTGAGGTAAAGAAAATAATTAAAAATCGACCCAAAAATCTTAGAGACAGTGAACGAGAAGTTTTAAATTACAATGATGCCTTAAAACAATTAAATGACTTATTAAAAAAAGGCGAATTAAAATTTGATCTTAAATTAATATTAAAAATTCATAAGGAAATTACCCAAGAATTATTACCTAAAAGCCAAGTTGGAAAAATTAGACAGGAACCAGTTTTTGTAAATGATCCTATAAAACGAAAAACTATATATTGGCCACCTGATCATAAAGATGTGAATGAACTTTTAGAAAATTTATTGGCATTTATTAATCAAAACCGAGGAGAAGTTGACCCAATAATTTTGGCCGGACTTTTTCATAAAGCGTTCGTGATAATTCATCCATTTGTTGATGGAAATGGACGAACAGTTAGATTGGCTACAAAAGCACTTCTTGCAGATTTAGGTATAAATACTTTTCATCTTTTTAGTTTTGAAAATTATTATAATAAACAGATAAGTAGATATTTTGAAAAAGTGGGAGTTAAGGGTGACTTCTACGATTTAAAGGAAAAGGTAAATTATACTCACTGGTTAGAATATTTTTCTGAAGGAATTCTTGATGAGCTCATTCGAGTAAGTCATCAAATTGAAAATGCTGAGATTTCTCCAGCAAATATGATGACAGAAAATTATCAAAAAATTTTGGATTACATAAAAGTTAATGGATTTATTAGAGATTCTGATTATGCAAAAATCACTTCACGTGCTAAAGCCACGCGAACAAATGATTTTAATAAACTCATTAAGCTTAATAAGATTGAAAAACATGGCAAGGGTCCCAGTGTTTATTATAAATTTAAATTAACTTAAAGTTGATTTTTTAATCTTGAAGAGTCGCAAGTTCAGCTTGGTACTCGCCCTTCTTTTTAAGAAGGCTGTCTTTTTCATTCATCTTTTGATTGATTTGAGAATCTAAACTACGCAATTCACTATTTAGATTTTCTCTTTCGCGATGAAAGGGATCATTAGCAGCATTTTGACCAGGGTTTAATCTTGGTAGATTTTGAAGTCTCCATGAGACTTGATTACGTTGTCTCTCTAAATCAAGACTCATTCTTTCGGCACCTAAAAGAGTGCTATCAGACTCATTGATCTTTCCAACAACAAAAGCTTTGCGGCCGCGACGGTACTCTTTTAAAAATGCAGATTCTGATTTTGTGTTGCATATATTTTGATACTGTTTACCGCTAAGACCGACATTGTATCCATTCTCCACAGCACAATAGGCGTCTTTTCCTAACTGATACTGCTCATTCAGAGCACGTACTTGAGCTGGGTCGCAGAGTTCAGGATTAAATAAATCTCCAGATTTACCTGTGGCAAAAACAGAAGTTGGAAGACAATACTTTGCCATTCCCTCTTTAAATCCGGCATCGACTTGCCCATAAGGCACTTCATATTCAGCGTCTTTACATTTTTTAACAGTAGGATCACCAGTCAATCTTCGGCCCTCCATAGCTACAGAGTAGCCATGTTTAAACCAGTCTCTACCTTCGCAGTCCTGACGAACCATCCAAGAAGTACAAGCACTTAAAAAAAGGAACTGAGTCAAAAGAAAGAATTTGAGTTTCATATAATGGCACTCCTTGGGTAGTAGAGAAGATATAAAAACTTTAGCAACTTAATAGAACTTCATCAACTGAATCGAGCCTGAGTGATTTAATTATTTAGTAGATGAAAATAATTTTTATTTTTAAATATCTAATTTTTGTTCAGCTTAATCAATTTTTCAATGGCAGATTTAAAAATTCTGACATTCGCTTGAATCTCAGCAAATGAATTATTGTTTAAGCGAAATTCAAAAACTTCTACGAGACCCATATAACTCCCTTAGTGAAAAATCGTGGTGGTGAATTTGTGTCCATTTATATAAATTCTATGGTACAGAATTTTTGGTGTCTATCGGGTGTTTTTGTTTAGGAGTGAATGGCAACTTAGTGATGGGAAATTTTAATTAAATAGGGAGCCTTAGAATGAGGTTCATAAACTCGAATTAAACCTCATAAAATAAAAAAGGCAGTCTATTGAACTGCCTTTAATAATTAAATTTATGCTTGAATGTAGATTTAGCCAAAATTTTAGTGATTTAAAAAATGGCGGGGTGGACGGGACTCGAACCCGCGGCCTTCCGCGTGACAGGCGGACGTTATAACCAACTTAACTACCACCCCATAAGCGATAGAGACTCATCTTTACTGATTATGTTTTGCGAAATCAACAAAAAAATATGGCGCACTTTGGTTAAAGTGAGGTTTTTACATTTCTTCTTAAAAAGTTTTATCCAAATAGATAAAAATTAACAATAATTGCTTGCGAGACCCTCTATTTAGGATCAACTCTCAATTATCAACCAAAGGAGACTTTTATGAAAAAAATCATTTTGCCACTATTATTGCTTATTTCTACAGCATCATTAGCTGAAGAGAAGGTTTTTAATGTTCAAGGTATGAGTTGTGGATCTTGTGTAAAATCAGTTAAATCCAAGGTTTGCGCTATGGATGGTCTTACTAAATGTGAGATTTCTGTAGGTAAAGTAGCCTTAGCGACTAAAGAAGGCGTGGCTCTGGATGCTAAAAAAGTGGCTGAGTTAGTGGCTGCAGCCGGTGAATACAAAGTTGAAGAGCCTAAAGCAGATGCTAAAAAAGAGACTCAAAAAGAAGTTAAAGAAGCAACAGCTCCTGCAGCGGCTCACCACGATAAAAAATAATTAAGATTCTCAAGGGGCTCAATAATAAAGAGCTCCTGTCTTTTAAAAAAAAGAAATAGACCTGTCGACTCTGAACCATTATTGTCGAAACAATATGGAAAAATTATTTTGGATCGATATGGAAATGACGGGTTTAAACCCGGAGACTGAAGTCATTATTGAAGTGGCTGCAATTATTACAGACATCAATTTTAGAGTTCTAGATACCTTTGAGTCAGTGGTTAAACAACCTCAGGTCTACTTAGAAAACATGGATGATTGGAACAAAGAGCATCACGCTAAATCGGGATTGCTTAAAAAAATTCCTACAGGAGTGGATCCAGACCGTGTTGAACATCAATTAGTGGATCTTGTTAAAAAACATTTTCCAGAAGGCAGCGAAAAGCCCATTCTTGCCGGCAATTCAATTGCTCAAGATAAAGCCTTTATTCAAAAATACTTTAAAACTTTTAATTCTTATCTCCATTACAGAACTGTGGATGTGTCTTCTTGGAAAGTGATCATTCAAAAGAAGTACAACTATAGATATCAAAAATCGAATGCTCACAGAGCTCTTGATGATATTAGAGAGTCTATTGAAGAGCTTCAAAAATATTGTACTTTTATTAATATTCCGCAGAAGTAAAAAATTAACGGCTCAACATTTTTTTATAGGCTTTTTCATCCTGCTCTTTAGGAGAAGGAGCCTTGCCTTGTAAATGCAAGAGAGCTCTTTGAGCTCGGTCTTGCACCATCGCTTGATTGGATTCAGAAACAATCTCTTTTAATAAGCTCGCAGAGTTTTTTAGGTTCTCTTTTTGTAAGAGTCCCTCAGTCGCCATAGTTCTTAAAACTTGTTCAAATTGAGCCGCTCTTTCGTCTTTTGCAGGAGCCTCAAAGGGTGCAGTGGCAATTTGTTTTAACGAAGCTGCCGCAGATTCAGAGCGAGAGCGTGAAAGCAAATCAATCGCTAATCCTCTTTCGTCTCCATCCTTATTCATATCCACAGAGAGATTTTTTAAAGCGTCCATCTCTGAATTTGTTAATTCAGCGGCCACTCGATCTAATTCTCGAGCAATTTGTGCAGGATCACCTACTGGATGACCTAACAAAGCTGCATGAGCATGAAATTGTTTTGGAAGACCTGAATCTGAATTGGTGTTCCCCTCAGAAGCGGGAGAACGACTTGATGAAGCTGAAGATAAATTTTTATTTTCAGTTTCTGATGAATTATTTGAACTTTTAAAAAGGGAACTTAATGGAGAAGATTCTCCACTCAAAGTAGAAAGCAAAGAAGATTTTGAACTCTCGTTGAGGAGAGAGTTTTTTGCATACATAAGACCAATGAGAAGCCCTAAACTTAAACCAAAATTTGTAAAAAAAGTTTTTTTATTCATTTGGGGGCTCCTCCTCTTGTAGCTTATAAAATTCCTCTAAATTTTATTTGAGAGGAATTTTATTTTTTAAATGAGATTATAATTTTACGTCGTAACCATCATAAAGAGGCACGTTTAACATAGATGAGTATCTAGAGTTAGCGCCTTCCCATAATTGCCATTGGTTAGCTGAATTTTTAAAATAAACTTGGCCATCAGTTTTAAGAGCCAAAACTTTATTTTGTAATTGAGCAAACGACACGTTTTCATTTTGCCACAATTGACCTTTAAGAGCGTCTTCAACCTTATTAGTTGTTGGATTGTATGGGTGGATTTCATTATTGTTAGAAATAATAAAATATCCAGTTTGTCCGTTTTCTAATTGAGTGGCAGAGCGAGTGTAAGCAAAAGAAAGAGTCGTCGGTGATTTCCATTTTCCATTCGGGAAGTCATAAGTCGCAATTTGATCTTTATCATCCACTAAAACAGCAAAACGTTTAACTCCGTTGTCGAACTCTTCAAAATCTTTAACTGCATTTTTAGCGTTAGGTCTTACTGTTAAAAGTTTATAATAAGAGTAAACATCTAAAAGATCTGGATGTTGCGTGCGAGTGTTTTCGTACATCTCAACCGCATAACCATTGAAGCCATTAAATACTGAGGCCCCAAAAGAAGTTCTTTTAACAACACCTTGAACTTTTGGAAGTTCTCTTTCAGCCACAGTTTGGCCATCCACTAAAATAGCTTTGTGATCGTTTTCTTGAACTAATAAAAGACCTTCGCGTTTTGCAATCAACTGTTTGTTGAATACAAAGTTAGATCTAGCAATACCCATTAAACGAGCCATTTGCTTGTAAACCGGGTGAAAGTTTTGTCCTAAAACTGACACACGACCATAATATTCCATTTCAATGGCATGAGATCCACCATAAGTGTACTCACTATCGCAACCATCTAAACGGCTTCCAGAATAAGGACCTTGATTACAAGGAATATGTCTGTAGCCAGCAGTATGACGAGCTTCGTGGATTACAGTTCCCACACGACCTAATGTCGATAATTTTGCCCAACCATCTTGCATCGTAAAATAACCCATGCTGTTGTAAGCAGTAGCAAAAGGAACATCATTCCCACGTGTCATTCCGCGAGTTTCGCCTTTCATCCAACCATAATAATTATTTGAAGGAATAAATCCTTTTACATATTTATTAGGAATTTGGCTGTCGGCAGTAAAATGACCATTTTCAATAATTTCTAAGTCATTTAAAAGTTTTTTAAGGTCCACTTGAGCTTTGCAAAGCTCTAGGCCTCCAAAACCTTCAGTATCAACTTTAAAATCCTGAATGTATTTTTGTGCTTTTGCATTGTCTGTGCATGCAAATTGATCGTCGAGATAGTCTAATTCTCCTGGAGCTTTTTGCGCCCATGAGCTTAGAGAAAAAAATTGTACGAAAGCTAAAACTAGAAAAAACCTTTTAATGACTAATGAGAAATCCATTCCCACCCCCTGGTGTCGAAAACATATTCATTGATTGGAATTTTGCAAGTAAAAAAGCCCCAAATTGGAACCATTTCGGTGTTTTAAGTGCGATTCTTGCTTTGACACAGAGCCTCTAGATGACTAGATTCTCACGGAAATAAAAGGTAACCATTCGTTCTCGAAAAATTAATTTACAATCATGAGAAAAAAACAAATGACTGAAAATAAAAATCATCATCAATCTCCACTTGAGCTTGAGCAAAATACTTCAGAAATCTTTTTTGATAAAACAGGTCATGTTGAATCTCTTGAGCGTGCACTTGAAGTTCCACTTGCTGTTAAGATTAGAAAACAAATTGTGCGTGGAATTAGCGAATACAATATGATCCAAGAAGGCGACAAAATCATGGTCGCAGTATCTGGCGGAAAAGACTCGTCGATTTTAGTCACACTTCTTCATGATATTCAGCGCAGAGCTAAAAAAGAATTTTCAGTCGAAGCCGTGATGTTAGATCAAAAACAACCCGGATTTGATTCTTTGGCTTATGAAAAATGGATGAAGTCCATGGGAGTTAAATTAACTGTTTTAGAAAAAGACACTTATTCAATTGTGCAAGAAAAGGTTCAGGGAAAAGTTTATTGTTCTCTTTGTTCAAGACTGCGTAGAGGTATTTTATATAATTACGCACAGGAACAAGGATTTACTAAAATCGCCTTAGGTCATCATCGTGATGATATGATTGAAACTCTTCTTTTAAATATTTTTTATACCGGCAAATTAAGCACTATGCCTCCTAAATTACGCTCTGATGATCGTAGAAATATTGTGATTCGCCCCATGGTCTTTGTGGGAGAACAAGAACTTAAAAACTTAACAAAAATTTGGAACTTTCCGATCATTCCTTGCAATCTTTGCGGTTCTCAAGAAGGATTGAAAAGGCAAAAAATGAAAGATCTCGTGAATCAGTTAGAAAAAGAAATCCCAATGATACGAGCATCCCTTCTCACTGCGATGGGGAATGTGCGACCGAGTCAGTTGATGGATTCTAAGATTTGGGATTTTGCAAATCTTGAGACTTCTGAATTAGAACCCACTGATGGGGAACCTGATTCTGATGATTTTTTAATGGGACTTTAAAAATAGATTACATTCAATCAAGGAGGAATTTATGAATATCATGATTGATTATTCACAACGTGTCATTGGAATGCTTCTTGGAAGCCATTGTGGTGAAGTCGCCGTTGAAGATCTTAATGAAATTAAAACTGACACTAAAAAATCAGAGAACCCAGAGGAGTCCCTTAATCCAGAGGACTCTTCAGCTCCTCCTCAAAAAACTAAAACTGATCTTGCGTTAGAATATCCATTAACTTGGCAAAAGTTGGGCATTTTAAAGTCACTTTCTACCGAAGATATTTTTTTACTGGATCAAGCTCAACAATATATAGATAAAGATCTGACTCAAGATCCGAACTTTGGATCTCTTGCGAGAGTGGCGCCTTTAGCGATGATGAATCTCGAAGATGTAAAATTAAAAAATATTGTGGAGTCTCAAACTTTAATGTCTCACGAAAACCCCGAAGCTATTTTAGCGGACTGGGTCTTTATCAAAGGATTGCGTGAAGCCCTTCAAGGGCAATCTAAAACTCATGTGTATGAAACCATGATTGCTGAGGCAGAAAAAAAAGATGCTAAACTTTTTAATCTATTTAAAAAACTTCCTTACATGCCTTGGGAAGAAGTTCGAGCCCAGCAAAGTCATTGCTACAATATTTTAGGATCTGCCGTTTGGGCTCTTTTAAATTTTCACCGCTTTGAGGAATCTTTGCTTAAAATGAAAGAACAAGGTGGAATCCCTTCAGCGATGCTTACGGGGGCTTTATGTGGAGCTTATTATTCTATTGAAGAAATCCCTGAGCGTTGGGTGGATTCATTGCCACTTAAAAATGAAATCCTATTTGAAGCAGAAAGTCTTATTGCATGGAAAGGCCCTGTCATCAGGGGTTCCTAATCATGAATTTAAAAATAGCTCAAATAGGAACAGTCTTATTTTTTTTAGCCATCTTGCATATTTTTATAACTCCCTTACTGAGTGAGTGGTTTTCAAAAGGAACTCATTCTGAAAAGAAGTCTTCAAAAAAAATGCAAAATTTTTTGGATGTTTTTTTACACTTACTCACTGAAGTCGAATTTGTTCTGGGTTTTTGGGGTCTGATTTTTGTTTTAGTTTTTGCCGTTTATGAATCATCAGAGAATTTTATGTCTTATCAAGACTCGCTTGATTTTACGGAGCCCTTATTTGTTTTTGTGATTATGGTGGTTTCAGCCTCAAGACCCATTTTATGGTTGTCTGAAAAACTTATTGAAGCTGTGAGTTCTATATTAGCTAGGCCTTTTAAGAAGCAGCAAATACCTGTGGAGTTTTTTGTGATACTCACTTTAGGTCCTCTAGCAGGGAGTTTTATCACAGAGCCCGCGGCCATGACGGTGAGTGCTTTGCTCCTTCTTAAAGTATTAGGAAAGTGCCCGCAAAAAATTCTCTATGCTGCCATAGGAGTTTTATTTGTAAATGTTTCCATTGGGGGGGCTTTAACCTCGTATGCAGCACCTCCTATTTTAATGGTGGCTAAACAATGGAACTGGGACACAGCTTTTGTCTTCTCAAACCTGGGATACAAGGCTCTTATTGCAGTCTTATTAAACGCTTTAATTTTTACTTTGTTTTTTGCAAAACAACTTAATCATTACGCTGTAGATCTCAAGACAGATAATAAATCACCTAAAACGCTTTCGATGAGGGCTTACGTTGTGGTGCTTAATTTGGCTCTTTTAATTTTAGTGGTCTTAACTTCTCATTATCCCAAGCTTTTTACGCTGATCTTTTTAGTTTTTATGGGTCTAACTGGAGTGACGGGTTCATTTCATGATCGCTTACGTATTAAGGAAAGCTTTTTAGTGGCCTTTTTTTTAAGTGGGGTCATTATTTTTGGGCCCGCTCAAAAATGGTGGGTGGAGCCCTTGATTTTGAGCCTTTCGGACCATTTTCTCTTTATTGGTGCCACTTTATTAACGGCCGTTACAGATAATGCAGCCTTAACATACTTAGGAACTCAAGTTCCGCATTTGACAGATTCATCAAAATTGTTTCTAGTGGCGGGGGCTTTAACTGGTGGGGGTTTAACGGTCATGGCAAATGCTCCTAATCCTGCCGGATATTCTATTTTAAGAACGAAATTTGTTTCGGGTATTAAGTCCTCGGGGTTATTTTTGGGAGCATTGGTTCCAACAATAATTGCAGGTTTGTGTTTTTATTTTCTCTAGTTTGATGGATGAAAGGATTTTCAATGAAGAAGAAAGCAGTATGGAGTTGGGCAATGTACGACTGGGCGAACAGCTCATTTGCAACAACTGTAATGGCTGGGTTTTTTCCAGTTTTCTTTAAAGAATATTGGAGTCAAGGTACTGCGGCCACTATTACAACCGCTCGACTCGGGAGTCTTATTTCTTCTTCAAGCTTAATCGTAGCTTGTATCAGTCCTTTATTAGGAGCTCTTGCTGACAGCAAAGGCTGTAAAAAACTTTTTACCTTTATCACCATGCTAATTGGGGTGATTGCAACGGCATATTTGGCTTTTATCGAAAAAGGGGATTGGCAAACAGCAGCCACCTGTTTTGGTATTGCCATGATGGGTTTTAATGCAAGCTGTGTATTTAATGATTCGATGTTACCCTCGGTGGCTTCTGAAAAAGATATGGATCGAGTGTCATCTCTTGGTTACGGAATGGGATACTTAGGTGGTGGAGTCCTCTTTGTATTTAACGTTTTGATGTATTTGTTTCCGCAAAAATTTGGATTAGCTGACGGCGTTGCTGCCATTAAAGTGAGCTTCTTTACTGTGGCCGTTTGGTGGCTTGTATTTTCGATTCCCCTGTTTTTAAATGTTAAAGAACCTCCGATTCCAGAATCTAAAAAACTTTTTAAAGCCATGCATGCAAGTCTTCATGACTTAGTGGCAACATTTAAAGATTTAATCAAGCATCGCAATCTCGTACTTTTTATGATGGCTTATTGGATGTATATTGATGGAGTGTACACTGTGATGACTATGGCTGTGGATTACGGAATCTCGCTTGGTTTTAAGCCAGGAGATTTAATCACAGCCCTATTAATCACTCAGTTTATTGGCTTTCCGTTTGCGATTTTATTTGGAAGACTGGCTCATAAGTTTGGTTGTCGTGGCCCTGTATTGATGTCAATTGCCGTTTATATGGCCACAGTAGTTGCGGCTACTTTTATGAGTAATACTTACGAATTTTATATGCTAGCTACTGTCATAGGAATGGTACAAGGGGGAGTTCAAGCCCTCAGTCGCTCCCTATTTGGAAAAATGGTTCCTCATCATAAAGCCGGACAATATTTTGGTCTCTTTAATTTAGTGGGTAAATTTGCATCTATTTTTGGGCCTGCTATTGTAGGTATGACTGCTTATTTTACTCAGAATTCTCGTTTAAGTATGTTAGGTTTATTAGTTCTTTTTATTACTGGAGCGATTTTGTTAGGTCTTGTGAAAGAACCTCGCAACCAAACTCTGTAAGGATTTGTAAAATGGAAATCGCATTTGTATTAGGCATCTTTTTTATTTTATGTACTATGATATTTTTTGTTTTAGTGGTTTTTTATCCTGAATGGATTGGCATAACAGGCCAAGTTGCAAAAAAGAATATTGAGGAGCATCAATCCAACCAAGTAGAAAAAGGTGATGATTTAGATTCCTTTTTAGAAGGAAAAAAATAATTATGGGCTACAATCCTCAGGATCGATTTTTTAAAAAAGCAAAAGAAGAAAATTTTGCAGCAAGATCTGTTTATAAACTTCAAGAAATCGATCAAAAATTAAAAATTTTTAAGGCGGGTCAAACTGTTTTAGACTTAGGCGCCTCACCGGGTTCTTGGTCTCAATATGCCAGTCAAAAAGTGGGTGATAGAGGCAGAGTTTTAGGCGTGGATTTAAGCCCTGTAAAGGTCACTTTAAAAAATGCTGTTTTTATCCAAGCTGATTTAAGAGACTTGAATCTCTCTGATGTTTTTGTGGAGCATGGATTTACTCCGCCTTTTGATATTGTGATGTCAGATATGGCTCCTAAAACAACTGGGATTCGTATGACAGATCAAGCGCGCAGTATGGAGCTTTGTGAACTGGCTCTAGATTCAGCAGCACAATTTTTAAAACCGGGTGGTCATTTTATTTGTAAGTTGTTTCACTCAGATGATTTTAAAATTCTGAGAGATAAAATCAAAGCACAGTATGCTAAGTTTGAAGCTATTAAACCAGAAAGCACTCGTTCAATCAGTAAAGAGATTTTTTTAGTGGGACTCACTAAAAAATAATTTACTCAATAATTAGGAAGGAATTTAATTTTTTATGATTAAAAAATATTTTTTAAGTTCAATATTATTTACAGTTTTTTCACTTTTTGCAGGTGCAGGAATTGGTTATTATTATAACCCAACATTGGGTGGGGCTCTTTCAGCATTTACAATTGTCGCTATTTTAGGTGTGTTAGAGGTTTCTCTTTCATTTGATAATGCAGTGATCAATGCTTCTGTTTTAAAAGATATGGATGCAGTTTGGCGCCATCGTTTTTTAACATGGGGGATGATTGTTGCGGTGTTTGGAATGCGATTGGTGTTTCCGCTTTTAATTGTTGGAGTGGTCGCACATCTTTCTCCATGGAATGCTTTAGTGATGGCTGCTGTGGATCCTAATCAGTACGCGCATATTATGTCTTCTGTTCATCATGAGGTAGCGGCATTTGGTGGAACCTTTTTATTGTTAGTTGCTTTAAAATATTTTTTTGATGAAGAAAAAGATCATCATTGGATTCAAGTTATTGAAGCACCATTGGTTAAATTAGGAAGACTTGAAGCTGTTGAAGTGGGCTTGGCTTTAGCTGTTTTATTAATAGTATCTAGATCTATTGGTGGAGAGCATGGAGTAGCAATTCTGTATTCAGGTATTTTTGGAATTTTAACCTTCTTAGGTGTTGAGTCTATTGGGGCCTTTTTAGAATTTTCTGAATCAGAAATGCACAATGTAAAACGTGCCGGTTTAGCTCTCTTTATTTATTTAGAAGTGCTTGATGCTTCCTTCAGTTTTGATGGAGTAGTTGGAGCTTTTGCTATCACTAATAATCTTTTTATCATTGCTCTTGGACTTGGTGTGGGAGCAATGTTTGTGAGAAGTCTCACATTACTTATGGTAGATAAAGGCACTCTTGATAGTTTTAAATATTTAGAGCACGGTGCTTTTTGGGCAGTTGCGGCTCTTGCCTTTTTAATGTTCTTAGATTTATTAATTCCCGTTCCTGAAGCAGTGACTGGTTTGGTGGGTGCGGCTATTATTGGTTTTAGCGTTTGGTCTTCTGTAAGAGCTAACGCTTAAAAATTAAGCCCTAATATAGCTAACACATCATAGTGGTTCCCTGACGGTTTGATATTCGTTGGGGTTCCATCATTCATCACAATGGGTGTGTTTTCGTCTTTAAAAGTCACTGTATGGTAAACAGCCTGTACTCCAATAAAAGCTTTTTTTCTCATGAGGGGGATTTCAATTCCTCCTCCTAAATCAATCGACATCGCAGAATCTAAGGCTTGTCCTGGTTCATCAGAAATAAGAATAGTGCGTTTGTTATTTGAAACACCCAATAAGAGATGGGGGCTTAAATCAGCAACACTTCTGATCATCGTTTGGGTATTAAAAAAATATTTAATATTGAACTGGAGGAGAGTCATTGAAACTTTTCCGGTGAGTTCTTTATCTGTGAGTGTTCTAAGTGATAGGGGATGATCACCAGTTAAAAAACCAGTTTGCACAGCCATTCTTAGATCAAAAAAATAGGAAATGAATAATCCGTAACTTTGTGAAGCGGTGTAGATGTCACCAAGGTTGCCGGTGAATTGGCGCATTCCAGCTGGGAGTCCTACTGTAAAAAAGCGGCCGGTTCGAAAAAAATGAATATCCGCTTCTTCATCAGAGTTTTCATCAAATTCACTGTAATCCGAAAAAGGATCATACGAATCATCTGCAGTGTCTGCTTGCGCCATTTGAAAATGAGTGAGCTGTTGTGCATTAACATTAAATGCCATGAAAAATAATAAACAAGAAACGAAGAGGGAAAATAGGCATCTTAAAGGATTCTGAATCATTGTAACTCCTCTCTTTTATTCTGAAATTATACTTGATGAGGAGCAATATAAAAAAGGTCCAGAGTTATTGTTGTTCTGCGGTATAAATGTGACTGTATTGACAGTCTTTAGCAAAGGGGGGTAGTTCGGATCGTCCAAATAGACCTTTTACGGGGGACAGCTCAAGTGCTTAAGTTCAGCTACTTTTGTTTTTTAATGTTTTTTTTCAATGCGCTTTTTTCACATGCCTATATTGTGGGTCGAATTGTGAAAGCTCCTGTAGCTCCCGCCAATTATGAATTTGAAGCTCAAAAAGTAAATCAAAAGCTTCCCTCTAAAAAAACTCATATTATTGCAACTGGACCTGGACACGAAGCTGCGATGTTATTTCAAGAGTCCGCAATTACAAAAGCTTATAAATATATAGAAATGTATCCTCAGAATCAGGTCATATTGATTATTGATGTTGAGCTTTATTTAGAACCCAATTTGTTGTGGCTCAGAAACCGCGGTGTTGAAATTTTGAAATACAATGTAGATGATCTGTACGCGAGTGATTTTTTATATGAATCCTTAAAATACCCATTCATTGATAGCATTGATTTTTTTAGTCACACAGCTGCCAGTTATGGAATCCAACTCTCAGAAACTGAAGCCGGAAAATTAAACGGTAAAACTGAAGACATCGTAAAATTAAAATCTCACTTAACTCCTGAAGCTATTATAAATGTGAATGGATGTAATTCAGGTTTTTTTATGTCGCCATTTTTAAGTAAAATTTTAGAAGTTCCAGTGACAGGTTCCTTAACTTCTACGGATTTTCAGGTGCTTTTTGAAGATGGCCAATTTTATTTTAACAATAAAGAATCTTTTCCAAGTGTTCCAAAATCTAAATTATTTAATTTAAGTGAAGAAAAAGTTTTAAACTGTCGATTAGGTCTATGTACAAGAATGAAACCTATTAATGGAGCTTATACAGGTTATTGGGGAGATTATTACGCTGGAGGATTGCCATTTTATAAAATGTTTTGTGGTCCAAAAGTTTCAGAAGAGCGATGCCAAAAAGGAATGGCAAAAGTGATCAAAACTTTTGTATCTTTTAAAAATCTCAATGAGCAAAATACTTTTGAAGATTATAAATTAGTTGTTCAAGATTTTTTATGTCCGATTGGTGTGAATCCACTTAAAAGAAATAACTGTATTGAATCCTTAGAAAAATCTCTGACGGATCCATCCCTCAACACTTACTCGCCTTTTGCTGGGCCTTCGTTACAATGTTCTTTTTTAAAATGTGAATTTGCTTTTAAATTTAAAGGTCAGTTTTATGATCAACCCAACGGAAAACTTGAGAATCTTGCAAAAGGTCCGGTGACCACTCTTGCTGATGAATATAGAATTTATTTGCAGGCTTTTAAATATCTCTAAGAGAGAGAAAATAAATCATCTGATTTTATTCACCCATTTTAAAAGGGCCATAGAAGAGATTAAGCTTCCACAGAGAATAATTGTAGAAATAGATTTGATTTCTGGAGTGAGGCCAAATCTTAAGAGACCGTAGATTTTAACAGGTAGGGTGTCGTTACCAACTCCGGCTGTAAAATAAGAAATTAAAAAATCATCAAACGAAATCACAAATGACAATAGAAAAGAAGCCAAGAGGCTGGGTTTTAAAAGGGGCATTGTGATATTTGAAAAAATCTGTTTTTTATTCGCCCCTAAATCTTCAGCCGCTTCAAAAATCGTTTTTGAAATATTATCTAATCCCATCGATACCAAAATAATCGTGTAAGGGAGGGTGAAACTTATATGAGACAAGATCAAAGAACTAGTGCCTAAATTCCAACGTAAAAAGACAAACCAAATGAGGAGCCCCAGTCCATTCACAATTTCTGGGAGAGACATTGGAAGATAATAAAGGTTTCTGAACTGAGCGATAAATTTTGTAGATTGCCTTTGCAGTCCAAAGGCAGCCACAGTTCCGACGAGAGTTGAAGCGAGTGCTGTAATTAAAGCGACGCAAAAACTAAAAAGAATAGAATCTAAAATTTCTGAATGATGAAAGGCCTTTGTAAAACCATCCAAAGTGAATTGGTGAGTGGATGCATCTTGAAACGATGCCACAATTAAACTCACCAACGGAAAGTAAACAATCATTAAAACAAATATTGAAATCAATGTGAATACATAAGCAAGGCGACCAAAGCGACTCATAAATCCCCCCTTTTATTTTTTAAAAAGAGCGAAGGGATAAATAAAATAATCAGCATGCAAATCGCAAGAGCGGCTCCAAAGGGCCAATCTCTCGTTTTTAAAAACTGTTCAGAAATTAGTTTTCCTAAAGTGTTTGTATGAGCTCCACCTAAAATATCTGGGATAATAAACTCCCCAATACAAGGAACAAAAACCATAATACAGCCTGAAAGAATCGAATTTTTAACGTTTGGTAAAAAGATTTTAATAAAAACTTGTAAAGAATTAGCTCCTAAATCCTTACCAGCTTCGATCAAGCTATAATCAAATTTTTCAAAAGACACATAAAGCGGAAGAACCATTAATGGTAAATAATTGATCACCATTCCAAGGCTCACCGCAATCACTCCCGTTGAGAGAGATTCTCCATGAGGCAATAAGCCGAGAAACTGAAAAAACTGAGCAATCAATCCTTCCTCACGTAAGAGATATTTAAGTGAGTAAGTTCTAATTAAAAAATTACTTAAAAAAGGCAGAACGATAAGAAGCAATAAAAAATTTTTAATTTTTGGAGAGGATAATGCAATTACCAGAGCTAAGGGAATGCCGAAGGCAAGACAATAGAGAGTGGTTTGCACAGCTAACCACAAACTGTTGCCAATAATAGTAAAGTACAGAGGGTCCACTACTCGAAGGTAGTTTTGAAAATTAAAACTCCACTCAATACCGCCGTACAAACCTCTTTGTAAAAAACTGTAAATAGCTAAAAAGGTCATGGGCGCCACAAAAAAAGCAAGGAGCCAACCCTTTGGAAACCAAAGAGGCAGCTTTTGTTTTAATGAATTGAGGCGATTGATTTGACCCATATTTATTTATTCTTAAGTTGTGAGAGGTAAAATCCAAACTGAGTTTGGAAAATTAATTTTAACAAGATCTTCTTCGTTAAAAGCAGCAGCTTTTTCTGATTCCATCACTACAGTCACAGGAGGGCTTTGCTCTAGTGAATCTAACTTAATGATGATATCAGTGTGTCTTCCTTTAAAAAGAATTTTAGAGATATATCCCTTAAGGCCTTCACTCTCGAGATTTTTATCTACAGAAATATTTTCAGGTCTCACCATTAAATCATAGAACTGAGAAGCCGAGAGCTCTGAGCTTGAAGAGTATTGAGAGATTTTTAAAGTTTGTTCTCCGACTTTGCAAACCAAATTGGTTCCTGATTTTTCAATTATTTGGGCTTTTAAAGAATTATTGTATCCAAAAAATCTCAATACAAAATCATTAGCAGGCTTTTCATAAAGCTCTTTACCAGTTCCAACTTGTTGAATCACACCTTTGTTCATGATGCAGATGCGATCCGAAAGACCCATGGCCTCATCTTGATCATGCGTCACAAAAATAAAAGTGATGTCGAGTTGTCTTTGCAAAGAGACGAGTTCAGTTTGCATTTCAATTCTTAATTTTTGATCAAGTGCAGAGAGAGGTTCATCAAGCAGAACGATTTGAGGTCTATTCACGAGAGCTCGGGCTAAAGCTACGCGTTGTTTTTGTCCACCCGAGAGTTCATGTGGCATCGCTTTGCTATAATCTTGAAGACGAACAAGCTCTAACGCTTGGTTAACTCGAGATTCGATCTCTTGGGGCGCTAGGCCCTGAATTTTAGGCCCAAAAGCCACGTTCTCCCAAGTGTTCAAATGAGGAAAAAGAGCGTAGTTTTGAAACACAGTGTGAATGGATCTTTCGTGAGGAGGAAGATGGTCAATTCTTTGACCATTTAAGTAAATTTTTCCAGAGGAGTTTTTTTCAAGACCACCGAGGAGTCTTAACAGAGTTGTTTTGCCGCAACCACTCGGGCCCAGTAACACGAATAATTCACCCTGTTGGATGGTCAAGTTGATATTATTAACGACAGCTTCATCAGAATGAAATGTCTTATTAAGATTAATAATTTCTAACATTGCCCCACCTTTCTGCAAAAAATTGTATGCAAAAAATAGAACATGTAATAGAAAGGCCCGATTCAGTCACGAAATAAGATTTAAAGGAGTCATTTGATCATGATAAAAAAGGTTCTACTTTTCTTTGTTTCTGCAGCTTTGGTTGTTTCTTGCACGAAAAAAGTGCCAAGTGTCAATAATATCGACAACTCACAAGAGACAAAATATCAACAAGTAAATCTGTTTATTTGGTCAAATTATATCTCGAATGATCTCATTAAAGAGTTCGAAGAAAAGACTCACATTAAGGTTGTGATTTCTAATTATGCTTCTAACGAAGAACTGCTGGCTAAGTTACAAGCTGGAGCCACTGGTTACGATATCATCGTTCCTTCTGATTACATGATCAACATCATGATCAAACTCAATCTCCTAAAAACTTTAGACAAGAATAAAATTCCAAATGCAGCTAATTTAGATGCTAATTTTTTGACTCAAGAATTTGATCCAAAAAATGAATTCAGTCTTCCTTACGGTTGGACTACGACTGGAATTGCTATTAACAGAAAATACTTTAAAGATCCGATCAAAAGTTGGAAAGATCTTTTTGAGAACCCAAAGCTTAAAGGAAAAATCAGTGTTTTAGATGACAATCGCGAAGTTTTTGCGGCCGCTTTAAAACAATTAGGTTTTTCAGTAAATACTCAAAACGTTGATGAAATCAAAAAAGCTAAAGATTACTTAGTGGCTCATAAAGCCCAAACTAAATCTTATTTGGCAGATCCTATGGAGTCTATTTCTATGGGAGAAGTATGGGCCGCTCAAATGTATTCATCGGATGCTCTTCAAGCTCAAGAAAAAAACAAAGACATCGAGTACGTTCTACCAAGCGAAGGTTGCACATTGGCAATTGATAATTTAGCAATTCCTCAAACGGCTAAAAATACTGAGGCAGCTTATCAATTGATTAATTTTATGTTGAGCCAAAAAACCAGCTTGAACTTTGTCAAAGTTGTAAAGGGCAGCCCTGTGGTAAAAGGTGTGAAAGAAGAACTTCCAGAAGCTCTTCAGAAGAATGAAAATTTATTTCCACCATTGGCTCAAATCAAAAAAATGGAAATGATGAAAGACCTTGGCAAACTCACGTTAGAATACGATAAGCTTTGGACAGAGTTAAAGAGCCGCTAAGTTACAGTGTTCGTAAGTTTGAAATCTATCAGCTCTTTATAAAGGGTTGATAGATTGAAACCCTAAAATTTTTATTTTGCGGGTTGAAGTAAAGTCTTTGTGATTTTTTTTGTGAATCTAAAAAAATAATTTAAATTTGTGCCCAATAAATTTTTGAGACGAGTTGTTTTTAAGCTGTTCACTTGCTCATCAAAAATACCGTCTCTTAAGCAATATTCTGAAAAGCTCATTTTAGTTCCATTAAATGCGTTTAAAAACTCTTCTAAAATAATGGATCCCGAAACAATTTGATCAATCTTTTTTTCATCCATGTGTGGAAACTTAAGAAGCTGTTTATAAGACATCGGCTCAAGCTCATGAGTGAGTTTGCTGACATGTTTTTGAGTGATCACTTTGGTGTTGTAGCGCTTTTTTAGGAGCAGATCGAGAGCCTTAATGGTTCCACTGGAGCCAATAAAACGGATAGTTTTAGGGATTTTTTTTATTTTAAAATCATTATTTTTAAAACCCTCTTCAAGAGTTTTTCTGATAAAGGCGCGGGCATTTTGAATGGATCGAGGTGTGGGTGGAATTTTTGTGAGATGAAGCTGTTGAAGTCGTGCGGTCCCAACGGGAAAGCTTTCTGAAAAAATCAATTTTTTGTTTTTATAAAGACTGATCTCTGTGCTGCCGCCACCAATATCAATAAGCCCAAATGCTCCACTCGGCATTTTAATATTCTTTAAAATTCCCCGCGCAATCAGCTCAGCTTCTCTTTTTCCGCTAATGACTTGAACTTTGATGCCTGTTTTTTTTTCAATGGGGATTAACAGTTTTTCGGGGTTTTTAGATTCTCTCAGTGCACTGGTTGCAAAAGCGATTATTTTTTTAGTTTTAAATTCTTTAGAAACTTTTTTGAATTGAATAAAGGCTTTAAGAGTTCTCTGACTGGCTTGTGAGTTGAGACGGCCCTTTGAAAAGATGTCTTGTCCTAAACGAACCATGATTTTTTCGCGATGAAGTCGTTCGAATCCACCACTTAAGGAATGAATTTCGTAGATATCAAATCTTACGGAATTAGTGCCTAAATCTATAATGCCTATTCTCATATTCGCCTAATCTTATAAATGACTGAGTTCTATGAGAATAATTATCACTTAAACAAAAGTGGGATACAAGGCGCCTTAAAAACTGAGATGGAGAAAGAGCTGAATTGCGACTTCGGGCTGTCTGGACTGAAAGCTAGGTTTAAATAATTTGAGACTCTTAAACTAGAATATAAATTTGAGTTCTTAAAAAAGAAAAGCCATACCCTTCTCAATGAAAAAGATTTGGCTCTCTAAAACTATTGAGAGACGCCACCAGCTTGGAAGCAATCTTGAGCTGCCAAATCTCGAGTGATTGGGGAGTAGTATTTTACAATAACTTCATCACCAGTATTGATATTGAGAGCGCACTGAAGAACCAAGTTTTGGCTGCTGCAAACTGTTTGATTTAAAACACCTTGGTATTGAGCACAAGCTTGGTAAATTGAATTCGCATCCCAAGAAGCTCCCGTAAATTCTCCACAAATTGTACCTTGGCGCAACAAGCAACTTGAGCGACTCGGATTGTTCACAGGGGGTTGGCGAGTTTCGTGACCGCGATTGCCATCGTCATTATTATTGTTACCTTTATTAGGAATAAAGCTATTTCCGCTTTCGCCCCCTCCTCCACCACTTGTTTTGTTCGAGCAAGCTGTGAATGCAAAAGATGAAATCATAAGAATGAGTAATAATATATTTTTCATTTTGGTTCCCTTAATGATTATTCAAATGAAACACGGCCTCTTAAAAGAGCGCCCGCTACGTTGATATTGTCAAAAGTGTAATTATCGACGTTTCCAGTGTAATTAAAAGATCTCCACATTCCATCAACATAAAAATTATCAGAAACATAAAAAGTCATTCCTGCTTGCCAACCAATTTTACCAGAGTAAGAACCTGTTACGTTTTTAACCGTTGGGAAGTTAAAATTACCACCTCCAAAAAAAGAGAGTTCATTAGAAACTGGTAACTCGGCTTGGAGATAAACAATCCATGCAGACAACTCAGGTTTTGGAGTGTCAAAAGTTTGATTAAATTTTTGATTTCCCTCTCTGCCAGAAGATTTATTCATGATGCGTCCAAACTCATAACCGGCTCCACCTTTTACGATCATTCCATTGTTAAGAGTTTTAAGTTGGGTTTCTAAGCCTAAGCCATAAGAGTTGGTAGTATTGATTTCGCCTGAAGAAGAAGCTCCACCGCCGCTGCCCTCAAAACTTGATTTGTCGGACATATTATAAAAACCAAACATGGAAATATGTTTAAGAAGTTCGCGAGATTTAATTTTTTGCGTTTCATTTTGCACAGAAGTACTGGTGTGAAAATCCTCAGCATTTGATTTAGCCGCCCAGACACTCGTTGAAGCAAGAATTAAAATAATAGAAAATAAATGTTTAATCATAACAGAATCCCTCCCAATATAGGTATTGTTAATCTTGGCTTGGAGAGAATGTACAGATATTTAATTTACGCTCTGCCTTCAGAGGTGAATTGACGTGTCAGATGCTAAAAATTTGATTAAATTTTAATCAGCAACTTATTGAGAATTTTAACAAAGGATTGTTATTTCAATGTCTCGTAAACGCAGTATCATTATATTTGTCTCGGTGATGATTATTTTAACAAGCCTTGGGTGCTATTACCTAGAAGAACGCATTGTTTGGGCGTGGCCTTTTTTAGAAAAGTTTAAAAATTATATTTTTATAACATTGGGACTCTATGTTTTTATGCAAGTGTTAGGGCCTATTTCTTACCGAATTTCTCCTCTTAGCAAACAGCGTCCCTTTATTTTACAATGGCTCACTTATATTTCTATGGGGTTTTTTGCGAGTTTGTTTTTTTATTTTTTAGTTGCCGAAATTATGGTGTTTGTAATTTTTAAAGCAGCCCATTTATTTATGCAAAGCCCTGATGTTTTTAAATTAGAAACCCTTGAACTTCATTTTTTTCAGGGGATCAGCGTGGTTTCAGTCGTGACAGCTTTATGGGGAATGCTCACAGCGTTAAAGTCTCCAGTGATTGAAAACGTAGATGTAGAAATTAAAAATCTGCCAACAGATTTTAAAGGCTTTAAGATTGCTCAGATTTCAGATCTTCATGTGGGCCCTACCATAAGTCATCGTTATGCCGAAAAAGTTGTGAATCTCGTGAATGATTTAAAGCCAGACATCATTGTTTTAACGGGAGACATTGTTGATGGAATGGCCGATCAATTGCGGGAACAAATTCAGCCTTTAAAAAACTTAAAAGCTCCTATGGGAGTTTACTATTGCACCGGAAACCACGAATATTATTGGGGTGGAGAACAATGGTGTCAGGAATTTCAAAAAATTGGTTTTAAAGTTTTGCTCAATCAACATCAAATTTTAAAAAAAGGTTCTAGCGAAATTGCTCTCGGAGGAATTCCAGATATTCGTGGAGGTCAATTTGTACAAAGTCATCATCCAGATATCTCTAAAACCTTTAAAGGTGTCTCTAAAGAGATGATTAAAATTTTGATGGCTCATCAGCCATCGGCTTATAAACTTTCTCTAGAAGGCGGGGTTCATCTCCAGTTATCGGGCCATACTCACGGGGGGCAGTTTTTTCCGTGGAGTATTTTAGTGGCCTTAACTCAAAAGTTTTATAAGGGACTTTATCTGCATCAAAATTTATGGATTTATACGAATAGAGGTACGGGCTATTGGGGGCCACCTCAAAGGTTTAGTGTGCCTCCAGAAATCACCCTGCTTCAACTGACTTAAGGAGATTTTATGGATATTGATATCAAAAAATATGGTCCTCTTGGTGCTCTCATTGGAACGTGGGAATGTAATAAGGGTGAAGACTTTGCTCCTGATAACACGCGCGGTGTAGAGCTTAATAAATATCGTGAGAGAATGATTTTTACGCCAATGGGCGCAGTCAATAATCATGAACAAGAAATGTATGGACTTAGATATTCAACTACAGCCTGGAGAATTGGGGAAGAAAATGCTTTTCACGAAGACATGGGCTATTGGTTATGGGATGCCAAAAATAAACAAGTTATTAAATGTTTTACGATTCCTCGTGGAATGGCCCTGATGGCTGGTGGAACAGTTGAAGAAAATGCCACTGAGATTAAGATTTCAGCAGAGCAAGGTTCTCCAATATATGGAATTTGTTCGAATCCTTTTTTAGATAAAGAATTTAAAACAATTCGTTTTGATTTAAAAATCAGCATTCATCAAAATAATAGTTTTAGCTATGAACAAGACACACAAATTAAAATCAAAGGGCAAGACAAGATTTTTCATCACACAGATAAGAATTATCTGATTAAATTGAACAACGCCTAAAAAAAAAGCCACTTATTTTTTAATAAGTGGCTTTTTTGGTTAAAGTAAATCGTTTTAACTGATTACTTATTTGCGCGAATTAAATTAAGCGCAGAACCTGCTTTGAACCATTTTAATTGTTCAGCATTGTAAGAGTGGCTTAATTTGATTTCTTCTTTAGAACCATTGCTGTGCTCAATAACCATTGTCACAGCTTTTCCTGGAGCTAATTCAGAAAGATTAATCAAGCTGACTTTGTCGTCTTCTTGGATTTTTTCATAATCTTTTGGATCTGCAAAAGTCAGAGCTAAAACACCTTGTTTTTTAAGGTTTGTTTCGTGGATACGAGCAAAGCTACGAGTCACAACAGCAGAAGCACCTAAGTAACGAGGGCTCATCGCTGCGTGTTCACGAGAAGAACCTTCTCCGTAGTTTTCATCACCAATAATCACCCAGCCTTTTGCAGCTTTTTGATATTCACGAGCGATTTTTGCAAACTCAAGACCTTTTGCACCAGTGATTTGGTTTTTACCTTTACCGATTTCACCAGTAAATGCGTTGTCTCCACCTAATAACATATTGTCTGAAATATTATTTAAGTGACCACGGTAATTTAACCAAGATCCCCCTGGAGAAATATGATCTGTTGTGCATTTTCCTTTAGCTTTTGCTAAAACATAATGACCGACAAAATCTTTTCCATCCCAAGCTGTGAATGGTTGTAATAATTGAAGACGAGGTGAAGTTGGGCTCACGGCCACTTGCACACCTTTTCCTTGAGGTTTTTGATAACCTTCAAGATCCGCTACGAATCCTTTTTCAGGAAGTTCTGGAGCTTGTGGAGCTTGAAGTTTAATTTTACCTGTTGGAGTTTCTAATTCATCAGTAATAGGATTGAAATCAATACGACCTGCAAGACCTAACGCCATTACTATTTCAGGAGAAGAGATAAACGCAAGAGTTTCGCTGTTGGCATCGTTTCTGCCTCTGAAGTTTCTGTTGAAAGAAGTCACGATCGTGTTCTTTTCTCCAGACTTCATGTCATCACGTTTCCATTGACCGATACAAGGTCCACAAGCATTAGCAAGCACAGTTGCGCCCACTTCATTGAGGACTTTCATTTGGCCATCACGCTCAATCGTGTTTTGAATTTGAGTTGAACCTGGTGATACCAAGAACGGTTGTTGCATTTTTAAACCAGCAGCAAGGGCTTGTTTAGCCACAAAAGTCGCGCGTCCAATATCTTCGTAAGAAGAATTTGTGCAAGATCCAACAAGAGCACTAGAGATTTTTAAAGGCCAACCTTTTTCAGTCGCTTCTTTTGCAAGAGCCGAAATCGGACGAGCTAAATCTGGAGTGTGAGGTCCTACAAGATGTGGTTCAAGTTTTGATAAATCGATTTCATAAACTTCATCAAAATATTTTGATGGGTTTTTGATAACGTCTTCATCAGCAGAAAGAATATCTTTATGAGCATCAGCAAGATTTGCTAATTCAGCACGAGCTGTTGATTTTAAATATCCAGCCATTTTTGCATCGTATGGGAATACAGAGCAAGTCGCTCCTAATTCAGCACCCATATTTGTGATAGTGGCTTTACCAGTACAGCTAATAGACTCGGTGCCTTCACCAAAGTACTCAACGATTTTATCAGTTCCACCTTTAACAGTGAGCATTCCGCAAAGTTTTAAGATCACGTCTTTTGCAGAAGTCCAACCATTCATTTTACCAACAAGTTTAACACCGATAAGTTTTGGATTTTTAACTTCCCATGGAAGACCCACCATCACGTCAGAAGCATCAGATCCGCCCACACCCACTGCACACATGCCTAAGCCGCCTGCATTTGGAGTGTGAGAATCAGTTCCGATCATCAATCCACCTGGGAATGCGTAGTTTTCTAAAATCACTTGATGAATGATCCCAGCGCCTGGTTTCCAAAAACCAATATTGTAACGAGAAGAAGCAGTAGCTAAAAAGTTATAAACTTCTTCGTTTTCTTTATTGGCAACATCCATATCTGTTGCTTTACCTTTTTGAGCTCTAATTAAATGATCACAGTGAACTGTAGAAGGAACTGCCGCTTCATCTTTGTTAGCTAACATAAATTGAAGGATCGCCATTTGAGCAGTCGCATCTTGCATGGCTACGCGGTCTGGTCTGAGAAGTAAGAAGCTTTTGCCTCTTTCGATTTCTTGATTTTTAGGGTCATCTAAATGGCCGTATATGATTTTTTCAGCTAAAGTAAGAGGGCGATTAAGACGCTGACGAATGACAGCGAGTCTTTCTCCGGTTTTTTTATAAACATCTTTCACCATTTGCGGTGTGGTTTCAATTTGTGCCATTGATGACTGCCTTTCAATTAGAGAAACTTTGAAATTGTTAGGTTAAATTACGCTATGAGTCCTTTTTTCTCAATGGAGTAATGACTGCGTCAAGCTTAAAGGATTCTAAATAGTTGTTTTGAATCTTATTTATAGAAAAAGCCGGTTTTTTTTAAGTTGGGACATATTTTCTCAAAAACAGGGTGTTCTAGGTAGATGAAATGTCTTCATTAATTGTCAAAGTGTCTAGATTATAACAGTGACTTCGCCTTCCGGATCATTATATACAACCCCAAGTTAACGCGGAGTGCCTATATGTCTACAAAATTTAAAAAACTATTCATCACATCGATTCTATTTTTTAGTATGGATTCAGTGGCTCAAAGTGCAGTTGAAGCTGAGATTTTATCCTTAAATTGCCAAAATGCTCGAGGTGAGTCTGAATTGAGATCTTGCTTAAGCTCTAATTACAGACAAATTAAAGCTTTATTAAAAAGTAAAAATGTACAGCTCAATCAAATGATTGCTAACAAACCAAAAGATATTGAGGCCTTTACTCTATCGAGAAGAAAATGGTTAGGATTTATTAAAAGCCATTGCAAATTTCAAACAGTTCCAAAAGAAAACGAAACTCTTAAAAGACTTGAAGTTCAACAATGTATTATTGATGAAGTTAAGCATCGTACGATCTTTGTGACGAATAAAATTTTAGAAATTAATGCTTCTAAATAAAATCTCTGTAAGAGAAGAATAAAAAAAAGGAAAAGGCTTAAAACCTTTTCCTTTTTTTTTGCTTATCGCTAATTAATATTAAAATACAAATTAATTGATTGAAACCAAGCTGCAATCAAAATGATCTTGGCCATATGTGAGTTCCACTTTTTGGTTTTCAGTTAACTGAGTGCTGAATTGCTGATTCACAACACCAGCCTTATTGCTAACAGAAAAATGACCCATAAAAAATTGGTGTCCAATCACATGAGCTGTGAATGAATTGTTTGGATTCAATGTAGGCATGTTTAATTGAGCAACACAGCTTATTGCAGGAAGGCTTGGTTCGTTATTATTTTCGGCCACAAAAAGAGCGCTGGCAGTTGGGCCTACCATCATTCTTCCGTCACTGTTGACTCGAGTTGAATGACAAACAAGTTTTAAGTCTGCACATTCAAAAGCATGGCTGATTGAGAAGGTGAGATTGAGAGTGATAAAAGTTAAAACTGATAAAAAGTTTTTCATGGAGTTCTCCTAATGGAGAGCGGTTTAACAGAAAAACCCCTTAAAACCTAGGGAATATTTTTAAAACATTGTGTTAAAAAGGCTCTTATCAGATTACTGATCGTACCAACGGTTTATTCCTAAGTTTTGATGTTTATTTAAAAAGACTTCATCCTTTTTGAGCCACTTTTGAGATGAGAATAAAGATCTTAAAAGAAAATCAAAAAAGATGTGATGTCTTCTGAATGTCCTATCAATACGATGTTTTTTGATGGGATTAAATAATCCATGTTTAGAAATCAATTGAATGGGATTTTTTTTGACCCAATTCCACGAACCCATTTCAAGAGTGAGGGGAATAAAAACTGGATTGTGGGTTTTGCGAATTTCAAAAAAGAGGTAATCCCAAATATCTCCGCTGAGCAAATAGCCTTCACTTTGCGGTTCAATTTGATAAATATGATAAGGGTAGCTAGATTCAAAAAGTTGCGTGAGCGCATGCACTGCCCAAAGCTGTTCAAATATTTTTTTAGATCCAGAATAAGGAAACCACAATCGATCTTTTAACCCAAATCCAGAATGCAAATCGAGAGAAATAATCATTTCTGATTGTCGGCATTCTTGAAAAAATAAATTACACATCAATTCATTTTCTTTTTCTAAAACACCTTTGCGACCTTGGAACCAAGGGATTTTATTAGAGATGCGATGCCCTCCCAAAAGCCATGGAACTTTGGCCTCTGCCTCAAGTGGTGAGTTTCTCATCAAGTCTACGCCTTGCCCGTTTGAGCGCATAAAATAAGCGTAGCCAACGGGATTCACCAGCGGAATAAAAATAACTTTGATGCCTTCAAGGAGCTGAATAAAATTTTGATCCCAGGTCATGCGTTCCACAAATGATTTTAAAAAGCTCAAACACAATTCTGCGCCAATTCTCTCCAATCCATGAATGCCTCCAGTAATAAATAAAACGGGAGAGCTAGGGTTTGGATTGCCAAAAATGTAAGAGTAGACTGGAAAATTTTGACCTTGGTAATCAATTTTACCAAGTAGTGGGGAACTTGCAGGGGTTTGAAAAACACCCTGCTTAATAATAAGATGAATACGTTCTAATTCTTCAAACATTTCCTAATTTTTCTGGATTTTAAACTTTTGTACAAGTGAATTTTCAAGGTCTTTTTTTCTTAAGACCGTAAAAAGATCAATGCACTTAAAATCATAATCAAAAGCAGGTTCACTCGCAATTTTAGCGCCAATTTTTAAATAAGTTTTTACTAAAGAAGGAATTAAAAGTTCTGCTTGCTGAGTTTGAGTTTCAGTCAAACCATTGCGATATTGGTCTGTCCAAAAATCATAGAAATCATTTTTAAAATCAGGTTGTGGGGGGCAGTAGATCTCTTTTGAGACCATTTCTTTTTCAAAGAAGTATCTATAAAGCAAGGCAGCTTCTTTGGCTGTAAAAACTTTTACGCTCGAACATCCATAGAGCAAAGAGGCGTTACTGGCATTCATGTATTCTGCAATTCCGCGCCATAAAAGAGTGATGATAGAGCCTTTTCTATAATTTTTGTGGATACAAGCTCGACCAAGTTCTAGGTAAGGACCTCTTTCGAGTCTTAAAAGAGTGAGATCAAATTCTTGACCCGTATAAGAATGATTAAATTTATTCACACAGGAGAGGCGATAGTTACCGACAATTTTTTTTTCTTCTTTGCTATAAATCACGAGATGATCAAAATACTGATCGTATTTATCAAAATCGAGTCCGACTTTGTTTTCGCCTTTAAATTCATTGATAAAAACATCTCTTCTTAATCTCAAACACTCAATAAGCTCATGGTGCGACTCAGCTGTTTTAATGATGTAGTTTCCTAAATCAAGATGGATTTTAATATTGGGTTTATAATTGTAAATCCCATTCCATCTGAGCTGTGTTTCTTGTTTAAGTTTAGTAACTAAGGAAGTAATCATAGTTGCTCCTTTGTTAAAGTGAGTGGAATCCCTTTAATAAGAATAGGAGCATTATTTTAAAAAAGTCTTGTTATGATTCTGTTAAGATTTTTATTTCACTCAACGAGGAGGCTGACTCCCCAATTAAGCGTCTATTCTATACGAATGCAAAAGTAATCATTTTCAGATCTTTCGTCGGTAGCATCTAGGTACTTTTCACCTAAAATATCATAATAGTAATTTACATGCCAACTTTCATCTGCTGTATAAGAATAGGTAATATAATATTGGTTGTTACGCGCAAAAGTTAATTTGTTCGTTGTCCAATAGTGGCTATGATTAAGTTCTAATTCGGGATTGATCATGTAACGATCTTCTAGGCCTGCTTTTTTGTAATTCTCAACTGAAAAATAATCTCCTCGAGCCTTTTGTGAGGTGTAGTTCTGAATGATCGCAACTTCTTCTTTATTAGGAAGATGCCAACCTCTGGAATTAGACAATTTTGGATTGCCATTAATCGCATTGCAAAAATCATTGGCGTCTTTCCAGTTTTTCTTTCCTTCAAATTTTTCGGTCGGAAGAGTGTAAACTCGAGTGATTCGATTGGAACCTAAGCCGAGATAAATAGATCCATCAAAACAGTTGCTGCCAATGAGGGGATTCACTTCTTTTTGACAATTCACCTGAAATCTTACATTCCAAGGTTTGCTAAAAACAGAGTAGGGAGTTTCTGATTTTAAGACTGTTCCTTTGGCATCTACTGAAACCACTTTGACTTTAAAGGCATAACTTGTAGCATTCATAAATTTTGCGTTTATAGATGAGGTTCCATCAGAATTTAAAGTGGCTATACCTTCAAAAATGGGGGCTTTGCTTAAATTATTATAATCAAATATAGCTACCTGAAATTTTAAATTTGAAGAGGATTTAACTTTATTGACAAGCTCAGGTGGTCCCCAACTGAGAAGGGGTGATTGTGAAAGAACCTGAATTCCAGGGAGAGCGACCGAAGAAACTGTCAAGTTATTAGGTGTAGATATTGGATTGAGGCTGGGTGTCCAAGAATCTGAAGGATATTTTTTAGGGCGATTTGGGCTGTTAATATTTGCAATTTCCATAAAATGGATGACTTGTGGTTTGAGATTAAGGCCCTTAATTTTAGAACCATTTGCAATTCCCTTAAACCAATCAGAACCACTTGGGTCTTTAACAATGACCTTGGCATTATTGGCCATCGAATAAATTTGAACATCAAATGTAAGCTTAGAGTCTTCTTGAGGGTTGGTAATATTTGAAACATTAATTGCGGGAGTTTCAAAGAGAGAGTCTGGAGTGTCTCCTAAATTTAAGATCACCGATTGATAAGCCGCCGTAAAAGTATTGAAATAAATTTTTTCTGCATAGTTAGGTGAATTGATTTTTCTGACAACAACTTTATAAGACGAATCTGCCGTTAAGGTGAGGCCCGTGATTTTACCCCCATTATTTAAAGGAGTCCATTCACTGAGTGGTTTATCGGCACCTGTGGTGCTGATGGCAACTACTTGCGCTTCAAATTTAAAGTTAGAATTTTCTTCTTTGCTTAAGATGGGGTTTTTAACATTGATGGGTGGAGTTTCTGTTAATAAAACGGATTTTCCAAATTCAACGAGGATATCTGGGCGCACATTGATGATCATTTTTAGAGGATACAAAGTGATTGTGACTTCACGTAGCCCAGCAGTTGAAGCATTCCCACCGTGATTAGCTTCAGTTCGAGTGGGAACTCCAAGCCTGTCAATGATGTTTTCTTCAGTATAAGGAATGATGTCATCACCATAAAAGCCTTTTTCAGGTTGATAAGTGAATTTACCAAATTTAGGGTCGAAGTCCGTGATCATCCCATGAGGAGTTTTGATGGGCAATTCTTCAGTATTTAAACTGAATTTTCTGAATTTATCTTTATCTGCTGGGTAAATTGTTTCTAATGTAAAACTCTTTGGTTCAGAGTTCTGATCAATATTAAAAATATTTGTGGGTGTTTCAAGTGAGACAACACTGGAGTCCTGATAGAGTTGAATGCCTCCGGATTGTTTGCCACAATTTTGAAATGCTAAAAAATTTATTATTGTAAATGAGATGATGGTTAAAATTTGATATTGTTTCTTCACACATACCCCGTCAACGTCCAAAAAAATTTTACCGCTGACTTAATACTATCACCCTCGTTAGAGACTTTATTAGAATTATTTTTAAAATGTCTTGAATTGAAGCGATTCAAGAGACAATTAATTTGAAACACATTTTTAATTGAACAAAGTTTCTCAAATTTGTTCTCATCTTGAGAAATTTTGAAGTTTAGCTTTTATTTTTTGATCAGAGTTCTCTTTTTGAGATGAAATTATTTAAGAATTAATTTTGACGAAGCCATTTGATGAATTCGCGAATTTGTTTTTCAAATCCACGCTCACTCGGCTCGTAAAAAACTTCTGGTTTAAGAGACTCTGGCCAGTAATTTTGAGCAGACCATGAGCGAGGCATATCATGAGGGTACTCATATCCCTTTCCGTATCCTAATCCCTTCATCAAAGTTGTTTTGGCAGAACGCAATGAAAGCGGGATAGGATGGTCGCCTGTTTGTTCTACAAAGGCCTGCGCTTGTCTCAAAGCTTTGTAGCTGCGATTTGATTTTGGGGCCGAAGCTAAATAAGTCACTACTTGGGCAAGGTTGATTTCACACTCTGGCAAACCGATCATGTCAACGGCTTGCGCTCCAGAAATGGCCACTTGCAAAGCGCGAGGATCGGCATTGCCCACATCTTCAGAAGCAAGGATTACAAGTCTTCGCGCGATAAAGTTAGGGTCCTCACCCCCTTTAAGCATACGAACCATGTAATAAAGGGCGGCGTCGGCATCACTGCCACGAATGCTTTTTATAAAGGCCGAAATAGTGTCGTAATGGGAGTCAGTATTTTTATCGTAACCAAAAACAATTCCACCCAGAACATTTTCAAGTTCCTCTGGTTTTTTGAGGGGCTCTCCATTTTGCAAAAGAACTTCGAGGGCATTTAGCAACCTCCGAGCATCACCATCAGCCCAGTGAATTAAAAACTCCTCACACTCCGTAGAGATAAGATCTTTAGATTGAGGATAAAGTTGCAGAGCTTTGTTATAAAGTTTTTTTAAATCTTCTGGAGCCAGTTTTTTAAAAACAACTAAGCGACAGCGACTCAAAAGAGCTTTGTTGATTTCATAACTAGGGTTTTCAGTGGTGGCGCCGATAAGAACCACATCGCCTTTTTCGATAAAAGGCAAAAGCACGTCTTGTTGGCCTTTATTAAAGCGATGAATTTCGTCAACAAATAAAATAGTGCGGCGGCTTTCACGGACTCTTCTTAAACGGGCGTCATTGCCAATTTCTCGGAGAGTTTTAGCTCCTGATTCTACGGCATTCACGGCAATAAATTCGGCATTGATTTTTTCGCTGATTGAATTGGCAAAAGAAGTTTTGCCAGTACCTGGTGGACCCCAAATTAAAAGACTTGGCAATTGTCCTTGTTCTAAGAGTTTTCTAAGAACAGTTCCCTTGCCAATGGCAGAGACCTGCCCCACAAAGTCCTCTAATTGACGAGGGCGAAGCACCTCTGCAAGAGGTGTCCCTAAAAGAGTTTTTTGTGAGGCTTCAAATAAGTCCATATTTTTTAGATGTAAGAACCCGTTCTGATTTTTTCTAAAATAATTTTTTCTGTTTTGATAGGATCTTTAGGATCTACAGAGAAAAAAGATTGTTGCTCGCAACGGATTTTTTCTTTGACGAGCCATCTTAAAATATCTGCTAGATTTTTATTTTTTCTATCTAAAAAGAAAGGATCGTTTTCAAGAGCATCTTTTGCTTTTTTAAGAGCACGAGCTTCTGCTGGATCTGATTCTTTAACTTTGTAATGAGGAAGATCGTATTTTCTCACGTCTTCAGGAAGCACTCCAAGAAAATGCACATTTGGAGCCGAGAAGTCAGCATTTCTAATTAAAGAGGCTGCAGAACCCGCTTTGAGTGTTCTATAAATATTTTGCATGGTGTACGCATCCAGATCTCCGAAGAAATACATAGGAACATTGATTTCTTCTTGGATCAATTTACACCAACCACGCACACCATTTGAGGGAACCCCTTGAGCACCTAAAAGAATGCAATTGTTTCTTTTAGTAAAACCCATGGTCACAAGTGTGTTGGCTGTACCTTCTGATTCAACGATCAAGCAGAAATCAATTTTTTTCTTAGCTTTAAGGGTGAGTGCTTGAGGTTTGTTTTTAGGTTGGTAAGGAGCCGTTCCAAGAGTGGAAAGATCAACACTTGCAAGTTCACCATCAGGCAAAACTTCTGAAACAACTAATTGTTGAGAGTAAGTTTGACCACCGCGATCATTGGCAAAACAATTGAGCTCTTCGCGATAGACTTCAAGCATATCTCCAATAAAATCGATGATTGAGTCACTTTCGTTTTGATCATCAAAATCAAGAGGTTTTAATTTGCGATCGCCCTTAATGAGACCTTTACAGATATAGTACAATTCCCTTTTTGTATTCACTGAGCCGATGTCTAAATTTCTTAAGAGGATTTCAAGCATAAACACAACGCGGGCCAGTTTTTGTACAGAAGACACATTAAGTTCAGTACGAACTTTTTTATCTCCAGGAGTGAGGTAACCCACCTTAGAATTGTAGATAGAATTATCTAAAGAAGTTTTAACGGCTTCTAAAACAGGACGTTTTGAGTTTTCTAAATCTTTTAGCATGCGATCAGCTAAAACTCGAGCCTCTTTAGGGATATCAATTTTTAAATCTCTGATACTTAATAATTTTGCCATACGTATATTTTCCTAATCAAACTTTTCTAAATACGACTACTAAGCTTTTTTTGAGGTGGTCGTAGTTGTCGCCGTCGTTTTTGTTGTCGCTTTGGTCGCCGTTGTCGCAGTAGTTGCTGTTGTGGCTTTAATAGCTGTCGTCGCAGTGGTGGCTTTGATTGCCGTGGTTGCGGTTGTTGCTTTTATGGCCGTAGTCGCAGTTGTTGCCGTTGTACCAGTTGTTGTTGCAGCAATTGCAGTGGTCGCTGTCGGTTCAAGATCTGAACCACCTTCGTCATCGTCTGAATCATCCGATGAATCCATTCCTTCAGTGCGTTTTTTAGCTTCCTTTTCTTTTTGCTTTAACAAACGAGTTTCAGCATTTTCAAGATCCGCAAGAGCTTCCTGAGAATCTCTTCCGAGTAGTTTGCGAAGTCCTTCTTCAGCTTTCACTTTACGATTGGCTGGTGCCCCAACGATTCTTGCTAATCCATCTACTAAGATAGGACCAAATTGTTCGATATGAGCGAGTTTGCGTTCAAGGTCAGCTTCTTTATGCTCTTTATTAATGTGTCGAGAAATTTTTTGTCCGGCTTGCATGAGAGCTTTACGGATTTCTTCCACTAATTCTTCAGAAGCATCGATAGTTTCTTTTGAGGCATTTTTAAATTTAATAAATGGAGAAACCACACTCACTGCAAAAACGTAAGGTCCAAGTGGAAGGCTTCCTTTAGGTTGAGCCAATCCATAGTTTTTCCAGTTTACAGATTCAATAGCCCAAGTGATTGCACAAGCGGACTTATCAAATTGGAGTGGAACTCTGTTTGCAAACCTTAAAAGTTGAACAGGCTCATCGCTTTCACCACGATTGATAAATCGTGCAAGTGCGACTTCAACCACAACAGGTTTAAAATCCGCAATACAAGGTTTACGAGTCACAACTGAAAAGAAATCGACTTCACCCAAACGTTGAATACTTTTAGAAAGACTGTCTTCACCAACAGTTAAAACAGACTTTGTAGATGGAGCTATTAATTGAGTATTTTGAATCGATTGAAAAAGAGTTTTGTACTCATCGGGTTTAATCTGAGTCAAAGCTTTGGTTTTCATGTCTTTAGGAAGACCATTTTTAATAAAATCATTAATAGTCGCATCAGTAACACGAGAGAACCCTGTTTTTAAGAAATTCTCTAAAGTCGTTTTACCATAAAGACCCGCATGAGTGATGAACTCACCTAGTTTCATGGTATGAGGATGAGGCAAAGTAGCTTCTGGAACTTCTGGGCTTTCTGTGCTCACACGATCAACTGTTATGACGTCATTATCTAGAAGTTTATATTTTAAAGCTAAATGTGGATTTACTAAAACAGTTCCATCTATATATGTTAAAATACCGCCATCACCATTGAGTTGAACACGGCCATCAATAACAAATTCTACTTTAACGCCGTGATGACGATCCCAATCAATGGTTTCTTTGCTTTTTAAAAGACCAGTATTTGATTTAATATCCACATCAACAATAGCAGTGACAGCTTTTCTCATACCAGTGGTTTTAGAAGTCACTCTCACGCCTTTTGCATTCGTTAACTGTGCCCAAGTAGTGGCTGCAGAAATACCAATCCCTTGTTGACCACGAGAGCATTGTCCACGACCAAATTTAGAAGAGGCTAAGTACTCACCAAAAACTTTTGCTAAATCTTCCGTTTCAATACCGGGGCCGTTATCTTGAACAACAATTTTAACGAGATCCGTATTTTTTGAAGACCCTGCGCCTACTTTTTGAACTGTGACTTCAATATCAGGTAATATTTTAGCCTGTTCACAGGCATCCAAAGAGTTATCAATAGATTCTTTTAATGTTGTTAAAACCGCCTTAACTGGAGATGAAAATCCAACTTGCTGCAAGTTTTTTGCAAAATATTCTGCTGTACTACTTTTCGTAATCTTCGCCACGGTAGACTCAGTCCTTTTTGAATGTTAGCTATATGAGAATCCAATAAGTTTAGGATTCTTTGATGTTCGTGGAATAAACCAAATCAAGGTTAACAGGAGAAACATGAATAAAGGCAACAATTTATTCAGTATATTAATGGTTCTTTTTTTTACTCAATGCATCAGCTGCTCTTGGCTAGGGCTGCCTAAAAAAGATGAAACTCCCTCTGATAAAGTGATTCCACTTGGCTCAGAAAGTTTAAACAGCCAAGAGGCCAACCTTGATTACCCACTGACGAGTCTCGTCATATCAGATTTACATATAGGGGAGGGTAAAGAGGCCACCGTGAATACTTTACTCTCTGTTTATTACACCGCTTGGTTTTTAGAAAAGAGCGGAAATTCTTCTAAAGTTAAGTTAGGAAAAAAATTTGAAGTGGCCACTGAAACCCCCTTTATTTTAAATTTAGGTCAAGGAATGCTGATTAAAGGTTGGGAAAAGGGTCTGATCGGAATGAAGGTCGGAGGAGTTCGAAGAATTTGGATTCCTTTTATGCTAGGCTACGGAAAAGATGGAATGGGAAATAAAATTCCACCTCAAATGGATTTGCTTTATGAAGTTAAACTATTAGACGTTAAATAATTTATTCAGAATCAGACTCATCTTCAAAGGAGTCTTCTTTAAGATCTTCTTCTGAAGCTTGTTGTTCTGCTTTGAGTTTTTCAAAGGCCAATTCAACTGTCAGTTTATAACCCTTATGGGTGTTGCAGTCTTTGCAAGAGGGAACACAGTTTTTTTTATTACTCATTCCGCCACGAGCAATTGGAATAAGATGATCCATTGTCAGCTCAGAGGCTAAGAATTTTTTTTCGCAATGATAGCAAATACCTTTGCCAACGACTTGACGCCACCAAAGGGAGCCTCGAAGCTCCCGAGCTTTAGATTTTTCACGTTTTTGATGTTGGGCAGAAGCTGCGACAAAAAATGGATCCATAGGCGCGCATCTTAAACTTTAGTAAGGTGTTTTGTCCAGCCTTCAATAGAATGTCTTAAAGATTCAGTGGTATTATCAAACTGAACACCAAAAGATTTATTGGCTTCACTCCAAACCACATGACCTTGAACTTCCACAACCTCAGATCCATCAGGACTTGAAATTTGCATCGTAAGAATCCCGCCTTTTTCTAAAAGGCTGTCTGCAGAAAAAGAAACCCCTCCTGCAGAAATGGTTTTCATGTGAGCAGTGAGTTCTTTGTCTCCCACTTTTAATTTAAAATCTGATTCCATCGCAAATCGATCAAAGCGTCGTCTTTGGATTCCCGAAGGTTGAGAAGTGCCTTGTGGAGTTTTTTGTCTGAGGTAAAGTACAAGCGCCACAGGTAAGCACATGAGTCCAAATAAAAAGATTAAATTATTTGTGGGGCCACCGTGGCCTGGGCCACCTTGTGAAAGATCTTCAACTAATCCGCAGCCAGTGCTTTTTTTCTTGGTGTTTTCAGAACTCACCACGCGTCGTTCATCAGCTAAATAAACAGGAACGTAGGATGGTTGAAAAGAACCTTGAAGAGCGTTTTGTTGAGAGGATCTTATGAGTTCAAGTGGAGCCACTCTTTTGCTGGTCGAAATTTTATTAGTGAGGTGGCTTGATACAAATCCAGAATCTATGATCATTTGTTTAAGTTGGTAACCCGTTAAGTGTTCTGACTCTCTGAGGGCCAACGCAGAAATACCAGATATAAATGGAGCCGCCATGCTGGTGCCTGACATAAATCCGGCCGATTTGTTAGGGAGAGTGCTCTTAATCGAAACTCCAGGTGCTGCTATCGACACCATTTTAAAACCATAATTAGAGAATGATGCTAAATAATCCCAATCATTAGTAGCGGCCACAGAAATATTTGATGGAATTTGAAGATTGGCTGGATACATTGCCGTGAGATCGTTATCACTTCCGTAATTTCCAGAAGCTGTTACGATGAGAGCACCTTTTTGGTAGGCATAGGTAAAAGCCTCATGAAGAGCCATACTATAAGATGGGCCACCCCAAGAATTATTAATCACTTGAGCTCCATTATTAACAGCATAATAAATCGCTTTAATGGCGACTGCTGTAGTACCTGCTCCTTGGCTATCGAGAAATCTTAAAGGCATAATGCGAATTCTAGATTTTTCAAGTGTTGGAGAAAATATATCAATAGAAGCTCCTAATACGATCCCCGCCACATGAGTTCCGTGACCGTCATCATCTCCAAAGTTTCCGGAGTTGGCATTAAAATCAAATCCATGGATGTCATCAACGTAACCATTGCCATCATCATCCATTCCATTACCAGGAATTTCTCCCGGATTGGTCCACAAACTTTGAGCGGAGCTGGAAGCATTAAAAACTTGGTGAGTCATATCTAAACCAGAATCAATGATTGCAACAATCGGACGATCTAAATTGGAATTAACTGTTGTGGCTTGAGCCCAAGTTTCATCCATTGAGAGTGCTGTATTATTATTTTGTCTAAAACCAGAGGATTTATAGGATTGAGCGGTTAAAGTCTCTTCTTGCTGAGCTTGATCCATACTCATTGTCATACGGTCTTCCGCTATTTCGGCTTTTCTTAAAATGTAATTGGGTTCTATATATTCAACTTCAGGATCCTCTTTCATTGAGGTTAAAAATTCCTGTTCAGAAGCCCCAGGTTTTAAAGAGAGATAATGCATATTCATAGAACCATAAGAGGCTTTAAAGGATGCCACTGAAGAGACTTTACCCATAGCAGTCGTTGTAGCTGCAGAGGATTTTCGGCCTTTGAATTTTATAATATATTCACCAGGCACAGCTTCTGAAACAGCAGGTTTAATAGGAGGTGTTGATTGTGCCAATGCATTAATATTAATGGATACTTGGCAGATCAATAAAGTCATAACTAATTTAAAATTCTTGGTGTTTAAGGCCCTGTAAAACAAAGTTCCTCCGTTTTTAAAAAAACGACAAAATAAGCTCTTTCTCTAGTGTATTCGATATTTAGCAAAAGCATGAAAATAATTAAAAGGAGTCTCAGTTTGAACCGACAAAATTGAAAAACTTGATAAACTCGCAAAAGAGTGAGATGGACAATCTCGCATTGATACAATATTTTGTTGTAAGGTTTATTTTAAGGGCTAAGGAATTAATTAAATTTATGAAAAAACTGAATAAAATTTTCTTTCAAGGACTTGTGACACTTCTTCCACTGGCAGCAACTGTATATATTATTTATTCAGGTATTTTTATTTTAGATAATATGCTCGGTAATCTAATTAGAGTGATTATTCCGCCAAGTGCTTACATTCCAGGATTAGGTTTTTTAGCGACACTTTGCTTGATATTTTTATTTGGACTTTTGCTTAATTACTATGTGGCAGGAAATATCCTCAGTGTTTTAGAACAAAAACTTATGAAGGTTCCTTTTATTAAAGCGATTTATTCGCCTTTAAAAGATCTTATGAACCTCTTTTCAAAAAAAGATTCTAAATCTCCTCAGCAAGTTGTGTTGGTGCAAATTCCAGGTACGGCGTTTCAAAGTATAGGTGTTGTCACAAGAGCCAATTTTGAAGATTTGTCTTTTAATGATAAAATCCAAGGTCGAGTGGCTGTTTACATTCCTTTTAGTTATGCGTTGGGGGGATACACTGTTTTGATTCCTAAAGAGGATTTAATTGAAATAGACATTCCAATTGAAAAAGCGATGAGTTTAGCTATTACAGGTTGGGTAAAAGCCCAAAAAAATGAGACTCCGCAATAATTTATCTTTAAATATTAAAACTAAATTATTTCTTAACAGGACCTTTTTAAGATATGGGTGGTCTAGTTAAGTTAATTTGTAAAATTCCGAAGATATTTTGTCTCAAAGGATAATTTTGAGCAAAAAAAGCATCCTAGGTGGATTTTTTGAGGAGTTTGACAAATGTTTAGTAGCAAGAGTATTAAGTTTCGACTTATTTTTAGTTTTCTTGTTGTGGCCATGTTGTTCATGGGAACTCTTTTTTATTCCATTCGCTCGCAAATGAGTATGTCAGTCGCTCAAAATATTGGGGTTGATAAATTTAAAACCAGTGCCAAGCTTTTTGAAGTGATTAAGCACATTGAAGCAGTTTATTCTGTGATCGGTGACTCCGTCATTAATCATGATATGGAAGATACCTATAAAAGTTTAAAAGAACTTTATGCAAATCAAGAAGAGGACTTTAAGATATTAGTTGAAGTTGCTGAAACTGATGAAGAAAAGAAATTAGTGACCGAAATCAAAGAAAGCTACACTCAATACCTTGCGATGTTTGAAAAAGATTTTTTACCAGAAGTTAAAAATACAACTGAAGTAACAGCAAAAGCTAAATCAATAGATGAAAAAATGGATAATTTAAGAAATGTTTCAATAGAAAAAGTTAATAAAATACTTTCTATTTTAACGGCTAAAGCCTTAGAGGCAGATGATCTTTTTGATGTCACTGCCAAATTATCAATTCTTTATAGTTTAATTGGTGTGGGTGTTTGTTTATTATTAGCCCTTATTTTTGCATTTAGTTTTTCTAATTCCATCACTATCCAACTTCAATCTGTGACAAGTTCTGTTTCTGGTGTGGCACTTAAACTCAAAGAATCTGCAGAAAGTTTATCAGAAATGACTATGGAGTTAAGTGAAGCAAATTCTCAGCAAGCAGCTGCCATTCAAGAGACTTCTGCGACTATGGAAGAAATCACAAGCATGATTGATAAGTCTTCTAAGAGTGCGGAGCTCAGTGCCATTAAAGCTAATGAAAGTGCAGCGTCTGCCAATAAGGGTGAAGAGGCATCTATTAAAATGATGACATCAATGACAGATATTAAAGAGAGTCATCATAAAATTTCAATGCAAGTTTCGGATAGCAATAAACGCATTGGTGAAATTGTTAAAGTGATTAATGATATTGGTTCTAAAACAAAAGTCATAAACGATATCGTGTTTCAAACTAAGCTTCTCTCTTTTAATGCATCGGTTGAAGCGGCAAGAGCTGGGGAACATGGTAAAGGTTTTGCGGTTGTTGCAGAAGAAGTGGGTAATCTCGCTCGTATGAGTGGATTAGCTGCCAAAGAAATTGGTGATATGCTTGATTATTCAATTAGAACAGTAGAACAAGCGATTTCTGATTCTCAAACTAAAATCAGCGAAATCATCGTTGCGGGTGAGCACGTGGTTGATAATGGAGTGGATGTTGCCAGAGAAGCCAGTCAACATTTGCAAGAAATTAACAGAGGCATCAGTTTAGTGAATTCAAATTCTCAAGATATTGCTTTAGCAACTCACGAGCAAGCTCAAGGAGCCGCGCAAATTGCAACAGCTTTGGGAGAACTTGATAAAGCAACTAATCAAAACGCCACAGTTTCTAAGCAAGTTTCTAGTTCTGCTGAAGAAGTGAATTTATTTAGTCAGCAATTAACATCAAATATGGATCAACTTAAAGATCTTATTTATGGAAAAGCTTCTTAATTATTAAGAATATTTTTAATTAAAATTCTTGTTTAATTCTAAAATTGAGGTGCAACCAAGCACCTCCTTTTTTTTGATTTCGGATCTCGATTTCCCCATCATACAACTTAATAATTGTCGCCATAATCACGGAACCAAGTCCTAATGAAACTCTTTGAGTGGAGATTGTATTTTGGTTTTGTTCAAAGCTTCTAGAGGATTTTTTTTGTCCAAAATTTCTGAGGCTTTCTTCATTCAGTCCTGGGCCATCATCAATGACTTCAATCATTAAATTTTTATTATTTTGATTTGTTAGCTGAATGCTTACCTGAGATTGAGCAAACGAAAACGCATTGTCGAGGGCGTTGCGGATCAATCGATTGAGCAAATGTTGATTTCCGGTCATTTCAAAGGGATCGTTTTCAATCAAAGAAGACTTTGAAAGTTGAGTTTGAATCTTTGGATAGAGCTTTTTTAAGACTTCCAGTTGTTCTGAAATTAATAAACTCAGTGAGATTTTTTTTGTAGAATTTCTATATTTAAGATCTTCAGCTTGAGCTAAAAACAATAGATCATCTACTAAGCGCGATAGATAATCGATTTCTGCCAGATTGGTATTTTTAATATCTTGAATTTGTTCTGCGGTAAGAACAGAAGAGTAATGAATAAAAGTTTCATTCAAAATTTTCATGGAGGTGAGGGGGGTTCTTAAGTCATGGGCCAATTCTTGAAGCATTTCCATTTTAAGTTTTTCATCTTGATGGAGTTTGGTGACTAAAGATTCGATCTCATCTGCCATTTGGTTAAAGGAATCAGTCAGCCCGCCCACTTCGTCAACCTTAGAAAGTGGAAGGCGAGCTTTTAAGTTTCCTTCTTGTAATTCTTTGATGACTTGATTCGCAATTTTAGCTTTTTTATTTAAACTATAAAATAAAAACAGAAGAGAGAGTCCTGAAGCTAAAAAAACTGCGACGACAAGACTTCCCATTAGTGTGAATCGACGCTTTTTAAAATATTCTTTTTTATGGAATTGAGAACTTTGTCTGACTTTTTCGAAAGTATCCTCTTGAGTGACTTTGAAAGTAATAAAAAAACTTAAAAATAAAAGAAATAAAAAAATACAAACTGTGATCAAAAAATATTTGCGAAACAAAGCTTTTAAAAACATGGGATCTCCAATTTGTAGCCTTGTCCATAAATAGATGTGAGGAGCACTTGATGAATTTCCAGTTTTTTTAATTTCGAGCGGATATGACTGAGATGTGAGTCAATGGTTCTATCAGTGATGTCTTCATCGCATGCGAGGGCATTGAGGATAGTTTCTCGGCTAATGATTTTTTCGACATTTTTAGTTAAAAAAACAAAAATATTAAACTCTCTTCGATTCAATTTAACTTCTTTGTCTTCAATCAGGATTTTTTGTTGGTCTAATTGAATAAGAATAGGACCATATTTTAAAATTTCTTGATGGCGAATTGGCTCCTGCAGTAGAGATTGAATACGAGCATTGAGTTCCAACTGACTAAAGGGCTTTTTGACATAGTCACTGGCACCCATTTTAAATCCAATTACTACGGAGTTCTCATCTGTTTTAGCAGTTAAAATAATGATGGGTTTGCGAATTTTTTTATGAAGAGCTTCCCAATTTCTAATTTCTTGGCAAAAATTGAGACCAGAGCCATCTGAGAGGTTTAGATCAAGAATCCATAAATCAATTTCTGAATAAATTTGATCCAGTTTAAATTGAGAGAGAGATTTTTGCCAAAGAATTTGATGTCCACTCAACTCAAGTTGAAGACTGAGGGCTTTGCCTAGAACAGGATCATCTTCTAACAGAAGAATTTTAGCCATAGCTGACGCTAACAAGATTTGTTTTTTTGTCAATGAGTTTGAATTTCACAAAAGTTTGATTATGAAAACTATTAGATTTTCTCGCTGCATTGTAAAAAGTGAGTTTCCACAATCTTTCAACAATCTTCATTTATTCTCGTTCACAAAGATCCAACGAATTGGATCTCAACCAGGAGGAATAATGAAGAAGTTATTTATCATTTTTTGTGCTTTCAGTTCAATCGTAGGTTTGTCATCTGCAGCTTTAGCTGAAGTTAAAGAAACCACCAACCTTATAGCAGAGAAGCATGGCGGTGTAGAACGTCCTCCAAGTCGTGGTGATAAAGATTGCGGTCGCGATGGAAGACATGATCGTGGTGATAGAGGGGATAGAAGAGGAGATCGTGAAGGTCGCAGAGGACACGAAGGTCGTCATGGTGGTCACCATCGTCATGGCGGACATCATTCTTAATTAACGCACTAGAAATCTGTAAATGCTTAGCTTGAAGTGATAGTTGTTGCGGAGATGTCGTTTTAAAACTTCATCTCCGTTTTAATTTAAAAAAAATATTTTATTTGGAATCAAGAACAAAAATTCTGATGCCTTCGCCTCTTGCGATGCGAATGGTATTTGTCCCTTTATGAAGAGAGCTAAGAACTTCTTTAGCCGTTTTAACTTCTTTGCGATTAACATCCAAAATAAGGTCCCCTGGTCTGATTCCACTTCTGAGTGCCGGAGAGTCATTTTGAATTTCTAAAACGATGGGGTGGTTTTCAATCGCGTCTGGAATTTGAAACTCTTCTCTTAATTGGGGAGTTAGATCCGATACGCTCAGGCCAATATCAAGTTTATCTTTTTGACCCATTTGATTTTTTGGAAGCTCATTTTTATGAGCCACTCGAGCGCTAGGACGCTCACCAATTTCTATAGAAAGATTTTTGTTTTTTCCATCACGAATCACTTTAAGAGGAATCGCGACCCCAATTTTTGAATCAGCCACCGCATTCATTAAATCGGATGAAGATTTAATTTTTTTGCCGTCAAATTCAATGACCACATCGTAATTTTTAAGGCCTGCTTTGCTTGCAGGGCCATGGGGCTCAACATTCACTATGATAGAGCCCTCTGGGCTTGTGAGATTTAAAGAGTTTGCCGCATTCATGTCAATATCTGCAAGCCCCACACCTAAGTAGCCTTTTTTAATTCCACCATCTTTTTCAAGATCTGGAAGAATTGTTTTAACGTCATCAATAGGAATTGCAAAACCAATGTTTTGTGCGCGTGGATCAATAGCTGTATTAACGCCAATTACAAGGCCTTTGCTGTTTACAAGAGGTCCCCCAGAGTTGCCGGGATTAATGCTGGCATCTGTTTGTAAAAATGGAAATTTATTAATTTCATCAATACTACGGCCTTTGGCGCTGATAATTCCTTTAGTCATTGTATGACCATGTCCAAAAGGATTTCCAAAAGCTGTGACCCATTCTCCCACTTCAACATCTTTGCTGGATCCAAGAACCACATACGGGAGTTTTGAACCCGTATTAACTTTAATAAGTGCAATGTCAGTTCGAGAGTCGCGACCAATGACTTTGGCTTCAAAAGTTTTTTCTGAACCTTCGGTCATTTGAACTTTAATAACATCAGCTCCTTCAATCACGTGGTTGTTAGTAATAATCAAACCATCTTCACGAATAATAAATCCTGTTCCAAGAGAGTGGGCGGGTTGCTGTTGAGGCATCACTAGATTTGGCATCATTTGCAGACCATAAAGCTGCTCCAGCATTTCAAAATAAGGATCTCTCATACGACGTTGCTTAGGGAGAATTTGAGTTTGAATGTTTACAACGGCTGGATTAATTGCTTTAGCCAGTTCAATAAAAAGATTTGCTGGAAGGGGGTCATTTAATTTTAGAACCGGTGCATTTTTTGCTGTTGGCAAAGGTATCGATAATGTTTTTTGAGAAGTTTGAGTGAGTGCAGATTCAAAAAAAGGAAATAAATAAGCCAGCACTCCCACAGTGAGAAGGGGCATTAAAAATTTAAAACTTTTTTTCATTTTGGAGTCCTTTCTATTTTTTAAAGGTTTAAAAATTTCATTTGTAAATCATGAAGAACAGTATCAATGAGCTGTTTCTCTTCATTAGTTAAATTATTTTTAGTTTTGTTTTGAAGAATCAAGAGAAGATCAATGTTGAGTCTTGCCATGTGTTTATCTTTAGAAACACTTCCGTCTTCATGAGGAGTGAGGCCCATGGCCATAGTGGCAGCAGAGGCTAAAGAAATAATTAAAGTAGAAAATGAGGCTTCGATTTGTTGATTCAATGAAATCTCCTCTGGAAAGATTAAAGATAATTCAAACTGAAGTTTTGGCAACCTCAGTTTTTAATTAAATACTTTGTACTAAAATTGCGTTCGTCAATCCAGAGATAATTTTTTATATTGGAAAATATCCCACTAAGTGGCGAATTCGCGCACTGATCGGTGGGTGAATCTTAAAAAACCAATTAGATTCTTGATAGGGATTTACAATAAATAAATGGCTCGTACAGCTAGGAATGTTGAGGGGGCGAGTTTGGCTAGCTCCTTGAAGCTTCCAAAGGGCCTCGGCCAAAACAAAACGATCTGGAATCACGCTGGCAGTAAGCTGGTCATTTCTAAAAAATGTGGATTTAGGAGAAGAAATGCAAATGATCAACCATGAGAGGGGCGAAAAAAGATGTGTAAAAAAAGAAACTTTTCCTAATGAAAGCGGTTTTACAGTGAATTGATCCAGGATTTTGCCAAATCCAATAATTGAAAAAGCTACAGTGCTAGTGATTCCAAAGATAAAAGAATCTAATTTATGAATCTGATGAATTTGATAAACAAGCACTGCATCGATTTCTTGGGGATTTAAATGTGTCAACAGTCCAGAGGTTAAACCAATAGCTCCTCGGCGCCATGAGTGTCCCACTGAACAAATCGCCACGCTCGGGCTGTCTATGAGATAAAGGGATGGGGGGGGAATATTCATTTTATGAGAAAAATCATGAACTTTTTCAATCAATCCCCAAGGGTCGCGTCCATCAAGAGGTTGGGCCTTTAATTTAGTTAATAAGTGAGAATCTCCATAGTAAAAAATCAGAATATTTATTCCCACGGTGAGTAAAAAACCCAATAAGAGACCCAGTCTTTCTCCAATTTGATAAGAAAGAACAAGAGTTCCTAATGAAAAGGCCACAACAAAGATCCAGACTTTTGTAGAGTTTGAGATTTGCAAAAAATCCTCCCGAGAATGTAGTTTTACTCTGCTTCCTCTCTAAATGGCAATGAGTTTGCTGCGAAGCAAAAGCCTATTTACGAAGTCTCTCTCTTTGAATATCTTTTAAATAGGTTGGCAAATTTCTTCTAAAATTGTGAAATGAGAATTGCTGAAGAGATAATTAATCAAGGAGGATGGACGTGCAAGTTGACATTATGGCATTGAATGAGGCCATTAAACAAGAAAGTCAGTTCGTTGACCGCATGATCAATGAAGTGAATAAGGTGGTTGTAGGTCAAAAAGAAATGGTGGAAGGCATTTTAATGGGCCTTTTAACTGGTGGGCATGTTCTTTTAGAAGGTGTGCCGGGGCTTGCAAAGACTCTCACAATCTCCTCAGTGTCTAAATCAATTTCTTTGAATTTTCAAAGAGTGCAATTTACACCCGATCTTTTACCAACAGATCTTATTGGGACCATGATCTTTAATCCTAAATCTGGAGAGTTCACTCCTAAAAAAGGTCCTATCTTTACAAATATCGTTTTAGCCGATGAGATTAATAGAGCTCCTGCTAAAGTTCAATCAGCACTCTTAGAGGCTATGGCCGAAAAACAAGTGACTATTGGTGATCAATCTTACCGGCTTGAAAATCCCTTTCTTGTTTTAGCGACACAAAATCCATTAGAACAAGAAGGAACATATCCTCTTCCTGAGGCGCAAATGGATCGTTTTATGTTTAAAATAAACGTGGATTATCCAGTTAAAAATGAAGAGCTTGAAATTTTGAATCGCATGAGTGTGAATCACAAACCCGAAATCCAATCTGTGATCACTAAAGAAGACTTACTCAGAGTTTCTGAAAGAGTTGATAGCATTTATGTGGATCCAAAAATCAAAAATTACATTGTTGAAATCGTGATGGCTTCTCGTAAACCCAATGAATACGGATTAAGTCATATTGCAAATTTGATTTCTGTGGGGGGCTCTCCAAGAGCCACCATCAGTTTAGTGAGAGCTGCTAAAGCTCATGCCTTTTTAAGAAGTCGTGGCTACGTGACTGCAGAAGATATTAAAGCCATCGCTTATAATGTTCTGAGACACCGTCTATTGCTAACTTATGAAGCAGAAGCTGAAAATATTAAATCAGATGATCTTGTTAAAGAAATTTTAAATCAAATTGAGGTGCCTTAATTGAGTCTTCCAAATGAGATTCTTAAAAAAGTAAAACTTCTTGAAATCAGCACCCGAAAATTGGTGAATAATATTTTTTCGGGTGAGTATCACACGGCCTTCAAAGGCCAAGGGATGACCTTTGCTGAATTCCGAGAGTATGTTCCTGGAGATGATGTGCGTTCTATTTCTTGGCCATTGGTGGCAAGAACAGGAAAGCCCTATATCAAAAAATTTGATGAGGAACGTGAACTCACTATGATTCTTGCAGTGGATATCAGTGGGAGTGGAGATTTTGGAACGGGCCCTCTTTGTAAAGGTGAGGTCATCACTCATTTGGCCGCGCTCTTGGCCTTCAGCGCTGTTAAAAATAATGACCAAATTGGTTTGCTTTTGTTTTCTGATCAGGTGGAACACTTTGTTCCACCTGCCAAAGGGCACGGTCAAGTGCATCGGATTTTAAGAGATTTATTTTATTTTAAGCCTAAGAGTAAGCGCACACGAATTTCTTCTGGATTAAGCTATTTGCAAGGGATTCTTAAAAAACGGTCTACAGTCTTTTTATTCAGCGATTTTGTGGATGATCAATTTGAACAAAGCTTAAGAATGCTGGGACGAAAACATGATGTTGTTGCCGTTGTGGTGCAAGATCAGGCTGAGTTACAATTACCAAATCTAGGTGTGATTGATATTCATGATGCCGAAACTGGAGAGTTGATGACAGTCGACACTTCTAGTGAAAGTTTTCAGAGAACTTGGGCTACAGAAGTTAAAAGAGTGAATGAGCAAAGGGAGAAACTTCTTAAGCTTTCTCAAGTGGATCGAATTGATGTGAATAGCAGCTCAAACTATGTAGATCCATTGGTGGCTTTTTTTAGAAGTCGTCATCGAAAATAAACTTGAATGAAAGTTAAAGAAAGATGATTTAAAAATATGGAAATAGTGACTCCTAATTTAACAAAAAGTGAAACAAATAGCTCTACGAGCACGCCAGATTCTGGCGCGCAATCTGCAAAGGATCTTCAAGCTTTGCATTGTAAAATGGACATTCCACCTTTGCCGCGCTTGGAAGATTCTGATGATAAAGACAATGCTCCTGCAAACACACTCACCGTTGGACAAGAGTTTTATTTAGATTGTGAAAGCGATGGACTTGCTGTTTTAAAGTCAGCTCAAGTTGAGCCTGCGGCAAGCCTTGGTCCTATGGCTCCCTATTATTTAAAAATATTAGAAACTCATCCTCAACAAGGTTCTAAAGTTCAGTTTGTAATGACTTCTTATAAAGTTGGAAATCATCAAATCAAAGATGTTGTTATTAAGGGAGAATCTGAAGTTGATGGAAAGCTCCAAGAACATCATTTTAAAGTAGAAAATATAAGTCTAAATGTTGTGACTACTATTGAAAAACAAGAGGGCGCTCAAGGAGTTCAGCAAGAACCTTATGGTCCCTATGGTCCTTTTATGGGTCATCTCCCAAGAAGTTTTTGGTTCACCCTTTTTAGTTTGATTCTCTTTGTGGTGGTATTAGGTGTTTATAAACTCAGATCCTTTTTGCAAAGAAAAAGATTTTTAGATGATCTTGCTAAAAATGAGTCTTCCCTCACACCCATCGCAGAATTGAGTCAAAAGATTAGAAAAGTTCTTAAACATGAGATGTTTGCAGGAGATGTTTCTAAAAATTTAATAAATCCCTCAGTCATGCAAGAAGTCACTCAAGATTTAGAACAAGCTTTGAGATTATTTTTAGCGCGTAATTTTAGGATTCCAGCTCAAACTTGGAGTTTTAAAGAGATTATAAAAGGCATTAAAAAATATCATCGCAAAATGTTTCCAGATCTTAAAGAAGAACTCGAATCTCTTTTTAAAGAATTAGAGCATATGAAAGCCGATGTGAGTAAACTTCAAGTCAAAGATTGTTTGCAACTCACTCATCATATTCGCAAATTTGGAGATCATGTGAACCGTCTCAATTTAAATATCGATCGTCCCTCCAGCTTGAAAGATAAAAAAGTAAAACTGCAGGATGCTCAAAAAGAGGGAGTTCTTTAATGGAATGGAGAACCTCTTCCGCTTTTTTATTATTGATTCCTCTCTTAGTGATTGTAGTTTGGTATTTTTTGAACTCTTCAAAAAAAAGACCCACTTTGCAGTTTAGTCATTTAAAAGTTTTTAAAAATATTTCTCCGAGTTTTAAAGTGCGATGGATGTCTTTACCGCTTCTTTTAAAAACTCTGGGTGTGGTTTTTGCGATCATTGCTCTAGCGCGTCCTCAAACTTCAGATACAATCGTGAAAAAAAACAGTGAAGGAATTGATATTGTCATCGCATTGGATGTTTCTGATTCTATGCTTATAGAAGACATGAGTCCCTCAAATAGACTAGAGGCCGCTAAAGAAACCATTGCTCGATTTATTAAAGGTAGAAACTCTGATCGAATTGCTCTTGTTGTTTTTGCGGGAGAATCATTTACGGCAGTCCCATTAACATTAGATTATGATTTGATCCTTGATCGCGTCAAAGATGTGACCACAGCTCAACAGGCACGCATCAAAGATGGAACAGCACTTGGTGTGGCCTTAGCAAATGCTTCTGGAAGACTCAAAGAATCTGTGGCCAAAAGTAAAGTGGTTATTTTTATGACAGATGGAGAAAATAACAGCGGGACGATTGATCCAGAGACTGGTTTAGACATTGCTAAAGGTTATGGTGTTAAAATTTATTCCATCGGTATTGGTAAAGATGGTCCCACAAGATTGCCAATAAGAACTCGCGATGCTTTTGGAAATCAAATGAAAATCTATCAGCCTTTTGAGAGCTATGTAAATGATGACCTCTTGGGGCGTATGGCTGGAGAGACGGGTGGTAAGTACTATAGAGCTTCTAAAGAAGATTCTTTACAGGGTGTATTTGATGATATTGATAAAATGGAAAAAACTAAAATCGATGTGAATAAATACACAAGATATCAAGAGCTATTTAGAACTTACTTACAGATTGGCTTGTGGCTTTATTTGATAGGATTTATTCTTGAAAAAACAATTCTCAGGAGAATGCCCTAATGTTTCAATTTGCAGAGCCTCAGGCATTTTTATATTTATGGATTATTCCAATAGTGATTTTTGTTTATTTGGTTTTTTATCGAAGAGCTGAAAAACAATTGCGCGAAAAAATTGGCGATCGACTTTATCCGTTTTTAACCAGTTCGCTTTCTCGTAAAAAAAGAAAGATTAAAATTATTTTACAAACTTTTGTGCTAGTGGGTTTTATAATTGCTTTGGCTCGCCCGCAAATGGGGCAGAGTCAGCAAACTGTTAAATCCCAGGGTGTTGAAGTGATCTATGCAGTGGATGTTTCTGAGTCAATGATGTCCGAAGATGTCAAACCAAGTCGTTTGGAACAAGTTAAAGCAGAATTGAGTCGCCTCCTAGATATGATGCCCGGAAACAAAGTGGGTGTGGTTGCCTTTGCAGGATCCTCTGCTCTTCTTTGCCCGCTTTCAAATGATCCTTCTGCTATAAAAATGTATTTAGAATCCTTAACCCCAGAGGTGGTAAGCGCTCAAGGGACTTCGTTTAAAGAGGCTTTTGAAACTTCTAAAGAAGCTTTTGAGCGCGGAGGAATTACCGCGGATGCGAGCACTAAAGTGACCCGAGTTATATTGATGGCCTCTGATGGAGAGGATCATGAGCCCGGAGCTGCTGAAATGGCAGAAACTTTAGCAAAAGACGGAATTAAGATTTTCACTTTAGCTTATGGAACGCAAAGTGGAGGTCCGATCCCTATCAGAGATGCCAATGGTTTTTTGGTGAGTTACAAAAAAGATAAAAGTGGGCAAACAGTCACAACCACAGTTCATGGAGATGAGCTCAAAAAATTAGCTCAGGCAGGAAAAGGCTCATTCTATCATGCTGTTTTTGGCGGGAGACATTTAGAATCACTTGTGGATGATTTTACCAAACTCGAAAAATCAGATTTTGAATCCATGATGGCCACTCAGTACGAAGAGCGTTTTCAATTTCCGTTATTTCTAGCAATTCTTTTGGCCCTGATAGAATTATTTTTAGGAGAAAGAACGCAAAGCTTTAGATTATGGAATGGCCGTTTTGAAGTGCCATTAGGTTCTGTGAGTTTTTGGTTTTGTTCTATTTTATTTTTTGAAATGCTCATGAGTTTTGCACCTCAAGCCGTTGCAGAAGTTGAAAAATCGCCTGCAGTGATTCATGAACATAAAAACACCCAAAGTGAAACACCTTTACAGGCCTTGCAGCTCAATAAAAAAGGGGCTGAACTATTAAAAGAACAAAATTATTCTGAAGCCTTTCAGTATTTTACTAAAGCTCTCGCATTGGATCCTTATTCAGTAGAAATTCAACTCAATATGGGGATTGCTTTAGAGGGAATGGAACAAGGAGAAAAAGCCCTGCAGATCGATAAAGGGGCCCTCGAGATGGCTCAAACTCCTGAAATGAAATACTATGCGCTTTTTAATGTGGCTCAGCTATTTGGAAAACAAAAAAAAATCGATGAAGCTCTTCATTATTATCAAGAGGCTTTAAAAATTAATCCGCTCTCTAAAGAAGCAAAGGTCAACATTGAGCTGCTCATCAAAGATCAGCAAAATCAATCTAAAGGCGGTAAGGGGTCTAAAGATCCTAAGGATCAAAAAGGGGATCAAAAATCTGAGGGCGAAAACTCAGAGCAAAATAAAGATAAAGAAAAGGATAAAGATTCTCCTAAAAAATATGCACCTCAAAAGCCTCAGCCGCAAAAATTTAAGGGAGATAAATTAAACGAAAGCGATGTGAGTAAAATTCTTGGCGAGCTTAAAAATCAGGAACAAAGAATTCGCAAAGAGTATTATAAAAAAGAAGCAAAGGAAAAAGGCCGTGATAAAGATTGGTAATATAAAATTTGATTTTTTAAAAATCTGTACGACTTTTTTTGTAGGGTCACTATTTCTTTTTAATTTACAAGTTCTCGCCGCAAATGCGGAAGTTAAAGTTGATGCCACAGTGGATTCTAATGAAATTGCTTTGGGAGAAAATTTTAATTTATCTGTGGTTGTCAGTTCTAAAGAATCGCTAGATGCCTCGCAACCCAGTCTGCCTTCGCTAAAAGGTTTTAATTTACTGAATACTTTTCAATCCAGTGGAAGTAGCTCTCGATTAGTAAAAGGTCCTCAAGGAATGGTCTTTGAATCCAATCATCATGTGACTTTTAACTACAGCCTTGTGGCTGTGACAACTGGTAAGCTCACAATTGATTCTATTTCTGTTAACGTAGAGGGAAAGCAATATCAAACTAAGCCCATCATTATGACTGTTGTTAAAGATAATGGGCAGGCGCAAAATCAGAGAAGAGGCGGAAGTCTTCAGCGAAGAATGAATCCAAGTCCTTTTGAAGAAGAGGATCCCATTGCAGAAGCTGAAGAAATGTTTAATCAAATGTTACGCAGGCAAGGACTTCGAAGAGTGCCAACGCCTGGCGGCCCTTCACAGGGACAACAATTTCCTGATCAACAAATTCCAAACCAACCTCCGCAATTTGATCCCCAATTTAAAACAGATCCACCTTCTAATAAAAATGAAGCTTTCTTTTTGCAACTGGAGTTAGATAAAAATGAAGCCTATGAGGGTGAGCAGATAACTGTAAATTGGTATATTTATGTGCGCGGGATGATGGAGTCTCCTGAAAGGCTAAAATTTCCGGACTTAAAAGGTTTTTGGAAAGAAATTATCGAAGAAGTTCCAGCACTCAACTTTCAACAGGAAGTGATCAATGGAGTTGTGTATCATAAAGCTTTATTAGCCTCTCATGCTTTGTTTCCGATCAAGGCAGGAAAAGCTTATATTGATGAATTTAAGGTGCGGGCAAAAGTAAGGCTTCCACTGGATGCTTCTAATTTTGGTTTTGGTCAGCCTTACACTTACACTAAGGCCTCACAAAAAGTGGAAATAAAAGTAAAGCCTATTCCAATTGAAAATAGACCCTCTGACTTTGCCGGTGCTGTGGGAGTTTTTAATGTGTCAGCAAAAACAGAAGGAAATATTTTTATTGCAGATGAACCTTTTACGCTTAAAATTCGCTTTGAAGGAAAAGGAAACGCCAAGCTCATCGACTTGCCAAGTTTAAACTTACCTCCGACTTTAGAGGTTTACTCTACAAAAAGTCAGAGTAAGTTTTTAAAGGATGGAACGAGCTTCAAGGAGTTTGATGTTTTATTAATTCCTCGCCAAGCGGGAGAGTTTACGATTCCTAGTATTAGTTTTTCGATGTTTGATCCTGCTCAGCAAAAATATTTGCAAAAAGCTTCTGAGTCTCTGCAAATTAAAGTCACACCTTCAACAGGAATGGGAAAAATCTCTTCGAGTCCGATGTTAGACCCACAAAAGCCAGTGGTTGCCAAACCGCAGTTGCCAGATGTGATGATGGGGGCTTCTGTAGGTTCAATTAAGGGAGAGGAATTTTCTTCATTAAGATGGCCTTTATTAATAATTGTGAACCTTTTGGTGGGCGTCGTTTTATTTTTAAAAGCGAGAAAAGAGTTTGGTTGGGGACAAGTTAAAAAAGATTTGAAATCTCAAATCATGCAAAGAATGAAAATGGTTGATGAAGCCTTTCAAAAAAATGATTTCCGCCAAGTGGGAATTGGAATGATTAACCAATTTTATTTTGTGATGGGAGAAGTCTCTGATACAGGTGGGGCGAATGTTGAAATGACAAAACTTTTAGATCATCTGCCACCACGAATTCGTCGTGATTTAGGCGAGAATTTAAGTAAAAAATTAGAAATCTTTCAGTCCCTTGGATTTGCTCCAGAAGAAATGCTCGGTAAACTTAAAGAAAAAGAAACTTTAAAAAAGAATCTTGATGAGTCTAAAGAATTACTCCTAAAAGTTGTAGAAATGAAAGAATACTGAAAGTTAAAAATTAAAAGTTAAAATCTAAAAGTTTGCCAATACATCCATAAAAGGTCTTGGGTTCTAAATAGAGAGCCCTCATGATGGGTCACTTTAAGTGGGATCTCCAAAACTTTTAAGTGAGCTTCTTGCGCTTTTTTAAGAACGTAAGGAGTTAAATACCAACCCTTTAATTTTTTAAACTGTGGATGTTTAAAAAAACCAAGATCTTTATTTTGAAAAACAAAAAATGACGAGACTGCGTTTTCTACATTTAGCTGAAGAACATCTTTAAAAAAACTATTGTGTTGTTCTAGATTTTGTTCTTTGAGCAGAATTGTAGGTGCAGGGTTATTGTGGAGAGGGGTTCCTTTTTGACCGATCACAAAACTCAGTTCAGAATCAGACATGAGTGCTTGAATAGCCCCAAAGTAACTAGAAAAAGAGGTCATTAAGGGAACAGAGCCCATTGAAATGTATTTGCCCTGTGACTGCTGAATGCCTTGTAAAAGACTTTGAGCACGTCCTTGAAATTGATTTTGTGTGATCCAAGTTAATTGAGGATTGTTTTTAAAAGCATCAACTAGAGACAAGTTATTGGAGGATTTTTTAGATTTAAAATCTTCAATAATGATAATTTCGTAATTAAGTTGAAATTTTCCAAAAAAAACTTCAGCCTCTTGAGTCAGTTGTAGGAGTTCCTTTTTTAAAAAGTCTTGATAGGTCTCTTGAGATTGTGAATGATTAAGATATTGATTTGAATTAAGTATGGGAAGGATTAAAGTAATATCTTTTTGTGCTGAGTTCAAAATCAAGCTCCATTAAATTAAATTGATTGATTCGGGGCCAACATAAAGCGCGAGATTGAATTTCTCAAGTGGGAAATGAATAATATGTTTCGTTGTTGGAGAGGGTGTAAAAAATGAGTAAAATTTTTTGGAATGTTGTTTTAGCTAGCTACATGTTAATATTCGTGTTTTTGAATCCTTCTCATGCAGCTCCCGAGACGGCCTCGATAGTCGCTAATGATCTCGGCGTGGTTCCTCATATTCTTGCATTAAAACCTATTTCACTTGAAGAAAAAGACATCACCTCTTTTGAAAGACCCGAAAGAAAGTGGTCACCTCTGATGAGGATGAAGTGGTATCAACTTAATGGAGACTACTCAGCTTGTCAGAATATCGCTCAAGTCTCAGTTTCCCTCTCAAGAGAGATTGGGGGATGGTATTTTGTAGCCTGGGGGGATTGCCTTAAATCTTTTGAGACTAAAGCAATTCAAAAGTGGACTTTGTCTCTGAAAGCAAATCTGAAAAGTCTTGGTAAGGGCCCTTGGGATCAACGACTGTCTGAAATGATGTGGGATTTTATAAAACCTCAAATTGAATCTCAAATAAAATTAGCCTCTGTCAACACTCTCAATCTGGTTAAAATGTTTGATTTAGAAAACGAATCTCGTGAGCGCAAAGCAAGCCTTTACGCCTATATGGGAGATTACTACCAAGCCAAACGCCATCAAAAAGAGTCTATTTATTTTTGGACACTCTCCTACAAATTAGTCCCACAAAAAGCTTTAGCCGCTAAATTAAGCTTAAAAGGAATTGAAATCAATGACGCTGAATCGAGTCTTATAGGTGATGCTGAAGAAGCACTTCTCACGGATGAGCTTCGCAAGCTGCATGAGAAAAAAGAATGGGATCTTCTCATTAAAAAAGTTTCTAATGTTCTCTCTGAGAGAGCTTCTTCAAAACTAGCTAACCAGTGGTCACAAAAAATTCCTGAGATGTATATCAATTTAGCGCGTAAATCGAGCGAACTTAAAAGACCCTTACAAAATTTAAAAGACGTGATGTCTTATGCTTCACCAATTAGGCAAGAAGAATGGGCGCGGATTTTTCATAAAAAAGGGGAGTATCAAGCTAGTTTAGATATGACAGAGTTAGCACTTTTGAAATTAGCAAATTCACCATTGAGCACTTCGCTTTTTTGGATGTGTGGCCGTAACGCCCATTTTTTAGGGCTTTACGATAAGGCTATGAATTGTTTTGAAAGTTTAAATAAATCAAACCCTATGAGTGTTGAAGCCGTAGAGGGGCAATTTAGAAACGGTTTGATGTTTCTACGCCAAGAAAAATGGGCAGAAGCTTCGCAAAAATTTAAATATTTAATTTCTTTGCGAGGAGCTGAAAAATATGAGGCCTCTTCTCGATATTGGTTAATCCGGTCTTTACAAAAGTTTGATGTGCCAGAATCTGAAAATCAATCAAAACTCTTTTTAGAAAAATATCCCTACACTTATTTTGCTCTCAAACTTTTATCAGAAAAAAATAAAAATTCTTTTGTAATTCCATTTTCTGAAAATTTAGATCAAAAAACCGCTCTACAAGATAACAAACCAAGTGAAAAAAAACTCACTTTAAAAGATCTTAAAAAGTTAAAGTCAGAATATAAAATGATTAAAATTTTTTGGCTCCCAAGTCAGGAAGCTACTTGGAAACGAGCAGAAATTCTTGGTAAAAATGGTTGGTGGAGTGAAGCCTCTGCTGAGCTTTCTAGATTGCCTGAAATGATGAATGGGGAACAAAAGTTAGCAATGATCTATAGGGCTTTTGAGGTGGGAGCTTTTCCTCTGGCCATTAAATGGCTCAGTGAAATGACTGATTTTGATCCTCAGTATTTTCAACCCCAATATTTTAAGCTAGGCTTTCCTAAAGTTTTTGACAGTTTGATCTACAAAGAATCATCGCGCCAAAAAATTTCTTCTTATCTCGTTCGTGCTCTCATGAGACAGGAGAGTGCTTTTGGTATGAGAGCATCGAGTGTGGCGAGTGCATATGGGTTGATGCAACTCATTCCTTCTACAGGTAAAGAAGTGGCCACTGAACTTAATCTGAAAAATATAGAGGTCCCAGAGGATTTAGCTCGTCCAGATGTAAATATTAAAATGGGAACTTATTATTTGGCAAAAATGATTAAACTCTTTGATGGGAACGTGCCTATGGCATTAGCTGCATATAATGCGGGTCCCGGAAAAATGTTAGATTGGATTCAGTTGAGACCTGAAATCTTTAATCAGAAAAAGAATCCTGAAGAAGATCCATTTGCAGAGATTTGGTATGATGAACTCCCTTGGAGCGAATCCGTATTTTATATTAAAGCTATTTTTAGAAACTCAATTATCTACCAAATTCTTGAAAAAGGTTCTTGGTCAACCTCAAAAATCTTTTGGAAAGATTTAACGAGTCATGAGGGCAATTAAGAGCTGAAATCAAATATAACCCCATTTTAAAATAAATGGATCACTCTGTGTCAAAAAAATTAACGCAGGACCGGTTGTTTTTGAAAAAAATCTGATTTTAGAAATACCATTCTCAATCAAGATATGGATAATAGTCTTTGGTCAATATGCAATTTGGTTACCTGTTCTCGTATTGAGTTCAATTTATTTATAGAGTAGCCTTATATTAAGGAAAGCTCACAAGTTGGTGATAGTTCGGAGGTTAAGGATGCTTTTATATTCAATTTTGGGGTTCATCTTTATTGCGATTTGCATTCTTTCGTTCAGAAAAAAATTTGTAAAAGCAGTTTATACTGCGTTTTGTTTAATTTTATCGGTGTCTCTTTTATCAGGCTGTGCCCATTTTTTTAATAAAACAGATACGAACTCAGGTAATGAATCTCAAATTAAAAATGCTGACGGATCTTTAAAGAATCAAACTGTTGTCACCAATGAGTCTGCTTCTGACTTTAGATTGTCTGATCCTGAACCACCAAAAGTTGTGGATGAAGAGTTAGAAAACATCCCTGTAGAGATCAACCCACTAGTTGAAAAGTGGATTGCTTATTTTCAGAGCACCAAGGGTCGTCTTCACATGGAAAGATATTTATCTCGTTCGACAAGATATTCTGCCTTAATGAAAAAAATTCTCCGTGAGAATGGTGTTCCAGAAGACTTAATTTATATTGCTTTAATTGAATCTGGATTTAGTCCGAGAGCAACCAGTTCTGCGGCGGCAGTTGGTTACTGGCAGTTTATTAGAGGGACTGGTAAACGTTATGGCTTAGATATTAATGCCTTTGAAGATGAAAGAAGAGACCCAGTATTAGCTACTCAAGCTGCCGCAGAGTACTTTAAGGGCCTCTATAGCGTGTTCGGTTCTTGGTATCTATCAATGGCCGCCTACAATGTAGGTGAAAATAGAGTTAAAAGAGAAATCATGAATCATTACACTCGTGATTTTTGGGAGCTAGCTCGTAAAAAGAGATTTCCAAAAGAAACCATTAACTATGTGCCTAAATTTATTGCTGCAAAATTAATTGCAAAAGATCCCGCTAAATATGGTTTTGAAGATATTGATTATATGCCGCCGATAGAGTTTGAACACATTATCTCTGAAAAGCCAGTCAACATTCGTTTAATGGCGGAAAAATTAAATATTCCTTATGATGAATTTAAAGCACTGAATCCAAAATTTAGAGGTGAGATTGCTCCTCTTGATGGAACTAATTTAGTCCTTAGAATTCCAATTGGAACTAAAGAAGCGGCTAATATAGCGGCTCAAGAAAGCACTGTAGAGAAAATTGAATTTGTGGCAGATGCCGGCGATTTAACTGTTTATAGAGTGAAGTCTGGTGATTCCTTAAGAACGATCGCTCGTAAATTTAGAACTACAGTTGCGAATTTAAGAGATATTAATGATCTTCCTAGAAAACGTAAATTAAAACTAGGAATGAAATTACAAGTTCCTGATAGAACTTTAAAGCGACTTAAGAATTTAGAGGCAAGATCTTCTTCGTCAACAAAGGGAAGCAGTCTTAGACCTAAAAATAAATTTCACGTAGTCAAAAACGGAGAAACTTTACATAAAATTGCAGACCTATATAAAGTTTCATTAGTTAATTTAAGACAAAAAAATAAAATAATCAGCAGAACACGCCTGACAGTAGGATCTCAATTGCTGATCCCCTCTGCCGAGGCTTCCGAATAATTATTTCAATAAATAAATAAAATTAAGGTTTCATTTTCTTAAAAAACCCGCTTGATCACCCATAAAGATAACCAAGCGGGAGGGGTAAGGGGAATGAAACACTGAATTTTGTGATTTTCATAACTAACTCCTTCCTTGCTTGGTCGGTTCTACCAAGGAATAATCTCTTTTACCTTTGGCAGACTGGCTGGCATGTTAGCAACACACTTTCGTATGCAACAAACGAAGCCCCTATAGCTTTGCGTCCTGCAGTTTCCTGCAGTTTGCCTTGAGGCAAAGGAAGGCTTGGATTTTTAATCCAAATCTGAGTTTATACCTATAAGAACCTCCTTTTGGTTGTTGCTATATCTAAAAGAATACCACCAATTCAGACTTTCCTCTAGGAAATAATAAATAATATCAATAACTTGTATCGTTTTGAGGCAAAATACTGATTATTTAAAAATAATTTTTTTACTTTTCTTAGATTGAGAAAGAATTCTGTAAAACTTTTTTTCGGTTGGCTAAAAGATTATAAATTTCTTTTGAGTAAATTTCAAAACCTCTGTGGTTGGCTCTTATATTGATTTTAAAGGGACCTCAAAAACAAAAAAGATGGGACTTTGTTTTGCATTACCTCTGTTTGTAGACCAGGAGGTTATATGAAACTTAATACTTTTTTTGCAACGATGATGCTTTCAACTTTAGTTTCCGGACAAGTAAAGGCTTCATGTGATGTTTTAGTTAAAGATCAATTACGTCGAAAGAACTTAATTCAAATAGAAAATGTTCCTATAAGAAGTGATATAATGGTTGATGAAAATGATAAAGTGATCACTTCAAAAATTTCATCAATCCCCAACGTAAAAAGAATTTCAGGAATTATTAAAACATCTTCAGATGGATTTTTAGCCATTCATTATTTTGTAGATCCAAAAATGGTTGAAACGCCTCCAGAAAAATATGACAACTCAGTTTTAAATAATATTTGGTGCTCTACATTTGGAAAAAAAGATGAAAAGAGTTTTAAAGAGGGATCAATTTATATTTCTTTTAACAGCAATCTTCAGAGAGATCTTTTTAGAGAAGTTTTAAAGCGCTCACCAAGTTTTAAAATTAAATTTGATCATCAAAATATTTCTGGTTTTGAACAAGTAAGCTTTAAAAATATCAGTCTTCAAATCGGAAAAGATATTCTTAAAAAAGAAGAATTAGAAAAAGAGATGTCTTATTATCTAGGTGCAGTGAAGCCTGAATTAGTAGATGATCTTAATCACTCTATCAATCAAGGTTCTATCAGACCAAGATTTATGAAAGTGCTTTCAAGAGAACAAATCCTTAAAATTGCATTTTTGGCAGATAAAGGAATCTACTTAAAAGAATTTTTAAAAGTGATTAAAGAGCATCGCTTAATGGACGCATATAACGAAAACATACTCTATAATAACGATGAAAAAGACACTGTCTTAATGGCTTATCAATACCTTATGAATATTCGTGAAAAATCTTTGGATAAAAAAAATTAAGCTAAAGATCCCCAATTTTAATATCTAAAAATTAAAAACCCACTTGTTTCTTATCCTAAGATTCAAGTGGGTAGGTTTTTTGGGGGGGTAACATTTGATTTTTTCATAAATATCTCCTTCCATTGTTTGTTTTTCGCCTTTGGCAGCCCGGCTTGCTTTTTTCGCCAATCCATTGTTTGAAATGAAGCCCCGTAGCTTTGCGACCTGCAGTTTCCTACAGTTTGCCTTGAGACAAAGGAAGGATGTATGGAACATCAACTGACTATACGAACCTCCTTAGGTTATTTGAATCTTTGATATGATCTCAGATATCTTTTATGATAACGCTACGTGGCAATATTGCAAGAGGTGTTTAGTTTTTCTCAAATAGATCTAGGTATTTGAATCACTTTGAAACAGTTTTAACTTTTTCAGCCAAATCCATGAAGGCCAAAGCTTCTGGGCTCTGAGGCTTCATATCAACTACAGGAATCCCAGCTTCCCCACCAAGTCCTACTTGCGGATTAAAAGGGATTTCAGCGAGTTTTGGAATATTTTTTGATTCTAAATACGCATCCAACTCACCTTTAGGAAACAACTGAATTTTTTCACCAGCTGGAGATAGCATATAAGACATATTCTCTACAGCACCCAAAATTTTTACTCCCACACGGTTCCACATATCGATCGCTTTTTTCATATCTAAAAGGGCTACATTTTGAGGCGTGGCAACAGTGACAGCACCAGCAAGAGGAACTTTTTGCGAGAGAGAGAGTTGAATGTCTCCAGTGCCAGGAGGAAGATCTACGATGAGGTAATCTAATTCACCCCATTCAGTGTCTCTTAAAAATTGATCCATAGCTTTAAAGAGCATGGGACCTCTCCAGACAACAGCAGAACCTTCTTCAATTAAAAAACCAATAGACATGAGTTTAATGCCATATCGAACAAGTGGTTTCATTTTTTGTTCGGGTGTGATTTCTGGTTTTTGATTGAGGCAACCTAACATTCGTGGAATTGAGGGGCCGTAAACATCGGCATCCAAAAGACCCACTTTGCAAGTTTTACTAAGTGCTAATGCGAGATTGGTCGCTACTGTGCTTTTACCCACGCCACCTTTTCCTGAACTCACTGCGATTATTTTTTTTACTCCAGAAATAGGTTTTTGCTGGTCAAAAGGATTGGTTGACGGATTCATATAAGGGCCCTCATTGCTTTCTGATTAAGTTCATCAAATAATATAAATCACATGGGCCAGCAACATTTTTTATGGATACAAATTCTCATTGCCGTTTTTATCATATTTCTCTTTTTAAGAAGAAAAAAGAACGACCCCTCACGTCTAAATTTAAAAGAGGGAGAGTCTTCAAGTCCCTCTCCGATGAATCAAGTTTCTGAGCTAAGGCCCCAATCAAAATCACAATCTCAATTTCAGTCTCAATCGGAATACCAAGAGGATATAAAAATTTTAAACGTCATGTTTATGTTTAACGGGCATTCCTTTGATGCCCATGAAATCATTGGTGTGCCCCCTGGATCACGCTTTGAAGTCATCAGAGAGGCCTTTAATAAGGCTGTGCAAAAAAATCCAGGTCAAAAAGAAATTCTGATTGCGGCAATGTCGGCCATTGTGAGTGAAGTGACTCAAAAAAATCGAAAAATTTAATTTGAAATTCAAATCGTTTCATCTTGAGACATAACTCCTAAAATCTCCATTTTTTGCCTTAAGTTTGTTCACCAATATGCCGATAGGTCTCATGTTGTAATTTATTAAATCATTTTATTCAGTATGAGGTTAATTATGTTTACGAGCTTAAAGATCTTACTCAGTTTAATGGTTTTTACTGGCCTTGTAGCTTGCCAAAAATCAATGGTAACTATGGAGATGGATTCTTTGATTAATGATGACGTCAATCCAATAGACCCTGGTAATGGTGATGGTGGCGGCGGTGGAAATGGAGTGGCTCCACCATTGGCAAATGTGGGCGGTGAGTTTGGTTCAAACTCATACCAAACGTTAACTTCTGGAAAAAATTATAAATTGCAGGGCACTGTTGGAAGCACTTGGGATAACGGCGCTGAAAAATTAAGAAGTCCAAAAGGTTACATACTGTATTCAACGCTTCAAGGGCACCTTCAATCTGAAACTGTTCAGAAGTAAATCTTAGTTTACTCCTTCTTTTTAGGAGATTCTTTTTCAAGAAGTGGATTCACGGGCTCTTGGAAATCAGGTTTGAGTTTTCCTCGATGGCACATATAGCAATCTGCAAGTGGACCACTTCCTTTTCTCCCATTAAAACCTTGCTCTTTCAGAGATTGAACAATTTTTAAATGTTCAAAGGCCGTTTTATACGCTGGAAGGGCTCTATCTCTAAAATTATCCAAATGGTGACAAGTTGTGCAAGTCACTCCTAACTGCCTTGAAATATTCACCATGCTTTCACGAATCAAATCTTGTTCATTTTTAATCTGTTGAGGCGATTCAGCCCGAGCAGGCTCGGAATGCCAAAAAATAAGGTTCAGGCCTAAAAGCCCTGCAAATAGGAATAAATATTTCATTTTATTAAAAAGGGGCATTGCATTATTCAAGGATCCCTCCTCCTTTAGGCGATTTATCTTCCTTTGATTCTTTCGATTTTAGTTGAGTCATGCAAGCCCAGAAGTACTATTCTGCTTTTCTTGACTCAATCTGGCTTGGTTGATACGCATTTCTTGTTGGACATTTAGATAGTTTCAAATAGGATTTTTCACAAAAAAAGATCCCTAATTAAAGTTAGATAGGAATTTAAATATGACGTCTCATGAATCAAACCCTGTTGCTGCAAAATCATCACAACCTACCATCAAATTTTGTGAGGATTTAAACACACTCGTCTCTCTTTCAAAAAGAAGAGGCTTTGTATTTCAAAGTTCAGAGGTTTACGGGGGATTAGGTTCTTGTTGGGACTATGGTCCATTAGGTTCTCTCATGAAAGCCAATGTCAAACGTGCTTGGTGGAATGCGATGACTCGCAGAATGGATATTTGTGGAATTGATGCAGCTATTTTAATGCATCCGACTGTTTGGAAAGCTTCAGGCCACGTGGATGGATTCTCTGATCCTTTAGTGGATTGCAAAGATTGTAAAACACGTTTCCGTGCAGATAATACGGAATCTTATTTAAATCATCAAAAATGCCCTCAATGTGGCAGCAAAAATCTTTCTGAACCCAGACAGTTCAACCTCATGTTTAAAACACATATGGGCCCTGTAGAAGATCAAGGATCTGTGGTTTATCTTCGTCCTGAAACAGCTCAAGGTATTTTTGTGAACTTTTTAAATTGTCAAACAACCACTCGTTATAAAATTCCTTTTGGGATTGCTCAAATCGGAAAATCTTTTAGAAATGAAATCACTCCAGGAAATTTTATTTTTAGAACACGTGAGTTTGAACAAATGGAAATGCAATATTTTGTAAAACCAGGAACAGACGACGCTCATTTTGAGAATTGGAAAGAAACTCGCATGAATTTTTATGCGAAGTACGGAATTAAAAAAGAAAATCTTCAATTTCACCCTCATGGTGAAGGCGAGCTTGCTCACTATGCCAAAGCTGCTGTGGATGTTCAGTATAAATTCCCTATTGGTTGGTCTGAGCTTGAAGGGATTCATAACCGTGGAAACTTCGACTTATCTCAACACATGAAGTTCTCAGGCAAAAGCTTAGAGTATTTTGAAGAAGCAGCTAAAGAAAAATACATTCCATTTGTCATTGAAACAGCCGTTGGTTGTGATCGTTTGTTCTTAGCATTTATGAATGATGCTTATCGTGAAGAAATCACTGTGGATGAAAAAGGTGAGCAAGATGTGCGTGTTGTTTTAGGACTTCACCCTGAGATTGCTCCTATTAAAGTAGCGGTACTTCCATTGACTAAAAAATCAGAAATCACAGAGCCAGCAATTAAAGTGAGAAACCAATTAGCAGAAGATTTTGAAGTTCAATACGATGAAACGGCTTCTATTGGTAAACGTTACCGTCGTCAGGATGAAATCGGAACTCCATTCTGTGTCACTTTTGATTATGATTCTTTAACTGATAACTCAGTGACTGTTCGTCATAGAGATACCATGGTTCAAGAAAGAGTTTCGATAGATAAATTAAATGCATACATTAATTTTAAGCTAAAAAGTTTTTAGATCATAAAACACAAAAGTTTTCGGAGGAAAATTTATGAGTCTGACAGGTGCAACAACAAGTACGATGAGCAAGAAAGCAGATGTTAAAAAAACTCCACCACCAGAAAAATTTGTTTATTTTTTTGCTGCCGGTGAAACTGATGGAAATGCGGGAATGAAAAATATCCTGGGAGGAAAAGGCGCTAACTTAGCAGAGATGACCGCTCTTAATATTCCGGTCCCTCCTGGATTTACAATTTCTACAGAAATTTGCACTCAGTTTAACGAAAATAATGGTCAGCTTCCAGATTGGGTCAAACCAGAAGTTGAAAAAGCCATGAAAAAGGTTGAGCAAAAAATTGGTAAAAAATTTGGTGATATTACCAATCCTCTTTTAGTCAGTGTTCGTTCCGGTGCCAGAGCCTCAATGCCTGGCATGATGGACACCATCCTCAATCTTGGTTTGAACGATCAAACAGTTGAGGGATTGATCAAAGTTTCTAATAACCCACGTTTTGCATGGGATTCCTACAGAAGATTTATTCAAATGTATTCAGATGTGGTGATGGGAATGAACTCATCATTACTTGAAGTCACTCTCGAAGATCTTAAACATGAAAAAAACTATAAACTAGATACTGAACTCACGATTGATGATTTAAAATCATTAGTGGTGAAGTTTAAAACTCTTGTTAAACAACATACCATGACTGAGTTTCCTTCAGATCCTTGGAGTCAGTTATGGGGTGCTGTGAGCGCGGTGTTTAAATCTTGGAACACAGCTCGCGCCATTACTTATCGTGAATTGCATAGCATTCCTGCTTCGTGGGGTACTGCTGTCAATATTCAATCCATGGTTTTCGGTAACATGGGTGATGATTCTGCAACTGGAGTGGCCTTTACAAGAGATCCTTCTACGGGCGAGAAAAAGTTCTACGGAGAATTTTTAATCAATGCTCAGGGTGAAGACGTGGTTGCGGGTATTCGCACTCCACAGCCTGTTTCTAAAAAAGATGCGGCTGCAGCTACGGAGGCCAATAAACTTCATGGCAATTCACAAAAAGTGGTCTCTCTCGAAGAAGCGATGCCAGAGGCTTACGCGCAGCTAGAGGCTATTTATAAAAAACTCGAAGGCCATTATAAAGACATGCAGGATATCGAGTTCACTATTGAAAAAAATGTTCTCTGGATGTTGCAAACAAGAACTGGCAAACGGACGGCACGTGCTGCTCTTAAAATTGCAGCTGATATGATCGATGAAAAACTTATTACTGAAGATATGGCTCTCATGAGATTAGATCCTTCCTCATTAGATCAACTTCTTCATCCAACTTTAGATCCAAAAGCTGTTAAGACTCAGTTGGCAAAAGGTTTACCAGCGTCTCCTGGTGGAGTTTCTGGGCAAATCGTATTTACTTCTGAAGAAGCTGTGGCATGGAGAGAGTTGGGTAAAAAAACAATTCTAGTGAGAGTTGAAACTTCTCCTGAAGACATTGCTGGAATGATCGCTGCTCAAGGTATTTTAACCACTCGTGGTGGAATGACTTCTCATGCTGCCGTTGTGGCGCGTGGGATGGGTAAATGCTGTGTGGCTGGTTGTGGTGATATCGAAATTGATTACCGTAATGAGACTATGAAAGCTAAGGGATATATTCTTCGCAAAGGTGATATTCTGACTTTAGATGGTTCAACAGGCGAAGTCTTTTTAGGGGAAGTAAAAACAATTGAACCTAAATTGGATCAAACTTTTGAACGCATTATGGCTATTGCTGATAAAGCGAGAACTTTAAAAGTAAGAACCAATGCCGACACTCCTAAAGATACTATTACAGCCAGAGAGTTTGGTGCAGAAGGTATTGGACTTTGCAGAACAGAGCATATGTTTTTTGGTCCCGATAGAATAGATGCTGTTCGCGAAATGATCCTTTCAGATAACAAGCAAGAGCGTGAAAAAGCTTTGGCAAAATTATTACCAATGCAAAGAAAAGATTTTAATGAAATCTTTAAAATCATGAAGGGTTATCCAGTTACGATCAGACTTTTAGATCCACCTCTTCATGAGTTCTTGCCTCATTCAGAAAAAGAAATGACAGAACTTGCGCAAAGACTTCATTGCGATCTAGATAAATTAAAAAATAAAATCAAAGCACTTCATGAATTCAATCCGATGTTAGGTCATCGCGGTTGTCGATTGGCCATTACTTATCCTGAAATTTATCAAATGCAGGCAAGGGCAATTGCTGAAGCGGCTGCTGATGTGATTTCAGCGGGTGGAACTGCTGGAGAATTGATTCCAGAAATTATGATTCCATTGATTGCAACTGACACTGAGTTAGAAAAGCTTCGTGAATTAGTGATTAACGAAGTAGAAGCTGTTCAAAAAGAATGCTCGTTAAAATTTAATTATCTTGTTGGTACGATGATTGAGTTGCCAAGAGCGGCTGTGACTGCTGATAAAATTGCAAATCATGCCGACTTTTTTAGCTTTGGAACGAACGATCTAACACAAACAGCCTTAGGTCTATCTCGTGATGATGCAGGAAGATTTTTAGGAACTTATGTCAACGAAGGCATCTTTGCTAAAGATCCATTCGTGAGCATAGATAAAGAGGGCGTGGGTGCACTTGTAAAAATGGGTGTAGAGCTTGGACGTAAAACTCATCCTGGACTAAAAATTGGGGTTTGTGGAGAGCATGGAGGAGATCCAGACAGTATTGAGTTCTTTAACTCTGTGGGATTGAATTATGTGAGCTGCTCGCCTTATCGCGTTCCGATTGCAAGACTAGCGGCTGCGAGAGCAGCTATTGCTGCACGTAAAAATCTAGCGCATTAATAAGAGTCATAAATATTTTTTGATTCTAGAAAGAGGTCCTAAACAGGACCTCTTTTTTTTATGAATTTTAATAAAATATCATTAGACTTAAAGGATGATATCAAAAAATAAATTACTTATTCATTTTCTCTTTAGCTGTTTTTTTATTTTCTTTTCTCAAAAAAGCTTAGGTGTTTCAGAGATTTCATTTTTAAAAAGATCTTGTCCCTATGAAGGCCTCAAAAATACATCTTGTGTGAACTCACAAGAAGATCAAAAAATTATAAAAAACTCGTTTCAATTATTTCAAACCAGTTGTCAGATAAAATTAAAATCACCAATCTGCCAAAAAACAACTCAAACCTATCCCTTTTTAAGTCAAAGTCTGAACGGGTGCACAGCTGAAGATGCTTGCGGGTTTCCGTATGTGAGCAATCAACATGAAGCGCGTGAATCTTGCCAAAAAGGATTTGAAAGTGCTTATAAAGAACTTGGTAAAGATTTTTCTCAATCTGCAAAACAAGCGGAGCAATTTTTATTAAATCTAGGAGATGAACTCAAAAAAGTGCTGAGTGAGTCTTCTCGTTTTTCATGGGATCTGATTAGGGATTGTTTTAAAGATAAAGCGGCTTGTTCGCCTTCTAAAATCAAAGAATATATTGAAAGCATGCCTGAACAAATTCGTAATGAGATCTCAGAAATGTTTCAAAGTATGGATCAATTTGAGTGCTTAAACTCTCAAGGAAGAATTCAGCTCTTGTGCTATCAGACGGCGATGCAATCTTCTGGATTAGCAATGAATGCTGTTCCTGGAAGATTAGTTTCTCGCATTGGTAAAAAAATTATTGGTGTCGAGTCTAAAGCGATTTCAGCAACCACTCAAAAAACCAATCTGCTTTCAATTCCAGAAAAAGGAATAGAAAGACTTGAAAAAGCTCTCGGTCGAAAAGTGGATGTAGTGATTGAATATAAGGGGAGTCGCTTAAGACCTTTATATAAAATTAAAGATCCTGAATCAGGCAAAATCATGGGGACACTCAGTGTGAATTATGATTCCTCAGGTAAAACTATTCATATCGGAACCATGGAGACCATGAAAGAATTTCGCCAAATGGGCGTTGGAGAGACTCTTTTTGAATCCGCTCTTCAACAGTTTCCGGATACTGAATATGTTTCAGTAGAATCCCTAGAAGATACCAATCTTGATGTTGTGAGGGATCATATTGCCAAAGGCATGAGTTTAGAGGACGCGATTAAAGAAACCCCAGCTTATAAGATTAGATCAAAAATGGGCTTTGGTGAAATACTTCCACAGTCAATCAACAGGCATTCCTTTGGGTTTAAAGTTAAAAAAATGCATTAAAATATTGTGCAATTAATAGGCATCATTTATACATTTCTGGCTTATTTGTATTGAGCTAAAATGATAAGGATGCCCCTAAATGAAAATCAAAATACTTCTCTTTATCTCACTGACTTTTAGTTTTAATTCTTTTATTTGGGCCAATGAGATTCCTATCAGTGGCTATTTCGGTTGTTCAAGATCTACAAATTTGGTTGATTATAAAGATGGATCTAGATTTGATGGTTTAGATAGTTTTTATGGTTTGAGATATGGATTGAATTCTGATTACGCCTTAGGTTTATCTTCTGCTTTTAGTAAAAATCTAAATTCATTAGAATCCGAATTAAGTTTTTCAGATGTGCAGTTGAACCTCTCAAAAAATGCAGTCGCCCTTGGTGATTTTTTAACATGGAATCAAAGTTTGTCTTGGACTGTTCCCACTTCGAAAGACTCTCTCCAAAATAGAAGCTTGCAAAGCGCTCTGGGTATGAATGTAAATTTTAATTTAAATCCTAAATACCTTTTTAAGAATTTAAATTTATCTGCATTTGTCAGTTTAAATAGAAATTTTCATAAATATGAAACTTCTTTAACTGGGCAAATGAACAATGCCTACTCCTTAGGAAAAGGTGTTAATTTAAGTTATGATATTATGCCAAAACTTAATTTTACTTCTTCCTTTAGCCTGAGAAATAATTGGTCTTATTATAATAATAGACAAGATTATTTTGGAATTAATGAAGAGATAAATTTTCAGATTATTCCCCACTGGAGCATGGCTTTAGGTCATTCTAATAATGGTGAAACTCTTAAGCCAGATGGTGTGAATTCAAATATTCAGATCATGGATCCCAATAGTTCAATGGTCTATACATCAAGCACTCTTAATTTTTAGATGCATATAAAAATTACATGGTTCCAATTGCTAGACCCAAAACGGGTTTCTTGTAAATTCCTTTAACAAAAGAGAGCTAACTGAGTACTTTTTACGAAAACGTCTTTAGACCTCAACTCAAATTTTTGGCACCTTCAATGCAAGGTAAGCAGAAAGCCTAAAAGTAAAAAACTTCAAGGCTTTGTATGCGACTCAGAAATGACTAGAGGAGAAGACATGTTAGTACCTTCCAGAAAAATACGAGCATCTATGAAGCTTTCTTTGTGTGTGAAAAATTTATCGAGAGTTTTTCTAATTGCCTTTGTTTTAGCCGGTACCGCTTGTACAAAAAAAAGAACTGCAAATTTGCCTGAAGATGTAAAACCTTCAATTTTTTCAATTGCAGATTTTGGAGAAATCAATATTGATCAAAGTCAGTTGAGCCTCATAACTGATAATCAATTAGTGAAAAAGAATTTAGGTGATTCCGCTAAAGCTTATTCTGAAAAAAATAGAGTCGCTATTTCTGAAGCCAAAGTCCCTTCTAGACTCAGTTACATGTTTAAAGATCTCGAAATAGTTGGCAATCCTCAACAAAGTTACAAAATAGTTTTTTCAGTCGATAAGCAATTTGTAACAGCCTACAAAATTGTTCAAGATCCCTCTGAGTTGTCGATAATTGAAAAACAAATTGCAATGACTAAAGATGAAGTGATTCTTCATAATCGTCTTCAAAAATCTAAAAATAAAACCCAAGAAAAAACTCTTCTCAGTCAGTTAAAAGATTTTAGAAATCAAAAAATGACTTTGATTAATGATAGAAAGCAAAAAGCTTTAGTTCCACTTTTTAAATTTAAGATCCTCAACTATGGCGTGATTGATCATGTGAGAAATGAACTTAAAGAAAAAACCTCCACTCTTAAGTTAAAAACAACTGAATGGTCAGAAGCCACTCATATTGAAATTTCAACTCATAAAGATGATAGAATTCCTATTTCGATGGATCCTTCAGCAATGAGTGAAGTTGATAGAACTTTTTTACAAGAAAGTTTGAATCATAAAGTGATTAATGTGGGTGAATTTAAAAAATACTTTCAAGTTTCTTTAAACTTAAAAAATGAAAGTTTTATTTACGTATTGCTCGATAATAATCTGATGCACATATATGAAGTGGGTGCTCCAGAAGCTCTTAATCTCACAAAGGCTCAAAAGGCTCAGCTAATTTCGAGTCAAAAAGGCGAAGGCACTTATTTAAGACATCTTCAAAATTGTAATTCAGAAGTTTTGGCGGGTGTAAATTTAGAGCAGCAAGCTCATTGCGCGATGATTTTAAGATACGATGTCCCTTTTAAATATGTTCGTCCAGAAATTCCAGTCGTAGACTTTGAGGGCAATTTAGATTCTCGAATTAATTTTAAAGAAATCAAACCTGAAGATAATGTGGGATTGATTCATATAGATAAATTTATACAACCCATTAAAGTGGAATCTAATAATAGCTTTGATCCTCAAACAATGATCCGAATGGATCAATTAAAGAATAAAGAATTCTTTTTTAAAAGAACTCTTGAAGACGCTTCAGTGACAACTCCCTTTCCACCAGGGATGGCTGGTAAGTTAGCCATTGTAAAATTTGAGTTTAAAGACAATAGAATTGTCGTTCGTAAAGCTGATAAGTTGATTGATTATAAAACGGGAACTAATGATACAGACTTTGAAGAGATTTTGTCTTTTCCTGTTAAGTATTTAAAGTTTGATAAAAAAGACAGTTCTGGAAACGATATAATGGTTCCACAATTGACTCAGACATCTCTCGAAAATGCAGAGTTTCTAGAGGTTGATTGGGCTCATAATCAAATCTCTGTGGCAGAATCTCCTTATGAGACTTTGGAGAATTCTTGTTTTAGATCTCTTACGGATACTGACATCACCGATGTGAATTCGAAGTTAGATCAAGGTGTGCTGAGCTTTTCTTATAACGTAACGGCTTCTCTTAATACGGACTGTATTTCAGAGTATTCTGTGACCGATGAGTACAATGGCAATCCGTTAATGCAAGTGACTTCGCGACTCAAAGAGCGATTATCTTTTAAATTAAATGATGGAAGTACGGATCAAGCCTATGTGAATAACCTTCCTTTTAAAGTTCAAAATAAATTAGGCTTTGGCGTTTGGACAATCGGAAAAATCAATCCTTCATCTCAGGGATTAGTAGGTCGAGAAACTCAGGAATTAAATTATCCTGTAGTTCAAGATTTTAGAAATGGCAGAAAGTTAGTTTACACAGTGACGGGATTGGAGCCACAGTCCAATATTGATCCAGAAATTCGCCAGCTCTATAAAGATTCAGTGGTTGAAATTGTGAAGTCATGGGATCAAGCTTATAGATTGAGTTTTAAAGGAACTCGCTTTGAGCGAACGGGAGAGTATTTGCAAGTTCAGTTTGCTGGAGAAAATGGCCTTGAAGCCAAAATTGGCGATTTAGATAAAAATATTATCCATTTTGAAAATAAATTTAATTCGAATCATGGAGTTTTGGGTGTTTCTCAAGTGAGTTATAATCCAAGATCTGGGGTGATCGTCTCTGATGCATTGGTTATTTATGCCGGTAATTTGCAGCAGTATGTAGCGGGCACTCAAAGAAATCTTAGAAACCTCAATGTGTTTAATGATAAAAAAGCCGCAATTAAAAAAGCTTTGTTAGAAAAACTAGAGCAAGAAGGTAAGCAGGGTTCTGATAAGGATCCTCAATCAGTTCCAACTAAAAATTTAGCTAAAGATCTCAAGGTTGATAACCTCATTAAAACTTTATCTTTAAGTCTATATCAAAATACTCAATTAAATAAAAAGGTTGAGGCTAAAAAAATCTCTGCTCAAGGTGATAAAATCAAAAATCAGGGTGATTTTGGCAATGCTGAAAGTTTTTGGGTTAAAAAGGCTTTAAAAAAATATCTTAAAAATCCAGAGATAGATTTTGTAGAGTTGCAAGCTCTGATGGCTCAAGAAAAGTTAGAGGCTCAGGGTGATTTTTTAAGAGAAAGCGAAAAGAAATCTCTTAATAAAGTTGTTAAAATTGGTAAAATGCGAAAACAATTAAAATCTTACTTTAAAAGCCAAGCGGGATGTATGCTCACTGAGCATGATTCTCAAATTGGTGAAAGCGAAGAAGATCTGGATTTTTCAAAATTATCTTTTAAGGAAGCTCTTAAATTAGAAATTCTTTTTGATATCAGCCATGAGATGGGACACTCTCAAGGTTTGACTCATAATTTTATGGGTTCTCTTGATAAAGCAAATTTTAGTGATAAGCTTTTTTCAAAAGATAATAAGGGTTACTCTTCTGTGATGGATTACATTGGTCCCACAGATTTTTCATGGAAAGGTATTGGAAAATACGACATTCATGCATTACGTGCTGCTCATATAGGGCTCGTCGAAGTTTCAGAAACTGGTAAGAAAGAATTAAATAACGACAAGATTCAAACGGTAAGTATTGATCATAAAGACTTTGTTTCAATTCCACATCTTTTGGCTAAGACAAATAAAAGTTCATGGCTAGAAGTGAATACTGAAGACTGGAATAAAATCCAATCTTATTTAAAATCATTTAAATACTGTACTGACATTGATTTATCTAAAAGTCCTCTTTGTCGTCAATTTGACATGGGAACCGATGCTCTTGAGATCGTGAGAAATTTAATTGCTGAGTATCATCAAAACTACATCGTATCTTACTTTAGCTGGGATCGTTTGCAGTTTGGGGCTCAAGAAGATCTTGCCGCTCACAGCCGTTCTACAAGTATAATGTTAAAAATCAGACAGTTTTTAGATGAATACAATTATCTCACAAAACTTAATAAAGTGAATGAGATAAAGCACAACAAATTTGATCTAGCTGCTGTAGAAGCCTATTACTTTTTTAATCAAGTTGTAGCAGCTCCTGACACTCCTTATAGTTTTATGGATGAAAAACGTTTTGATATGATTGCGTATATGGCCAATGAGTTGGATTCAAAAGATCAGCCAACGGGTCAAAAAATTAAAAAAACTCTCATGATCGAAACGAAGCCTATGTACAACGTGAAATACCAAGAGGATCGCTACGAT
>JBIIER010000012.1:0-91540 GCA_044237745.1 Pseudobdellovibrionaceae bacterium
CAATCAATCAATCAATCAATCAATCAATCAATCAATCAATCAATCAATCAATCAATCAATCAATCAATCAATCAATCAATCAATCAATCAATCAATCAATCAATCAATCAATCAATCAATCAATCAAAGTAAAATCTAACAGAACTTTTTAATTTGAGAATTCTTTTGCGTTAATACCGTATTTTTCAATTTTTCTGAGAAGTGTTTTTTTAGGAATATTTGCATGCAAAGCAGTCTGATTAATTCGACCTTTAAAAGTTTTTAGTGCTTTAATTATAAAGTCTTTTTCAAACTGTTCTTTTTGTAAGTTAAAATCTAAATCTTCAGACTTAATTGTAGCTGAGAGCTCATTAAAGTCTGTGTCATCCTCTTCTGAATCATCACTAAATCCTTTAGTTGTATTAATTTGATTCATGGAAGAGATTTCTTGAGATCCATCATTATTAAAATGCGAATCATTTATTTCTATATTTGTAGAAAGGTTGTTTAAATCAATACTAATAGATTCAAGTAAACTTTCCGGGAGAGAACCAAGAGTTAATTGTGACTTTGATTCTAATATAAATGCATGTTCAATAACATTTTCTAGTTCTCTAATATTTCCAGGCCAGTTGTATTTTTTAAGTGCATTTAATGCATCAAATGTGACACTAGTCACCTTTTTGCCATGAAGAGCATTAAATTTTTTAATAAAGATATTAATTAAGCTCACTAAATCATCTTTTCGATCAGATAACTGAGGTAAAAAAATTGGTATGACATTTAAACGATAAAATAGATCTTCTCTAAATTTATTTTGTTTAATCATTTCCTCTAGAGGTCTGTTTGTAGCAGCAATAATTCGTACGTTTGATTGAATTTCTCTATTTGCTCCTACAGGACAAAATAATTTTTCTTGTAAGACTCGTAAAAGTTTTACTTGAAGAAGTACTGGCATATCGCCAACTTCATCTAAAAATAAGGTGCCACCTTCGGCAAATTGAAATTTTCCAATTTTTCTTTGATCTGCTCCAGTAAATGATCCCTTTTCATGTCCAAATAATTCAGATTCAAAAAGGTTTTCTGGAATTGCTGAACAATTTATAGCTACAAATTTTTCATTCTTACGCAATGAATTGTAATGAATAGCTCTTGCTACAAGCTCTTTACCAGTTCCTGAAGCACCTCTTACAAGTACTGGAGTATCAACTTTTGATAATTTATTGATAATATTAAAAACTTTTTGCATTTGAGCTGTATTGCCAATGATTTTTTTTCCCTCTTCCATAAAAATTGGAGATGAGGCTGCAATAGTTGAGATTAAACTTTGCGCTTCAACAGCTCTGTTTATCTGATTTATTAAATCTTCAGGATGAACTGGTTTAGATAAATAATTAAAAGCGCCATCTTTAACCGCTTGCACAGCACTATTAATACTCGCAAATGCTGTCATAATGATGATGATGACTCCTGGATTAAGTTCTTTAATTTTTTTAAGTGCTTCAAGTCCATTGAGTCGAGGCATATCAACATCCATAAGAAGAATGTCGTAGTTATATTTATTTGTTTTTTCAATGGCATCTAATCCATCATGGGCTTCTTCAACTTCAAAGGATCCCTTGTTTAAAAGAATAGATTTTACTGAAAGTCTTAGTGCTGCGTCATCATCTACAACAAGAACCTTTAACATTTAAATCCTCCAATTAGATATAAAGTGAAGATTATTTTGTGGGTATTTCTACAATAAAAGTGGACCCTTGCCCAGGGGAACTTTCAATCAAAATTTCTCCGCCGTGAAGTTGAATAAAGTATTTTGCTAAATAGAGTCCCAATCCAGATCCTTTTATTGGAGATGATTTGGCATTTTTTGATCGAAAAAATTTCATGAAAATATTCTCTTGATCATCAAGATCTATTCCAATTCCTTGATCTGCAACTTGGATAATAATTTTTTCATTAGTTTCTTCAGTTGAGATAAGTACCTTGGAGTTATTTGGACTGTATTTAATAGCATTTTCAATAAGATTTGAGATCACTTGTTTCATTAAATCCGGATCTATTTTAATACTAAATATGGGTTCTAACTCTGAAATTAGCTCTATGTTTTTTTCTTTTGAAAGAAAATCGTATTTTTGAATCACCTCAAGAATTAATTGATTAATATCTCTACTTTGTAGATTCAGAACTAATCCTTGGCTCTCAATTTTTGCATAATTTAAAATAGTATTTATAAAATTAAGTAAATCAAGACTGCTATTTTTAATTGTTTTTAAAGCACTGTATTGTTCACTATTTAGATTTGATTTTTCTTTTAGAATTATGTCCGTCATTCCTATTATTCTTGCTAGAGGAGTTTTTAAATCATGAGACATCATTCCAATGAAGTTAGTTTTTAATTCCTCAACCTCTTGGAGTAATTTATGTTTTTGATAATACTCCCAGCTTTTTCTGTTTTCTAAAATAAGTCTGTACGGAATAAAAAAGTAGTAACAGAGAAAAATGGCTAAATATGGGTGAACTAAATTAATCCAAATTCCAAAAGGCCAAAAGGTAAGATATCCTAATATTGTGAGTCCAAAAAATGTACTCCCAATAATTAAGAGTCCAGCCAAGGGTCTTAAAGAAAATACAGCGTTAATAGTAATGCATGAAATGATAAATGTAATAAGTACATTGAGCCAATAAGGAGTTCTAATTGGAGAAGAATTTCTTAATAAAGTCTCAATCATATTGCCATGCATTTCCGCAGTGGTCATTCCGACAACATCCCTTGAATAGGGCGTTGAAATATAATCCTTAGTAGTTGTACCTAAATCTTGCCCAATGATGACTATTTTATCTGAGAAAGTGTCTTTAGGTAGTTTTTCGATTTCTGAAAAAGAATATTTAGGAAGTGAACCTTTTGGACTAAAATCAATATAGATTTGTTCAGAATCTAAAAAATTAAAATGTCCTCTAATATTTCTAATATCTTTTAATGCTGGGTTTAATTGAGAGGCAATTAATGGATGAAAAAGAACTTGATCTTGATAACTCAACATCATTCTTCGAGTGACACCGTCTTTTGCAAAAATAGTTGAATCAGAACTCTTTGGGCCAGAAATAAGGTTTAATTTTTCAAATGGGGAAGGGAGTTTAAGTTGTGTATTATCGCCCTTCATTTGGAGTTCATTTGTTAAAAAATATAAATTACTAATTTTAGCAGCAGAATCAGCAAAGCCTTGTTTTCCCAACATAGAGTCATCCATATCTTTTGGATTCCATGCGTAGGCAATTGTTAAAGGTTTTTGTTCAGATATTAAGTTTAAGAGACGGGTGTGATGAGCACCTTTTGGATTCCCTTTGAGTGCTTCAATGGTTTTTGCATCAATGATGACTTGAACGACTTTATTAGAAATTTTAGGGGCTGGACGATTCGATACCCTCAAGTCATAGAGATAGGATTCAATATAATCTAATTTGAATCCACATATTGAATAACTAAATAAAAAAGCAATTGAACACCTAATTAAAAAAGGTCGGAATTTTACGAATTCAACTTTTAAAAGAGTATTAAATACACTTTTTATGTAATCAGGCATTGTAAAAATTAATCACGATCTGGTGGATTGCCGGTAGGTATACAGTTTAATCCAACTAAGGGTTGTTCTTTAGTAATTTTTTTAAGTGTTTCCAGTTTTTTAATATGATTAAAGCCTTGAGCAGAATTGTTCATAGATTCATTTGATTTGGGCATTTTTAAAGCTTCACTTTTTGTATCCATATCCACTTCCATTTTTTGAAATTTAGTTAAATTCGGTAAATTATTCTTCTCTAAGTTGTTCATCTAAAGTGCCTTCATGTTGTTTGTACTTGTTGGGTTCTATTATATTAATTGATCTTGATCTAAAGAAATACTCAATTGAAAGTTTCGCCATAAAACGAGTTCTTTCACAAAAAGTTTCACTCACTTTATTTTTTGAACCTGTATGTGATTTATGTATGAACATACAGCCTCCCCCACAAAGGTATTTTGCCCAACATTGATGGCAATTGTTAGTCTCAATAATTGAAGGCTGAAAAGATTCAAGTCTTAATTGGTTGATATGTAAATCTTCACCAATTTGCTCTTCTTTATCTCCAACCATCCATGGGCAAGGGTAAATATTATTTCTGGCGTCAATCATTAGAGTCGATTTGCCAGCGCCACAAAAGTTATGAACTTTTTGCTGATTCTCTAAGAGTTTAAAGTAGTGAGAAAAACTTTTAATCTTTCTCAATTCTTTTTCGCCTCCAATTTTAAAAGCAGTTTCGGCAACGCGTTTCATTTCAAAACAATATTTTTGAGAAGTTTCTGAATCATGATGAATATGATCAAAATTGAATTCATACCAATCTACATTTAATGACCTAAAGAAGATGAATGATTCAAACACATTCATATTGAATTGATTGTACACACCACTCACACCAATTGTGCCTAGTTGATCTCGTTCTAATAAGATTTTTTTAAGATTATCTTGAATAAGGTCCGTAACACCCAGGTTGGTTTTGTTGGGTCGAGTGAGGTCATTAATTTCTTTGGGGCCATCTAAACTGATTGTAATATCAGCTTTCATTTTTTTTAGAATTTTCAATGTCTCTTTGTTAATTAAAGTTCCATTAGTGGTGAGATGGAATCTAGGTTTAATAGCTCTATGAGTTTGATAATCATTGATAAATTCAAAAATTATTTCGAGAGAATCTGGATAAAGAAGGGGTTCACCGCCTAAAAATGAGATTGTAAATGAATCTGATTCTTTGAGTTTGTCTAAAAAAAATTGAATTTGAGGGAGGGTTTTTTCAATACTGATTTTTTTAACGGGGTCACCAAAGGTCCCATCTCCACCTGCTGCACAATAGGTGCATTTTAAATTGCAAAGTTGAGTTACATTAATCGTTAATGATTGTACTTTAGCTGGGTTGGATGACAGCGCAGGTTCAGTATTTTCAGAATGATCCCATTCTTTAAATTGGTTTTGAGTTTCTGAGTTTAAAAAGGTCTGGTTGCAAATAGAAGCGAAGAGCTCTTCTGAGATTTCTGCGATTTCAAGGTTTTCAGTGTGAAAGGCCAATGGAGGGAAATTGGCAGGTTTGAATGTCACAATATTATTTAAGCGGTGTATATTTGACATAAAAAATCCTCAAAGGCTGAAATGGAGTCAAAATGAGACCAACCTTGTTTAGATTTTAAATTATGCAAACTGCATTCCAAAAAAGTAAATGCAGTTTGCTGAAAATTTTAATTATTAAAACATTGAATATTTAAGAAATCGGCACTCAATAGGGCCGTTCATCACAAAAAATTTGCGAGTTGATTTAAGTTTTAAATCAGCAATGAGATCTTTATTTCCAGACAGGAGCCATGCATCCCAATTTTTAAAACGGTGCTTTAAAGTAAAACCAAGATCGCGATAAACATCTTTCAAGTTGTCTTCATCACCAATTCTTGTTCCATAAGGAGGATTTACAATAATCAAACCTTTTTCAACTGGAGGTTCCACTGTCGCCACTGGTTCACATTTAAAACTGATAACGTCAGCAACACCAGCGCGAACAGCATTTTCTTTAGCTTTCTTTAAAACTTGTCTATCGAGATCGTAACCGAATAACTGAAAGTCGAGACTTTCTTTTTCTTGATCTAAAGCTTCTTCGAGTAAACGATCCCAAATAGATTCGTCATATTGAATAAATTTTTGGAAAGCAAAACCCTTCTTTAGAGTGCCAGGTGCAATATTTAAAGCCATGAGAGCAGCTTCAATTAAAAAAGTTCCAGATCCACACATAAAATCTACGATTGGACTTTTTGCATCCCAACCAGAAAGCTTGATGAGCCCAGCTGCAAGAGTTTCTTTAAGGGGAGCTTCGCCAGCCTCAAGACGGTAGCCACGCATAAAAAGTGCTTCGCCAGTTGTATCAATAGCTACTGAGTATTCGTTTTTATGACCTCTGATATGAATTTTAAGATCAGCGTTTTTCTTTTCAACGTCAGGACGAATTCCAAATGCATCTCTAAATTGATCGGCTACCGCGTCTTTAACTTTCATGGCCAAAAATCTTTGATCGTGAATCTTACAATCACTGACAGAAGCTTCAATGGAAAATGTTTGGTTCGGTTTAATATACTTTGTAAAATTATGAGTGCGAATTTGTTCATAGAGTTCTTCTGGCTGATAAGCATAAAAATCTAAAACAGGCTTAAGAACTCTACTTGCAATTCTAGAATACAAGTTAACTTTGTAACAACCTTCCCAGTTACTTTCAAAATAAACTCCTCCCGCAGTCAATTGAGTGGGCTTAACACCAATCTCAATTAACTCTTGTTGAAGAGCTTCAGATAAACCTTTAGATGTTGCTGCAAAAAACTCTGGCATTCAATTCTCCCGATCCAGAGACCTTAAGTCTCTGAGTATCTTGGACCCCCGCAACCTTCTGGGACTGTCCAATCAATATTCTCAAAGGGGCATTTGATATCACATGTTTTGCAATGAATACAATTTGTATAATTAATTTGTAAATCTAACCCTTCTTGATTTTGAGATTTTGGTATCATCTCATAAACACTCGCAGGGCAAAAATGAGTGCAAGGGCTCTTATATTGAGGCTCGCAAACACTGCTGCAAATGTCTTTATTCTTAAGTATTAGATGGTTAGGGGAGTCTTCGTCGTGCATAGTGCCTGTTAAGTAGACACTGCTTAATTTATCTAAAAAGAGAACTCCATCAGTTTTAGGTAATTGGTTCTCAACTAAGTTTAAAGCGTCTCCACCCCAAATATCTGTTAAGATCTCAGTTGTGCTAGAATCTTTAGCCACAGGCATATTATCAATAAGCCCACGACCCCCTGTGAGCTCTTGAAGAGCAATAAATGGGAGGGAGTAGAGCATGCCCTGGCTAAGAGTTTGATGAAAGTTTCTCACTTTATAGAGTTCTTTTTTAATAAAGCTCGCATTTACTTTTTCTTCGTACGTTAAAAGAACTGTTTCTTTAGAAGTTTGTTTAATAATGCTTTCAAGAGCGGTCTCAGCAGCTAACATTCCAGACTTCATAGATAAATGAATGCCTTTGAGTTTTTGCACATCAACCATGCTTGCTGAATCACCACAAACAAGCCAGCCATCACCATATAGCTTAGGCATTGAATACCATCCGCCAGCAGGAAGGGTTTTTCCGCCGTAAGCGATCACCTTGCCACCTTTGATCATATTGTATACATAGGGGTGAGTTTTGAGTTTTTGTAACTCTCTGTGAGGATCAAGTAATGGATCCTCAGTATCTAAATAAGCCACGATGCCTATAGCAATGCGATCTTGGGGAAGAGTATAGATGAATGTACCGCCAATCGACTCTTTCAAAGGAAAGCCCATTGTGTGAATAACTTGACCAGGCTCAACAGTTCCTTGAGGCATTTGAATGATTTCTTTAACACCCTCTTCAAAAACTTCAGGGTTTTTGCCATCTCTAAGATTTAACTTGTTTGAATGCTGCTTAAAGAGAGATCCACGAGTTCCCTCTGCAAAAATCGTTAATTTAGAATTTAAAATCAGACCAGGTTCAAAATTAGCTTTTGGTTTACCTTCTTTATCGCGGCCTTTATCTCCAGTTCTTACGCCAATCACCTTATCGCCATCATAGAGAACTTCTACAGCTGCAAAACCTGGAAAAATATTAATTCCTTTAGCTTCACATTGTTCACCAAGCCACTTGTTGAACTTAGATAAAGAGATGATGAGGTTTCCTTTATTGTGAAAAGGAGGGGGAGTTACTGGTAATTTAAAGTTAAAGTCTTCTCCAAGATATCTCACTTCGTCATGAGTCACTTCAGATTCGATAGGGCAGCCAAGTTCACGGTAATTTGGAATGAGCTCTCTCAAAGCAGCAGGGTTCATTACGGCACCTGAAAATGAATGAGAACCAATTTCGATTCCCTTTTCAAGAACTACAATCATTTGTTCTGGGATTGGAGTGCCAGTTATTTTGCCGCTGGCAATGTCATTATTGTGAGACTCTATTTGATTTTGAAGATGAAGAGCTGCAGATAAGCCCGCGCTACCTCCTCCAATAATCAGAACATCTACGTCCATAGTCTCGCGTTGAACACCTTCTGGAAGATCACTGTATAAGCTCATAAAAACCCCTTGATCAAATTCAATCTTGAATAGGTTTTACATGATCTTAAATCAGAAATCACTCAGAATCATTATCTTCACTTGTGTCAGGTGTTTCAATAATAGGGCTCTCAACGACAGGGTTCATTTTTCTAGTAATGGGATAAATGAGGTTATTAACTTTTAAGTCTTGTTCGTCTTTTCCGCCAGGATATTGGCGTAGTTTCACCTTTTTTTTAAAATCAGATTCTTTTCCTGTTAAGATAGGTGCCGAAGAGCTCATTGATTGTTCGTTGGTTTCGCTTTTGGCCTCATCTTGTGGGGGCGCCTGAACAGCAGAAATCTGCATAAGAAAAAGACCCAAAATGAGTCCTTTTAAAATGGAAAACTTAAGAGGGTTTTTAGAAAAAAGAATCTGAGGAATTTTGGTCATAAAATATTTCATAAAATTAGGATCTCATTTAATTATAAATAACGTCAATAAATTCAAAAATGAGTCTTTCTTTGGGACTTCATAGGAATTTGAGATCTCACATTTTGAATGGATTTTTTACTGAGCTCAGTTACATAAGAGTTTAAGCCGCTTTTTAAACAAATAATTTCATTTCCCCAGGGATCAATAACAAGAGAGTTTCCATAAGTTTCTCTCTGAAGATTAGGGTGAACAGTGCTCTTATGCACTCCACCCTGTGCACTGGAAATAACGTAACATTGATTTTCAATGGCTCTGGCTTTATTGAGGATTTCCCAATGAGATTGTCCAGTTTTTACTAAAAAAGCAGATGGGATCAAGAGGGCATCAACATCATTATGTGCGTAGTAACTATAAAGTTCGCTGAAGCGGATGTCATAGCAAATAGATTGGCCAAATTTCCAATTTTCAAAATTTAAGATTTTTGCTTCAGACCCATGGCTAAAAACATCGGACTCCTTAATGCTATTTTGATGAGTCAGTTGAATATCAAATAAGTGATTTTTTTGATAAGTGGCCTCGATTTTTCCATCAGACCAAATCATCACAGAGGAGTTAAATACTTGAGAGTTAATTTTTAAAGGAACGGAGCCAAGATGAAGATTTGTATTTAAGTTGAGAGCTAGGCTGCTTAATTCTTGAAATATTAAATCAGTGATTTCAAAAGTTGGAATGGCTTCGCCTTCCTTAATTCTAAAGTAAAGGCAGTTCTCAGGAAAAAACACCATTTGAGGGTGATCGGCTTTAACCTGATTAAGGATTTCTTTTATTTGGAAAAAATTTGATTCAACATTATCAACGGAAACCAGCTGAGCTAAAGCTATTCTAAGTAAATCTTTCACAAACTATTTCCTTGTAAGGGTAGGACGTATTATTAGTTTTCTGAAATTTGACTAGAAATAGTTTTGCAAGCCCACTGAGATTCTTCAAGATTTTTCTTAATGTTTATAACGGTGTCTTTGCAGACTTTTAAGGCCTGAGCTCCACTCACTTTGGTATCGATGCCATCTTTTGTGTAAAAAGCTGTGCAGTAACCGATGGGGCTCATGTGAATTCTCATAGTACGTACCTCTGCCTGTCTTTTGCAGATAATATAATCGACAGGTTTTGTGCTTTCTAAAGAGGCGAATACTTGAGGATAGGACACAAATACTGAAAAAATAAAATAAAGGTAACTTGAAAACCTAAACATTGGAATTCTTCTAATATTGTATTTTGAGAAAGGTTTATAATGAATTTACATATAAAAAAAGCAGCTCTAGGCTGCTTTTTTTAGTTTCTTAAGCTTAAGCGCTCTTAGAAGCTGTTTTCTTCTTAGCGGGAGCTTTTTTCTTCTCAGCTTTAGCTGATTCAACAAGCTTAACATTTGAGTAATCGATAAAGCCTTCAAGTTTTTTCAAACCATCTTTTTTATCAAAATGAGTTTGAATTTTAACTCCGGCAACTTTAACTTTCATGTTTTTAGCATCAAGAGTTAAAACTTCGCCTTGTTTACCTTTATCTGAACCAGTGATAACTTTAACAGTGGAACCTTTTTTAATTTTTAATTTCATAATAAACCTCTAGCCTACTTTAACGGCGCTGATTTTTCTTCGAATTCTATTTTTTACTGCTAAGGCTCTTGGAGAGAGGCTTACTTCTGGTTGATTTAAGATAAATTTATCAAAACCACCCATGTGTTCCATGTCTTTAATTGCGCTTGTAGCAACTTTTAAGCTGATCATTTGGTTTAAAGAACGGCTAAAAAGACGTTTCTGTTGAACGTTAGGATAAGCCTTTTTTTTCGTTTTGATATTTGAGTGGCTTACCAAGTTTTTAACAACAGGGCTTTTGCCAGTTAATTCACATCGACTCATACCTAATCTCCTATTCAACAAAACTTAGAACCTAGGATTTCCCAGGGTAACTCTCTATCGCAAAGCAACGTTGGTGCTTATTTAGATGAGACAAATATAATGAGAGACTTTGTATATGAAAAAAGAGTATTGTTGGCAACTGGTTTTTAAAGGAAATTAATTAAAACTTAAATTATAAAGGTTTCATACCTGCAAATTAAGGTAAAAAATAGGCTAAAATGATGGATAGCCAGTGGCTTTAGGGAATTCTCTTATTGACTTAAAAAGTTTGAAATAGTAGGTTCTCCAACGTCGCGATACCCAAACAAGAGTGGATTAAAATTAGTTTAAGTTTTAAATCCTCGGAAATACTCGTATTTCTTAATAAAAGGTATTAGTTGCGGTGTAAGTTGTATGTCAAATTAAGTGATTTGACAGATTTTATATTAATTTAAAGACCCATTCGTAACAAACGGGGAGATTATGAAAAAAGTAAGTAGAGCTAAATACCGTCCTGAATTTTCTGGTGATCATCTTTTTGACTATAAAGATCCAGGAAGCTTATCTAGATTTATCGGTGATGCAGGAAAAATCACACCATCTAGAATTTCTAAACTTAGTATTGCACAACAAAAGAAAGTTGCTGGCGCAGTAAAAAAAGCTCGTAATCTTGGTTTGTTACCAATTGGTACTGATGCTTATGACTGGTACCACAGAATTGAATCTGTAAATCCAGTTCCTTTTGAAGTTTAATTTCGAGAATACAGTTAGATTTTTTGCTTTTGTTTGGGTGAAGTTATCTTCTGTATAAATAAAGAGATCTTTTCTTTTAATAAGAAACCACATTTTAATAATGTGGTTTTTTTTTGCCTAAAATCAGTGAGTTCAAATTAGATTTAAAGTTTTTGTTACGGCATGATCTATTTTTTTAGTGAGAGCAATGATGGCGGGATCAGATTCTTATTAGTGAATCTCTTGAAAGCGTGATCAGTTAATTAAAATTGTGAGGCTTAATAACTTCGTAATAATTGGGAATCTGTTAAATAAGATTAAAAAGTAAAAAAAAAGCCAGGATTTCCCTGGCTTTTTTTTGCTTTAAATTTGCATTTGAAAAACTATTTGTTTTCAGCAGCTCTTTTTTCAGCGTATTTTTTTGTAAGTTCTTCCATGATGTTACGTGGAGCTTGGTTGTATTTAGAGAATTCCATAGAGAATTCGCCTTTACCTTTAGTAGCAGAACGTAAATCAGTAGAGTAACCGAACATTTCTTTTAATGGAACTTCAGCAAGGATAGTTGAGTAACCTTCGTTTGAATCTGTTCCCATGATAACACCACGGCGTTGGTTCACTTGGCCAGTTACTGGTCCTTGGTATTCTTCAGGAGCAGAAACTTCAAGTTTCATGATAGGTTCAAGAACTGCAGGTTTAGCTTTTTGGTAAACTTCTCTCATTGCAGCCATACCAGCGATTTTGAAGGCCATGTAAGATGAATCCACATCATGGTAACTTCCGTCAGTAAGAGTTACTTTAACTCCCACGATTTGGAAACCTATAAGAGGACCCTTAGCGCATTGCTCACGGAAACCTTCTTCAACAGCTGGGATGAATTCACGAGGAATACGACCACCGACAACAGCGTTTTCAAAACGGAAAACTTCTGTATCTTCTGGTGGAAGTGGTTCAATTTTACCAACAACTTTTGCGTATTGACCAGAACCACCCGTTTGCTTTTTGTGAGTGTAATCAAACTCAGCTTCTTGAGTGATTGCTTCACGGTAAGCAACTTGTGGAGCTCCAGAAATAACTTCGCAGTTAAATTCACGCTTCATACGTTCGATGTAAACTTCTAAATGCAACTCACCCATACCGCTGATGATTGTCTCTGCAGATTCTTCATCTCTGTGAACGCGGAAAGTTGGATCTTCTTTACGGAACTTTTGAAGAGCTTTAGAGAAGTTGTTTGTTCCAGTTTTGTCTTTAGGAGAAACTGCTAGAGAGATAACGGCATCTGGTACGTGCATTGATTGCATTGCTGCATTGATGTTTTCGTCACAGAAAGTATCACCAGAAGCGCAATCGATACCGAATACGGCTACGATGTCACCAGCAAATGATGTTTCGATATCTTCCATTTTATCAGAGTGCATTCTCACTAAACGAGGAACTTTAACTTTTTTACCGTTAGAAGTGTTAGTGATGAAATCACCTTTAGATAATTTACCTTGGTAAACTCTCATGTAAGTTAATTGACCAAATTGAGTTTCTTGAAGTTTAAATGCAAGAGCTACAAGTGGTTTGTCATTAACTGGGAAAAGTTCAAATTTTTCTTCATTTTTGCTAAGATCAAGAGCGTGCTCTTTTTTCTCTTCAGGAGTTGGAAGGTAAGCAAGAACTGCATCAAGAAGTTTTTGAACGCCTTTATTTTTGAAGGCAGATCCACAAAATACTGGGCATAAACCAAGAGTCAATACACCCTTACGGATAGCTGCTACAAGTTCAGCTTCTTCAACATCTTCACCCATCAAGAATTTATCAGCAATAGATTCGCTAAAATCAGCTGCTTTTTCGATAAGCATTTGTCTGTATTCTTGAGCTTGTTCAACCATATCAGCTGGGATGTCTTCAATAACAACGTTTTCACCGTTATCACCTTTGAAGATGTAAGCTTTCATTGTAACTAGATCAACAATACCAATGTGTTTTTCTTCAAGACCGATTGGAAGTTGAGCCATAACTGCATTTAATTTTAATTTTTCAATAAGAGCGTCTTTAACTCTCATTGGATTAGCACCTTGACGATCTAATTTATTAACGAAAGCAAGGCGAGGTACGTTGTAACGTCTCATTTGACGGTCAACAGTGATTGATTGAGATTGAACCCCAGCCACACCGCAAAGAACTAAGATAGCTCCGTCAAGTACGCGAAGTGATCTTTCAACTTCGATTGTAAAGTCAACGTGTCCCGGAGTATCAATAAGATTAATTGTGTAATCTTTCCACTGAACTTGAGTTGCAGCAGATTGAATTGTAATCCCTTTTTCTCTCTCAAGATCCATAGAGTCCATTGTCGCGCCGACTCCATCTTTCCCTTTTACTTCGTGAATTGCGTGGATTCTACCACCGTAAAAAAGAATCCGCTCTGAAAGAGTTGTCTTACCCGAGTCAATGTGGGCAGAAATCCCAATATTACGGACCTTATTGATTTCCCATTTAGCCATGAATTCCTCATTGTTTTAAGTTTATCGTTTTTAGTGAAGACTGGGAGTTAGCATTAAATCTGCTGAAGTGCAAAAAAGTCTTGATGGAAATGGATGAAATAATGCCATGTATTAAGCAAGCCCTTTAAATTACCGGCAGAATGTTTTGTTTTCAGTCATTTTTGACATTTTTGGGCCACTTAGAAACAGCTGTTTCCCCTTTCAGAAAGGGGTGTTATTGCATTGTGCGACAATATTTTAACAGTGTCGTTTTGAATTTAACATTCATGAAAAACTCAATAGCAGGTTATCATGTGAATCAATGATGATTTTTTAGAAATCAGTTTGGTAATGAAGAGATTTCTATCTCCTTAAATAGATTGGGTTATCTAGCTTTATTTAGTTTTATGAGAGTTTAACTAGAAGAATGGTGCTCAAAATTATTAATTGAAGCAGATTGAATGAATTGGTGATTAAAAATTTATTCTGTACTTTTTTAAGTGAAAGGATTTTTGTTTGAACAAAAAAGAAGGTGAGCAAAATCAAACCGAGGTGGTTTTGAATTTATTTCAAAAAGCTTTAAAAGTTTTACAGGATCAATTTGGCTTTACGAACCTTCGGGGGCCTCAAGAAGAGGTCATTCGGGCTGTTCTGGCTGGTGAATCTATTCTTTCTTTGATGCCAACAGGAATGGGGAAGAGTTTGTGTTACCAATTGCCTGCTGTCACCAAAGGTGGACTGACATTGGTCATTTCTCCTTTGATAGCCTTGATGCACGATCAAGTTCAAAAAAATAAAGAAAAAGGAATTTCATCAACTTATTTAAGTGCGACTCTTTCAAAAGAAGAAAGAGAAGAAAGGCTTCATAAAGTCAGGGATGGAAAAATTAATATTCTTTATGTCACGCCAGAAAGATTTAAGCGGCCAGAGTTTAAAGCCATCATAACTCAGCAAAAAATTGAGCTTTTAGCGATTGATGAAGCTCATTGTATCAGTCATTGGGGTCATGATTTTAGACCTGATTATTCTCGTTTGGGTGAAATTAAAAAAATGTTGGGTGATCCACCAGTCATTGCTTTAACAGCCTCTGCAACACCAGAAGTTCAAAAAGATATTTGCGAGCAACTAGAGATTCCTGAAAAAAATGTAATCTCGACTGGAATTCAAAGAGATAATTTAAATTTATTTGTCGAAGAAAGCTATGGCTTAGAAGAAAAAGTAGAAAGAGTTTTGAAGTTTTATGAAGAGCTTCAAGGGAATGTCATTGTTTACTTTACGCTCATAAGTACGCTTGAAAAAGCTGCTGAAATCATCAAGAAAAAATCAATCAACTTTACATGTTATCATGGGGATCTTAAGTCTGGCGATCGTCGTAAAAATCAAAATTTATTTTTGAAGGCAGATCGAATGCTCATGCTCGCCACTCCTGCATTTGGTCTTGGTGTGGATAAACAAGATATTCGAGGGGTGGTTCATTTTGAAATGCCGGGTTCTTTAGAATCTTATTATCAAGAGGTAGGAAGAGCGGGTCGTGATGGCCTTTCATCTAAAACTTTATTGCTCTATGATGAAGATGATATTTCGACGCAAATGGAATTTATAAAATGGTCCCATCCTGAACCAGATTTTATTTTGGGAGTTTATCGCTTGATTGAAAAAGGCGAAAGTGAGCTACATGGTGAGGGGATGTTGTATCTTCGTAAAAAATTGAATTTTTATAATACGAGAGATTATAGGGTTGAGACTTCAGTTAATTTAATGGAACGTTGGGGTTTTTTAGAAGAGACCTCAACTGGTTTTGGATACAAAGCCGTTGAGTTGCCTGAGGGTGAAATTTTGAATAAGCAAAAAATCCTTGAAGAAATGAAACATCAACAAAAAAAGCTTTTACAAATGGTGCAGTTTTGTAAAATGGAATCGGGATGTCGATGGTATGAATTATTTAAGTACTTTGGGCATGCCTCGAATCAGCAAGAATGTGGTCATTGTGATCTTTGTCTTTCTTAAAAAATTAAAGGCCCCTATTTATGATGCAATTTAAATCCAAAAAGTTTGAAAAATTTAAAGGTGGGGAGTTTTTTCCGGACACATTTGAAGGTGTTGAAGGTGGCTTGATTGGATATGGTTTGCAAATTTCAACGCCCCTTCTTTTGGAAGCCTATTCAAAGGGTATTTTTCCGTGGCCACAAAATACGACTGAGATTTTGTGGTTTTCTCCTGATGAGAGAGGTATTCTTTATTTTGATGAATTGCATATTTCTAAAAGTCTTCAAAAAATTATTAAGCAAAAAATCGAAAAAGGTATTTGGGCTTTTAAAGTCAGTTCGGATTTTGCTCAAGTGATTGAGGCTTGTGCCACTCAAAAAAGAGTGCATGAGGATAGCACTTGGATCACTGCTAAAATTATTAAAGCTTATATTCAATTGCATAAAGAAGGTTATGCTCATTCCTTTGAAATTTGGGAAGGGGAGCAGCTTATTGGTGGTCTCTACTGTGTTTTTATTGATGGTGTTTGGAGTGGCGAAAGTATGTTTTTTAAGGAAGATAACGCATCTAAGGTTGCTTTTGCTTTAATGTGTTTAATGCTTAAGGAGCAGGGTTTTGCTTTTTTAGACACTCAAATGGTCACCCCAATTACAGAGAGTTTTGGGGCGAAGCTGATTTCTCGGGAGAGTTATTTAGAGGAGCTTGAAAAAGTTCACCGATTGTTGAAATAAATAAAACCTCCCATGAGATCTCATTAAAAGTTAAAATTTTAACGACATTAAAATCAGCTTGTGAGTACAACCAAAGAATTGTGGAAAAAATGAAAAGTTTAAATTATTTTCAGTTATGTCAAATCATTCAAGATTGGTCTCCAGAATTAGTGGGAGCTCAAGTCCAACATGTTTTTACTTTTGAACAGGGTTTTGTTCTGAGTCTGTATCGAGGACAAGAATTTTATTTAATTGTTGATTTGAGGTCTCAAAATCCATGTGTAGTTTGCACCTCTCAGTACCCCAATTTTTTAAAGAAAGTTCAAAAGCCTCTAGGTCTATTTATTAATTCTCATATTAAAAATCTCCGCATTCAGAATTTAGAAGTCGTAGAGAAATATGGAAGATTTATTCATGTTAATTTTTTTACGGGATGTGATGATGTGATTGGGATGGATATCATTCTTATTCCAGGTCATGCCAATGCTTCTGTGGCCGCCCATGGTAAAAAAATATTTTGGGCCAAACCAGAGCCCTTAATGGAAGTGAGTAATCCTGCTGATTTAAGTAAAGAGATCGACTCGCAAGTTTTTGAAAAAGAGTGGTTTGAATCTTGGAAGCAAACAGGGTTAAAAACTCAAGTCATTAAAAAAGCTGAAGATCCTTTAAGAGCAATCAAAAAAACTCTTGAGAAAAAAGAAAAGGCCATTGGAGAATTAGAGCTTTTTTTAATTGAAGATAAAGAATCAAAATATCAAGCATTTGGTGAGTTTTTGAAGTCTAAATTTCAATATAATTCTCAACAAGCAGAAAAAGATGGCTTTTTAGGATTGTATAACGATCAATTTAAAGTCTCTGACAATATGAGGCTGATGTTTGAAAAATCTAAAGAGTTAAAATCTAAAAAAAAAGGAGCAGAAGCTCGCTTAGAAATTTTAAAATCTGAAGTCAGTGAATTAAAAAATAAAATTCAACAAGCATTAGAAATAATCAATGATCCAACAAAGAAAAAAGACTTGCAGGATTCTAGTCAAATTTTGCCATCCGTTTTTCAATCGAAGAGTTCTATAAAATTTAAGGGAGATGTTCAGGCTCGAAAATTGGAACTTTCTGAAGGATTGATTGCTTATATCGGAAAATCCGCCAAAGATAATTTAAAGATTTTAAGGCAAGCCCAGTCGTGGGATTATTGGATACATCTTAAAGATTATCCAAGTGCTCATGCAATTATTCGACGAAGGAAAGGGCAGATAGTTCCAGTTTCAGTTTTGCAAAATGTGGGAAGATGGCTCATTAAAGAATCCATTCGCAAAAAAAATATGCAAGGCGAGAGGTTTGATTGTCTGTTTGTGGAATGTCGATTTGTGCGTCCAATTAAGGGTGATAAAGTGGGGCGTGTGACTTATCAAAATGAACAAGCTTTTGTGGTCGAAGTTCTTGAATAGATTTTATAAATAGACTTTAGGCGTTGCATTAATAATCTTGACAGAATATCAATTCGGAATAAAATTTTTACTCATCTTTATGGAGGTCTCACGATGATAGAAGTAAAAGATTTGTGTAAGGATTATGGTAATCGCCATGCAATTTCCAATCTTAATTTTAGCGTCAAAAAAGGAGAGGTAGTTGGTTTTCTAGGGCCGAATGGTGCTGGTAAGTCGACAACAATGAAAATTCTGACAGGATTTATGGCTCCTTCATCTGGTACAGCACGTATTGCTGGCTTTGATGTTTTTGAAAATCCAATCGAAGTTAAAAAAAGAATTGGTTATTTACCAGAAATTCCCCCCGTTTATACTGACATGTATGTGACAGATTATTTAAAATTTGTGGCTCAGTTAAAGGGAGTTGAGAAATCTAGAATTCATGATCTGGTTAAAAAAGCGATAAAAAAAACAGATCTTGGCGTTGTTCAAAATAGATTGATTCACAATCTTTCAAAAGGATTTCGTCAAAGAGTGGGAATTGCACAAGCTTTAGTTTCTGATCCTGAAGTGCTTATTTTAGATGAGCCGACTGTAGGTTTAGATCCAAAGCAAGTGGCTGATATCAGAAATTTGATTAAAGAACTTAAAGGTGAGCACACTTTGATTTTAAGTACTCATGTGCTTCCAGAAGTTCAAGCAACTTGTGAGCGCATTATCATCATCAATCAAGGTAAAATTGTAGTTCAAGATAGCATTGAGCATCTTTCTTTATCTTCTTCAGGTTCAAGAAAAGTGAGTTTAAAAGTTAAACGTCCTTCTGCGGATATCTTGACTCAGCTTTCATTAATTCCAGGTGTTCTTAAAGTTCAACTGGGTGCTGGTGAAAATGAATGGGTTTTAGATACGAAAGAATCAGATGAAGTTGTTGAGGCAATTTCTAATACTGTGGTTGCAAAAGGTTTTGGTCTTTTAGAAATCAGCTCGGCTAAATTTAATTTAGAAGATGTTTTCTTAGAGCTTACTAACGATCATGTAGCTGCTCACGCATAAGACTTAAAAATAAAAAAAGGATTTAAAAAATGAGAGGCACTTTAACCATTGCAAATAAAGATTTTAAGGGTTTTTTTGTAAGTCCAACTTTTTGGATGGTTTCTTTTTTATGTTGTGCAATTTTTAGTTGGGTATATCCCATTTCTTTAAATATGTTCAGCGAACTTGTAAGAAACTACATTCAACAACAAGGGATTCCAAAACAACAATTAAATATCCACTATGGTGTTTTTTTAAGACACATTAGTTATTTAAATTTAATGCTGATTTTTATTGTACCAGCATTAACAATGAGACTTTTAGCAGAAGAGAAAAAGTTAAGAACTTATGATCTACTTTTAACTTCTCCGGTGACTTCATTAGAAATAGTAGCTGGTAAATATTTAGCTGTTTTAGGAGCTATTGTTGGGATTATTGTGATTTCTTTGCTTTATCCTATAGTGACATCGTTGATGGCCTCTGTTCAGTGGGTTCCGTTATTGGTTTCTTTTTTCGGAATCTTTTTAGTGGCAGCAGTTTATGCGGCGATGAATTTATTTTGTTCTGCACTTACTGAATCCATAATTGTGGCTTATGTGATGTCGGTCATTTTTAATGTGGCGATTTGGTTTATTGGTGTCGGTGTCGAGGTTGTTGATTCACCGACAGCGAGACAAATTTTTGAACATATTTCTTTGAATAATCATTTATCAGGTCTTGTAGAAGGAACTATTCGTTCTAGCGGCCTTGTGTTTTTTATAAGTGTCATTGCTCTTTTTGGCTTTTTAGCTGAGAGAGTTGTTGAATCTTCAAGATGGAGGTAGTCATGAGTAAAGCAGGAAAAATTTTATATTTACTTTCTGGTATTTCAATCGCCTCTTTTGGGGTGACTCGTTTTATTATTGGCGATTTTATTCCTTTTTTATGGGTGCCAATTGGTTTATTTGTTCTCTTTTTATTTGCAGCAATTTGGTCGGATCGTGCTGTTTTAAAATCTTTTATGATGATGAAAACCACTAAGCATGGCATGAATATGGGTGCTATGATTTTAATGGTTCTCGTGTTTTTAATCAGCGTGAATTTTATTGCTGTAAGACACAAAATTACTTGGGATTTTTCAGCTGCAAAAGTGAATACGCTTTCTGAGCAGTCAGTAAAAATTCTTAAAACTCTCGATGCAGAATTAACTGTGAGATATTTTTATAAAAAAGGCGCTGAAGGTGTTGATCAAAATAAAGCACTCTTTAGAGAGCTCGTTAAAAAGTATCAAGATCAGAGCAGCCAAGTAAAACTTGATTTTGTGGAAGTGAATGAGCGTCCAGACCTTGCTGAAGAGTATGGTGTGAATAAGGGTACGGGAGTGGTTTTTGTTGATTATAAAAAACACCGCAACAGAATTGAAAAAATTGAAGAGCAAGAATTAACTTCTGCCTTAGTTAAAGTGACTCGTGAAAACGATAAAATGGTTTACTTTTTATCGGGACATGGGGAGCGTGATTTAGAAAACACACAAGAAGCAGAAGGTGGAGCGGCTCTTAAAAATTTATTAGAGGGCAATCGCTATAAAGTGAATACTCTAACTCTTGCGAACACGGCAACAGTTCCGCCAGATGCAGACATGCTTTTTGTGGTAGGTCCTGAACAAGCCTTGCTTGAGAGCGAAGTTCAAGCCATCGAAGAGTATATGAAACGTGGGGGATCCGTTGTTTTTGCTTTTGATTCGCACAAATCAAATGGTCTTGAAAAAGTTCTTAAAAATGTAGGTGTTGAGGTTGCAAACAATTATATCGTGATTGTGATGGACACAATCATGGGTAAAGCGGTCAATCCTTCGGCGACTCCTGTGGCTCAGTTTTCAAATGTTCATCCTGTAACAAAAGTTTTTGGAAAAAATCAATTTGTAGTTTTCAGATTGCCAACGGGCCTTACTAAGGCAGCTTCAGTTCCAGCAGGAATTGATATTGAAGAGATTTTGAAAACGAACGAAAAATCTGTGGGTTTTTCGAACACACAATTTAATCAAGGCGGAACTCCTGGTCCCTATACAGTGGGGATGAGTCTTAAAGGGAAGTATCCTGGTGCTACTGAAGGTAAAGAGTTTTCTCTTCTAGTTTTTGGTAATAGCACTTTTTTAAGCAATCAACTGTTGTATCAAAATCTAAATAGAGATCTTGTTTTAAATTCAGTGGCGTATTTAGCAAAAGATGAAAATCTTATTTCGATCTCTCCTAAAGAAGTGGAAATCACGCAAATGAATATCACTCCAGGCGCGTGGTACTTATTTGTATTTGGTTTTATTATTCCATTACCAATAGCCCTCTTTGGATTTAGCTCATTCTTATGGTTCAAAAGGAGATATGCATAATGAAGAACAAAAATCTTTTCATTTTTGGTGTTATAGCCGCGCTTGCACTTGGAGCGGCTTTATTTGATGTAAATAAAGAAAAAAGAGATGAAGAGAAAAAGGCAGAAGAAACTCAAATTGTTCGATTGAAAGAAAACGAAATTTCGAATTTAACAATTGAGGAAAAACAGCTGCCTGGGGGATCTAAAATTGTTCTTGAAAAAACCGCTGAAGGTTGGATGATTACGGAACCAGTTAAAGATCAAGCAGATATAAAAGTCGTTGATGAGTTTATTAAAGGCCTCGTGACTGAAAAATCAAATGAAGTGGCGGCACAGGGTACAGCACTTGATTGGAAGGTTTATGGTTTGGATCAACCTAAGACGGTTTTTACGCTTTCTGGAGCCAAAGTGAATCCAGTTCAGATTGCGGTCTCTGGTAAAAAGAATTTTCAAGGTGAAAGTTTTTTAAGGGTTGGCAATGAAAATCAAGTTTGGATTGCAGGATCTACTTGGTTAGCTAAAACGGAGAAAAAAACTTTTGATTTTAGAAATAAAAAAATCTTTAGAGAGACGACAGCTTCTATTAAAGGATTTCATTTGAAGTTTGATAAAGAAGAAGTTGAAGTGACTTTAAATGATTCTGAGTGGTCTTTAAAGCCTGCTGCAGGAAAATCTGCTCTTAAGCTTAGTCAAAATAGAGTGAGAGAGTTAGTGACTTTAATGGGTGATTTGCAGACGACTGAAGTGGTTGCAGAAACTCACGATGATAAAGTTCTATTTTCAAAAAATGATGAATGGAGTTTGAAGTCACCAAGAGTGAATTTAACTTTAATGTTAAAGGATAATAAGACTTGGAACCTAAAGTTAGCAGAGAACAAAACTCATGAATGGTTTGGGGTTACAGATTCAGCTCCGCAAGTTTATAAATTAGATACTTCCCATGCTGAGCGATTGCTTAAGATGACTTTAGATTCTTTAAGAGATCGTGAAGAACCATTTAAGTTTTCTAAAAATGATGTGAAAAAGATAGAAACAAAAACAGCTTTAAAACAATCTCAATTTAAATTGGATAAAGATCAGAAATGGGTTTTGGATCCAGCGGATGCAAAATTAATAGTTCAGCAGGACGAAGTGAAGATGTTGGTTGAAAAAGTAAGAGATTTGCAAATTGATTATTTTGCTGATCAACCAAAGAATGTTCAGGCTAAAGAAAGTCTTAAAAAGTCTGGATTAAAAGGTTTAGATTTTTCAAAGGCTCCCAATGCTCTTTCGTTTAAAGATGGGGAAGGTAAGTCAGTTATTGATCTTGCATGGCAAGGCCCTGAAAAACTCAAAATAGATGGGGCTGAAAAAAATATTTATTGGATGACGAGCAGTCTTTATAAGGATCCTTTTCAGGTTGAAGAAACTCGCCTCAAAGGATTGGTTCTCGCAAACTTAATAAAAGTGGAAGAGAAAAAAGAAAGCAATCCAGATATAAAAACACTGCCTCAAACAAAGTAAGATGATTTTTAATTTTTGTCAGAAGGAGTTGACATGAAAGACATTCACATCAAATCGCCCACAAGAGTAGATTTAGCGGGTGGGACCTTAGATTTGTGGCCACTCTACACTTTTACTCAAGGTGCTGTGACTGTGAATGTCTCGATTGATATTTTTACTTATGTAGATATTCAGCGTCTTCAAGATCAAACTATAACGATTGAATCTCAGGATTTAAAATTTTCAAAAACATACTCTCATTTATTAGAATGTCTTGCGGATCAAGATCCTAAGGTTTCTCTCTTACAGGCCTTAATTAGATATTGGAAGCCCACACAAGGTTTTATTTTAAAAACAAAATCAGAGAGCCCTGTGGGGGGTGGTTTAGGTGGGAGTTCCAGCCTGATTATTTCTTTAATGAAAGCATTTGGTGAGCTCACTGGAAGACCTATTAAATCTGCTCATGAGCTTGTGCATATTGCTCACAATATTGAAGCCGCAATTTTAAATACGCCTACTGGAACTCAAGATTATTACCCAGCAATTTCTGGGGGATTGCATATATTAAAATATTCAGAAGCTGGAATTCATCAAGATACTTTAAAAGTTTCACATTCACCGCTTTCTAAGTACTTTTTACTCGTTAATACGGGGCACTCACATCATTCAGGATTGAATAACTTTGAAGTGATGAAATCAGCTGTTGCAAAAAATCCTGCTACTCTAGAGGCACTTCATGAGCTTAAGCAAATTGCTTTAGAAATGGAAAAAGCCTGCAGAGAAGAACAATGGCAATTATTACCTGAATTATTTAACAGAGAATTCAAAGCGAGAGTTTATTTATCACCTGCCTTTACAAGCCCTGAAATTGAAAAATTGCAAAAGCTTACTTTGTCTCATGGCGCGGAAGCTGTTAAGATTTGCGGAGCTGGTGGAGGGGGTTGTGTGCTCGTTTGGGTCGAGCCTTCTTGTAGAGAAAAGGTGGTTCAAGCATGTCAACAACAGGGATTTTCGGTACTGGGAGCCAAGCCGATCGACTTGATTTAGAGGTTGTTCGGTTTATTGGTGTTTCTCTGAGTGGGGGAAAGCAGAATAAGGCCTGTCTGGCTGTTTTAGAGTATTATAAAAATCAGGATAAAGTTTTTTTAGTTAAACTTTATGAAAAAATAAAAACTGATGAACTGCAAAGTTTAGATCAAAAAATCATTGAGATCATTAATTTCTACGGGCCAGAGGTTCAAAGTGTCGCTTTTGATGCGCCCTTAAGGCAACCTCAGTGTCTGACCTGTCAGTTAGAGTGTCCTGGAATCGAGGCTTGTCAAGAACCTCAAGTTAAATGGATGCGTGGACAACTTTCAAAAATAAAAAATAAAAAAGTGACCCAAAAACTCATCACTCCCTATACCCAACGAAGTGTTGAAATGTATGTGAATACGGAGTTGGAAGTAAAACTTGATCTTTCGGATGCTTTAGGTGCGAATATGGCGCCGCTTTCTGCGCGTGCTCAGTTTTTATTAAAAAGACTCTCTCATCATGTGATCGAAGTTTTTCCGAGATTAAGTGTTTGGAGATTAGGGCAAGCTTTGAAAATTATGAAAAGCCATTTGTTATATTATCGTCACAGCGTTGGTGGAGAGATTAGCAGACAAGCTTTTTTAACTTCACTCAGCGAGCAGGCACAGGTGTTTATTTACAAAGATGATATGAGGGTCATGGTTGATAACAATCATGGGTTTGAAGCGTTTATGAATGCTTTTACAGCGTTTTTAGAAAGTAAAGGACTCACGGAGCAAAGACCTGAGGGGTTTCCGGAAAAAGAAGATTGGATCGCGTTTCCTCATAAAGAGTTAAAAGTGGTCAATGGTAAGTTTTTATAGTTGTAGTCTTGAAACTAGAAGTACTTTGTTGTTTGAGATTGTGCTAGAATAAGCCAACTTTTAGAGAAGGGATTTTATATGTGGACATTTTGGAATAGAATTAAAACATATGCCTATTATTTTTTAGTTCAAATTGTGGTCGTATTTTGTGTGATCATGAGCTTTAAATTAATCCATCCTAAGGAATTTGCATCATTGTTTGCTGGCAGTTCTTTTGTGATTGGATGCTTTGTGGTGCTTTATGCTGAATGGTTACGCTTTCATCATTTAAAATCATTAACCAGCATAGCTACGATGCTCTTTTTGTTTTTATTTGCGATTCCTATTTTTGGAGTTCGCCTTCTCAATTATGGAATTCCATTTGATCAACTTAAAGTGTGGGGAATTCCTTCACCGATGATGCATGGTTTGTCTAATTATGGATTTATTTTAATGGTTCTAGTGATTGTTTTTGATGGCTTAGTTTATTGGAAAAAATCTGATAATCTTATTGAAGAGGCTTAGTAATTAAATAATTTAATTGCATCGAGCAAGTTCAGAAAATTGATACTGAATTTTTAATTTATGTAAATCTGGGAGGGAGTAGTTAACTCTCTCTGCAGAATTTTCGTCTAAAATTGTTGTTTTAGAAAATCCTCCCTGCTCTAAATCTCTAAAATAAATTTTAAAATGAAGAAGATCTTCAGCCATTCTCCAAATCATGGCAGCACACATTTTACATGGCTTGTGGGAGACGTACATTTTGGCTCCGCTGGGGATTCCTTGTTGAGTGTGTTTAAAAAGTTTTTGTAGGGCGTTGACCTCGGCATGGAGAGTTTTATTTTGAGATCCTGAGTGAATCCCATAGCTCAGAATTTGATTTTTATTATTTACTATAATTGCAGAAATGGGACGGTGAAAATCATGAAGCACTTCTCCTCGAGGAATTTTAAGGCTTAATAAATCTAAAAGTTGTAAGGCCTCTTCTAAAGTAGTCAGAGGGAGAGAAAGGCGCGTTTGCAATTCCTCATCAAGATTGAGGGATTGTTCGTCTCTTAAAAATGGACCCATAAGGGGGCCTTGAATTTCTATAAACTCCAAACATTCATGATTCAAATTTTGCGAATTAAAAAAATCACTCATTTGATCAAAGGGTTTATTTGCAAATTCAAGGAGAGGCGAAATTCTTTTAGCCACAACTTTGGTCATTCCAGAGCAAAGTTCTGTGGGTTGATAGTTGCAAAAGATTCGATTGCGAAGAGTGAAAAATGACTGATCTAAGTGAGTGTCAAAAAAATTTTGTAAGAGTTTTGTGACGGGAGTGTAAGGAGCGCCCATTGTGAGATCACAATGAGCATAATAAATTTTATTTTTACTTTGAACAAAGGCCCAGTGTGGACCTGTTGAATTAATTTTCATTTTCGAAGGGGCGTATTTTAGGAAGAGGCTTGAAAAAGTTTTTTAACTCACTCACTTGATTGGGTGATTTATCAAAAACCTGTATCCAAGACTCTGGAGTTTCCATGCACATATAGACTTTCCAAAGAGGATCTATTTGTCTAAACTTTTGTAATGCAAAATTATACATTTCGGTTCTAATTCCTAAATCATATCTTAATTTTCCAGCTTCACTTGGGAACATCTCAGAATTGACGATTAATGAATCCATCCCAAAGCGCTCTCTCATCATGTGTCTTTGTTCTGGTTGAAATCGCGGTGATCCAATTGAAATCACCTGAACTTCTTGAGGCTTAAAACGACGAGTGAGTTCTTCAAAAAAATCAGAATAAGTTTTTTGCCATCCTTCAAAATAGATCATGGGATCAATATGAAAAGAAAGTGGATAACCTTTGTCCGCGCACTTGCGAGCTGCCGTAAGGCGCTCTTCTAAACTGGCAGTGCCATGTTCCTCTTTAGAAATAATAAATTGAGGATTAATAGACCAACTCGTTAAAACGTTTCCGCCATGATCCATATCTAAAAATTGATCCACTTTATTAGATTTAGTTTTAAATTCTAAAGTCCATTTTGGATAATTTTTAAAAAATTGAATGAGGTCTCGAGAATAAAGAGTGATTTCATCGACGCTGAGACTGTCAATGACTTCGCCAGTTCCAACTCTAAAAGGCTGTTCTGGAAATTCCTCAGCCATTTTTTTTAATTCACCAAGAGCATCTTCAATATTTGAATACATCTTCATAGTAGGGGTGTTTAAATAACTTTGTAAGTAACAATAGCTGCAATTCATATTGCATTGTTGTCCAAGATTGAGAACGTGATAGTTACAACAAGTTAGAGCTCTTTTTTGAGAGGCACCTGGGCATCTTTTAAAAAATTGTCCTTTAAATTGTGTGATATGAAGGAGCTTTTTACTGCGACTAAATTGCTCGGCACTTAATGGACCTTTGATTCTGAGTTCTGCTGGAAGTTGATCTTGCTCAATATTGAGCTTTGATAGGATCTGAATTTTTTCAGGTGGAAAAAACTTAAGAACTCTTTGTGAAACTTTAGAATTTAAAGTGTCTTCATCAATATAAATTTTTTCAAAATGTTGAATGAGATCTGAAGGAATATTTATTGAAGATTCCATGTGTCTCCTTGTTCACTGAAAATATCTTGCACTCTTTGCAGTGAGGTAATGTGTTTTTTGAGTTCTTGAGGGCTTGTTGCAAAGAGCTTGATTTCAATACCGGCCGCATCGCCTTTGCGTTGCCATTTGACTTGCGATTTAGAAGGCCATGGTAAAGTATTTAACCAGTCTTGTGCCGCTTGATCTTGTTTTTTGGAGCGGGGAAATCTTAAACTTTTCAGGTGCTCTAGCCACTCATCGCCATGGTTGCTTTTTATAATGAGTTGCTCTTGGGATTGGCCCATCAAAATCAATTCTCCGGCAATTTCTAGGGCTTGAATTCCAGCAGACTTTGAAAGCTTTTGCAGAATGATTTCATCTTGAATTTTTAAAAACTTATGCGGAGGGAGGCTCAAAAAAATAGAGACCTCATTGAGGCTCACTTGCTTTTGAAAAATCCAATCCTGAAAAGGTTCAGAACATTCTTTGATCAGTTCAAGAGTTTTGAAGAAGTTGTGAGAGCTTTGGAGTGTGTAGATTTTTAAAAGAGCTTCAAAATTCTCTTTTGGTAAAACAGCGTATAGTTCAGACCAGTCGACTAAACTTAAATGAGGAAAAAGATCTTTAAAAATTTTTGCAAAATCTTCACAGTTTCCTGAGTGATTAAGAACAGAACTTTCTGGAGTTAAATGGGAGCCCAGTAAAATATGACCTTCAAATGCAATGCCAGGAAGAGAAGTTGGCCAAAGTTTTGATTGAATTTGGGAACTTTTAAAGGACCAATCTGTTGTGCACTGTTTAAATAATGTTAATTTCATGGGCATCCTTTAGCATATTCATAGAATTATTGGCAAACGATAGAGTTCGAGGGATAATAAAAATATGGAAGATTGGCGCAGTAGAAGTCTCGTTTTATCAGATGTCGTTTTTTTTAGATATGTCCCAGAGGGGCTCGAAAAGAGCACCGATGTGGTCTTTGTATGGGATTTGGATAAAACCTATCTAGATACAGCTATTGAGTCGCTCTATGAGTTGATTAAAACTATTGTGGAGCGAGCACTTAACAAAAAGAACGTCCCAGGAACCAATATCTTGCTGCAATGTCTTTCTAGTCACTGGAACCAGATGCATGGTCATTCGCATTTTCCGGCTTATTTTATCACGGCTTCTCCTCCACAAATGGAGAATCGTATTTATGAGAAATTAACCATAGATAATATTAAGCCTTTTGGTTGTTTCTATAAGGATAATCTAAGAAATTTAACCCCCAAAAGATTTTGGCGTTTAACTAAACAAGTGGGTTATAAAATTCAAGCTCTCTTGCAGCTGAGAACTCGACTTAAAGAAAATGTCAGACAAGTTTGTTGGGGAGATGATTCTGAGTCAGATGCGATCATCTACAATCTGTACTCTGATATATGTGCGCGCAGATTGAGTGTGAGCGATTTGCGCTCTACTTTAAAATCTCTATTTGTGACTCAAGATCAAATAGATTTAATTATCAATTTACAAAACCAAGTTCCTTCTTCGGATCCTATCGAGAAAATTTATATTAATTTAGCCACGGATACAGATCCTGATTACTACTTAAAATTTGGAAGAAGGACTGTTCCTACCTATAATACTTTTCAGGTTGTGATTGATATGTGCCAAGATCAAAGGATTGAGTTTGATGGGGTGTTGCAGGTGGCTCAGGATATGATGGATAATTATGGATTCACTCCTGAAGAACTCAATCGTAGCTTTGATGAGTTGATTCGTCGGCGAATTTTAGGGCAGCCCTTTGTTGAAAAGGCGATTGCTTTTTTTAAAGAAAAGGGTTTGTTTTCTCATTTGTATAAACCCACCATTCAACCACTTCCTGTGAAATTGGAAGTGGACGGAAAAGTTTATGAACTTGAAGGGCAACATGAGCCATGGGTGCCAGAGCGAATCGATTATTTACACGATTATAGATAAATTTATTTAAATAAAAAGGGATAAACAACTTGCATAGCTTCACCCTTGAAAGGGTGAAACTCCATGCGGTTCAGAGCTTCTTTTAAGCATACAAAAAAATCTGGATCTTTAATATTTGTTGAAGTCACTTCTGCCTTTGAGGTTTTACCATTATTTTGAATCATAAAACTCATTGAAGCGGATCCATTTGCTTTTATGTCTTTTTGTAAAACGCCAGCAAAACATTTTAAAAATATAGGGGAGTGGCTAGTAAGAACTTGAGTGATGTAAGTTTGAGAAAGTCCTTCTTTATTTCGATTGCCAGTCACAGAATTTTTAAGAGCCGTGTCTGAATTTTTCTTTTCAGGAGATTCCTCATTTGTATTGGTTTGAGTGTTTTCAATAAGTTCAGTTTCTTTTATTGTTGGCATTTCAAGAGAGTTGTTTAGATTGTTTTTTCCAAAATCTACTAATTGGGGTTCAGAAGAAGTTTGATAAATAGTTGGAGGAATGCGACGGCCTTGATCAGCTACCCAAAGTTTTCCCTCAGGGCCAAAGTTTTCAAAATTAATTTGTCCTTTTTGAATATAAACTATGAGTCCTTCTTTTTCTTGATCAAAAAGAACTTGGCTGTTTTCAAAAAGTCGAAATTGATATTGGTTTTCTAGGGCAATCATGGCTTCAGAGTCAGGGCCAGTTTCTAAAGTGTCTTTAAGAAAGACTTCTGATTTTTTAAGAATAGAAAAGCTTTCAGTTTGCTGTTGTTTTAAAATAGAAACATGGCCTCTTTCTACGAGGACTTTGCCAAGAAATTTTTGAGATTGATTTTTAGGAGAAGATTTAAAGTAAAAACTAAAGGAGACGAGAATAATACCAGTTACTAAAACGGCAGTAGAAACAAAATATGACTTCATAATTCCTCTCCCTTTTTGTGATGAAACTCATCGGAAAAAGTTCACGTATTGAAATATTATGAAGTCAAAATTTTAGGTTAACAATCAATTTTCTCAAAGCAGTCTGGATCATCAGAATGCTTTGGTATGAAATTGAATTATTTTGTAGCAGGAGCTGCTTCAGGAGCTTTTGGAGCTTCAGTAGTTGCGGGTGCAGTTTCAGCAGCAGCAGGAGTAGTTTCAGTCGTTGCAGCAGGAGCAGCTGGAGCCGCTACGGGTGCAACAGGGGCTGGAATAACACCAGTATCAATAACTGATTTAGTTGTGTTTGAAGCTAGGAAAGTTAAAGAAAGGCAAGTTCCCGCAAAAATAACTGCAGTCCAACGAGTGAGTTTAGCTGCAAGTGTTGTTGCGCCAGTAGCTCCAAGGAGAGAATTTGAATTGCTAGCTCCGCCACCTAAACCTCCCATGCCTCCGCCTTTAGAATCTTGTACTAAAACAAGCACGATTAAAACTAAAGCGACACAAATGTGAAGAATTGCAACAAAGGTCATCATATTTGGTTTTCCCTTCTCTGGATGGAACTTCGATTATTAGATATTTATAAATATTAGTTTTCTTTTATCGAATTTCTCAAAAAATGCACGGTAAAACGCTGAATATAAGAAATCTCTTAAGGAGAGTCTAGGTTAAAGCCCAAAATTATTGCATAGCAATATGTCTATAAGGCTGTTTTTCAAGTGATTTATCAAAAATCATCGCAAGTTCAATGGGGTAAAAAGATTGTGAATTGGCATTTAGCTTTTAAACTGTGTTGAGCTTTTAGACAGGGATTAAAGAAATTTCAAAAAGTTGCATGCAAGTTTGGAGATTTTTGGCTGAAGTCTTTTGTTTAAGGATTCTTAAAAAATTGTAGAAATTTTAAAATTTAAAATCTTCAACATGACAGTATGAGTTTTGACATCCCCTTTTATGGCTGGCAGAAGAAAGTATGCCATTTATCGTATTTGAAGGCCTTGACGGCTCAGGAAAAAGTTCATTGATTTCTGCTTTTGAAGGAGCTCTTCAAAAACAGTCTATTCCATTTATTCGAACTCGAGAACCGGGTGGAACTCCCTTAGGCGAAGAGTTACGTCAGATTATTTTAAGAACCAATGGGGAAGCTCCTTGTCCTCGTACTGAGTTATTACTTTATGAAGCAATTCGTGCACAGCATGTAGAAAAAGTGATTCAACCAGCTTTAGCAAAAGGCTTATGGGTTCTTTGTGATCGTTTTGCAGCAAGTAGCATTGCCTTTCAGGCGGGCGGAAGAGAAATCAAAGAAGAAGAAGTGGTGCAGCTCAATACCTTTGCAACCAAGGGACTTGAAGCGGATCTTACAGTCCTTTTAGATTTACCAGTTGAAGTCAGTCAGCAAAGAATTCATGGTCGCAATCACCAAACGGGTGAGGGTGTTGATCGCATTGAGCTTGAGAAAAAAGATTTTCATGAAAGAGTGAGAAACTCCTTTTTGCAACAATCTCAGGGGCAAAAAAAATGGTTAGTTCTCAATAGTCAAAATACGACTGATAGCATGTTGGCAAAGCTCTTAGAAAGAGCGAGGAGTGAGGGATGGCTCAGCTCTTTAGTGCCATAGGTGGCCATCAAGCCAACATTCAAAAACTTCTTAAAGCACTCCAACAAGATCACTTAGCACAGACAATGATTTTTGCGGGCCCTTCTGGGATTGGCAAAAAAAAAGTGGCTGTAGCCATGGCTCAAGCTCTTTTATGCGAGACTTTGCAAAAAGGTTCTGAGAGCAAATCTGAGGCTTTGTCGGCAAATGTTTCTATGCCTTGCGGCCAGTGTGGTCCTTGTACGAGAGTAGCCTCTGGAAATAGTGAAAATATCTTTTTATTAAAAACAGAAAAAGCTCCTATAAAGATTGATCAGTGTAGAGAGGTTTTAGAATATCTCTCACTTAGAGCCCTTGGTAAAAAACGTGTTGTTATTATTGATCAAGCTCATTGGATGAATCCATCTGCAGCCAATGCGATGTTAAAGATTTTTGAGGAACCGCCTGAGGATTCTTATTTTATTTTAATTACGTCTTCGATGGGGGCTTTGCTGCCTACGATTAAATCCCGTGGCCAAGTTGTAAGATTTTCACCACCTTCAATAGTTGATATGAAAAGATTTAAAAAAGCTCCTGAATGGGCTTTTAGAGCAAGTTTAGGGAGTTTTGAATCTCTTGAGCTATTAACCCATTCTGATGAACAAGAACTCCGAGAATTAGCGGGTGTTTCATTAATGAACTTGGTTGAAGACCCATGGTTTTATTTAACACCAGAGTTTAAAGAACTTGGAAAAGACAGAACAGCTGCTCAGAGAATTATCCATTTTTGGTGTATCTTATTGAGAGATGCTATGCTCTTTCAGAAGGGTGAACGGGACTCTTTAATTAATGCCGATCAGACTCAGGCATTGGCTGTTTTAGGGAGATGGAATGAGAGGGCTTTATTAAAGGTGACTGAAAGAGCCTTTGAGCTAGATGGCGCCCTTGCTCAGAATAGAGATGCCACCTTACTTTTTGAAGAATTTTGGCTTTTATCTCTAGAAGATATTGAAAAAAACAAATAATCATTCATATTCCATGTTAGAATCATTCAAACATTCATAAAGGATTGGTAAATGGCTACGTTCATTGATGTGCATTCTCATATCGATAAATTAGAGGGAACTCCCGAAGAGGCTGTTGCGAAAGCATTGGCTGCTGGAGTTCAAAAAATCATTACGATTGGAACGGAACCCGCTGACCATCCTGTGGTCATTGAATTAGCAGAAAAATTTTCACCTCATGTTTTTTGCACCCTTGGTTACCACCCTCATGAAGGTTCTATGTTTACCGATGAGGGTCAAAAATTTATTGAAGATCATTTGCATCACCCCAGAGTGGTGGCTATTGGTGAAATTGGCTTAGATTATTATTATAATCACTCTGATAAACAGCACCAGCTAGAAGCCTTTGATAAGCAAATGGACATGGCGGCTCGCTATAAAATGCCTGTTGAGATTCATACTCGTGATGCTGAAGAAGACACGGTTGAGATTCTTAAAAAATATGCTGGAAAAGTTACTGGGTTGATTCATTGTTTTACAGGGACTCAGTGGTTGGCGGATCAAGCCCTTGCATTGGGGTACCATATTTCTATCAGCGGAGTGGTCACTTTTAAAAATGCAAATGCTTTACGTGATGTCGTGAAAACGATTCCCATGGATAGATTGCATATTGAGACAGATGCCCCCTTTTTAGCACCTGTTCCAATGAGGGGACAAAAAAACACATCTGCTTATTTAATTTATACGGCTAATTTTATAGCGGAACTCAAGGGAGTTTCCCTCGAGAATCTCTCTGAACAAACCTTTAAAAATTTAAAATCTCTCATGCCAAAATTTTATTGATTTTTTGGCCGATGAGTACGACATTAGTCCCTTCAATAACAGGAGGACGACATGTCTAAATTAAGAGTTGGTATTAATGGTTTTGGTCGTATTGGTCGCGTATTGTTTCGTGCAGGTTTTGAAAAACTTGATATCGTAGCCATCAACAGCTTAGATAGCATCGAAGGATCAGCTCACCTTTTAAAATATGACAGTGCTCATGGGATTTTTAATCATGATGTAACTCATGATGAAAAAAGCATTACTGTAAATGGCAAAAAAATTGCCTATTCTGCGCATAAAAATCCGCTAGAAATTCCTTGGAAAGATTTAGGCGTTGATATCGTTCTTGAGTGCTCTGGCGCTTTTAAGAAAAAAGAAGATTTCATGAAACACATCACTGCAGGTGCTAAACGTGTGATGGTTTCTGCTCCAGCTGACGGCGCGGATATGACTATCGTTTACGGAATCAACCATGATAAATATGATCCTGCGACTCATCATGTGATTTCAAATGCATCTTGCACAACAAACTGTTTAGCTCCACTTGCAAAAGTTCTTCAAGAAACTTTTGGAATTGAAAATGGTTTGATGACAACTGTTCACTCATACACAAATGATCAAAGAATTTTAGATGCTCCTCACTCTGATTTAAGAAGAGCACGTTCTGCAGCTATGTCTATGATTCCTACAACTACTGGAGCTGCTAAAGCTGTGGGTCTTGTGTTGCCAGAACTTAAAGGTAAAATTCACGGTGCTGCGGTGAGAGTTCCAACTCCAAACGTAAGCTTAGTAGATTTTACATTTAACTCTCAAAAAGATTTATCTGTAGCTGCTATCAATGAAGCCTTCATTAAAGCTGCAACTGGAAACTTAAAAGGTATTCTCCATGCAGAATCAAAAGAACTTGTGAGCATTGATTTTAACGGCAACCCACATTCTTCAATCGTAGATTTAGCTTCTACAATGATCATGGGAAATCGTTTTGCAAAAGTAATGTCTTGGTACGATAACGAAACTGGATTCTCTCACAGAATGATCGACCTAGCTCTATTTATGCAAAAAAAGGGGTTATAAGATGAGCGCAGGCTTAAAAGGAATTAAAACAATTCGAGATTTCGATTTAAAAGACAAAGTTCTTTTTTTGAGACTCGATTTGAATGTTCCCATCGAAAATGGAAAAATCACTGATGATACACGTATTCGTGAGAGTTTAAAAACTATCCGTTATGCTGTTGAACATGAAGCAAAAATTATTATTTCTTCTCACTTAGGCAGACCAAAAACTGCTGCTGACAAGCAATACTCATTAGAGCCTGTTGCTAGAAAACTTTCTGAAGAATTAAAAATGGAAGTTTTACTCAGTGAAGAGCCAAATACTGACGGAGTGAAAGCACTTTTAGTAGGCTTGAAAAAAAATCAGATTATTCTTTTAGAAAATTTGAGATTTTTTCCGGGTGAAACTAAAAATAGCGTTGAGCTGGCTCAAGAATTTGCAAGCTACTCTGATATTTATATTAATGACGCTTTTGGTGCGAGTCATAGAGCTCACGCAAGTATTCATGCCCTTCCTGAGTTAATGACTCATAAAGGAATTGGTTTCTTGATCGAAAAAGAAATTAATATGTTAGATCAGTTGATCTCTCAACCGGTTCGTCCTTACGTTGCTATCCTTGGTGGCGCTAAAGTGAGTGATAAAATTGGTGTGATCGAAAAGCTATTAGATATCGTTGATGTTTTTATTATTGGTGGAGCGATGGCTTACACATTTTTAAAATCTCAAGGACATAACGTGGGTAAATCACTTGTTGAGACTGATAAAGTTAAATACGCAGGTGAAATTATTGAGCGTGTAGCTGCTAGAGGTAAAACAATTTTATTACCAGTAGATCATGTTGTAACTGCAAATATTAAAGATACACATTGCAAAACGACTTCAGGAATTAACATTGATGAAGAACTCATGGGTGTTGATATTGGACCAGCTACGATCAGAAGTTTTTCTTCTGCAATTGCTGAGTCTAAAACTATTTTCTGGAATGGACCAATGGGAGTTTTTGAAACCCCTGAGTTTTCAAAAGGAACTTTTGCAATTGCAAAAGCTGTTGCTGAAAACAAAGGAACTAAAATTGTAGGAGGAGGAGATTCTGCCTCTGCTGCAAATATGTCTGGTCATGCAGCTGCAATGACTCATATTTCTACTGGCGGTGGTGCTTCTCTTGAATATCTTCAAGGTGATAAATTACCAGGTCTTGAAATCGTAAGAGTTAAAGTTAGAAATTAATAATTAATTTCTGACAAAAATGAATGGAATAAATTTTTAAGTTCAATTTAAAAAAAAGAAATTTAGAAATTTGGAAATTTAATAGGAGGGGCGCATAGCCCCTCTTTATTATTGAAGTCTCCTTTAAAAAGTGGAGATGATGGGGAAAAATATTTTATGAAAAAAATTTTTGCGGCAAATTGGAAGCTCTATAAAAATCCAAAAGAAACTCGCGCTTTTTTTGAAGTCTTTAATAAATTAAATTTAACAGATAAATCTGATGTGGTGTTTTTTGTGCCAGCAACCTCTGCCGTTGTTGCACAAGAATGCATTGGTCAGCATTCAACAATTTCTTGGGGAGCTCAGAATTGCTACGTAGAAACACAAGGTGCTTTTACGGGAGAGATTTCTGCTCAAATGATTCAAGATATTGGTGGAAAATGGATTCTACTAGGTCACAGCGAGAGACGCACAATTTTTAAAGAAGATGATTCTTTTGTAGCTCGCAAGGTTCAAAAAGTTCAGCAACTTGGTTTGCAACCCATGCTTTGTATTGGTGAGACTCTTGAAGAAAGAGAAAGTGGTAAAATTGAACAAGTTTTAAAACAGCAATTAAGTGTGGGTTTAAGTTTGGCTGATAAATCTAAACCTATGGTGATTGCCTACGAACCTGTTTGGGCTATTGGTACAGGAAAAGTGGCAACGGCTCAGCAAGTGAAAGAGACCCATGCCTTGGTCCATGAAATTTTAGCGAAACTTGATTTTGCTCAAACTCCTGTACTTTATGGTGGCAGCGTAAAACCTGACAACGCTCAAGAGCTGATTTCACTTCCTGGAGTGGATGGCTTTTTGGTGGGTGGAGCCTCTTTGGATCCATTAAGTTTTGAAAAGATCGTTCAATCACAAAAATAATTTTTATTTTTAAACTTCTTCAAGCTCTGAATTTAGGCTTGAAGAAGTCTGTACTGGCGAGACTTTATTGATCTTTATAAGAGCTCGCTTCAATCTATTTGTATGCCGAATATGTTTGCATGCAAAAATCTTTTTATTAAAATATTTTTATTTTTGATGGTGTTGGTTTTTTTAAATCCATCGGCTCACGCTTTATTTACAAACTACAATACTATTTTATTGGGTGATCAGGCAGCAGGTATGGGTGGCGCGTATGCGGCCATGTCGGGCGATGTTCCTGCGAGTTGTTTTTATAATCCAGCGGGTTTGTCTTGGCTCAATCAAAGAAGCGCTTCTGCAGCTGTGGGTATTTATAAAAAATTTGATACTCAATATGGAAATTACGAAGATTTCACAAAGGCGTCTTTAAAAATCAATCAAGGTTTTTTTAGATCTTTACCTTCTTCATCAGGTTCGGTGATTCGGTTTGAAGATTTTATGCCTCAGTACACAATGGCTTTTTCAATTCTTGTTCCAGATTATGATAATTTTAAAGGTGATATCCATAAGGATGATAGGAATAATTCAAGTTTAAACTTTGTGGATGAATCATTATGGGTGGGTTGGTCTGCTTCAAGAAAATTATCTAAATCTGAAACCTTTGGTTTTTCACTTTATTATACTGCCAGAAATTACGTGAGAACGGCTCAAGACACAACGATGAATGATAATGGCAACACTGTCATTTACTCTGAAGATAAAGCCTTTGTGCAAAACAATGCCCTTGCCATTATTGGTTATCAAAAAATACTAGCACCCAAATGGAGATTTGGCGCGAGTTTGAGAATGAGTTCGATTCATGTGGCAGGCAATGCTTCTTATTTTAAAACAATTATTCAAACGAATCCTTCATCAATTTGGGTGGATCCAAAAGCTTCAACCACTTTAGGTTCCAATGGGCCTATTCCTCCAAAACTCACTTTTGGATTGGCTTTTCATGAGCCCGAAAAATTTACGGTTTCTGCAGATTTAAATTTATATGGGGGTCTTAAATATTCAGATATTGATGATGTTGAAATCGGAACACAAATCAAACAAAAACCCATTTGGAATGGAGCCATCGGTTTTGATGTGCAAATGAGAAAATGGCTTAAAGGGCGGATGGGTTGGTTTACTAATTTTTCGCCGTTTGATAATCCAGATCCAAGCCTGGGTTATGATCAGCCCCGTAAAGTGGATCAATTAGGCTTTGCTGCTAATGTGGCTCTTTCGAGTGGGCCGATTACTTACACCTTTGGGGGATATTACACGGGCGGCAGAGGTTACTCTTTGCAAAGAGTGGATCAGCAATGGCAAAAGGTTTCAGTGGCCCAGCAGATTTTTACAATGCTCGTGGGTACGAGTTTTAATTATTAATTCCAAAAAATTTATAAGCTTCTAATTATTTAAGAGTTTCATAAAGAGATTTTTATGCACCTCTTCCTAAATTTATTTACGACAATATTTTAATAGCTAAAATTTAAACGCTGGATTTTTCAACAAAGACTAGGTTTAAAAATTTGGTGTGAAAAGTCATTAGTCAGAGTTCATTTTGAGACTCAAAATGAAGTATTTTTGAGGGTGGATTTTTAAATTATTAAAAGCTAACCTTAAGTCAAGTCTGTGGCGTTCTATTCGGAAGGGTTTTGATGGACAAACCAGTGTTCTTTCGAAGATGTCATATATGTGGAGAAACAACAGAAGACTCAGTTTCAGAAGTTATTAAATGTGGTCATTGTGGCAAAAATTTGGCTCCATTTTTTTATTTCGACTTAAAAAAGCTGGGTGAGCGCAAAGAAATTGTTGGATATCAACAAATTGAAGGCGTAGGAACGGAGGATAATAAAAAATTAGAAAATGAAAAATTAGCAAAAGAAGTTTCAGAAATTATATCTGCAGGCCAACAGGGTGATCAATTTCGCATAACATATAAATACAAACCCCTTTGGGGACTTGCAGTTTACTGGTAAGCATCATACATTATATTCCAGATTCATTTCACATTTTTTTACGAATATTGAGTGAAGTGATCTGGAATTTTTTTTAACTTTCACATATAAAACAAATTATTTAAAGAGTGATGTATGAATCAAAGTAATCCCCTTCTTAAAGTAACTCTCGATGATATTAAAAAAGCTCAATCAGTTCTCAAAGGTGTTATTAAAAACACAGAGCTCGATAAATCTTTTAGTGCCAGTAAAATTATTGGTTCTGAAGTTTATTTTAAAATGGAGAACACGCAGTATACGGGTTCTTTTAAATTAAGAGGAGCCTACAATAAAATTCATAATCTCACAGAAGAAGAAAAAAAGCGCGGAGTGGTTGCAAGCTCTGCCGGGAATCACGCTCAAGGGGTGGCCTTTAGTGCAAAAAAAGCGGGAGTGCAATCAACAATTGTGATGCCTGAAGGGGCTCCTCTGATGAAGGTTTCTGCAACCAAAGATTATGGAGCAGAAGTTGTTTTAAAGGGTGAGGTTTATGATGATGCTTATGAGCATGCTCGTTTATTAGAGGCCCAAAAAGGTTTTGTGTTTGTGCATCCGTATCAAGATGAATGTGTGATTGCGGGGCAGGGGACAATTGCTTTAGAAGTTTTAGAAAAAGTTCCAGATTTAAATTCGATTATTGTTCCTATTGGTGGCGGCGGAATTATTAGTGGTATTGCTACAGCAGTAAAAGCCATCAATCCGCATTGTCGTGTGATAGGAGTGCAGTCAGAGCAAACTCCTGGAATGAAGGAAATTTATTATAAGCAGGGCGTGCGTGAGGCTCAAAAAAGAATCACGACGATAGCTGATGGGATCGCGATTAAAAAGCCCTCACAAGTGATGTTGGATTCTTTTATTTCTCGCTTGGTAGATGAGATCGTGACAGTTTCTGATGATGAAATTGCTGGAGCTATTACCTTTTTATTAGAGCGCGCAAAAACCGTTGTGGAAGGTGCTGGAGCCGTTGGTTTGGCTGCGGCAATGAACCGGAATCTCAATTTAGGGGCTAAGACTTGCATCGCTCTTTGTGGTGGAAATATTGACCTTAATATGGTGGAAAAAATCATTGAGAAGGGCCAAATCCGCCGCGGGCGTTTAGTGGAGCTTTCTGTAATTGTGGATGATTTGCCAGGGACTCTTCATCGCCTGACAAAGGTGATTGCTGATGAAAAAGCAAATATTTTAGAAGTTCACCACGATAGGATTTCTTCGGGGTTATTTTTAAGAGAGACCAAGATTGACTTTGTGGTTGAGACTACGAGTGCAGAACATGTGGAGCGCATTAAGCAGGCCTTACGTCAGAGTGGGGTCAGGCTATAGTCCTGCATTTTGGGAGGGCTTAAGTTATTTTAAAATGAGCCGATAGATTCTTTAGAGACATTTTGAGACTTTTTAATTTTTTTAAGAAATCTCAAAGTACAACAAGGAGAGAATCTATGAAAATCACCGATGTAAAAGTTTTTCCGGTCAACGAAGAACGCTTAAAAGCTTACGTATCTATCACCATTGATGATTGTTTCGTTATTAGGGATCTTAAGGTTATTATGGGCCCAGCCGGCTTATTTGTAGCGATGCCTAGTAAAAAACGCAAAGACGGGCAGTTTAGAGATATCGCTCACCCCCTCAACCAAGAAACTCGCACCCAATTGGAAAAAGCCGTTTTTGATGCCTTTGAGGCCGAGGTTAAGTCCATTGGTGAAAGTCTTACAGGGTTAAAAAGAGCACATTCTAGTGATTCTTCCTACTCTCACGACGAAGATTAAGCCTTAAACGGGTTTTATTCATATTGCATCGTCACTATTAGAACAAAATTCTTGCATTGGCGCCCAAATTTTTCTATCTTTGTGCCCAATGTATTCATTGTTGGGGTATCGTCAAGTTGGTAAGACAACAGATTTTGATTCTGTCATTCGCAGGTTCGAGTCCTGCTACCCCATCCATTTTTCCTCTAGTAAAATTTAAAATCCAAAAAACTTAAAAAAACATGAGACCCGGTTTAATGGTTCTCCGGATCTCCACAGTTGGCTCAACTAACATCTAATATTATTTCACACTGCACAAATTATTAACAAAAGCGTTTAAATTTTTCGATCAAAATTTCATTATGCAATAACTAAATTGGAAAATTATGGCTAAAAAAATCTTAAAAAAAGTAACCACACTTCATGAACATCCTATGCCTGTTCCAGTAAGCAAAAAAAAATCCTTCTGGAATCTCTACTAGAGATCAACATCAAAGACGCTTATCTGGCACTTATCTTGATTTAGAAGAGATCGACAGAATTTTTAAAATATATGATCGAAAAAACATAATTTATCCTTCAAAACAAAAGCTTCCACACCCTAATAGTGACAAATTTGATGTGCAAATTGCGATTTGGACTGATTACTTTAATAAAATATTGAAAATTAATCCTCCAATTGAACCTGATGTTGTCAAAGCGCTCATTGCCAGCGAATCTGATTTTCGCATGGATCCACCGGAAAATAAGTTGGAAGCTTGTTCATGTAATAGGAGGTTACAATTTAGAAAATCCTCGAGAAAAAACTGGATTAAAATATACATTCCCAAGTTTAGGAACCTATGAAGGCAATGGAAGAGTCTTAAAATTTCGCACAATCTGGAATGATAATAGTCAGTGTTATAATGTTTAATTTGGAAAACAAAAGCCATGCCCGAGGGATGAATTTGATTGATTATTTTGTGATCCAAATGGTTTATAATATTTTTTTCTATTTTTTAAATAGAATAAAAAATAGATTTTACACTAGAATTATTTTATGAAAATTGAAATACGTGAAATCACATTTGGTTCAAAAGAATATCAATCTACTTTAGAGCTTCGCTACAAAATACTGCGTGAGCCTCTTGGATTAACATTCTCGCAAGAAGAGCTTGAGCCTGATAAAACAGATCTTCATATTGGGGCTTTTTGTGAGGGAGAATTAATGGGTTGTTTAATCCTCTCGCCTAAAGGACCAGGCATTGTAAGAATGCGCCAAGTGGCCATATTGGAGAATAGGCAAGGGCAGGGGATTGGAAAAAAATTAGTGAAGTTTTCAGAAGAACTATTAATTCAAAAAGGAATCACAGAAATTATTTTAAATGCCAGAAAGACAGCCATCCCTTTTTATTTAAAACTGGGTTATGAAATTACAGGAGAACCTTTTGAAGAGGTGAGAATCCCTCATAGCAAAATGAGAAAAATTCTAATTTAAAATGGATTTTTATTTTGAGAATAAAAAATCAAATGAAGAAAATTAACGAACGCGGTAAACGATATAAACTACACCAACGCCTCCAGAGCCACCTTGTTTAGGATAGCAAGTTGTTCCAGCGCCATTACAATAAGAACCACCACCACCTCCGCCATGGCCATAGCTACCACCGCTAGCTCCAGAACCTGAATAGTTACCACCTGTGCCAGCTCCACCTGAACCTGCAGTGCCGCCAGTACCCCAAGTGGAAGCACATTGAGAGGTGCTTGAAGTTCCACAATAACTACCTCTTCCAGCACCACCGCCGCCACCGGCACCTGGTTGGGTAATTGCTTCAGCTAATCCATTTGGAGTCCATGGGAAGGAAGCAATATTTAATCCCGAATAGTAACTACTGCCAGTTCCTGCAGTTGCGTAGGATCCAGTTGGTGGGTCATAGTTATCGCCTGTTCCAGCCCAGCCTCCCGAACCACCCATCCAACACATTTCTGAGCCACTGCAACCACTTCCACTTCCACCTCCAGATTGTCCGCCGTATGCAGTGACAATTGGAGAACCTTGAGGATCATTTACGTATGAATCTCCTCCAGCTGAGGCCCATTGAGTTGTTGGATGCCCATAAGCACCTTTGCCACCCACTTGAACTTTATAAGGATAAGTTGAAGTTAAATAACTTGGATTATTTATTGGAGTAAAAGTTTTGTAGGCAGTACCGCCACCGGCACCACCATCTCCGCCGGTATTATCTCGACCTTCAGTTCCGCCACCGCCACCGCCAATTGCAATGATAGTCATTTTAGAATTAGTAGGACTAGAGTTGTTAACACCTGGATTTGTAATAATAAAATTTTGTTGAGTTTCACTGCCTTGAACCACACTTGTTGTAAATTTATGAGTCATATAACAAGGGCTCACTGAGGAGGCCGCAGAAGAGCAACCGCTAGGATTATCTGTCATACTTCCACCAGTAGCCACGGGGAAGGATGTTCCATTATTATTAATGGTGATATTTGATGCAATAGTTCCAGAGTTTAAAACGGCATCATTAAATGTGGCACTGAATGAAGCTGTTGAATCGTAACCTGCAGCATAAGTGTAAGTAGCGGTAAAAACTTTTGTGTCACCTGTAGCGCTGATTGTTCCAAGTGTTCCATTGTTGGTTCCCGTTTTAGTGATCGTAAAATTCGCTGCAGGAATGGGTTCCGAGAAGGTGAAGGTCACAGTTGTTGAAGTTGTAGTGGTATTTAATGTTGTAGTTCCTGCTGAAATAGAAAGAGTCGGAGCTGTTGTATCCACATGAGCAATAGTAATGGCAGAACTATTATTAATGGTTGAAACATTGCCAGAAAGATCAGTGTAACCAGAAGCTGAAACGGAAGCTGTGATCGAAGTTGAAACATCCGAAATTGTATTACCAGTAAAAGTAGATGTACAAGTGGTTGTTCCGTTGCAACTGATAGCGCTAAATGTACCCGCGTTATTAGTTGCACTGAGTGAAATACCTGGAGCTGAGGCAACAGCTTTTGTAAAATTTAAAGTGATCGTGGAGGTTTTATTGGTCGCATTCAATGAAGATAAACTCGATGTCATAGATTGAAAAGAGGCTGGAGTTTTATCATAAGAAGTTGTTGAAATTGCAGAGGCCGTGCTCATAAAGTTGCCAGCTAAATCAGTAAGGGCATTGGCATTTATTTTTAAACTTACATTCAATGCAGGTATTCCACTTGCAGTAGGCACTAAGCTAATTTTATAACATTCTTTACCAGCTGCGCATCCAGATGTGAGAGGTTGAATTGTTGGATTGGTTGATGCATTTGTGATCGTGAAATAGTTCGCAAAATTTGCGTTTGAATTATTAAAGTTTAATAAGGGTTCAGAAAAGGTCGCAATAAAATCTAGTGGGCTCACGCTTGTTACTGAGAGCGATCCAGTTTTAGGTTCCAAAATAGTAACAGTTGGAGCTTTAGTGTCGAACTGAATAACCTGGTTTGTATATGAGTGAGCACCACCATTGCCAGTTGCATCTGTATATAATCCTGAAGTTGTAATCGTTGCACTACCTCCGTCTGTGTTAGCTGGAGGATTATAGGTCGCTGTACAAACTTTGCCGTTACAAAACGGTGATGACGGAGTGATGCTACCAGAGCCAGTTAAGCTAATATTTGCAGCCTTAAACTCATTTGTCGTGTTGGTCATGTTTTCAGATAGAGTGACTGTGATTATTACCGGAGAACTTCCAATTTTTAAAGTATTAGCAGAAGCCGTAATACTTTGAACGGCAGGGGCCGTTGTATCTATAGTGATATTTGCAAGGCTTCCAAGGGTGCCTATAGTGTTTGTGTTGTCTTTTATAAAACCACTATTGCCAGCAGCATCTTTAAAAGAACCCACAAAAGTAATGACCCCTTGAACAGGTCCGTCTAAATTATCTAATGGAGTGAAGCGAGCCATGCAAGTTGTTGAGTTGTTTGCAACAGAACAAAAATTTGCATTCACTAAACTGAGGGCACCATTAGTCACACTGAGATCTCCCAATGTAAAATCATCAGAAGTGCCAGTTAAAGACTCTGGAATAGTAAATGTAATATCAATAGTTTGATTTTTAGTGACTGAAGAACTGCTCAAACTTGATATCATTAAGCCAGGGGCTTTAGTGTCGACAATTATATTTGTAGAATAAGAATTGAGATCTGCATTGGGGCCATAAGTTCCTTTATTACCTGCAACGTCATAATAATTTTTTAATAAACTCGAGTTAGAAACTGTGAGAGTTGCTGTACCTTCAAAATCATCGTAGGGGACAAATGTGGCACTGCAGGTTTTAAGTATACAAAACACAGGTGAAGGAGTGAGAAGTCCATTTGATGATGAAATATTAGCTGTGGAGAATCCATTAACCACTCCAGCTATAGCAGAAGCCGTTTCAGATAAAGTGTAAGTTACAAGTACTTGAGCCCCTTTTTTGAGCATGGCTGTTTGACTTACCAAAGGAACATTATGAGTTAAGAGAACATTTGGTTTTTTTGTATCAAAAGTCACTTTGGTAGAAGTTAAAGAAGTTCCAAACGGAGCATCAAAAGACTTATTAAAGACTCCGTTATTACCACCTAAATCTTTAAATGTTCCTGTTAAAGAAATAATAGCTTCATTGCTTCCATCTAAATTATCTGTAGGAGTGAATCTCGCAATACAAGTCACACCTGTGCAAAAATTAGCATTTGCTGAGCTGAGTGTTCCATTCGTGGCAGCCACATTGGCTAACGTAAAGGGGATGGATGAGCCTGCTAAACTGTCAGATAATGTGAAAGTAATATCTGAGTAATCTCCTTTTAACACACTCGATTTAGTTTTTGCTTTTATATAAACAGTAGGTGCTTTGGTGTCAGAATATATTTGAAAGGCAGAAGGTAAAATCGCAGAGTTTCCGGCTTTATCTTTAAAAAGATAATTATCTGCGTGGACCGAAATATTGATTGCAGCGTAATCAGAATCAGAAAGAGGTGTGAGTGTGGCTGTACAAACTTGTTTGTCACAAAATGGACTTGAAGGAACTAAATTCCCGGATGATGTTTTAATATTTGATTCAGAGAAACCATTTTGCACTCCAGAAGCAGAAGTTGCCAGTTCTGATAAAGTAAAGGTAATCAGAGCAGATTCTCCTGCAGTTAAATTGGTTTTATTGGATGTAATTGTGATGGTTGGTCTTTGAGTGTCGTAAGTTTTAACGAGGATGTTTGATTCTAAATTCCCGATACCATCTTCGTCATAAACAGCATCTTTTGGAATTTTTACGGTAACAGTTTTTGACGCCTCACCTGGAAGCAAATCTGCTGGGTAGATCGTGAGAGTGTATTGAGTTCCGGTGCCATCGAGTTCACTTAAAGTCGCATTTTGAAGTTGAACATCTGAATAATCTAATCCAACAATACGTTTTGAAAAACTCAAATTAACGATCATGGGTCCTTGATTAAAATTTGTTGCTGTTGTGGTGGTGAGGGTCGCCCAGAGTTTAAAGTTGAAGTAGAGACTAAGAGTGTTGGATGCAATATTTTTTAAACCACTCACGTCTGAAACTTTATCTGCTAAAAAGGTGATTTCAACGAGGCCTGAGTTGATCGGAGTTAACGTAGCAGTGTAAGAGGATCCGCTTCCAGTAATATTAGAGAGGGTTCCGTTATTCACACTAAATGATGATTCATTGATTGTTCCAGTGATATTTTTATTAAACTTTAATTGAATTCCAACTTGGGCCGCAGATATTGGACTTGGTAAACTTGAAGTTAAAGTAGGGGTTGGGTTTGAACTCACAGGAGTTTGTGAAGTACTGCCTTTATCTAAAACAGTCACAATGGATTCTTTCATATTCCAATTGAGTGTAGCACCTCTAATTTTGCTGAGCTGAACTCTAAAACTTTCGTTGTTCTCATTCACGCTGTCGTCTAAAACAGGAATGTAAACTGAGGTATAAAGTTGACCTTGTTCAATTTTTAAATCTCTTTGATGAATACCTAAATAATCAGATTCATCCTGTGCGGAAATATCAAAACTATCTATATCAAAATAAATATCTGTTGCAGCGGGCTCTGAGAGCTCAATCATGATTTTAGCTTGGCTTTCGTTTTCTCGAACCGTGACATCACTTAAGCTAATTTTATTAGTGATGTCCGTATCTAAAATAACGAGTTTTACATTGGCGGTCGAATTGTATCCAAGGATGGCAAAATTAGAATAAGGAGTGGTCACTTTAAGGTTGAGTTCTTTGTTGCCAGTGCTTGTAGATTTAGTTCTTACATTAAAACTGTATGAAGTGACATTTTCAGGAATTGTTAAATTGTAAGTATCTAGAGGAATATAATCTGTATTGGCTAAAGCAGTAGAAGTAACTGCGTTTGGATCAACGATGAGCTCGATCGGAAAAGCAGATTTATGAGAAAGGGAAACAGTCATTTGAGCCGTTCCGCCTTTTTGAACATAAGTTTGTTTTAAACTTAAGTAAGGAGGGCCATCGCTATCTTTCATGTTTACAATAATGGTGTATTTACTGGCTAGCTCTTCACCATCGACGACCAATTCAAAAACCTTATCTTGATTGTAAGTGTCGTTTTTATTGCTGTTAAATTTGATGATCCCAAAATCAGAACCCTGAGGAATCACAATCACTCCAGTTTGGCTTTCAAAAATGGCAATCACTTGTGCAAAAAGTGCTAAAGTTTTTTCAGAAAAAGTTTGAGGTTTTGCAGATGAATTATTTTTTTTCTCAGTGAGGGTGTAGTTTAAGGTGATTGTTTTTGACGTTTTTGAGTTTAAGACAAAAGGTATGTTGATGGTGTCACCTTCGTTAAAAGTGTATTCATCGCTTTCTGTTGAAACTTTGAGATTGTTACTTCCGAGATATTGAAATTTTGCAGATTGATAACCGCAGGATGAGAGAAAAAAGAAGAGCATTAGGAACTTTAGGGTGTTCCCAATTAATGTGGACTTGTAATTAATGAGTCCAAATGATTTCAACAAAGCAACCTCTCAAAAATAAACTGAAAACCTGAGGTCAAACATGATGCATTAATTAACCGTAAGTACTTCTAGATTTATCGGTTCAGGAAGCTGAAATCTTTAGTTTTTTTGTAGAAATATTTTGCAAAATAAAATCATTTTACTGAATCAAAATGAGATGTTCGAAGTATTGAATTTTGATCATTGATTTTACTGATAATTTAAAACATCAATCTCAAAATAAATTTTTATAGAACTCAATTTTTTGGTTTGGAATTTAAGATTCTCATGTTGAGATTAAATACACTTTATAATTGATTTATTTACTTATCAATGAGTCCGTCAGAATCATGTTTGAGTTCTTTTTTTTCATTGATTGACCAGATATCTTTTTCGAGGCCGTCCTTAAAAATTTTTGAACCAGATTGTGCGGTGAAATCAGAAACGGTTGCGATAGATTCAGGATCAAATTTGGTGCCTTCAGATAGTAAAGTACAACCATAAAAACCGGGGTTAGATTTACAACCTTGCTTTGAATTCATGACGCTGTTAGCTGTTTTAACCATGTCTTCATTTTTATACTGTTCACTTGTCTCAGGAGCTTCGGCTATAAAGCCAGAATTGTAATAAAGATTTCCTTCGGGGATATATCCCATAAGGTCAAAATAGGCTGTGTAAGTTGTAAACTCCGTAAAAAATGCTTGTTCACAGCCATAGATAGCGCCCAAGGCAATTCGCGCTTCAGATTGACGAGTTTTTGCTGTGAGACGTGACGCCTGAATAGTACCCAGCGAAGCAAGAATACTTAAAATAGCAACCACAAGCATGAGTTCAATGATTGTAAATCCATGTTGTGTTTGAACTGAAGTTTTCTTGAAAAACATTAAAGTCTCCGTCGTCTCACTGAAGTGATTCAGTTGAAAGAATAACATGTTTTAAGAGCAGAATTAGAGTCGAATTCTTTAAATGGAGACCAAGAGACTTAAGATTCCTACTTATGTCTAAATCAAATTCCTATTTTGGATTCAATTTTAAGAGCAGGTTCTAGACTTTAATCAGGCTAATTTGAAAAGGTGAGTCATGTCTAAAGTTTTGACGATTTTGGGGAGAATTTTCTAAGTGAAGAAATGACTCTCTCTCTGCTCCTTAAAAAATGATATTCCCTCCATAATCTTAAGGAGATTCTTGTGAAGACAGTTCGCTTTTACACTCTCATTTTAAATGCACTCATTCTTCTCTTTTCAAAAGTTTCTTTTGCTGAAAATTCTTGTCAGCAAATTTTTAATAATCCAGAGACCAAAACTTATATTCAGGCGTCTCACGCTAATGAATCTAAAAAAACTTTATCCCAACAGTGGCAAAATTTGATTTATCGTTTGAATCAATTTAGAGATCCAATGGATGTGAGTTTTTCTCACGAAAAAGTAGAAGATTTTAAAAATAAAATAAATATTGAAGGCCTCGATAATTTAGAAAACCTAAAAGTACTTTTAGCCACTGAATCAAATAGAGTTTCATTAGAACTCATCATTGCTCTCTCTGAAGTTTATTCAAAAAGTTTGAATCTTGATTTTAAAACTACTGATTTAGTGAAAGAGAATTCACGAAGAGGGCAAAAGTTAAGATTGTTGCTTTCTAAATATCAAAAAATCGAAAATTCTAAAAAAGTTCTCCAACAAGAATACAATGTCAAAGAAGTGCATTCGTTTATTGCAGACCTCGGCGAAGTCTATTGGTTGTTTCATGAAAAACAATTAGGACTGATTGAGAGTTTTAAATACAAAGAATTTAGAGATCATGTCATTCAAAAGAGAATAGAAACAGAAATATATAGTAAAGGTGTTTTTGAGGGATTGATTTCTTTGGGACTTTTGCAGACGCCTCCTCAAACAGCTCTGTTTAAAAGAACCATTGTAAGTATTTTTAATCCAGTCAGTGATTTTAATCAGTACCTTTATTATGTTTCTGCCAATATTTTTGCCTATAAACACATGGGGCAATTTATGTATATTAAATTTGGAATATTACCGAGTTTAGATATCACTCAACAAGCGAGTTTGCCACCCATGACATTTGCTGAAATCATGAATGGTCAGCATGTTCAAAAAATAGAAATGTGGAAGGACTCTTTGCAATCAAAAGCGCAAATTGATTATGGCATCAATATTTTGAAATCAGCAGTCTTAGCGTCCACAGCCATTGCATTTATTGATTATATGCTGATCTATGGACCGCTTTATTTACAATCAGGAGTGATTAATTACTAACTTCTGTTGAAACAACTGGAGCTCCCCAGCCCCCACCACCAGCTGAGAGAACAGTGATTTGATCTCCAGTTTCAATCTTGAGTGTGCCTTCGCTTTCTAAAAAGGAAGTTTTTTGCTTTCCAGTTTTGTTTTTAAAGGTCACATAAATTTGAGCGGGTTCACCGCTCTCAGCACCCATAGATCCAGAAGGTTGTTTTTTAGTTTGATCTAAAACCCATTTTAAAGTGGCGTTTTGCAAAACTTCGTACTGTCTTACAAGTCCGTGACCACCCGTGCGAGCGCCTTTGCCCCCAGAGTTTTCGCGAATTTCTGATTTGAGAATTTTTAAAGGGAATCGTTTTTCAACTTCTTCAATGCTCGGTTGTAAATGTGTTCTCAACCATAACGACATTCCATCGCAACCATTTTTGTTGGCCTGAGCGCCAGTTCCACCAGCAACGATGTCATAAAAACGCAAATTATGATCAAAAAATATTTCTAATTTACAAGCTGCCACCGCACTCATGCTTGTGGCTCTGTGAGGCATTAATTGACTCAAGCCTTTTAAAACGGATGAGGCTACAATGGCTGTTCCATCTGTCATGCCTTTAAAAGTTGGAGACGGATATTTAGCATTGAGCAAACAACCTAATGGGCTTGTTACTTGAAGAACTTGAAAGGAGCCAGAGTTTAGAGGAATGGGTTTATTAAAAAACGCACCCAGTGCTCCAAAGCAACTTCCAAATGTGCTCGCATCAGTGAGGCATACTTTTTGTGAAGGAGAAGTTCCTCTAAAATCTAAAGCCAATCTTTCATCTTGAATCTCAAGATGAAGTTTAATCGACTCACCAGAATCAAGGCGTTCTTCGAGATTTGTTTCTCCGCTTGGCATTTCAGAAAGCATTTCAATTAATAATTCATGTGAACAGCTCAAGTAATGTTCAAGAGTGTCCTTATCTAAATGAATGATTTCTGATTTTAATAATTGATTAAATTTTTTAACTGTCTCTTTCATATCCGCAAAACATTGATGAAATCTTTCAACAAAATTTTGGGGACATAATGGGTGAGCTGCAATCGCACCTAGAATCGCTTCATTAACTTTATCATTTTGGGCGATGGGAGTGGGAGGAATTCTAATTCCCTCGTCTTCAATACTTTTTGAGAGAGCAATAGAGGGTCTAAAACCAATTCTCACAGCTAACAAAAGACTGGGGCTTGATTCAGTTTCTAAACAAAGTTTAGTGACTAATGTGAGACTTGATAGAACTGTTCCACCTGAGTAAGGGTCATTAACTAAAACATAATCGCCCATTTTAGGGTTCAAATATTTTTGGACGTTTTGGCATACAAGACCAAAAGTGCCAATATCCGCGAGCATTTCGTAATTCATCCAAAGAAGTTGTCCTTGAGTTGTTACAAGTGCAGCTTGTGAAAAAGGTTTAAGCGTTTCTTTAAGTGTAAATTCTAAATCATCTAATGTCATTTTACAGTTCCTGATGTTGAGTAGTCTGACTCATGGGATGATCCTTTGCCCATTCCAAAACACTTTGTGATTCTGAGTGAGCAGCTTGAGGATCTAATGAAATTTTCATGAGTGGTAGATGAGCTCTGAGTTGTTTAATTAAATAGGGTGCTAATGGACCCGTCAAAATGAGCTGATCTGATGTCGCATTTAAAATAATTTCTACAGAAAGATGAGAAAAGAATTTTTCAGCAAGAATGGATGCAAATTCCTCAGGTTCAATAGGATCTTGTGTTTTGATATTCTTAGTGAGCACGTTGATTGAGTTTTGAATTCTCTGCGCAATATTTTTTGCAGAACCTTGTTTGAAGGGGGCAAATTTTTCTAAGATTGAACCAGTAGAAAGGTGCTCCATGAGGAGGATATCTACAAGTAGAGGTTTTTGTGAACGTCCCCAAAACATAGGGCCGGGCTCAAATCCTTCTTCAACTTTAGTAAAACAAATTTCGCCAAATAGAGAAAGTTCAATCCCTAAAGTGAGCTGAGTAGCCAATCGGTAATATTTTGGTTTATTCACTTCAACAGGGCCCCAATGGCTCTTCCAAGAATTGTTCACTTCATCAGAGTTTAGTAAATATAAATTCTCTAAACCAAGAACGAGAACATTATTTGAGGGAGTTTTATATTTATACTTCATCGTATGAATGGAAGACCATAAAGTGGCAAGATGCTCGGAACTTTCTGGTTCTTGAAATTGCCCAGAGCTATCCAAGAAAGATATTTGGGAACAAACACCTTCAAAAGCGAGTTTAACTTCTTCATGGATTTCACGAGAAGTTCCAGTCAGGCTGGCATTTAAAATGTTTTTTCTCCAAGCTTGGACTTCATCTCTTGAGGAGTCAGAATGATGTTCTGGAGTGTAGACTTCAAAACCTTGAGCATTAAAATAATCAGCAGCTTTAGCTTCGTGCACAGAATTACGATGAGCATGAAGTAAATTGATGCAGATTCTTTTAACATCCATGAGTTTTAATTTTGAATTCAAAAACTCAAGTTCTGAATCCAAAAGTTCTTGTTCTACTTTGCCTTCAATATTGATTCTTTCGCTTAATCCAAAGATAAGTTCTTCAGAAGATGGAAATTTATATCTTTCAGGAGATATTTCAAAATAATCAGAAGTAGGTGGTTGGCGAATCAAGGCCCATTTTTCAAATCCAGATGTAAAAATACAGGCCACGCTCGTGCCTAATTTTTTATCTAAAATTTTATGGAGTCGTGAAGAAGTGATCCATACTTTTTGGACTTCAGAAATTTCATAAGTTGTTAGAAACTTTTTGACGGCCACAGCAATGGACTCCGTCACGAGATATGAAATTTGTGTGAGAGGTTTTTTTGAAGAATTTTTATCTAATAAATTGGTAGCAGTCATTTCGATAAATGACTCACCCAAATTGATTCCTATTACCCAGGACATGCGTTACGTACCTTTATTTAAATGTCTGAAAAAAAAGAAGCTAGCTATAGAACGAGCGGTGCTATAAATCAACAGGTCTCCAATAAAAGATGAAGTGCTTGAAATTTAGATAAGTAAAGTGGTGCCAAGTTGATAGAGTGGGTATTCAAGATGTTGTCTAAATGATACACAAGATCAAAAAAATCTCTTAAATGTTAAGTATTTGCTAAGATCACCGGTTCCGACGAGAGTCTCTTGCATGAATTCCCTAAATTTGCCATGATGTTTGCCAGAATCAATGACAACAATAATAGAGGTCTTTATATGCATGTTTCTCCAGAAATTGAAAAAATAGTTGCTTACAAACCTGGCAAACCTATCGCGGAAACTAAAAGAGAATACGGTATTTCTGAAGTTTATAAATTAGCAAGTAATGAAAATCCATTGGGCCCAAGCCCTAAAGCTATTGAAGCATTAAAGCATTCATTAACAGAGTTGCATCGTTATCCAGATGGAAGTTGCTATGAATTGATTCAAACGATTAGCAAAAAGTGGAATCTAGATTCTAAATGTTTAGGTGTTGGAAATGGAAGCAATGAGATCATTGATATTCTCATTAGAATTTATTGTGAACCTGGTGAAGCTATTTTAACAACGGAAGCTGCATTTTTAGCTTATCCGCTTTGCGCGCAGGCGGCTCGAGTGAATCGTTTTTTGACACCTTTGAAAAAAGGTTACAAAACGGATTTAGACGCAATGGCAGATACTTTTTTAAATTCACCTGATAAAAAAATCAGACTTATTTTTGTTCCAAATCCGAATAATCCAACTGGAACTTATTCTTCTGATGTAGAAGTAGAGAGTTTTTTAAAGAAAATTGGCAAACGTGATGATGTTTTAGTGGTGTTTGATGAAGCTTATAATGAGTTTGTCAGAGCATCTGACTATAAATCTTCTCAAAACTATATGTCTGAATATCCAAATGTTGTAGTGATTCGCACACTCAGTAAAGTGTATGGATTAGCGGGTTTAAGAGTGGGTGTTTTACTGGCACAAACTCCAGTTGTAGATCTTTTTAATAAAGTGAGAAACCCTTTTAATGTGAATGAATTAGCTCAAATTGCGGCCATTGCAGCCTTGGGCGATGATGAATTTATTAAAAAATCTCAACAGGTTAATTGGCAGGGTTTAGACTATTTTTATGCGGAGTTAAAAAAGCTCGGGTTACCTTTTATTGAGTCACAGGGTAATTTTGTGATGTTTGACACCCTTAGAAACGCAGGCGAAATGAATGAAAAGCTCTTGCGCCGAGGGGTTATTATGAGACCAGTGGGTAATTATGGCTTTCCGACTCATTTGCGCCTTTCAGTAGGTTTGGAAAAAGAAAACCAAATAGCTATGCAGATGCTTGCTGAAGTGCTAAAAGAAGTCCCGCCTATTAAATCATAAAAATGGAGAGTATTGTTTGAATCAAGGATTCGTAATTACAATTGATGGTCCTGCGGCCTCAGGAAAGTCTTCAGTCAGTCGTGAGATTGCTCGTAGATTTTCTTGGAAGTGGGTTTCTACGGGAGCTTTTTATCGTGGCCTTGGTTATGTGGCTATGCAAGTAGGGGTTGATATCGAAGATGAATCAGCACTGGCTCAATTAGCTCATTCTAGCATCTGGTCTGTAGAAATGGGAATGGACCGCACGCGCGTTGTTTATAATAATTTTGATGTGACTTCAGAAATCGGCCGCGAAGATGTGGGTAATATTGCGAGTCTTGTTTCTAGATTTCCGGCGGTCAGAAAAGCATTGCTCCAAGGGCAAAGAGATTGTCTTAAAAAAGCTCAAGCACAAGGCTCATTGGCTTTAGTTGCTGAAGGACGCGATTGCGGAACTGTGATATTTCCGGAATCTCCAGCAAAAGTTTATTTGACTGCAAATAGTGCCTCTCGAGCTCAGCGTCGATCTCAAGAGTTAGGTTTAAATGTGACCGAAATTATGTCGGCTCAAAAAACCAGAGATCACCAAGATTCTTCACGCAAAGAAGCACCATTAGCAGTTCCTGAAAATGCCTTGGTGATTGATACCAGCGAATTGGGATTTGATGATGTAGTCAAAAAAGTCGAAGAATTTATTCGAGAGCAGATTGCTCTGTCTTAAAAAATAACATTTAATTTTAATTAAGGGCCTTCAAAGGCCCTTTTGTTTATGAAAGGTCTTTTTGTGATTATAAATCCTCAGATTATTTCAAAAGTTCTTGATGCGGCTCTCGCAACGGGTGCTGATTTTGCCGAAGTTTTTTTAGAAGACACTTACTCTAGTGATCTCATGTTGTTTAATGGAAGTCCTAAAAATGCGATTGTGGGCCAGATGTATGGAGCAGGCATTCGCTTGTTTTTTGATAAAGAACAAATTTATGTGACAACTAATAATGTAACAGAAGCTGGGCTCATCAAGGCGGCTCAAGATGCGGCCAGTGCAAGACCTGCCAATGCACAGACATTATTAAAAAATAAACCAAAAACGGCTCTTCCTTTAGAAGAAGTTACATTTGATCAAATCCATGTTTATGGAAATAAACCATGGGATCAAAGCCGCGAGAAAAAAAATAAAATTCTAGTTTCTTTAGATCAAGAAGCTCGAGCAGTTTCAAGTTTGGTGACTCAAGTAGAAACAAGACTTTTAGAAAAAAATCAAATCATTCAAGTGGCCAACTCCATGGGGGTGATGGCTCTTGAAGAACGCAGTTATTTAAGAATTTTTGTCACTGTTTTTGTAGAAGATCAGGGTAAAAAAGAACACGGTTATGAATCCACTGGCTGGCTTGGAACTTTTGAAGAAGTCGAAAAAGTAGATCTCAAAACCTTGGCACAAACGGCTGCCAAAACAGCACTTTCGAGCTTAAATGCTGGGTATGCTCCTGCTGGAGAAATGCCCGTAATTTTAAATAATGGTTTTGGGGGAGTGATCTTTCATGAAGCTTGTGGGCATGGATTAGAAACGACCAGTGTGGCCAAAGGCAGCTCTGTTTTTTGCAATCTTTTAGGCGAAAAAATTGCTCATGAATGTGTGACAGCAATTGATGATGGAACTCTTCCAAATGCATGGGGATCCCTTTGTGTGGATGATGAAGGTCGATTGACTCAAAAAACTGTGCTCATTGAAAACGGAATTCTTAAAAGCTATTTAGTGGACGAATTAGGATCTCGTAAAACAGGATATGCTCCAACGGGGAGTGCTCGGAGGCAATCTTATAAATTAGCTCCGACTTCTCGGATGAGAAATACTTTTATTGCTCCTGGAACAGAATCTTTAGAGCAGATGATATCAGATGTTGATTATGGACTTTATGCTGCCAAAATGGGCGGAGGAAGTGTTTCTCCAGGTACTGGAGAATATAATTTTTCGGTCATCGAAGCTTATGTAATTAGAAATGGTCAACTTAAAGAGAGAGTCAAAGGCGCCAGTCTTATTGGTAAGGGCATTGAAACTCTTGGACGAATTGTCAAAGTGGGAAGTGATTTACAACTGGCTAATGGCATGTGTGGATCTATCAGTGGTTCTATTCCTGTGACTGTTGGGCAGCCGCCATTGATGGTGTCGCAAATTTTAGTAGGAGGTCGTTCATGAATGAATTAAGTTCCGATGAAAAAGATATTTTAAAAGAAGCCTTTTTAGAAATTCAATCATGGGTTGCTGAAAAAAAACTCACTGACACAGGATTAGAATTTGAATTGCTCGTTCAGGGTTATGCGAGCTTTCAAGCGAGCTATCAAAAAGGGGGGCTTGAAAACTTTAAATCCAGTGATTCATTAATGGCTGGATTTAGACTGATTTGCAAAGGTTCGAGCGGTTATGCTTACACTGAAAATCTCAGTCCAGTCGCACTTAAAAAATGTTTTGAACAAGCTTTATTAAATTTAGAAACAGTTTCAGGCGCGGGATCTCAGCAAGAGAGTTTTACATTATTTTCACCGGCGCCGATTGTTCCTATGGATTTTTTATTTCATGAAGATCTTGAGAAACACAGTATTGAAGAAAAGCTTAAAAAAGCAGAGATTTTAGAAAAAGATGCTCTGGCTTATGATCCACGAGTTTCTGCCATTGCTTATGGAGGATTTTCTCATACAAAATCTTGGATTCGTATTTTGAATTCAAAATCTTTGGATGTTTTTGCAAAGTTTAATTCTATGTCTGTTTCTTGCTATCCTCTCATTAAATTTGAAGGGCAAAATAAAATGGCTGGAGTTAACTTTTGGACTCGAGATTGGAATCAATTAGATAGTCATAAAGTGGCTCGTCGAGCAGCTCAAAAGTCTCTTGATTATTTAGGAGCTAAATCTTTGGCTTCTAAAAAATATCATGTCCTTTTTGAAAACAGCGCTGCCTCAAATTTATTTTCTCTAGCAACTGATTTTTTCTCAGCTAAAGAAGTTTTTCAAAAAAAATCAATTTTAGAAGGGAAGCTGAATCAGCAAATATTTTCAGAGCAAATCGAGATTTGGGATGACCCCTTTTTGCCAGAGGCTTCGGGCTCTCGACCTTTTGATGATGAAGGAGCTCCTTCGCATCGCACTTGTTTAGTGGCCAATGGGGTGCTCAAAAATTATTTAACTAATTATGAGTACGCTCAAAAAATGCAATTGCCACACACCTGCAATGCAAGTCGTTCTCCCTCTCAAGAGCTTGAGATTTCTTATTCAAACTTTGTGATTAAAAAGGGAACTCAAACTTTTGAAGAGTTGCTTCAGTTAGAAGAAGAAGCTCTTTTAATCACAGAAGTTAAAGGGTTGCATGCAGGCTTTAATTCTTCTACGGGGGATTTTTCTTTTCAATCTGTTGGATTTTTATATCAAAACGGAAAGAGAATTCATCCAGTTGAAGAAATCGTGGTTTCAGGAAATGTTTTAAAGAGTTTCTTAAAAGTAAAAGGTTTGAGTGATCGATATGATCACGATGGAAGTTCGGTTTTAGTGCCTGATATTTTAGTCTCTGAAATTGATGTCGCTGGTAAGGGCTAACAAAAAATTAGTCTTCTAAACAAGTGTCCCCGTTAATTTCACTTTCTAAAAAAGTGTTTTTTGCGGGGTTCATTAATTTTAAGACTTCTTCCATTTTATGATCAGCTTGTCTTAAATAAATATCTTTATGAGAGAGAGCTTTTTTAAAATCGCTGTAACTAATATCTGAGGGGATTTTGTTTGAGTTCACAAGATCTCGAGCCGAAAGTCCTTTAGGACCGTACATTGAAAAAGTCAGATAATTAATTATTTGTGGATCTGTGATGTGCTTTTTTTGCAAATGAGATTTTGCTCCATAAACATGACTGTCTCTCATATGGCGATACAAAATTAAAGAATAGAGCATATTTGTTGCCATACCCGAACCTAAGTTAACGTGCTCACATTTTCTTAAAGGTGTGTGAAGTTTCTTTTTGAGAAGATCTTTAAAAGGCAAGCAAGAGGATTTTGAACTTGTGAGAATTTCTTTAAAGATTTTTTTTGATTCTGGATTGATTTGTAATTCTTCAACAGCGATTGAAGTGATTTGGCCGATTCCAATGGCTCCTTCGTTAGCCATATTAAAATGAAAACCAGTTTCTGTATTTAGTTTTTTAAAAATAATTCTTGCATCAAGTGGAACACCGTCTTCTGGAGAGACACAATCGATAGCTTGATTGATTGTCCAGTGAAGATAATCAACGATGGGTTCTGTAATGCAGGGTCCATTTTCGTCGGTACTGCCCGTAGAGATGGCCTTTCCTTTAGGAGAATTGCAGACGTATCCTTTAACTCCTGAACCTCTTTTGAGGGCCGCATGGATGCATTTTTTTTGAATTTTACCTGGACCATAGGTTTGATAAAGTTGTTTTTTAAATTCCACCAGAGGGGTAATCACAGAGGGGTTTGGGAGAGTGGTTGTGCATTCTTCGGGGGCTTTGATTTGGTTTTGTAAATAAAAAGAAGTAAATGGGTCGTTTTGGGTGTTTTTATAAGCATTCGATAAGACTTGATTATTAGGATTTCCTACCACGCATTTGAGTCCATTTGCAGCTTGTGCAAAAGTCATATTTAAGAGGCTCACTATAAACATTAAAAAAAGTTTATTCATAAGCAGCTTATCGGTACATTATTGAATCTATAAAGCTGCTAAAGGTCTAGATTGACAATGCCAGACAATAGCCTGTAAATGTTCGTTATCTCAAAAGTCTTAACTGAAAGATCGATCAATTAATTTTACAGGTTTAGGGAGTGATCGAAGCCCTCAACCGGTCCTTTGAGAAATTATAAGGAATTGTATTACAAGAAGCGCGACAAACGACAGTCTCAATGTCACCGTTTTAAATGTCATAAATCTCAAAGTTTTAAAAAATCCAAAACCAAAAGTTTTAAGCATCGAAATGAAGACATTCAAACTTGAATTTGAAGCACAACTCGTAATGTGATTTCACCAGGAGGTTATTTTTGAATACGCAAAAAAATATTTCTAAGTCTAAGGCTGAGTTAGCAAAAGTCATGGCTATGTTGGATATGGGAGACGCTGATGTTCCTCATAATCCAGGTTTAGATGCTACAGCTAAAGCTGCAGGAAATGAATTTTCGAAGCTTTTTGAAGCTTCTGTAAAAGACCAAGATTTCAAACCAGGTGACGTTGTGAATGGTGTTGTTATCGAAGTTCAAAGTGATTATGTACTTGTTGATATCAATTACAAATCAGAAGGTTTAATCCCTATCAATGAATTCAGAGTTATTGATGGTGCAAGAGATGTAAAACCTGGCGATCGCGTTGAAGTTTTAATCGATCGTATCGAAAACGAAAACGGGATGGTTGTTCTTTCTAAAGATAAAGCAGACATGCTACGTGCATGGAATGATATTTCTAAAGCTGCTGAAAACGAAGAAGTTATCGAAGGTCTCGTAGTTGCTAAAGTTAAAGGCGGCTTGAGCGTTGATATCGGTGTTAAAGCGTTCCTACCTGGTTCACAAATCGATTTACGTCCTGTTCGTAACATGGATGTTTACATCGGTAAAAAATATAAATTCAAAGTTATTAAATTCAATAAAAAACGTGGAAACATTGTTCTTTCAAGAAGAGCTCTTCTTGAAGAAGAGAGAGAGAGCCTACGCACTCAAACTCTTGATACAATGAAAGAAGGATCACTTGTAATCGGTTCTGTTAAAAACATTACTGACTACGGTGCTTTCATCGATCTTGGTGGAATGGACGGACTTCTTCATATTACTGACATGAGCTGGGGACGTGTAAAACATCCTTCAGAAATCTTAAATGTTGGTGATGAAATCCAAGTTAAAGTTCTTAAGTATGACAACGAAAAAGAAAGAGTCAGCTTAGGTCTTAAACAACTTCAAACAGATCCTTGGGAATCAGTTAAAGCTGCTTACCCAACTGGAACTAAACTCAGAGGTAAAGTTGTTTCTTTAGCTGAGTACGGTGCATTTATTGAGCTTGGCGAAGGCATTGAAGGTCTTATCCATGTTTCTGAAATGTCTTGGACTAAGAGAGTTAAGCATCCTTCACAAATCGTAAATGTTGGTGATGAAGTTGATGTAGTTGTTCTTGAAGTAGATTCTGAAAATCGTCGTATCAGCTTAGGTATGAAACAACTCCAAATTAATCCTTGGGTTGAAATGAAAGAAAGCTACGCTCCTGGAACAATCATTGAAGGCGAAGTTAAATCAGTCACTGATTTCGGTATTTTCGTAGGTATCGAAGATGGTATTGACGGCCTAGTTCATATTTCTGATTTCTCATGGACTAAACGTGTAAATCACCCTTCTGAAATGTTCACTAAAGGCGAAAAAGTTCGCGCGGTTGTTTTAGGTGTTGATATTGAAAATGAGAGATTCTCATTAGGTATTAAACAACTTGAAGGTGACCCTTGGACTCACATCGAGAAAAAATACACAATCGGCACTCAACACGATGTTAAAGTTGTGAAAATGGCTGATTTCGGTGTTTTCGTTGAGCTTGAATCAGATATCGAAGGTTTAATCCATATCTCTGAGTTAACTACTGAGAGAATCAATAAACCAGAAGAATTCTGCAAAGTGGGCGATGTTATTAAAGCTGAAGTTATCAGCATTGATAAAGACGCTCGTAAAATCGGATTGTCTTCTAAACTAGTTAAACTTAGAGAAGCAAAAGCTGATGTTGAAGATTACGTTAAAAAAGCAACTTCAACTTCTAAAACTAGCTTTGGTGACCTTTTCGGTGATCAATTGAAAAATATCAAAAGCGATGAACAATAATAAAGTTCATTAAAAATTAGAAAAACTTAAAATTAAATTTTAGATTTTCTGTACGCCTCAACCAATCATTTATTTGATTCAAGTTGGGGCGTTTTTATTTTGTGGGTGTATTAAAACCCTCGACTCCCATTTTAAGACATATGTCTTATGTCTCAAATCTAGAATCAAAATTTTGACTACAATTTTCACAAAAAAAAGAATGTCTCACATTGAGAACTCCAAGGCTTTAGTTCGAAATTTTCGTAAAACTTCTATAACATTAAAGAAACATGCTTAAAGCACCGAAATAGATGTTGAATTGGGGAACGTTCAAATGAAAACACTTAATCGGGATTTGTTATTACATTTTAAATCTCTTGGCTTATGGTATCTAAGCCTCTTCATTACACTGGCTGTCACCAGTGGTTGCAATAATTCCTTCAAATCATGGCAAGTAAATAATTTTGCAAATCAATCTTCGTTACAAGGATTTGTGATTAATCCCAATTCAGTCACAGTTCAAAAAACGAAAAAAGTTCTTTTTTCAGCAGAGAAATCTACTGGTGATATTAAGTGGGCTATTGAAATGGGCCCTGGTGAAATTAATCCTGATACGGGTGTTTTTACAGCAGGTAATGTAACTGGCGAAGTGATTGTTAAAGCTATGGACTCTGCAGGTGGGCAAGCGTTTGCCGTTGTTAAGATTGTCGATAGCCCAGCAATTTATCCTGCAGAACTTAAAGTGAGCGTAGGAAATCGTTATGGATTTTCTGTTGTGGGTGGAAATCCTCCTTATGTATTTACAATTCCAAGTGGTGAGGGAACGATTGATCCTCGCTTTGGACAATTTCAAGCATCTGATGAAATCGGAGATATTATTGTTCGTGTGACTGACTCTTTGGGAGCTTTTGCAGATTCAAAAGTTCATGTTGGAAATAGACTTTCTTTAGATCCACGAGAAACTTATTTAGGATATTGCAACGGCCCAGATTGTGTGGCTGCTCAAAAAGAACTCTATTATACAGCTAAAGATGGTGTGCCTTTTGATACCACAAATGGAAACCCAGGATATGTTTTAAAATTAGAAAGCGGACTTGGTTTTGTTGACAGTAAAAAAATGAAATACACAGGTGGTGGTACTACAGGTGTCTCTGTAATTTCAGTTATTGATAGTCTCGGAAATCAAAATATTGGAACGGTTCATATGATTGATGCCGTTCAAATTGATCCAAAAAATCCTGTGATTGCTGCGAATAAATCCATGATGTTTACAAGACTCTTTGGTGGACAAGGTCCTTTTCTTTTTCAAGTTGTCGAGAAAGATGGTGGAACCATCGACAACAAAGACACTCCCGGAAAGTACACTGCTCCGAGTGAGCCTGGTACTTATCATGTAAGATTAGTGGATCAAGCAGTGAGAGGAAGTCAAAACTATTCAGAAGCCACGGTGACAGTTACTGAGAGCCTGTCTTTTATGGCTAGCAGTGTAGAGATGATGGTTGATGATCAATATGATTTTGATGCCGGAATTAAAGGTGGGGTGCCGAAGTCGGTTTTTCCTTCTATGAAAAGAGGCTTTACATACACTCCGATTTCAAATTGTGGTGGTTCATTTTTATGGAATATAAATGGAGAAAACTCTATTTATAAAGCTCCCTCAAAACCTTGTACTGAAATTGTTAAAATCACAGACAGTCAGTCACCAACACCGAATTCAATTTTAGTGACTGTTTATGTTCGCGAAGGAATGAAAATCAGTCCTAAAGAAATTTCTTTAGCATTTGGTCAAATTCAGTTTTTTACAGTGACTGGTGGATTGCCAGGAGATGTGGGTTATAAATTTTCAGTCACTTCTGGTGCCGATGTTGCCAAAATTGATGAGACTACTGGTAAATTTGAATTCATTCAAGAAGTTGAAAAAGAAACTGAAGTCACAGTTCAAGTTAAAGATGGAAAAGAACATAAAGACACAGCAAAAGTAAAACTCTATCCTTCTCTTAAAGTAGTTACACCTGTGAAGTTATCCGTGGGAGATAAATACATCATCAATCCAAAAGGTGGTGTCGGTGCCTACAATTATCAAGTTAAAGGACAATGTGGTAAATTCCTTAATCCTAATTTAGCTAAAAATGAATTCACAGCGATGGAAGCTGGTCAATGTGCCGTAACGGTGACTGACACTCCGGTTGGGAATGCTTTAGCAAATTCAAAAGACATTGTGATGATTGTTTCGGCTCCATTAACAATCACACCAGCTTCGACTCAATTATTGGTCAACGGAGAATTTAATTTTATTTCTTCGGGTGGTGTTGTTGATGCAGAAAAAGGCGCTGTTTATGAGTACACTTTATTTGATGTTAAAACAGGTAAAGACTTAGATTCAAACACTCTTGCGAGCATCAAAGGAACTGGCGAAAACAACAGTGTGGGATACTTTGTTGCTGGAGATAAGCCAGCCAATGTGGGTGTGAGAGTGACTGATGGTGGTTATATTTTAGATGAAGCTGTGCCAAAACATACAGCCACTGCCATTGTGACTATTTATAATAATTTATTATTAACGCCTTCTTCTTTAAAAACCACTTCGGCAACATCAGTCGTATATAATGGATCTTCTGATACGATTAAAAATAAAAAAGATGAAATCTTTAAAGTCACTGGTGGGGTTCCACCTTACAAAGTTAAAGTTTATTTAAGTGATATTGGTTTTGACACTCCTGAAGAAAAAGCTCGTAAGTTAGAAGTTGAACAAGCCTTAGAAAAGAATTTAACTTCGACTATAAATTCTGATGCTGCTGACCCTTGGGGTGAATATAGATTCACGGTGCCGGTGGAAACAAAATTAGGAAAAGATTATTTATTTCCAGATGGTGTTGAAAGCGTTAACATCAATTACCTTATTACAGATTCAGTAAAAGATAGTATGGACACACCACTTAATTTTATTACGATGGTGTTTAAAGTAAATAGACCTCTTAAAATTTCTCCTGACATGAGAACCATTGCAATAGGGAACTCGACATCGTTTAAAGCCACTGGTGGTACTGATGATCATTATAAATTTGTTCTCACACCTGAAGAATCAACAAGTTCTGAGGCTTTCAAAAAAGATTTTGGAACTTATTTTTTCTCTAGAGAAAACTTATCTTATACAACAGGCGTTCAAAGCGGGAACGTGGTTGTTATTTTACAAAATGATGCAGGTGAGGTTGATAAAGCCACCATCACTGTTAAAGGAAAATTAGATTACGTTAATAACGAAAAAGATATTTATGTTGAACAACTTAAAGTGGCTCTAGATCTTATTCGTTGGAGTGGTGGTGTGGGACCCTACACTTTAAAGAGCAGTCAGCCGCGCGGTAATATTATAGAGGCCGGAAAAAGCCTGGGTCCTTGGAAGTCGATTGACCAAGTTTTAAAGACTCTTGTAACAACATCAGGAGTTCAATACGAAGCAGGAGCTCTTCCTGGGAATGTTAAAAATGAATTGATCCTCTTAAAGTTAGCGGACTCATTAGGCAATACACTTGATTATAATGTGCATGTTTATTCTAAACTTAAAATTGATCCTGTATTTGTTGAAATGGTGATCGATGAGATGCAAACGTTCAATGTTGAAGGTGGTTTTGTTAAACCAGGTTTTAACAATGGCAAATATTTAAACTCTCTTGATATTCCGAATCCCCTTAATGCGGGACAAGATAAAGGGATTATTCAAAGCGAAAATCAAGATCCAGGGAATGGTGAACAAATAGTTTATAAAGCTCCTTCAAAACCAGGAGTGGGAACTGTTAATTTAACTATCAGAGATAGTTTTACTAACATCCATGCAACAATTAATATTTACGATAAAATGGATCCGGGTCTTATAACGGATCTTTATGTTCAAGAAGGTGAAGTCAGTGAACAAGTTAATTGGACAGGGGGAATTGCACCTTATTTTGTGACCACCGACACTCCTGGGCCAACAAAAGGAAATGTAGTTGATAATGGAACTAACTTGGCGACTTGGCCAGTTCCTGCTAGTGGACCTGTTTCATATGTGGCATTAAATAAAGATTCAAAAGGAATGAAGTTCCGTGCGGGAACTCTTCCTGCAGGTGTTAAACAAGAAAAAATTGTTCTCACTGTCAAAGACGCTAAAGAACATAAAGTAACATATAACGTTTATGTTTATTCTAAACTTAAAATTGATCCTGTATTTGTAGAGATGTGCGTGGATGAAACGCAAGAATTTACAGTCGATGCAGGTTTTGTTAAGCCCACAGTGAATGATGGAAAATATTTAAATTCTTTAGATGTTCCTAATCCTTTAAATGCCAATAAAGATAAAGGTATTCTTGTTAGTGAAACTCCAATCCCTAATGGAGAAAAACTAGTTTATAAAGCTCCTTCAAAGGCTGATGTAGGGACAGTGAATATTACTGTTAAAGATAGTTTTAAATCAGTTTTGGCAACTATTAATATTTTTGAAAAATTAGATCCAGGCCCTATTGTTGATTTTTATGTTGAAGAAGGAACAGATAGTGATCAAATTAATTGGACAGGTGGTATTCCCCCTTACTCAGTAGGCACAAGTGCACCTGGGCCTCTTAAAGGAAATGTAGTTGGTCAAAATACTTGGCCCATTGCAGGAGCTCAAACCTTTGTGACTCTTCCGAACAATGTAAAATACATGAAGTTCCATGCGGGATCTTTAGGTGGTGGAAAGTATGAAAAAATAGTACTCACTGTTAAAGATGCTAAAGATCATAAAATTACTTATAACATTCATGTGTATCCTAAATTAGTGATCACTCCAGATAAAGTGGCCACTGTTGTTGGAGAAACTGTGGATTTTACAATCACAGGTGGTTTGCTCTTTCCAAATGTGAATGGAGGAAAATATAAATTTTCTCTTGAAACAACTTCTGGTGATAAAGGAAGTTTAAATGATCCAGCTAATTCATCTCCTCCAAATGGGGGAACAGTTAAGTTTATTGCTCCTCTTGATGAAAAAACAGCGGCTGGATTTATTGAACTATTTGTAGAAGATGGTCTTGGTGTTGCTAAGCGCGTGAAAGCTGTGATCAGCCTTAATGGGGCTTTAAAAAATACCAGTCAAGAAGTTGATTTTTACGTTAAAGAAAATAATCTTTCTGAAGGTGTTGTATGGACTGGCGGTGTGGGTCCATTCACTGTGAAGTCAAATTTTAGTGGATCTACTAAAGGTCAGTTAATTGATGGGAATGGTAAAAACTTAGGATCTTGGGCTGCAGGCGAAGCAAAAGCTCTTCCTCTCAATATCAATAAATTTACATTTAAAGCAGGAACTATTGATGCTGGTAAAAAAATCGAAGACATCACACTCTCTGTTGAAGATAGCAAAGGTCGCAAGATAGATTACTTCATGCACGTTTATAGAGAGATTAAAATTTCTCCAACTGTGGTGTCATTAGGAACTGGTTATACTCAAACTCAATTGTTTACAGTGACGGATGGTTATTTAAAACCAGGAGATCAATACAGTTATGATCTCATTACTAACACAGGGCTTTCAGGTGGACAGGGAGAAATTCCTATTGCTGAAAGAAAATCAGAATCACCAAATGGTGGAACAGCAATTTACCATGCACCAGAAGTAGCTGATGCTTCAGCAAATAAATTAACTGTGAGAGTGTCAGACTCTAAAGGTAATAAAGCTGACGCGGTAATCACGATTGTGGGTCCTCCAGGTGTTTCAGATGTGACTGTTGCTAATAATAAAGGCGGAACTTGTTTTAGAGAGGGTGCAACGATTCCAATCAAGGTGACATTCAATAGTTTAATTAAACTCAAAGCTTCAGCGGCAACACCTGATGCGAGACCTCAATTGGATTTAAGATATTTAGATGATCCATCTTTTGTTGTTCCAGGAACGGCTTTAGCTGATTACGTGAGCCCTGTAGATCTCAATTCTGCGGTGAATGATTTTATTTTTGAATACAAAGTGAAGGGCACAGACAGTATTAAAGTTCTCGACTATATTGATGATAAGTCATTAACTTCTCGTTTAAATGGAACCTTATTTGTAGATAATGTCTATCTTGCAACAGCTCAATCCACTCTGCCAATGGTTAAAGGTCAAGGTAAGTTAGCCACTCAAACAAGCGATATCTTAAAGGCTTGTATTGATAATTTGGCTCCTCATGCAGAGATCGTTAATCCACCAAAAGATTACAGCGGAAGTTCTGATCCTAACGAACAACTTTTAGGTGTGAGAAAACTTAATTTAATTATTGCCAATAAAGCTCAAGATAATACTAAAGGCGGAGGGATATTTCCTTACAATATTCCTGATTGGATTGTGGCTTATAAATATAAAATAGTTTCTCAAAAAGATGAAAATTTATACAACCCAGCTAACCCTTATGATTGTGCAACGGGCGGTTATAATGAGGGTGCTGATAAAAATAATGACGGTATAGGGGATGGAATTCCATCTTCTACAAATATCACAGATGCCCTCAGTTCTGCAGACTTTCCTGATGAAACTGAAGTTAAAATTTGTTTAGTTGGACAAGATAAAGCTGGTAACTGGCAACAACCTGCTGATGCCACAGCTTATATCTGGAAACGTCATTTAAACACCATGCAAGCTAGTAAAGTTGTGATTTTAAATGAACCAAAAAATTATTTAAATAATGTTTTTGATTTAACGGCCTCTACAACTAAAGATGGCAAAACTGTGACTAAACAAATTTTAGTCGCGGGTTCAGACCAACAAGTGAATACCTCTACAGATAGTTTTGATCCAGACAACACTTATGTGAGTTCAAGAGATGGTCTCAGCTATGATAAGAGCCATGCCACAGATTTTACTCACTATCGATATAAATTTAACTCCTTAAAAATTGCTCATCCAAATTTTGAATTGCTCTCCAAAGATGATAAAGAGCAAAAAGCTCGTGATTTTTGTTTAGACTCTAATGTTGATAAATTTCACGATGCCATGATGAATAGTGATCAAACCACCATGGATCAGTTATTAAAAGTGATTACTTTTAATGCGACGAGCACTTACAGTGGTCAAACTAATTTAGCGACAAATATTATTAGTGGATTAGATGCTCTTGAAGATGGAGCCATTGTTCTCTGTGCTATTGGTCGAGATAAGTTTGGTAACTGGCAAAGCACGACTGAAGCAAGTTATGTTTATTGGATTAAAGATACAACTCCACCAGTTGCAAAAATCTATGATCTTCCACAAAGTTTTGATGATAAAAATGCAGTGGTTTCTAAGAGATTAACAGCAAGTAATATTTATCCATCAAGTGCTTCTAATATTTGGTACAGCAATGATAAAACAACGAATATTACTATTGGGGATTTATTTAAATTTGCAGGCACAACGGAAACAACCGCTAAAGACTTGGTTTCTTACAGATATAAAATTGGAAGTACATCAGTGCCAGATCCAAGTCGTTTAGATTTGCCTGCTAAAGTGAATCTCGCTAATATTACCACTTATTGTAAAGATTTAAATAATTACAGTGCTGAAATTGAGTTTGATTCAGCAACCTCTATGTTGCCATTGATTTTGGCGGATCTTGAAAGCTTAAAATTATCTGGTAATCAAGTCACAGTTTGTGTGATTGGTAAAGATGAAGCTGGTAACTGGCAAAATCTTTTGGAGTTAAATCCAGCCACCTCTAAATGGGATGTGAAGCAGCTCTTATTGCTTCAACAAAAAGGTTTAAGAGCTCCTGTTGATATTTCAAGTGCGACTTGGATTTTTGATATGACTCCTCCGCGTTTAGAATTTTTCAAAAAAGGAATGCCATCTTTAGATCCAATAATTGCCGGTTTGCCTGTGACCAACACTCCAACGGCTGGCGCAGCTAAATTAGCGGTTAAAATCTCTGGTAATGAAGATCTCTCTCACCATCAATTTAAAGTGGTGAGTGGAGCCGATGCTGCTCAATGTACATCTGATAATGACTACAGCAAACCAGAAACTCCTTATGTGTTTAATGGAAATCCAGCTTCTAATTTTATGACGATTTCTTATGATATGACGACCAAACAAGATGGCGATTACACACTTTGTGTAAGAGGTCGTGACTTTGCTGGGAACTTCTCAACGATCAGTCACTCTTGGTATCGAGATACGACTCCTCCTCAAGGAATTATTGTTAACTTAGACAGTGTGAATAAGTGCTTAGGCAGCACTCCACCAGTTGCTGATTATTTACTAGTTGATAATACTGCGACCAAAATTAGTGACTTTGATAATAAAACAAATTGCAACGAAGCTGGTATTTCTGGTGTTGCTGGTTTCAAAATTGGTGGTACGACCAATTATCCAAATTCTCCAGCTGTGGCCTATATTGGTGCTGTTTATGAATCGACAAGTGGAACAGATTCAAGCACCCTCAGTTCACTGTGTGGAAATATTTCGAAATTAAAAGGAACATCTGCTTCAACAGGCACGACTGTAGTTGATACAACAAAAAGTCTTTTACAAAGAATTGTCCTCAGCGACACCACGCCAACACCTTCGCCAATCCCAATTTATTTTACGGAGGGCGAAAGCGTAGCGACTAAAGTTGTTTTTGATATTAACACCACTCCTGGAACGATGAAGTCTTATGTCTTTTGTTATGCAGTAAGAGATGCCACAGGTAATTGGCAAAAAGAAGCGAGCTACCTTGGATGGACTCAAGATTTGAGAGAACCATTGGCTAAAATTAATATTTTAGATACTAATAATAAAGAAGCTGAGATCACTGATGGCAGCACTCCACCGGCAAAAATAGATAGAACAAGAGCTCAAACAAAATTAGCACGTAAAAATATTGCGACTTTTGATTTAATTATTAAACCTGATCCTACAAAATTACAAACAACTGGATTTAAATACAAAGTGGGTCAGCCTTCATCTGGTCAAACAGCCGCTGATGCCTTTAAATTTTGTCAAGATAACACGAGTATTTTATATTCAGCTCAACCGACAGATTTTGATACTAATTCTAAATCTTCTCCATTTAAGGTGGCAGATTATTTTGGATCCCCTGTAGAGGGTTTAATGTCTGTATGTATTCGAGGTATTCAAAATATTAAACCATTTAATAATGAGCAACTTTTAACTCAGCCAACTCACTATAGCTGGGTTTACGATATAACACCTCCTCAAGTAAAATTAACTGGAGCTCCAAAAACGGATGATCCAAGTGCAAGTATGGGAGTGCTCAGTGTTAAAGTTGAACAAGATTTTACCAATCTCATAGATAAAACTGCTGATATGGTCTCTTATAAATATAAGATTAAAAAATTAGCAGCTGCAGATGCAAAATCTGCGGATCAAGAAGCTATGACTTATTGTCAAAATAAAGACACTAATGATTATAAGCCAACATTGACCATTGCAAAAATTACGGATGCAATCACAGATGATCTTACAGCTTTAGGTCAAGGTGAGTTCTTTGTGGCTTTATGTGCATTAGGTGTGGATGAAGCTACTAATATTACCGATGCTAAAAAATCTAGAAAAGATTATGAGTATGTGGTTTGGAAACGAGATACAGTTCCACCAAAAGCTGCGATTACTAATTTAGCAAGTTTAAATTCAAAACTTCTTTTACCTGTGAATGATCCAGGTTATGTGGTGGGTGCTTTTAAATTATTCCCTAATAATGTGAGCAAGCTGGATGAATTAGCACCAATTATTGGCGCGGCTAAAACCGGTGGGTTTATTATCGGCGGAAGTTTTGTTCCTGATAATTCGAACATTCTTCAAGACACTAAAGATGTGAGTAAATACTTAGCTAAAGTGGCTCTCTTTAAAGATCTTAAAGGGACTCCAAAAAATGCTGCATTAACTTCTGAAGATGCTTTTTGTCAGGATCAACTCAAAGGTATGGCTGTAGCAAGCTCAGTGCCGATAGCAACATATATTGCAGATGATATTTCTGCGATTAAAGAAGACGGTACTGTGATTCTTTGTGTGGCGGGTGTGGATGCAGCAAATAACAGTCAGTTAAAAAATTCAAATATTTTAGATCAAACCACTCGCTTTGCTTGGGTGAGAGTGCAAACATTGCCTAAAGCAATGTTTAAAACAACTCCTGCCACCATACCATTGGCTTTGGATTCAATGCAGTTCCCAAGTATTAATGTGGACTTTGACAATGCCACAACTCCTTCACCTGTGATTGAAGACAGCACTTATGTGACTGCAATTAAAAAATACAATTATAAAACTATTGTCACTCCATTCTTAGATAAAACAAAATCACCTGCGGTGAAGAACGCAACTTATCCGCCAAAAGCAGCGGATCTTTGTGCGGATCCAATTGGTTATAGTAATACGCTCAATGTCTCTTCAGTTGATTTACTGCCAGCGCCTTCAAATATTTCAGATATTTATTTTGATGTTTCTGGAAATGTAGCATTAGGGACTGTGACTGTTTGTACTTTAGGTATTTTGGATGTGAAAGATAAAGACGGAAACTCTGTAGTTCAAGACACCAAAGCTGCAACCAGTGTGAGTTATGAAATTGATCATGGTCCACTCAACATAGAGTTAGGTGAAGTTTCTACAAAAACTAAATTAGACACTCTTGATGGAGCTGGTAATGGTAAAGGAGAGGTTTGGAATAAACTAGGAACGGGTGTTCAGTTTAAAGTGACATTAACAAAACGTTTGCCTGCGGATTTTGATCCAAAAAACTTTGTTGTCACGATGGCAAGTCTTACAAAAAATAATAGCACTCCAACACCGGTCACCGGAATCTCTTGGTCCACACCAGTTAAGCCAGATTGGACAATCCCAACTGTAGATAATGGAATTGCAAAATGGTCTTATGAAGTGAGTTTCCCTGGTGATGCAACTTGCGGAGATTGCACTTATGCCATTCAGTATCCTGCAAATATGATTAAAGATAAAGTTGGAAACAGCAATACGGCTTCTAATAAAATCGTTATCAATATTGATAACTTGGCACCAGTAGTTGAAGTTCCTGAATATGAATTGTTCCCTGGAGATATTAAGTGCGGAGCTAATAATGAAGCTTGTCCTGCAAATTCAGCAACTCCGCTCAATTATTTTTATTGTGCCAATACTCTTTGTAAGAGAACTTATTATTGGCCTTTAGAGGTGGGTTCACCTCTTACATTAAAAGTTAAAGTGCTCATTAAAAATGAAACTGTGGTGACAGGGTTTGATGCAAAAGATATCAAATTTAATGGAATAGCAAACGCTTCAGATTATCCAGTGATCACAGATTTTAAACTCGAAACTCCAATAGCTGGTCAAGTTGGAACAATTTACTCATTTAGCCTGACTCCTAAATCTGATGGTCCTATTCAAGTTAAAATTGATGCCTCGGCATTTGCAGATAGAGCAGGCAATCAAAATGTGGTTCTTGATCTCGCAAAATCTTCAAATCATACATTGGATAGAATTCCACCGATTTTGGGAGATATTACAACTGCAGCAGATATGGTGGCTCCAAGTAAACGGATCATTGCAGGAAATCTACTTAAAGCCACACCTGTCTTTAAATGGGATAAAGTTATTGATGCAGGAACTTGTTTTGCGACAGACACAATAAAATATAATATTCAACTTTATCGTTACCCTACAAAACTAAATCCAGATACAAAACAGCTGGAGATGGCATCTTCTCCGGAATTCGTTGTTGATTTATTGACAGATTCAGCTGTTACAACAAACTTAACTGGTTGGGATAGATTATTTTCTGAGACACCAAAATTGGATGATATGAAAGAGAATGAAATTTATTTCGTCATGGCTCAACCAAGAGATTGTGCAGGTAATTTAGGTTCTGCTCGTAGAGGTAATACTTTTTATACCGACACTCAGCCTCCAGAATTGACTGATATTAAAGTAGGGATATACGCCTATTCTCAAACTGAATCTCCATCTTTTGCTCTTAAAGAGGGTCAGGATCATAGCATCGTGGGTAGCGGTATCAGTAAATACTATGTCTCCACTCCAGAAGTGAATGGTGACGGGTCACTTAAAACGAGCACTATTGTATGGTCAGAAATTAAGAGTTCGAATACTAATTTTCCTTCAAGATGGGGTACTGTAATAGGCAATTATGATAGTACTAAAACTTATAAATTCGGATTTTGTGCAGTCGATTCCTACAACAACGGATTTGATAGTGTAACGAGTGCTTGTAAACTTCCACAATGGTCAAAAACCACATGGACAGTGAATCGCACATTAGATAATGGGCAAAAATTTATTCCTAAAACAGGAACGGGAGGAACATCTCGATGCCCAGCGGGATTTATTTATGTACCTGGAGACAGTGCAAAAGAGATCAGTTCGTTCTGTGTCTCTAGGTATGAAATGGTGGGCAATGCAGCATCACCTCCAGAAAGTGCTCCAGCCAAAGTACAATCTTCCACTGTGACTAAAAAAGCGGCGATCACTTATTGTAATAAGTTAGTAGATCCAACAATTACGGACCCTACAAAAATCACTTCGGATGATTATTATAATATCCCTACCAATCAGCAATGGAATTATTTAGCTAAAATGGCTTTTGATGAAGATGCAAATTGGACGGGTGGATCTAATAAAGAAAACTCACGTATGGCTTCTGGTCTCAGTGGTTTTTCGGCATTACCAAAAGGAATTTCTCCAGCAGATGCGTCTGAGTCTAATTTATTTAGTGGAACCAATGCAGCAGTCACAAAAGTGAATGAAACTTATGTGGGAGATGAACAAAGAAGAGTTTTATATCTCAAAGATTTAGTGGGTATTTGGGATTTATCAGGCAATCTTCAAGAGTGGGTTTTAGATTCTATACCACCTTTAAGTTTTAGTTCGGGACTAGTTGCTAACAATCAATTGTACAGTTTAACAAGTTCTACGTTTTTTAATCCTGTAAATATTTTTACTTCCATTAGAAAACAAGTCTTTTTGGGTGATAATAACTTTCCTGCATTTCCTGCTGGATTAGTTGGTATTGGTAAATACACTCCTCAAAGTAATGATAACGTTTCGATGACAAGAGGAGGAAGTCTGCTCTTTCCTTCAGCTAATGCGGGTGTTTATTCAATGTCTATGAAAGCAACCAAAGATGATACTACGGGAGATTATACAGATGTGGGTTTTAGATGTGTGACACCTCAATTAAAAGTAGAGTTACTCAATACTTGTGGTAATTTTATTGAAGTCGCTGATCCTAATTCAATTACAGTTAAAATTTCTGGTGGATTTTATCCTTACGATTTAAGTGTTTCGGGGAGTCAAGGAAGTGTCATTAATGTTACCAAAGTGAGTGAGCATCAGTGGACTTTTAATGCACCTAATAGCACGGCGGGTGTTGGGCCTGAAACTCTTAAATTTATTGCGACTGATAGTTTTGGAAACAAAAAAACTTTAGAAGTGGTCGTGGTTGATAGAAATAAACCTCAAGGTAAGTTAGCGTTCTGTGCTCATGATGAAACTCCTGTTCAAGATTTTAAAATTCCAAATAATTCAACCTGGTTGAGAGTCTCAGCTTGGGGAGCTGGAGGAAGTTCTAGTGGTGGAGCTTATGGTATTGGCGGTGGCGGTGGTTTTATAAAAACTAAATTTAATTCAACAACCCTAAACGCAGATCTTAAAGTGATTGTGAGTAAAGGTGGAGAAAGAGTGAATGGTAATTTTTCGGTTTCTGGTGGTGGTGGCGGACTAGTGGGAGTTTTTGAAGGTTTTGATGAATCAAATAAAAAACCAACAGACCCAATTATTGTAGCCGGTAGTGGAGGAGGATCTTCTTACTTCCAAGGTACTGGCGGAGCTGGAGGCGGAGGCACTCAATATAATGGTCTCCCAGGTGAAAACTCATCGTCTGAAAACTTACCATATTTAGCAAAAGGTGGTGCAGGTGGTACTGGCAGCCAAGGCGGAGCTCTCGGAGACAGTGGTGCATTCGCTGGTTATGGACCTCCAATAACAAAAGCGGGAAGCCAATTTCAAGGTGGTGATGGTTGTGGATCTAAAATTCTAATTTCAGCAATCGCCCCTATGGGAGCTGGTTCTAAAGCTTTATCTGATTCACTTAATGCCGGCGGTGGTGGTGGTGCAGGATACTATGGTGGCGGCGGTGGTGGTTGCGGTGGTAAAGTTCAAGAATTTGCTAAATCATGGACTAAAGGAGCTGGTGGTGGTGGAGGATCTGCTTATGTAGACACTTCCATTATTTATACAGGAGAAACGGTCTTAGGCGCAGCCGGAGTTCAATTTATGAGTGGTGGATATAACGATCCAGAATATCAGAGTAATAAAAATATTAACTTACCAGATTATATTTACGGAGTGGGAATGGGTGGTATTGGAGAGCGATTAGATGCAGATCCTTCACCAAACCCTGTTATCCCAGTGAATGAGCAAGGTGGCCCTGGCTTGATCATCATCGAATGGGGTCAATAACCTTATTTAACCCTGAAATAAAAAACCCCTCTTGAAATTCTCAGAGGGGATTTTTTTAATCCTACCGATCAATAAAATTATTTTTTATGGAGTCGCTTTGATGCACATGGTTTGAGTTCCATCTTTCGCAGTAATAGACGCAAATGGAGCTTCAGGAGAAGGAAAAGTCCAGAGTCTTAGATTAAAATCTGTTCCCATCCAAATTTCTTCAGGTCCACCTCCCACAGAGTTCTCAGGGGGAGTGGACTTAGAAAGTAAGTTCATAACAATTGGGCTTGAGGGATTATTATCTGTTGGTGAAATATGAGAATAACTATATGCAAGACCCTCTGAAGTCCAAGAGACTATCCAAGCAGAACCTGTTTGGCCTTGGGGTGTGCAATCAAAAAGTATCTTTACTTCTGTTTCATAGAGAAAAGAATCTTTTACAGTTAATTTTGTTGAAGGCGTATTTTTTTGGCAGTTTTGAAAAAATAGAATACTCGAAATTAAGACGACAAGCATTCCAATTCGAGTGATGATTTTTGTAACGAATGGATTCATTGTTGAGACTCCTCATTCAAAAGCTGATGATTATAAAAAATTAAATGAGAATGTCTCATTATAAAACAGTTTTATAAAAATCTAGAACCACAAAATTGGAATCTTAATTTAAAGATGAATACATTGAATTAAGGAGCTGGAGTGTATTTGTAAGCGGTCGAACATTCCGAGTAGTTGTATCCAGCATCCCTTGCTTTAACTACAAAGGTGTAAGGATTTGCATTCGGAATTGCCGACGAGAGCACGATTGTAACTTGAGTCATACCAGCAGGAACCTCTTGAGCCATAATGGCATCTGAAGCGCAAGTGTCTTTATAGACTTCAATCAAATCTCCGGCTTGAACTTGTTTAACCAGCAGATTTATTTTGCTAGAAACAACTGAAGAGCTCACCAAACTTGGAACGCTTGGAGCGAGAGTGTCCACTTTAAATTGTTTAGAGATTAATGATTGTGTGGAGTCTAATTTTGGTAATTGCAATTCGGCATTCACACCACCACTGCCCAATTTAAAGATGCTTCCACCATTGACTTTTAATCCATTTAAACTGGCAACATTCACAAAGCTATCTGGATTCTTTTTAGCATCAGTGGGTTGCACGGTGTATTTAAAAGTCATCACTGTGGCATTGGCACTAACAAACGTAGCTTGTTTTGTTTCGCCGTTGATACTGAGATCAAGTTGTGGAGAACCTGTTACATCAATGAGGGTGTTAAAATTTAAATCTATATAAATATCTTTTTTAGCTGTTGAATTAGCACTGGCACTAAATACGGTTCCACTTGCATCAGGAGAGCCCACTGAAGTGATATAAGGTGGAACACTTTGTAAATCATATCTTAAGTAATTAGAAGAGTCTTTGGTGCAAGGAGAGACATTGCCCGCTTTATCTTTTAATTGGAAATAAAGCAGTTTACCACCAGTTGTTTTAAGGGGAGCCAGAGTGAGGTCTACGCTATCAGCTGCAGCTTTTGTGCTACCGCCAAATTTATCGACTGAACAAAGATTTACATCAAGAATCCCTTGGATATAAACAGCGACTTCAATATCTTTAGCCACTCCACCACCACTCACTTTAACTGTTGGAGTGCTATCAGCTCCAGCTGCAACAAATTTTAATTTTGAGTCACTTCCTGCTGGAGGAGCGCTGCCTACTGGATCCACAAAAGAAATACTTGTTGGAGCCGCTGGGGCAATTGTGTCGATTTCAATTTTAGAACTTCCACCTAATGTTTTACTAAGAGCCGCAGGATCTTTTGGATCAGGAAGACTGAGAGAAACAGGTGTTCCCACTCCATCTGTAATTTTAAAGCCTGCTGCTAAAACTAAGGAGTTTGTATTGAGAGCATCTAACAGCGCCACATTATGACCTGCTTGAACCACGTAATTAAAAGTGATGCTATTGGCAGTGATTCCTGAAGCAGGAACAGGCAAGCCAGTGGCTCCATTAATATTAAGAGTGAGTTGGATTTTGCTAAAATCATTCACCATGTTTCCGTTAGTATCTTTTAAGAAAACAGCATCAGAGTATTTAACTGTGATAGGAATCAGTGTTCCAGCTGGATAAGCTCCGTCTGCTTTAGTCGTTGAAACAGAAGTCACCTGAAGAGCAGGAGTGATTTGAATGAGTGTTGAAACTCCAGAAAATTTTAACCGAACAGATCCACTCACAGCTGGTGCTGTGTAAGTAAATGTGGATTCAGTAGGGCCTTCTTCTCCTTGAAGAACAAAGGTTCCAAATGGATTTTCTCCAGCTCCAAATTTATTATCACCGGCCACTGCGTTTTCTAAAACACCCACTCTTGGAGGGTTACCACCACGAAGTGTAAAGTTCAGGGAGGCACCTGGAGAGATAAAAGGATTGCTTGGAGTGATCGTAAAAGATTTATCTTCAACGGTAACAGAAATGATTTTTTCATGAGGTGGATCGAAATAATCTTTAATAGAAATATCTGCTTTTCCAAAACCTTCGTTAACCGGAGCAATATAAGTGTATATAACAGAAGAGCCAGAAAGAGTCGGCTCACTGATGGTTCCACCCGTAATGAGGGATTTTAAATTTTGCAGACCTATTAAATAACTCTCAATATTGTTGGCATTCTTTTTAGTCAAACCACCGCTCACTAAAATGGAGCGGCTTTCTCCGCGACCAATTGAAAAATTATCTGGAGAAACTGTAAAGCCCGCAACGACAGTAATTGTAGAATCTTTTTTATTCGAAGGAATGGCGCCATCAACTGCGCGAATCGTTGCTGTCCCAGTGATGTTACCACTTGAATAAAGACCTGTGCATTTATCAATTGATCCCACACCCGAAATTAAAAAGTAATTATAAGTACAGTTGGGTCCTTGGTTGCCAATTTTAATCCCACCACTTGCTGAAAAAGGAAGAGTGGTTTGAGTTTCAATAATTTTTTTATCGTTATTAAGTGCCAGTAAACCAAGATGTTTGATTTTAAAAGTGTAAGAGTTTCTTTTGTTTTCTAAAGATGTAGAATCCACACAATCCATACAACTATCCGTCACAACAACTTCAGTGTCAGTGAGTGGTAATTCTGCAGGGGCTTCGTATTTATAATCCACGCGTTTTGCATTGGCATTGAGTGATTCTACAATTTTTCCACTACCTGATTTTAATTCATAAGAATAAGTCGGGCCTACGCCACCTTCCATAGAAATCACAGTGCTAGTTCCAATCATCACGCTCATTGGATTTGGATTGATTCTGAGAGCGGGCTCGACAATCATATTGCCTGTCACAGTGAGAGGATTCTCAGGAGTAGAATCTGAAATGGTGACAATATATTCTCCTGGAGAATTAGGGGCCATGTAGCGACCTTCTTGAGTCACTGTGCCTTCTCCGCTATTAACTGTAAATTTAAAGGGTGGTGTTCCACCTACAGGTTTTAATAAAACCATATTACCGACAGACATTTTTAAAGTGGATTGAGCTAAGGCGAGCTGATCAGTGACTTGCACAAGGGCTTCATCAACCATTCCGCTAGAGTCTGTAATTGTAATTTTTAAATCTTGTACATTTTGATTAGGAGCTGTGAACTCAATCACTTCTTTTACTGTTTCAACGCTTGCGAGTCCTTCTACTAAGCCGCCAGAAGTTGCAGAAACAGAAAGAGTGCCTTCTTTAGATCGAGCGCCGCCTCTAATTGTAAATTTATATTTTGAACCTTTAGCTAAAATAATTTTTTTAGGGCTGATAGAAAGATTGCTATAAGTGATGACATCAACTTCGTCATAGGTGCCGGCGGCATCAGTCACTTTAACATGTGTGGTGCCGTTGGCCATTGCCGCTTTGAAAACACCATTTTGATCAATCGTTCCTTCGCCGCTTGTGATTTCCCATTTTGGAAAGCCTTGACCCGTCACTCCGCCACTGACTGCGATTCTGCGAGATTTTCCTGGAGCTAATTGAATGTCTTTATCGACTATTGTGATACCAACAATAACGTGAACTGTGGTAGTTGAAGTAAAGCCGTTAGAATCTTTTACTTCAATATCAGCATCGCCCATAATATCTGGTGCTTTATAGAGACCCGTTGTTGGATTAAATTCTCCAACACCAGAAACTTTTTTAAATGTATAAGGACCATCACCACCAGAAACACTAAATTGCACTGTTTTATTAACAGAAATAACGGGATCTTTAGGTGCAATTGTCACTTTGTCGACAACCCTTAATGTGGCATAACTGACAACTCCAACAGAATCGATCACTTTAACTTTTTCAATTCCTGTAGCCACAGGCGCTTTGTACAAACCAGTTTCTTTATCAATCGAACCGGTACCGTTTTCGATTTCATAAGTGTAGGGTTCAACACCCCAGTCGGTGAAAAATTTAATTTCTCCATTGGTTTCAATATTTGAAGCAGGGGGAACAATAGTCAGACCGGGTTTTTGAAAATGCACAGGAACACATGCACTGAATAGTAACAGCAAGAATAGTGGCAAAATTATATTATAAACGTGCCTCATATATATGCCTTCCCCGAAATTCAAATATATCTTCACATTCCAGTTCCTTTACGGACCTTCTAAAAGGATACAGGGATTCACTTAAAAATTCCACATCTACTCACGAAGTGTCTCAAATCAGGATGGTCTTATTTCTCATTTTGAAAATGTTTGTCAGGTCCTTTGGACTGTTAAGGTTTTTTTGAATAGGCCGATAGGGCAGGCGTAGTATTTTGTAAGAAGAGGGGTTTATGGTTTCTCATCAAGACACACAAATTGAACACATGGGTTCAAAGTCTCATAATTTTGAATCACATAATGAGAGAATTATTTGCTTTTCAATTGGCAGTGAAGAATTTGGAGTTCCGCTCTTAGATATCAAAGAAGTGATTGCTATGCCTGAAATCACACCAGTTCCCTATACACCCTCTCATTTTTTGGGAATTATGAATTTACGTGGAAACGTGATTTCGGTCGTGGATTTAAGATTAAAATTTAAAATTAAAGCACAAGAAAACTCTGAAAATAGCATTATCATCTGTGAGTTTAGTGGAATGTCTATTGGAGTTGTTGTGGATTCCGTTAATAATGTTCTGACTCCCTTAAATGGCGAGATATCAGATAAGCCAGATATTCAAAGCCAGATTAGAACAGATTATATTACTTCTGTACTTAAGCGCGATGACCGTTTGATTCTGCTTCTAGATATAGCAAAGACTCTGGGTTCAGAAGATTACACTCATTCGCAAAAAGCAAAAATGGCTGCTTAAGGACCTCAAAGGGCAATTTTCAAATTTCATTGCTCTAAATATCGACAATTTTTTCATGATTCAGGCTCTTCTTTGAAGAATCTTGAGTAAATTATCTTTTAAATTAAAATGACCTATTGTGTTATTTACAAAAGTGAAGTATAACTTTTGTCCACTTTGTATTTTGTTTAAAGTTTTTTGCTAGTATTGTTTAAGCTCATCTTTGGGAGGTTTCATGCATAATGATTCAGAAGACATGGATTCATCATCACACGGTTCATCATTTGATTTAGAGAATGAGGACTCTGATCTTGAGTTAGATTTAAAAGAGGAAGAAGAAGAAGAGTTAGAAGAAGAGGAAGAGGAAGTTTCTGAAGAAGATCTTCAAGAACAACATCAAGCTCTTATGAATGCTGGCTCCGCTGAAGAAGTGGATGACCTCAACGACCTCGATGAAATTGATAACATCCTTGAACTTGATGATAAGCAATATCCAAAATTCACTTTAGCTAAAAATAAAGCTCGTTTTTTAAGAATGGTGAGCTGGTATAGAGTTAAAGAAGAATGGATTGAAGTAGCTCCAGTAAGTGGCGTGACTAAACTTTTTAAGCAACAAACTAAAGAGCTTGAAGGTATCAGAGCCAGCAAATTAGATTACGAAATGGAATTAGAAACAGGTACTTTGACTCCAAGTCAAAGATCATACCGTCGTGACGAATTAAAAATGTGCAAAGTTCAAGAAAAAATGGCTGTGCATTTAATTTCTAAATTATTAGTTAAAATTAAATCTGGTCGTCGATAATTAAAATCAGTATTGATTCTGCAAAACTCAAAAAGTTTTGCAGAATTCATTTCTCTCTTTCTACGAAAATAAAATGCTTAATAAAAAATTTTTCATCTTGAATTCTCTCATTGCTATTTTTATTCTCAACTTCAATCTTCATGCAGTCGCTGCAGATGCCACAACAGATGATTGGTCATATCTCTGGAAACAATCGTTTCACGAATTAAAAAGTTCTGACTCACAAAAATTAGGTTTGCTGGGTGTAGTTTCAATTCTCCTTGTTCGCCCCTTAGATGATAAAATTCACATGGGAAATTACCTTCATCAAAATATGTCAAAGAGCACTTCACATATTGGTGATTTTTTAGGAACGGGTTTGTTTGGTGCTCCTATAGCAGCCTCACAATATTTTGGATGGGATCCTGCGAATGGACAAAGACATATTTTATCCTTAGTTCTCACTCAAATTGGAACAGGAGCTCTTAAAATGAGCTTTGGAAGGCAGCGCCCAGGAGGGAGTAAAGATCATTTTAGTTTTCCTTCGGGTCATACTTCTACAATGTTCGCGACAGCGACTTCTTTAGCCTATGAATATGGATGGGAAGTGGGAGTTCCTATGTATTCACTTGCTGTGCTCACAGGGGTTTCGCGATTAGCAGATGATGCTCATTGGTTTTCAGATGTGGTGGGAGGCGCTTTTCTTGGGTTTATTACCGCAAGATCAGTACATCAAATTGAAACAAAAGGGTCCCGAGATTTCTCATGGTGGATCGTTCCGACGGCCAATGGTCTCAAAATAGTGTCTCATTTTTAAACGTTTTTTCTAAAGACCAAAACCTAGAATCAACTACTTACCTGATATTTTTAAAGTATTTTAATTATTTTATGGCACCCCCCTTAATTCTCACAATGATTCGCCGATAATAGGAACATGGTGAGTTGTTTGGAGAGAAGATTGAGATTGGATTTTTAATCGCTCTCTAAAGATTTAGTCTTAATATATTTGAGGAGGAGGTCTCTATGTCACGTGGAATCGTTTATTTTATTTCTGATGATCAAGATGCAATTAATAATGCAAAGGTGTACTGGGAAAGCCAAGGGGTTACGTTTCAATCTTATACGCAATCTCAATGGCAATCAGGTTTAGAGTCATCTTCATTTAGATCTCAACTAGGAACTACTTACCCGCAGTTAAATGCTGGAAGCAGTAATTCAGGAATGTTAAGAAGCAATATTCTTCCATTCCCAGGTCAAATGGTTGGACAAAACGGTACACCTTCATCAGATTCTCACTCTTCAATGACTTCAAATATCACAAATGTTGAATTTAGAGCTTCTCAAAAAGTTAGCACTATGGATGAAATCGAAAGCCAAGCAATTATCACTGCAATTGCTCAATATAAAGGGAATCTTACTGAGGCTGCAAAAGCTTTAGGTATTGGCCGTGCAACTCTTTATCGAAAAGTTAAACTTTATAAAATTGACCCAACTGAAGCCCGCCGTAAAAAAGCAGCTTAATTTTTCAATTTGCCTCCTTGAATAATTTGTCAAGTGGGTGTCTTAAATTGAGAAAATTGATTTTAACTTTACGCATCCACAACACAATTTGGTATTATAAAAATAAGTCCAATTGTGTTGTGTGTTTTTTGAGAGTCAAAGGATGTGTGTATGGCTAAGATCATTTCATTTCCAACAAAAAAATCAAATCCTTCTGATTCTGCAAAGTCATTTAAAAATAATGAAAATGTAAACGCAAAACAAAACGAAAAAGCAATGGTAATTCTTTCTCTTCTTTCTATTTTAATAGCTGCAATTTTTATGAATGATCATGTTATCCAACAACAGAATTATAACACTCTTATTGCAGGTGGCGATCGAGAAATGTTGGTCAGAAATATTGCCAATGTTTATGATAAAGATAATTTATCTTTTCAGTTAAGAGATATCGAATGGGAACATACATTAGCTCAAAAACTTTCAGATAAAAAAAATAATATCCTAGGTGGATTGGCGCAAAAACCAACAGCACTGGATGAACTCAAATATGGTTTTTTTAATGGTCGCTATGAAATTTACCAAACTATGGGGCAAATTTCTGAGATCGATTTTATTGAAAATCCTAATCAAGAAAAATTATTTGAAGGAATTAAACTTCTCAATCAGCCAGATGAGTTTTTGCAAAATTATAAATCAGTCTTAGGTCTGGATTTTAAAACTCTTAAAAAAGTTTCAGATCAAAACAAGTCTACTGATGAACAAGTTTTTGAGTTGCTTCTGGATAACAATCAACCAGTACGTAAAGCGGTTTTTAAGTTTGATTCAAAACATAATCTATTGAATTTAAAAATACAGTAGAAATCAATTCTAGACTTGTTCAATTCTAGACTCTCGCCTAAGAGATAAAATGCCGAATATTTTATCATGGTACAAAAAAATTTTTATGAGTCCGACATTCCATCGCAGAGTGAATATAAAGGATCTTCTAAAGCTGGAGAGTCTTTAAATTATGCTCCCATTCAAGATAGATTTTTAGCTGGAATTCTTGATATCTTATTTATTTTTTCACTCAGTTATTTGTCGATTTCTCCTTTGCTGAAGAGGCTTTCTTCTGAAATCATGATCAGTGCTGGTTCTAATTCAAGCGATCCTATTTTAAATTATCTTTGGTATATTTTATTTAATCTTTATTTAGTCCACATGCTTTATCAAAGCTTATTTATATACTGGAAGCACGCTACACCCGGCATGATGTTGAGAGGTATAAAAGTTCAAAGTGTGGTTGGTAAATATCCTCATCGAATCAGTTTCACTCAATCACTTTTAAGAGCTAGTTTGATGGCTTTAGAGTCCTTTTTTGGATTTTTTCCGCTCTTAGAAGTGGTGACTCATCCTTATGGAAGAAGTATTCATGATCGCGGTGCCGACACAGTTGTAGTATCAATTTCTAATGGCAAATCTCGTGATTTGCCAAATGAAACTGAAGTTTATTTTTTTAAACAAGTATTATATATATTTTTTTTCGGTATTAGTTTTTATGTCCTATCTTCAGTTTTTCAGAGTCAACTTTATGTGTTAACTCAAGCGACACAAATTCCAGCGAGTAAAGTGATCATGTGTTCTGATGTTGATCCGACAGTTGAATTAGGAGAAGGAAGACTTGATTTAGTTTTAGCTCAATATCTTTCAAAAAATATTGATAAAGAATGTTTTAATCAAGAATTAGATTCTTTTTTTTGGTCTCAAAATCTAAAAAGTTCAGCTCTTGCCTATGTTGCAAAAGGATTGCAGTTAGATTCTGAAGATGGCGACTCTAGTGAATATTTTGATTATGTTTGTAAGAACTTTCCTCAAGAGAATGACTACTGTATTTGGTCACAACATGCGATGGGAATGCCCATCAGTAAGAATGATCTTTTAAAACAAGTAGAAATATCAGAAAGCAAAAGCTTTAAAGTTTTTGCACTTAATTGGTCCCTGAAAAGTAAAGAAATTGGCCTTTCTCACGAACTTCTCAATGGTCTTCAAAATTTTAATTGGGCTCAAAAACTGACAGCTGAAGCCAAGGTCAAACTCTATTGGTTTGATAATAAAACTCAAGAGGCTTTGGGTGGTATGCACATTTTGTTAGATGTCTTGGGAGAAGAAAGCGGAGCTTCTTTATTATCTTGGTTTTGCATGCAGCAACTTGAACAAGTGACTTCTCCAGAAAAATCCACTTGTGTTGAATTAGAAACGATTGCTTCACAAAATAGAGAACTCCGTTCTCAATTAGATGTGAGTTTGGCTCTATTAAAAACTCGATCATTTACAAATAAAAATCAAATTCGATCAGAAGATATGAATGCCTGGTTTGTTGAAAAAGGTTGGCCAGAATTAGTGGAGTATTATTCTAAAGGGAATGAAAAAAATAATAAAGATTTTTTAAAGAAACTGGAATCACTTCTTTTGAAAAACCCTGAAAATTCTAGAATTTCTCTATTTATCAAAGAAGAATTAAATAATATTTATGCTTCATTGAGCTCTTCGAATAGGGGAGATGAAGGACCTACAATCAGGTTGCCGGCTTCTGAGAATAGGGGCACTCAGTGATCTATCCTTTTTTAAGAGGTATCTTTAAATGGGATAAGGCTCCAGTTTCTTGGGCGATTTGTGTCTGTTGTCTTTTGTTTTTTTTAATGACCTTAGGATTAGAATCTTTTTTTGAAGCAAAAATGAAGATTATCATTGAAAAGCCAGATTTTTTAACTCTAACGGGTCGTCTCTATGAACAATTCCAAGCTCAAGAGTCAAAAGCCATAGATCCTGAATTAAAAAATAAATATCAAATTTTAGCTAATCAAGCTCTTAGGGATCAGAATTTTTTAGAGAAGGGACCCTTGGTCGAAAGTTATTTTGGAGATAAGATTGCCATTTCTCATTGGAAAAAAGACGTGTCTGAGTTTTTTAAATATTCTAATCGTAGAGCCAGTGTGGTTTTCGGGTTAAGTCATTTTAAACTCACTGCTTGGCAATGGGTTACTTATCAATTTATGCACGGTAGTTTTATTCATCTCATGGGCAATATGATTGTCTTTTTAATTTTTGGTGGATTCATTGAAGTTTTACTGGGTGGAGAAATTTTAATTTTTATTTTTCTATCTGGAGGATTTATTGCGGCTTTATCTTATTTAACATTAAACTCAAATAATATTGTTCCACTTATTGGAGCCAGTGGCTCAGTGAGTGCGCTTATTGGATTTTATGCTTTTTTTGAGCAGCGGGAACGCATTAGATTTTTTTATTTTGTATCGCCCTTTAAAAACTTTTTTGGATTTATTTATTTACCAACGCCGACCATTTTTTTATTTTGTGTTTTGCCAGATATTGCGGCTTGGATTGCCACTCCCAATTATTTATTATCAGGAGTGGCCTATTCAGCTCATATTTTTGGAGCTCTTTGGGGAGCTATCTTAGGCTTGAGTCTCAGATTCCTCTTGCGGAGCGAAGCCTCTACGTAAAGTATTTTCAGTCACCGTTCGAGGTTCCATAAATTGTTTTAAATAATCTGGACCACCTGTTTTTGAACCAATGCCTGACATTTTAAATCCACCAAATGGATGTCTATCAACCATAGCTCCTGTAATGCCTCTATTGATGTAGAGGTTGCCGCACTCAAACTCTTCTTTAATGCGATTGATATGAGCCGGGCTGCGAGAAAATAAACCACCTGTGAGGGCATATTCAGTGCTATTAGCAATTTTTAAAGCATGATCTAAATTATCTGCTTTGATCACAGCGAGAACTGGACCAAAAATTTCTTCTTGTGCAATTTCTGCATTCGGATCCACATCAGCAAAAATTGTTGGAGGCACAAAATGACCAGCTTCAAGAGGGATTTCACCTTGGTAAACAAGTTTGCCGGCTTGTTCATTATTTTGAGCCGCAGCAATCATTCCTAAAATTTTATTTTTAGCATCTTTATCAACCACAGTGCTCATATTACAAGCTGGGTTTTCTGCAGGTAAAACACGAATACTTTTTGCCGCTTCAATCATGCGATTTAAAAACTTTTCGTAGACTTCACTGAGGACAATCACGCGGCTGGCCGCAGAACATTTTTGTCCTGAAAAACCAAATGCAGAATGAAGAACTCCATCAACGGCCTCATCAAGATCGGCATCGTTATCAATGATGACAGCATTTTTGCCGCCCATCTCGATGATGCATCTTTTGAGTGAGTTTTGACCTTTTTGACGAATACTAGCTCTGTTTAAAATATGCAAACCAACAGCTTTAGATCCAGTGAAGGCAATAGTCGTTGTCAGAGGGTGGTTCACTAAATACTCACCCACTTCTTCTCCATATCCAGGAAGAAAGTGCACAACTCCTGCTGGGAATCCGGCTTCTTTAAGAAGACTCATTAAACCAGCACCCACAATGGAACTTTGTTCAGCAGGTTTCATGATCACTGTATTACCTGTGACTAGAGCCGCTGTGACCATGCCACATAAAATTGCTAAAGGAAAATTCCACGGAGCAATCACCACACTCACACCACGAGCTTGGTATTCATAAAAACTCATCTCACCAGGCGTTTGTCCCAATCTTTGTGGTTTTGCGAGTTCTCTCATATTGCGAGCATAGTAACGGCAAAAGTCGATGGCTTCTGCAACATCACCATCAGCTTCTTCCCATGGCTTTCCCACTTCAAGAATTTGCGTCGCCATTAATTTAAAACGATCGCGCACCATCAGGTCTGCTAATTTATCCACCATCTGAGCTCTCACGATTGGAGATGTTTTTTTCCAAGTCGCAAAACTTGAATGAGCGGATTGCATGGCGAGTTCTGCATGATCTTTGTTGGCCGCACAAATGCGTCCTACGATTTCAGAAGGATTTGCAGGGTTTTCTCTTTCAATAATTTTATCTGTAGTGACTTCGGTTCCATTGATCACAAGGGGATATGTTTTTCCAAAAGCTTTGCGTGCCTCTTGAAGAGACATCAACATCATTTGGCGATTGTTAACTTCTGCAAAATCTTTGAGAGCTTCATTGTAAAAACGATTTTCAATTTTGAGTTCACCAGAAGTTGGGTTAAGTCCTTCAGCTGGATTTTTTAGAAGAACATCTGCACTGGCATTTTCTGCAAATTTAGAACGAAGAAAGGACTCATTAGAAGTGTTTTCTAAAAGTCTTCTTACAAGGTAGGCCATTCCTGGAATAAGTTCTCCAACTGGAGCGTATTCACGCACACGATAACCCATATCAACCACAGATTTTTTAATGGGCTCTGCCATTCCGTAAAGCATTTGAACTTCAAAACCTGCTTTTGGAACCTTCAGTTGTTCAGCAAGAACCATGCAGGCAGCAAGAGTTCTGACATTGTGAGAAGCAAAGGCTGCGCGAATGTGTTTAAAGTTTTCTAAGAGATGCTGAGCGCATTTTTCGTAATTAGCATCTGATTCTGCTTTCACGGTGTAAACTGGAATTGGCCAACGACGTTGTTCAGCTTCAATGGTTTCATAATCCCAATAAGCACCTTTGACTAATCGAATGGTAAAGGGAACTCCTCTTTCATTGGCAAAACGAGTGAGTTGTTTGATGTCTTCGAGTGAGTCACGAAGATAAGCTTGAATCACGATACCCCAATGTTTGTAGGAGCGAAATTCTGGTTCCATAAGGAGTTCTTTAAAAACTTCTAAAGTAAGGTGCTTCATGGAGTATTGTTCCATGTCTAAATTAATAAAAACACCTTTTGCCATTGCTGATTGAAAAATCGGACGAATGCGATCTTTAAGAACAGTTTTAGTTTCATCCCAAGCTTTATCATTGATTTGAGAGTAAAGAGCTGAAACTTTTACAGAGACATTGACTTTTGGAAGTGAGTCTTCGTGATCTTGATCTATTTGTGGAATATTCTCCCATTTACTAGAGTCTTTACTGAGCCATTCAATGAGTTCAAGATAGCGGCTTTGGTAATCTGCGGCTTCTTTTTCGCTTAAGGTCGCTTCGCCTAAAATATCTACTGTGAAGCAAATTTTATTTTTACGAGATTTTTTAAGAACAGGCAGAGCCTCTTCGGGATTTTCACCTGTAATAAACATTTGAGCCATTTGCGTGACATTTTTTTTAATCGCTAAGGCCATTAAGCTTGGAGCTAAAGAGCCGAGGCCTAAACCCACGTTAAAAATTGAGGGAAGTTCTTCGCCACTTTCTGAAAAATATTCTTTAAGATGAGTGGCTACATCTTGGCCAGTTTGAAGAGAGGGGAGAACGTCAACAAAACGGAACATCTGGGTTTTGAAGTGTTCATTTTTCATGGACCATTCCATGATGTTTCCATACCACCAGTCCTTATTGAATATATTGACTTTGGATTGGCCATCTACGCGCTTAAAAATCTCTTCGCCCTTAGATTTTATAAAGGATTGGTATTCTTGCATGAAAAATCTCCTCGTCTTCAAAATAATATCCCGAATCTTGTGACGACTCTTTAAGAAACTCAAGCCCTTTTTAACGGCTTGAGCTTCGCAGAGCGAGATGGTAAAACCCCTTTTTCTTGGTTAAAATGATTCGTCGTATTTATAAGGAGCCCTGCATGTCTGATCATAGCGTTTCTGAAAAGAGTGAAACAAAAACTTCTCGAGTTCATCGTTTTGTGACGAATGATTTTTCTGTGAGAGTTGCGGCCGTAGATGCGACATCTGTTGTTAGAGAAATGCAGAATCTTCAGAACACCTCTCCACTACCAACTGTAGGCGTTGGGAGAGCCATGGTGGGAGCTATTTTGATGTCGAGCAACTTAAAACCTGGTCAAGATGTAGGCATATATATTAAAGGCGATGGCCCTATGGGTTCTATTTATGCTGAAGCTAGTTATGAAGGTAAAGTTCGTGGATACACTCCTCACACATATTATGAGCCTGCTAATTACGATAAAGGACTCAGTCTTAAAGACGCTATTGGTAAAGGAGTGATTACTGTTGTTCGCAATCAACCTTTTCAGCGTCAACCTCATCAAGGAACTGTTGAATTAGTTTCTGGAGAAATTGGTGAGGACATTGCTTCTTATTTACACCAATCGCAACAAATTCGCAGCGTCACATCTTTAGGGGTTTATTTAGATACTTTTGGTAAGGTGAGAGCCGCTGGTGGTTTTACGATTGAAATTATGCCGGGTGTTGAAGAAAGTATCGTAGATACGATTCAAGCAAATTTTTCGAATCAAAAAAATCAGATCTCTCAATTAATTTTAGATGGATTAAAACCAGAAGAATTTATTGCACCTTATTTAAAAGGATTGCCATTTACTGAAATCCCTCATGAACCCTTTTTAGAGTATTTCTGTCCGTGCGACCATGAGAGGATTGCTCGAGCTCTAGAGATTTTTCCATTAACTGATTTAGATGATATGATTCAAAAAGGTGAAAATACAGAGATCACCTGCCAGATGTGCGGAAAAGTCTATAATTTAGGCATTCCTGAGATCCAAATAATTCGTAACGAAGTTTATAAAAAAAGTCTTATCTAATTTATTCAGCTCACAGGCAGGCTGGAGGGGGAGAAGGGGGCTTCTCCTCTCCAGAAGAGATGGGATGTTTGAAGGGATATGATAGCTCCAGAGAATCCACGATGAGTGGTGGAGCTGATATTTTTTGAAGTGTCGCAAAGCCTTGATGAAGGCCCTTTTGGTGTCACTTCGCTTTCGATTATCAATTATTGCAAAGCCTAGACCAAGAATTTTAACTCTATATTCATTAGTAAATTCATATAGATGCAAGTCTAGCCTATGATTGGTATCAAACTGGACCCAGTTGACTCTTTATTTTTGGCCACTAAGATAAAATAATAGACAGTTGCGTTGGCTGTCTAATTTTTGAGTCATTGTCTAAAGAAATTCTGTGTGAACAGAACATCAACAACAAAGGCTGCAAAAAAAGTTTAAAGGTTAAATTATAAAAATTAAAGAATCTTTATAATTATAACCCTTTAGCTGAATGTATCGATTTTATTTAAGTAAGTTCTTTTTTTTGGTCATGGATTTTTAGGCTCTTTTAAAAGTGATTTTTTTTTGGCGTTGATCTTGCCTTAATGAATTGTGAAGAGTTGTGGAGGCTGAATAAATGAGTCTAAGGAAGCATGTCCTTTCTTATATCAAAATAATCATTGCGACAGGTTTATCTGCCAGTCTTTTTTTAGTCGGTTGTAATAGCCAACATAAAAAAGAAGAGGATTGCAACTTTGTTCAAAATGTCTATGGAGAAAGAGTCTCTTGGAATGGAGATCTTCCTGTGACTATTCATATTCATCAGGCATTTCCTCAAGAGTATTTACCTGCAGTTGAGTTGGCTTTTAAAGTTTGGGAAAACAAATTAGGAAGACCGGTTTTTAAATTAGGGAATGTTGGTGTTCCAGGGCCTATTAATCCGCGCCAAGATCGTGTGAACATGATTTATTGGATGGACACTTGGGAGATTGAGAAGACCTCTGAGCAAGCTCGTACCTCTATTTATTGGGTAGGAGATCAAATTAAAGAAGCGGATATGAGAATTAATGCTAAGAACTTTAAGTTTTACTTAGACACTCCAGCAGACACTCATGAAGTTCACTTGGCGTCTTTAATAGTTCATGAATTAGGCCATGTATTGGGATTAAAGCATAATGATAAGGGTGGAAGTGTCATGGCCACTTACTTAGCAACAAATACAGAGAGAGATCAGATTGGAACTCCAGATATTCAGTCCATTCGGTGTGAATATCAGTAATTTTTTACAAAAAAGTAGCGCTTTAGATTGGGAATGCATTTGTAAGATAATTTAAGTTGTGTGGTGGGAATAAAATAGATTTAATTCAAAATGAATGAGGTAATTATGAACACTCCAGAAGTTAGAGAAAAACATGAGCAAAAAGCTTTCCAGCAATGGGGAGAGAATGTTTGGAATGACCCTTCTTGGACAACGCCTCACGAAGAAGAGAATGAATGGAAAAATCAGGATCTTTTTCATACTCTCCGCTCCAATGTAGCTCATCTTCAGGAGCTACAAG
>JBIIER010000029.1:0-19032 GCA_044237745.1 Pseudobdellovibrionaceae bacterium
TCGGCAAATACCGGGAGAGTTGAGTTTGAATTGCTTCCAGAATAATATGAGTCGAGGGCTTTTCTGAGGGCGGCAATTTTATTTAAGTTTTGTTTTGGTTCTAAAGCAGCTTTAGTTAATGTCGTTGCAAAAGTCACCAAATTGGGATTCATTACAACTTTAAATTTTGTTTGCGTGCTATTGGCTAAAAATAAATTTGATTTTTTTGAAGCACTATAGCTAATAACACTTTTAAAAGTCTGATTTTCTTTAAAAAGAGCTACGCACTTAGGAATCCCTTGTGCTAAGGGCTGAAAATTAGCAACGAGTTTACCATTTGGATCTATGCCCACATCATCGCAAACTTTATTTTCGATGGCATCTTTAAAAAGAGAATCACTTAATTTGATATCATTTAATGTGATCATCCGAGTGGATTCTAAATATCCGGTATTTTGTTCGGGAGCTGGACTGATAAAATTTTGATAATTTATAAAGACAGCAGTTAAACCAATAACTACAGCAGATAAACCAATTATACGATTTCTCATAGTCAATATCCCAATCCTCTTATTTAAGAAAAAACGTCCAAAAAAAGGCGACTCCTTCAATCCTAAGTGATGATTGCGAAAATTTTAAAATTATTTTTTAAATTTTGTGGTTTCGTTTTAGTTTGAGACACTATTTTGAGATTGAGATTGAGATTGAGATTCAAAATGAGATCTTATAAAAAGGGTGCTTTTGAACTCAAAATCCAAAACATCTGTAAGTAGCCAAAATGCCAGTTGCAGATGTTTTAGAATTATTTGCAGACGATTTAAAAATTAAATAAAATCACATTTAATCAAACATAGTTTTGCAAGATAAACCCATAAGGGCCTCTTTGCGGGCGGAGTTTCTTTTTTGATAAGAATCAATGCGCACAGCCTCAGCAAAGAGTTGCGGATAAGTTTTAATAAAAAACTCTATATTTTCATGCCAGTCTAATTCGGGATGCAAATCAGGATGTAACAAGGATTGCACCATGCGCCCCTCAATTTGAGTGTAAAACAAGGGGTTTGAATTGAAGGCATACATCGCCGCAGCTCTCACTTGAGCATTCTGATCTCCCGCAAGAGTCCACAGTTGGCGACCCGCGATTTCAAGACTTTGTTTTTGAAACTCATCAAGCTTATCGTAATTGCGATTGAGTTCGAGGCGGTTGAGTTTTTTGGTAAAATTAGGTTTAGGTAAAATACGCAAAGCTAAAACTTCTTGATACAGTAAAGCCATGTTTGTTTTTAAACTTGCAGAAAGACCATTAAAATCAGGTTCTAAATCTTGAATCAGTTTTTGACCCCATAAAAAAGTTGGATTCTCTTTTTGAGTTTTAGATTCTTCAGGAATGATAAAATTAATTGATAAGATCAATTGAGCTGATTTTTTATAAGAGGTGTCTTTTTTTAAAAAAGCGAGGGTTTGAGCGTAGGTTTTAGGGAGTTCCTCGGGGCGAAAATACTCTGAAACCAAACGCAATAAGCGAATCATTGAATTGTTTCGGGTGCCTTCAAAAAAATTTGTGGCGATTTCATGATCAAGAGTGCTGATCCAAAGTGAGTCAATGGGTTCACGCACTCTGTGCTCGTTGTCTTCTTTAAAGAGAGGAGATTCAATGAGTTCTTTATTAAGGATCATTTCAAATAATTGAAAACTTGTTTTTATTTTCTCGGTTGATTTTTCGTGGAGGATGTCTGAGGTGATATCTTTAATTAAACGCTCGGTGGGTTGCTCAATCTCATAATCTAAATTTTTAGGAGATTTTGTTAAAAAAGATTTAAACCCAGCACCGATCACTCTTTTAGGTTTTGGTTGAGGGAGGATGTCGTTATTAATTTTTTCAATTTTTTTAAGCACGAGTTTTTCAGTGGATTTTTTAGCCATCAAACGAATCAAGGCCTCGGCGTAATCTTCAAGAACGGAGTCCTTAAACTTGCCGGATTCATAGTGGATGAGAAAATTCATTTTTTTGGTGAGGTCTTTATCGGCGAGACCTTCAAGGCCCATCTCAAAGATTTCACTTAAAGTCATTTGATTGAATTTTTTAATCTCTTGATAAATCAAGAGAGGAATCGACTGTCCTTCGATTTTTTCAGGGGTCCATATTTTATCTAAAATCTCTATGGCTTCTTCGCCGGATTGACTGCCATAGTGCTGTTTTAGGATCGAAAGAATTCTTTTGTCGCTCGCTTCATAACTAAACGACTCACCCAATCTCCAAGAGTTGATTTCGTTTAAAAGATTAAAGAGTCCACCGTGCAATTTTAGTTTATCGGAGTATTCTCCTCTGCTGGGGCCATCTATGTGGAACGGCACCTTATAGCCCTTTTGCTCGCACCAAGAATCAAGTGTTTTTGTAAATTTACGAAAGCGACTGTGCATAACCTCATGCGTGTATGTGTTGAGTTGATCAGGACTGGATTTTGAAAAGCTCACAATGTTACGGGCGGGAGTAAAAAAAGCATAGGATCCAAAAACGTATTCATACTTAACTGGAATGTTAAAGTTGGCGTGGTATTGTAAAGTTTTATGAAATTTTTTTTGCAAATCAGGATTTAAAAGTTGAGAACCTTTTTCGATCAAATTTGTGAGCACATAAAACGGAATGCCGCTCCCGAGGACCCAATAAGAACCCACTTTTTGATGATTGAGTTCTGGCAAATAAACCATTTTCTCGATGGTTTTAAAATCATTCTCGGTCATGTCTTTTTCAGTAAATATAAATGACTGAGGGTTGTCGGAGTTGCGTAAATTATAGAGCATTCGCTCTAAAAAATCCGAAGTGTTCTCGACACGTTCTTTATTATTAAACAGAGCCATCACAAGAGCTTCGATAAGATGATCATCAACACCCTTGAATTCAAAGAGATCTTTATAAAAAGCGATGCCGTTTTTAACGCGATAAACGGTGAGTGGGCCTTCAGTGGTTTTTTGAGCCTCATGTTTTTTAAGATTTTTTTCGATGTAGTCCCACATTTTGGGTTGGTATTCGTTCTCGTACTGTTTAACGTGAGAATTAAATTCTTTTTTAAAATGAGCTAAGTCTTTTTGGATCCCAAACTCACTGAGGATTCTTTCGTACTCCACAAAAACTTGGTTGATCATTAAAGGGGTGGAATGGGGGTCGTTGGATTGAAGAGAGGCTTCTTTGTTGTTATCTTGTTCTTGGAGGTGGTCAAATATTTGCGTGAATTTAAAATTTTGTTTGTGGAGTTTAATTTCTACGGGGATTTCTGCGAGGGTCGAAACACTGATTAATTGGGCTGAGAGAATGAATAAAATCTGCGGGCAAGAGGCCTTAAGGATTTGCTGAAATGCTCGCTTTAATTTTAGAATCTGACCCCACAGATAACTCAATCGACATCCTTTGCTCGCTACTGTCTAAAAGATCAACGCTCCAAGGAGTTTTTGATTGCTTTTAAGTCGCGTATTTTAAGTTGCTGCTCTTAGAGAACCCTTATAAAAGAACTGTTGCGAAGCTGATGCCAAATTTAACTTTAAATTGTTTCAAATTAATTCGCCGATATAAAGTCCGATTTTTAGCTTTCAATATAAAAAAATAGAACCTAAAATTAAGAGATATCAATTGGAGTTAACATCATGAAGTTTGAAAAATCTCACTATAATGAGAATCACTACAAATTATGGTCTCTCGAACTTGAACTTCCAGAATCAAAGTGGAGCCATATTTTTTATGTTGTGGCCTTTTTTAATGAAAAAGATCCCAATAGTTTTTTTAAATTAAAAGTCAGGGCGGATTCAGTTAAGGATGCTCTAGAACGAACTTGTTTTTTATTGTGTCTCAATCAGCCTTATAAACCTGAAGATGTAAATCTTCTTGCCGCATTTGATGAGTCCGATAAGTTGCTATGGGTGGATGAAAATTATTATTCAAGACTTCCTTCTCAAGGAGATTTTAAAAAAAAATATAACAGAAGAGAATTTGTTTCGTTATTTGGTAACATCTCGGCATTTTTATTATTGAGTTTACATTCTCCTCTGTCTCAAGCTGGAGGATTTATTCCATTTAGTTTTTTTTAAAAATTGCCTTCGGTTAAATTTACTTTGAATGGTGGAACTAATATCAATATTACGAATTCTTGGTTAAGCACAACTTATGGTTGGAACTCTACAACAGGTCCTTCTATCGCTCTCACCAATACTGGAAATATCATTTCTGCAAACACCACAACGGCAGCTTTAATTATAAATTTAACGATGCCTCCGGGAACGAGTTTTAAATTTGTGAATGATGCTGGAGCTTATATTGTTGGCAAAGGGGGTTCTAATGGAAGTTCAAATAACGGTGGTCATGCTATTCAAGCCTTAAGTAATCTACAAATTGTGAATAGTGGAATTATAGGTGGAGGAGGCGGAGCTGGATGCGGTTGGAATACTGGCGGGGCTGATGCTGGTGGTGGTGGCGCTGGTTATGGAGTGGGTAAACCTGCTCAAACAAATGTGCCTGGATGCGGAAATGGAAGTTTAACTGCTGGTGGAGGAGGATGTGCATTTTATGGAAATGGCTCTGCCGGTGGAAATGCAGTTGGAAACACTGGGGGATCTGCGGGATTAGCGGGCTCTACCTCATGGGGTGGCAACGGAGGTAGAGGCGGTGATATCGGTGTGGCTGGAGCGAGTTGTTCAACCAGCCCAGTTAACGGAAATTCAATTTCAAGTGGAGGCGGTGGAGGACTTGGTCAAAATGGCGGTGCTGGATATAATTCTGGTAGCAGTTATACAGCAGCTAATCTTCCAGGTGGAAGAGCCGGCAAAGCATTAGTTGGAATGTCTTTTGTAAACGGAGGATCTGGCCTTACCGGCTCAAATGGAACTAACTATTATGGGACTCAATCATAAGCTAAAATTTTTGAATCTATCCTCACATGATCTTCAAGCGTCCTAAAATTAAGCGATCGCATAATACAAATACTTAGCAGTCCCTGTCGCATTTGTCACAGTGCCCGGACCTGTAGTGGTAAAGCCACCGGTTGTAAAAGTTAAAACCGAAGTGTTCACTTCTGTTGTAGCTGAGTTTAATAAAACATAATAACTACTGCCGCGAACAGAATCGACCACATACCAATCGCCAGAAGCATCAGTTCTTTTAATAATCACGAATCGAGCAGTTCCTGTAAAGCCGCAATCAACGGCCACACTGGCTGAAGCAGAGCCTGTGTAAGTTCCAATTTTTGAAATCCCAGCAACACTTGCAAAAATATGAGCCACAAAAGTGGTGCCAGAAGAATTGCTGTACCAATTATTAAATGTAATTTGAGAATGAGTCACTGTGGTGATGTTTTCAGAGAGCGATGCTGCCGAACTTAAACCAATCCACATTCGTCCATATTCTGCAGTGGCTCCTGGAAAGGCTTTGTACCAAACGCGCCAATAAACAGTTCCATCACCGCCTGCGCGACTTTTAAAAAATATGAGTTCAGGTTTTACTCCGAGGTTATGTTTTATAGAGCGTCCACCCACAGCATCTACACCATCACCGGTGTAGCAAACGGTATCAAAAAATCCTGGGGCCCTTTTAAAAGAGTAACGGACTGATCCTAGTGTAAACCAACTGCCTGTTGTGTATCCGTTTTGAATCGTATTAAAAAAAACTCCATTACCATTGTTTGTTTCTAAAGCATTATTACTGTTAGGTGTTAAGTAATTGCAATTTCCTCTCAAGCGATCAAAAAAAGAATTAAAAGTTGGATATCCACTGGTGCGATCAAATGTGATCGCTAAATCCACAGGAAAGGGAGCTGGCTCAGTGGATTGACCACCAGCTGGTGCTGACACATAAAAAACTTGTGAAGCACTCGTGGGAGGTTTGTTGGGTCTACGAATGGCCATATATACATAGGTGTCTGTATTAATATTCATGGCGCCATTGGCATTGAGTAATTGAAAGCCCGTTGGTGTTAAAACTACTCCTGAAGCAATAGACACATCCCCAGCTTCTGCGTTCACCGTGTAAGGACTTAAAGCGTTGTCATAGGTTGGACCAAAGCCACGCATGTGATCAATCATCAACCAAGGTGAAGCTCCATTTGCTGCAGGGTCTAGGGCTTTTTTGATCATCACAAATTGCGGTTCCCAGCCAAGATTAATTGGTGTGTTTGTGGAGCTATTGCCAGTGTAGCTTCCACATTGAATCATCCCATCTGTGGCGGTGTCGTGAGCAAAAAGATAAACAACATAACTCACCCCATTGGTATTGTAAGACATTTCGTTTGGAATTCTAAATGTGGTGCTGGTGTTGGTCCAAATGGTGGATCCGCTATTATAAAAAACATCGTTGTCGTTGATATAATCATAATAAGTATTGCCAGCGATCCCCACATGATAAGTGATCCAACTTTGACTGCTGCTTGTTGTTTTAATAATAATCATTCCAGGAGCGACACCTAAATTATGGGTGAGGATTCTATTAGTCGTTCCATCTCCAGCATAAGTTTGAATATCAAAAAATTTAGTCGCCTTTCTAAAGCTCCATGCAACATAATTATTGCTCGTGGCATTTGTTGAAGCATCTCCTGCAGTGAGGGTAAAGCCCGATGAGCTGACACCAGAAATAGCAATGTTACCTGTTTGCGCCGTTTGAAGATTTGAGGAAAGGTAAGAACCAAAATTACTGCGAGAGCTGTCAAAGATCATGTGATTGCTTGTGGCATTTCGGTTTTTAATCCAAATCATGCCGCCTTTGCCGGAGAGGTCTAAGCCATTTGAGATTGTTTGCGAGGCCCCTGTGCCTGAGTAAATGAAAGTAGAGAAAACATCCTCAACGTAAGTGGTTCCTGCAGTGGATTTTTTTTTATAAAAAGAAAAGGGAATAAAACCGCCAGCCTTAGCTTTAAATGAGAGAAGTGATTGAATAAACTGATTCGTAGCAAGGAGGCTTAATAATTTAAAAAAAGAGCGACGAGAAAATATTTTTTGACTGAATTTATGATTGGGAGTTTCTTTTGAATCCATTCAAAGCCCTCATTTAAATAATTATATTGTGTAATTATGAGGGCTGAAGGTTTAGGGATGCAATAATAAAACTTTAAAATTATTTTCGCAAATTCAAGAGCGCTCTAAACGCATCCACTCGGCCCCCAGAATTTGAAAAATAATGATTGTCATCAATATCGTGCATTGATGTTGTCATCAATCGCTCGCGCACTTGCTCTGGAGTAAGGTTCGGTTCTAAAGTGAGCAGCAAGCCCACAATGCCTGAAACTTGTGGAGTGGCCATAGACGTTCCGGATAAACTCTCGTAGCTATCGCCAATAAAAGTTGAAACTATATCAGTTCCGGGAGCTAAAACATGCACTGTGTTTTTGCCGTAGTTAGAAAACTCCGAAAGATCTCCATAAGAATCATGGGCTCCCACAGAAATAATATTAGGAACGAGGTAATTTGCAGGATAAGTTGGATTTTTATCATTGTCTCGACCCTCATTACCAGCTGCGACCACAAAAACAATCCCGGCTCTGTTGGCGGCATCAATCGCTTCTTCCATAGCTCGTAAATTATGGTCTCCACCCCAAGAGTTCGAAATCACTTTCACACCTCTTTGAATGGCATAATCAATGGCCTTGATCGCATTCAGGTCATCCCCATTGCCATCGTCATCTAAAAATTTAATCGCCACTAATTTTACATGAGCCATTACGCCCATCATGCCTTTATCATTATGAGCGGCCCCAATCACACCCGCGCAATGAGTGCCGTGACCATCACCATCGTATGGGTCACCATCATTGTAGGCAAAATCATAACCGTAAATATCATCCACAAAACCATTGCCATCATCATCAACGCCTTTTTGGCCGTGAAGTTCTTTTTCGTTCACATCCATTTGAGTTTTTAACTCGGGATGATTGTAATCAATGCCCGTATCAATCACGGCAATTTTAATCGGGTTCGTAGAATCGCCCTTAGTCAACTTCCAGGCGTTGAGGGCATTGATGTCAGCTCCGATTTTGCCAGAGCCTACAGAGCCATTGCCGCCAAAATTAGCTTTGCGGGTGCCATTAAAACCTGTGTTGTGCAATGCCCATTGTTTTTCAAAAAGACGATCGAGTTTTAAAAACTCAGTGGCAACATCTTTTAAAGTTTTTTTAGGGGGAGAAGTTTTTTTAGATTGGATATGGATTCTGTAATTTCGCTCAACATAATCCACTTCAAAATTGGCTGTGCTCTGAAGTTGAGTCTTTAACTGAGTCACGCCTTGTTGAGTGCTTACATGAGCAAATAAACCAAATTGAGTCGAAACCACCTCATTCACAGAGGGAACAGACATGAGAATTGATTGAGGGTCTGCAAAAGTTTTAAAACCATTCTCTGTAGGTTTGAGCTTTACGATGTAGCCATTAAAATCAGCTTCGGAATTAACTGGAAAGCCAAAACCTAAAGAAATAGCTTGAGTGGGAAGAGAAAATAAACCCGCGGTGGAGATCAATAAAATAAAAAGGACAGTTTTAAGAGAGTTAAAATTGAATTTTGAAATAATACTTTGGAAACGATCTAAAAACATGAATCCTCTTTTGGTTTTTTGAGAGGGGCCATATAGACAAAAAAAATTTTCAATTTGCAAGAATAAAGATTCTAAAAATTGAGACCCTTTGCGTAGGCGTTGTTTTTTAGGTGGTGCGTTGAAGAATTCATTCATGAAATAACATAAAAGAGAGTTGAGAACTCTCTCTTGAAACTCGTTGTCATTTTATGGTGTCTATGAAATCCTTTTTAGGAATTTTTAAAAAAGAGTGAGTCAAATTTTATTAACCCTAACAAGGATGTTAGCCAATGAAGTTGTTACTGATCTGCCTTTCGATGATTTCGATTGTGGCCTGTCAAAGTGTAAGTTCTAAACCCGATGAAGCTCCGTTAGCGAGTCAATCTAGCCCCTCTCTCTTAAAAAGTAAAGATCAGTGGCAAGATCTTTGCGCAAAAGAGAATGTTGAAGTCTACTGCTGGTTTTTAGATAACAGTAAATTAAAAACTCAAGATTTTAAAGCTAGAGTTCCTGTAATGCAGGGAGCGACTTCTTCAACAGCGACTCAAGTTGTGATGACAGTGGGTAAGGCTCAAAGTCTTCTTCATATTTATCTTTATGACCGTGCACTTCAGCAAGTGTTTCAGCCGAGCAAAAGAAAAGTAGCACAAAGAGAATTCTCAGAGTTTAAAAATATCCAGGTCTATTTTGATAACCTCAAAAATAAAACCACTTATGAATTAGTGATTGCGGATGAAGATGGGCATCTCATTGATGAGAGAGAAATCAGCACACTTGATGAAACTGATCAAAAAATGAAGTTCGCGGTGATTTCATGCTCTGATGATAATTTTAAATCAGAAGAAGTAGATAAAATCTGGCAAGAACTTAACGACACTCAATTGCCAGTGATTTTTGCAATCGGTGATAATGTTTATGCCGACAAAAAAAATGGCCAAGTGATCAATCCAATGACTGAAGAAATCCTTTGGCAACGTCACGTTGACACTCGTCAAACTTTGAATATTTTTAAAATGCATCGTTTGACTCCGTTTATTTCTGTTTGGGACGATCATGATTTTGGTCTCAATGATGGAACAAGAACCTTTCCGTTAAGAGATAAATCTTTACAAACTTTTAAAGATTTTTACGCTCAAGAAAACATCCCGAATGTTTTTGAAAACGGCCCTGGTGTGAGTTCTCAATTTGTGTTTGCGGGTCAAAAATTTATTTTGATGGATGCTCGTTACTTCCGCTCTGTAAATAAACCAACTGCGGCTTGGGATAAACTTGGCGACGCTCTTAAGAATTACACTAAGGCACCTGTCTTAGAAGACATTGCCGCTGATGAAACTCATTTTGGAGCTGAAGGCGAAGCTTGGCTTTATCAAAATTTAGATAAAGATGATCAACCGACTTGGTTAATTTCTGGAGATCAATTTTTTGGTGCTTACCATATTTTTGAATCCTACGAGGGAAGTCACCCTGCGAGCTTTAAGAGCTTTACTGATAAATTAAAAACAACTAAATCTCATGTGGTGTTTGTTTCTGGAGATCGTCACTTGAGCGAAGTGATGGAAATCGAAAAAGCAGTTTTAGATTATCCAACTTATGAAATCACTTCGAGCCCAATGCATTCTACAGTGACTGATAAGGGCTGGGAGGTTTTTAAAAACCCACGTCAAATTTTAGGTCACTCTGGTTTGTATAACTACACTCTGATTGAATCTGAAGTTCAAAATAAAGTGATGAACTTTAAATTGATGGATTTAAGCAGTGATCATAAATCGCTTTATGAAAAATCACTGAGCATTCAGTAAAATCCTTCGATAAAAGTTTTTTTATGTTAATATTTTTAACTGGTTTAGAAATAAGCCAGTTAAAAAAATGAGAATTTTTTGCAGTTTATTTTTTGAATGAATTAATTTGATAAATTGAGATTGAGTAAAAAATTATCCGCCAATCGTAAAGCTCGCTGTGTAACGAGCAATCCCTTTAGTGATTCTCACGTTGTCAATATAACCATTTAAAAATTCTCTCCCGCCAGAAGTCACCCCATCGGAAGTAGCTAAAGCGATGCGATCTGCATCGGCTCCTAAATTTCCTGAGGCCGTACAATTGCCAGCAGCTTGTCCGTTTATAAAAACGGTGAGGGTGTTGCCGTTTCTCACCAAGGCATAGTGAGTCCACACATTGTTTTGAATGGCTGGGGAGTGAGTGATCCACGGAAAGGATCCACCAAAAATGGTGTACTGATGATGAATGCGAATGCCTGTTCCACTGGAGTTCCAATCTCCATCTCCATGATTTGTAAAAAAAGTGGGATTATAAGAAGAGACCGGTCCGCTTAGAGGATAAACCATAAATTCAATCGTAAAATTACCGGCGCCATAATTAAAATCCGTACTCGTTGAAGTAGCGTAAACATAATTATTGCCCGCAAAATAAAAACTGCTGGTACCGTATTTTTTAACACTTGAATTCAAAGAGACGGTTCCAGAATTAGTGATGCTTTTGCCCTTTTGATCCGTGAATGAATCTGCATAGAGAAGTAAGACGACATTGCCTGAGTAGGGATCAGAGACATTGGCAAAATTTAAATTGGTGCCATTGACAAAACCAGAGGAGGTTCCAGAGAGAGTGAAATTTGTGATCCCTGCGAGGGAGAAGTTTTTTTTAAAAAACACAACCAAACCCACAGCCCATTGAAAGAGCTTAGTGAAGAATTCTCTGCGCGGAATTTGAGGTTCTTTTGAAGGGGTGATGTCTTTCATAACTTATTTTAACTTTTAGGGGATTAAAAAAATAGGAAATTTTAGAGAAGTTTTGAGTTTTAACTTTGCTAAATTAATTTTTAAACAAAAAGGGAACATAATATTTTTAGTTGGTGATTTTGTCTCTTTTTGAAACACCTCAATTTGAGAATTAAGAGGTGAATTCTTTTTTATTTCTTCTATTGAGCGCAAAAGAGGTGTTATTCTAAAATATCTTAAAAAGCCCTACTGGAGCCATTTCTATGATATTATAAATGTATGGGCGATTTAAATGATCCGAACAAAAATTTAAATGAGCACATCCTCAAACTCCAAAAGGAGATTGATGCCATTCTTGTAGAGAGACCTCATCTTGTGCATCTGCAAGAACAACTCAAGGAAGAGATGGATAAATGTGGTTCGCCGGATACCGAAGAGGGGCGACTGCGCCGGGCTCAAGTGGCCTTTGAAATGATGAACGAGTCTTTTAAAAAATTACAGAAATGCATGCAGGAGCTTGAGAAGGAAATCAACGAGCTCTCTGTCAAGAAGAGACGCTCACACCTGAGGCTGGTTAAGTAGTCTTTTATAATTTATTAAAAATTTGTTTGAGACTGTGCTGCCGAAGCCGGGAGCTGGGGGGATTTTTCTCTTTCAAAAAGCTCAGACATACGGTGCGCGCCTCGCCTTTGGCTTCGTCTGCGCTCCGAACTCGTTTTTGAAAGAAAAAAGATCCCCCCAGCTCCCTCCTTAACAGCTCAACAAATTTTTTTGAAATTATGAATGACTCTTTAATTTTATTTGAGTGCGAGGGTTCTCTTGGGGCGTTTTTAGTTTTTAGTGTATGGGTTATTTGGATATGAATTTTAATTTTTTGTGGTTTGAGGAAGAGTGAAATGTTTTAACCACTGAGTTTAAACACCGAAAGAAGTGGATGGTTCTTGCCAAAGTGCAACGTGGTTTTCAAGCTCAACAACCACCCAATGACAAATCCTTTTTAAATTTTGAATCCTACAAATGAGGCGGTCTGGTTTTTTTTAATTTATTTAAAAAACGAGTTCGGAACGGAGCCGAACTTGCGCTGAAAGTTTTAACTTTCAGCAAATGCAAGGAGGCGAGTACCGCTTGTCTGAGCTTTTTTGAATAAATTAAAAAAAACCAAGAGCGCCGTCCTTGACTCACGGATTTAAAAATAAAAAAAGGACCCAAACAGGTCCTTCTTCTAAAAAACTCTTATGTCTTAAACTAAAAAATTAAATCGCAACCACTTCGATAAGATTTGGGAGAGATTCTTTAAGGCGGGCTTCAATCCCAAATTTTAAAGTGGCAGAAGAACTCGGGCAACCAGAGCAAGCGCCCTTCATGTGCACAAAAAGCGTGTTGTCTGTGTATTTTACAAAGGCAATGTCGCCCCCATCAAGAGCCACTTGCGGGCGGATCTCTTGATCGAGGATTTTTTTGATGAGTTTCACTTCATCAGTGTCGTTTTCGCTCTCAAGATTTTTTTCTAAATTAAGAATAATCGGAAGATCGCTCTCGATATGCTCTTTAATCAAACCGGCTAAAGGCTCTCCTAAAACTTCCCAATCTACCCACTCTTGTTTTGTAACAGTAATAAAATTAGGGCCAATAAAAACACCGCTCGCCCATGGGAAACCAAAAATTTTAGAGGCCAAGGGAGAAGCATCTGCTTCGTCAGAGTTTTGGCAATCAAGCGAGGTCTCAGTGATAGTTTTATTCACTTTAAACATCATCGTTGCAGGATTTGGAGTGCTTTCGATCTGAATGAGAACTTCTTCCATTTTCATATTGAGCCTTTTATTTTGAAACCTTTAGGGTTTGAAAAAGGGTTATTTTGACTTTTTTGCATTGAGAAAGAGGCCTTATATCACAAAAGATCGCTTGATTTCAAAGATTCTTGCTTTTACTGTGGTTTTTTTCAAAAAAAGGATAAAAACGTGACCCCACGAATTCGGGAAATTTTAAACTGGTTTGGATCAGAAAACCCAGGAGTCCTCAATCATTTAGCGCAAATACTCAATCATGGCCCCCTCAAGGGTTCAGGTAAGCTGGTAGCTCTCGAAGCCTATCAAGCCATCCCCACACTTAATGATTGGTTCACAGAATTTGCTCAAGGAACTAGCAAAGAGAGCCCTCTGGCGCAAAATCCCGATGCTTATGACCCAACTTATCAAATGGGACTCGCTGCTGAAAGCGGATGCAGTGCCTATATTGCCAGCAAAGGAATGATCGAAGTTTGTGGACGTGATTATGCGGGAGATCTTCCGCTGATTTTAAAGGCAGATTCTGCAGATCTCAGTTGGGTTCAAGATGCCCTTCAGTTGGGTTGTGTGGGAATCGCCTTAAATCAACAAGTTTTGCAAGAAGAAGCCTTTGCGGTTTCAAGCTTGATCAGTGAATGTAAAAAAATGGGTCTGGTGGTTTGGCTTTCACTTGAAGAAAGCGCAATAGATTCTGCGCAAAATTTAGTGGACTCCGTTTTTGAATTGCAAAAAAAAGTTCATGCAGCTGCACAGCTCGGGGCTCATGTGATTCAAATCACCCTTCATAAAAATCAAGCTGCTACACATAAAATAATTAAAAGCCTGCTTCAGGAGGCATTTAGTGGTAAGCGTTTGTTGGTGGTTTCTTTAAATGAAAATTCTCAAACAGAAGGCACACCAACGGAGAGTTCTGAATGGGACCCACAACTTTGGAAAAACATCGCCCAAGGTCATGCCTTTGGCGGAGTGGCGCAAACAAATGTTTTGCAGATTGCAAGGCCCCAAGCTTTAGAGAGATTAAATAGAATGATGAAAATTTTTGTAGGAAAGGACTAAACAAGATGAGTGATAACATCACGACCCCACACAATGAAAACCCCTTAAGAGCCGAGAAACGCAAAAAGCTTCATGCTATGAAAGAGAAGGGGATCAATCCTTTTCCATATACATTTGATCGCACAGGCCACACGGCAGAAGTTATTGCAAAGTACGCTGATCAAATCAAAGAAGGGGAATCACTTGTTGACGTGAAGTACCGTCTTGCAGGTCGTTTAATGACCAAAAGACCTATGGGAAAAGCAGCCTTTTTTAATATCCAAGATCAAAAAGGCAATATTCAAGTTTATTTAAAACTTGAAGATCTTAAAGAACAAGACCGCGAGGCTTTTGAACTCATTGATTTGGGTGATATCGTTGGCGTTGAGGGTTATGTATTTAAAACTAAAAAAGGTGAGTTGTCTTTGCATTGCCAAAGCTTTCAAGTTTTGTGCAAAACTTTAGAGCCGCTTCCTGAAAAATTTCATGGTATTGCAGATATCGAAATTAAGTATCGTCATCGTCATTTAGATTTAATCACTGATTTAGAATCTCGTCAGGTTTTTGAAAAGCGTTCTAAAATCATTAAATTAATCAGAAACTTTTTAGATGCTCGTGGCTTTTTAGAAGTTGAAACTCCTGTGCTTCAACCGATTTACGGAGGAGCTTCGGCGCATCCATTTTCGACTCATCACAGAGCTTTAGATATGAAGCTTTACATGAAAATCTCTCCAGAGCTTTATTTAAAAAGACTTCTCGTGGGCGGTTTTGAAAAAGTTTATGAAGTGGGCAAGAACTTTAGAAATGAAGGGATCGACCGCTCTCACAATCCTGAATTTACCATGCTTGAGTGGTATGAAGCTTACACAGATTACAACTATCAAATGAATCAATTTGAAGAGCTTGTTTGCCATTTGGCTAAAGAAGTTACTGGCAGCACAAAAGTGATGTATCAAGGTAAAGAAATTGATTTTACCGCTCCTTGGAGACGTCTCACAGTTTATGATGGTGTTCGTGAGTACGCCAATGTAGATCCTGAAAAAATCAGCGAGGCGGATCTTTTTGCTGAAATTAAAAAACATGGTTCAACTAAAGAAAAACCAGCATCTCGTGGTGAGATGATTATGGAACTTTTTGAACTCACAGTTGAAAAGCATTTATGGCAACCGACTTTTGTGATGGATCATCCAAAAGAGATTTCTCCATTGACTAAAAAACATCGTGTGCACGCAGGACTTGTTGAAAGATTTGAACCTTTTGCAGCTTGTATGGAAATCGGCAACTCTTATTCTGAATTAAATGATCCAGAAGATCAGTACGAGAGACTTAAAGAGCAAGAGAGCAAACGTCTGGTAGACGAAGAAGCTCAGCCAATGGATGAAGACTTTTGCCATGCCATTGATACGGGCATGCCACCAACTGGCGGCGTGGGATTAGGTGTGGAGCGTATTGTGATGATTTTAACGGATCGTCATAGCATTAGAGATATTATTCTCTTTCCAACAATGAAAATTAAGTAGGAAGCTGCGAGCAGTTAAGGTTTTAATATTTTTTAAAATAAAAAAATTAAGATCTTAACTGTTGTTATAAAAAAAATTAAAATGAACTCAAATAAGTGAAACATTTCGAAAAGGAATTCTGTTATGAAACGCTTAATCAATAAACACGCCCTTAATTTATCGGCTCGTTTTATTTCTCGTCTAGTATTTTTTGTTTGTGCAGCTCTTGGAGTTTCGATTTTGACTTCAGGTTGTGCGATGCTCAGTAAAAACCCTTTTCTCCCACAGGATCCCACTCAGGTTCGCGAAGAATCTTCGGCGGCGATTGCAAGTCATTATCAGGGGACTTTTGATCTTAAAAAAATTCCAGAAAACACCGTTTTTGTAGATGCGCGCACCGCTTTTGAATATGGCCTTGGCCATTTACAAGGCAGTGTGAACATTCAATGGCAAGATTTTGCTCAAGCGGATGAACCTTACCGTGGCTTGTTATTGCCAGATGCGGTGGCAATGGCTCGTCGTTTAGCACTTTATGGAATTGATCCAGACACACCGGTGATTGTGTTAGGAAAAGGCATTCTGAGTGACGAATCTCCTGATTCAAAACAAATGCACTCAAGAGCCTCAGAGGGACGTGTGGCTTGGATGCTCAGATATTTGGGTGTTAAAAATGTGACTTGGTCACAACTTGATTTTTTTCATGGCAAAATGGTTCAAGGAGAAATGGAGCCAGTTAAAAATAAAGAGTACTGGATGCCAGAGTTGCAAACAGATCTCTTAGTCAGCCAAGAAGCTCTTTTGCAAGATGCAAAGATTGCAAAAACAGAGACTGATGCCGTGATTTTGATAGATGTGAGAAGCGAAAAAGAATATCTTGATAAAAATTCTTTGAATAAATTCTCAAATGTTCCACTGACTGAAGCAGGAGTGAATGCGGCAAATCCTCCGGAGCCTACAAAAATCAATTTTGACACCATTAATGTGCCTTGGGTGGAATTTTTTGATGAGCAAGGGCATGTGAATAGCTCGATTGAAAAAAGATTGGTTTCAGTAGGAATTCGTAAAGATCAAAAAATTTATGTCTTGAGTAATCAAGGGGTGCGTTCGGCTTGGATTACCTTAATGCTTCGTAATTTAGGTTTTACCAAAGCCAGCAATTTTGCCGGCGGATATAAACTTTTATTAAAAGCTGCAAAATAATTTAGAGATTTAAATTAAATAGCACCGATGAAAAAGCCTTGATCATTTCTGGATGATAACGAGCATAAAGCTTATCCTTAATCATGTTCACGGCTTCAATCGGCGCAAGTGGCACATTGTAAGAGCGCTGAGTGGTCATGGCATCATAGGTGTCGGTGAGGGCCACGATACAGGCATACGGATGAATCTCTGGGCCTGTGAGTTGTTGAGGATAACCATTGCCCATAAAGCTCTCGTGATGTTCAAAACAAGCGGCTTTAACTCCGTCAGAAATATCTGGGTTGTCATTGAGAATCATCAGACCAAATTGAGGATGCTTTTGCATAATGGCCCACTCTCTGTCGGAGAGAGCTCCTTTTTTGCAAAGAATATCGAGGGGAACTTGTCTTTTACCCACATCATGAAAGAGCGCGGCCATTCCTAAATCAGCGAGTTCTTCTTTATTCATGCCAAGCACTGTGCCAAGACCTAAAGAGTAGATACTCACATCAAGAGAGTGATTGTAAGTGTAAAAATCATGGCCCGAGAGACCGATCATATAACTAAGGGATTCTGGAGCGGCATCGATGAGAGAAATAAAATCATAAATTACTGGCTTAGAATTTTCAAAGCATTGGTTCACATCGGGGTGCTCAAAAATATCTTCTAAAATACTCATAGAGGATTCTTTAAGGATGCGAGCTTTTTCAATTTCAGAAACTTCTGCTGCATTGATGGCTTCTTTGATATAAGCACGGTAAGCAGCACGATCTTGTTCAAGGACTAAAAAGTTAGCGCCAGTGTCTTTAAGTGAAAGCGAAAAGATTTTTTCTGCGCTCAGAGTTTCTCCCGCTCTGAGATAAAGTTTGAGTTCTTTTTTGATTTCAACATAAAGATCAAAACTCACGGGTTTTTGTGGGAGAAGAGTAGATATTTTGACTCGAAAGGTGCGCTGTGTTTCCATATAAGCATCATCTTGCCATGAGGGGAGAGGAGTTCAGAAATGAATTTTAGTTTTTTTGATAAAACCCGACCTCAAAATATGATGCAAATTATTATTGTTTGATAAAAAAGAATTTTTGGAATTTTTTAATCAATGAGTTCTTGATTTTTTTTAAAAAAGGAATGCTGAGAAATGTTTTTAAAATGGGAAACCGACATTCAATATCTTAAAGGCGTGGGCCCCAAATTAGGTTCGCTTTTTGCTCGGCATGGAATCAAAACCATTTTAGATTTAGTGGAGTTTTTTCCGCGCACTTATGAGTTTCATAAGTCGTTGGCGCAAATTTCTGAAATCCAAACCCATGAAATCGTACAAGTAGCCGCGCAAATTTTAGCAGTCAGATCTTTTACTCTCCCTGGTGTGGGTCATAAAAAAATTCATGAAGTCATTGTGGGAGATTCTTCAGGGAGAATCTCGTGCAAGTTTTTTAAAGCTCCTTATAAAGGCTATTTTGAAAGACTCCAACAAGGACAAAGAGTCATTGTTAAAGGCAAGGTGGGAGAATACAAAGGCCGTAAAGAATTCTTTCATCCAGAACTCAAAGAAGTCTCTCCTCCCACGGACTCATCTGGATCAAGGTCGAGTTATGGATCGGAAGATGACATGGGCGATGAAGGCTCAAGTCTTAGCAATGAGGTTTTGCCGATTTATACCGAGATCGAAGGATTGAGTTCCGTAAAAATTCATCGCCTGATTCAACTCGCTCTGGGTGAGATGATGAAAAATAAAGAGGAGTGGGTGGATAAATCTTTAGATAAACTGCCGGTGGCATTGCGCAATCAATATAAGTTGATGTCACGCCGAGAAGCCCTTTTTAAAATTCATCATCCCCAGCAAGAAGATCTTAAAGAGATTTTAGAATTTAAAACGATGTATCAACGTCGAATCATTTTTGATGAGTTTTTTTGGTTGGAGTTTTATCTCGCCACCCAAAAAGTGGGGTTTCAAAAAGATCTCACTCATCCGTTGCGAAGCAAGGGAGAAAAGGTATCAACTTTTTTAAAAACTTTGCCCTTTCAGTTGACCAAAGCTCAACAAAAAGTTTTTGCTGAAATTAAAACAGATTTAGAAAAAGAACACCCAATGCATCGCTTGGTGCAAGGGGATGTGGGTTGCGGCAAAACCATGGTCGCTTTTTTAGCTACGATTCTAGCTGCTGAAAGTGGCTTTCAATCCACTCTCATGGTGCCTACAGAGATTTTAGCTGAACAGCATTTTAAAAATGCGCAAAAGTTTTTAGCTCCCGCGGGGCTGCGTTTGGCTTTATTGACTGGTAAAACTAAAA
>JBIIER010000013.1:0-88516 GCA_044237745.1 Pseudobdellovibrionaceae bacterium
TCTGAAAATCATCCCCATTTAGAGATTATAGGGATGTCTGGCGATTTAAGCCTGGAGTTGATGGAACAGTGCCTTGGCAACGGCGCCCGTCGCTTTTTAGCAAAACCTCTCTTAGAAGAAGAAGTTCGCAATATTTTAGATAAAATTGAAGCCCTTTGGATCATTCGCAATTTAGACAGCAAGGCCGCTATCGGCATGCCACGTTTTATTGGCGAAAGCTATATGGCGCAAAAAATTAAAGAAGAAATCGCCGCCATTCGTGGTGAGCCAGGCCCCATCCTTATTGAGGGAGAATCTGGAACTGGCAAAGAGGTGGTTTCTAAAATTTTACATCTTCAAGAAAACATCGGCCCCTTTGTTCAAGTCAATATTGCGAGCATTCCTGAAACCCTTTTTGAATCAGAACTCTTTGGTCATGTGAAGGGTGCTTTTACAGGAGCTGATCAAAATAAAATTGGGTTAGCAGAAGCGGCTCACGGTGGAGATTTGTTTTTAGATGAAATTGAAGCCATGCCTTTGAGTCAACAAGTTAAACTTTTGAGATTTCTCGAAACAGGAGAGATCCGCCGAGTGGGTTCTAAAGAGCCTATGATGATCAAAACAAGAGTGATCATTGCCACCAATCAAAACTTGCAAGAACTGGTGAATGCAGGACTTTTTAGAGAAGACTTAATGTGGAGAATTTCTGGTAAAAAGTTAACACTTCCGCCCTTAAGAGAGCGCAAAGATGATATCACAGAATTAGCCCGATATTTTATTTCTCAGGACCGCCCCCGCCGAAACAAACAGCTCTCCGAAGAGGCCATTAAAGAGCTTAAAACCTACAACTGGCCGGGCAATGTGCGCGAACTCAAGCGTATTTGCGAGCAAATCAGCCTCTCTGCCCCTCTTCCTATTATTCGCGCTGAGGACGTGAGGTTTTTCTTAAACCCTCATAAAGCCAGCCATATTACAAATAAAGAGGAGACATCAGGCCTCGATTTTAAAAAAGGGCTCAATGTTTTAATGGCAGAATACGAAAAAATGATTTTCATTGAGACCTTTAAACAATATAAGGAAATCGACGAAATTTGCAGTATTTTACAAATTTCTAGATCCAGTTATTACAAAAAAGTTAAAGAACATAATTTGGATATTTAAATTTTCTTAATTTTTTAAAGTCATAAAACCTTTTTTATAAATTCACTGTGATCCTATTTAAGCTTTAATGCTTTTAAATATTTTAATTAAATTATTAATTTATAATTTAATTATCTGAACAGAGGAGAAAACTAATTCATGGCCGCTTGGAACAGTCCTATTTATCGTGAAACAGCAATGATCGTGCTCTCGCTCTTATTCGTAAGTGCTTTTATAGTTTATTTACTCAGACGCAAAAATTATTATTTTATCGTGAGCTGGGCCAGCCTTAAAAGTTGGATCGTGGTGGCCCCGCTTTTATTTGGGGCCTTTGGCACTCCAGAGCCTTGGCCGCTTGTGGCTCTCACTTGCATTGCCATTTTAGGTGCAAAAATATTTTTTCAAATCTTAGGAATGTATCATCAGTCGGCCTTTGTTCTTACCTGCTATGCTGGGATCATAGGGCTTGCTTATTCGATTCAGCACCAGAACCAAGATCTCTACAATGTGATGCCCATGATCGTGATGGGGATCAGTTGTTTGATACCTTTATTTTTTCATGCTTATAAAAATATGATCCAATACATAGCTCTCACGATGTTGAGTTTTATTTTTTTGGGTTGGTCTTTTATGCATCTGGGTCTGATCATGAAGTTCGAAAACGGCCTTTACCAAATGATGTACCTTCTCATCCTGACAGAGTTTTGTGATAATACTAACTTAGCCATCAGCAAGAGTGTGGGAACTAAAAAATTTCTGCCCAAATTAAATCCTAAAAGAACTTACCTCAGCACCTTGATGGCGATCACCACCACTTTGATTTTAGCATTTTTAATGCGTCACTTGCTCCCAGATGGATCCGAAAAATACTGGTTAGTTTCTGGATTGATTGCTTCTCTAGGAGGCGTTGTGGGGGATCTTGTGATGAGCGTTGTCAGACGCGATTTAGGCGTGAGAATCATGGGAGCTTTTATTTTGGGACGAGGTGATTTTTTACACCGCATGGACCGCCTTATTTTTGTAGCGCCGATTTATTATTACATTATGCAGTTCTTGCAAAATACTTTGTACCGTTAGAAAGAATTGCCAATGACTGTAAATACAGACCTTAAAAATAAATTTCACCCTAAGAGATTAAATCCAAATAAACAGCTTCCACCTGTGCACCCTTGGAATTACGACAACAAACAATGGACTAAGCTCCCTGGTTATTTAAAACATCTCCCGCTGTTTACAAGACACATTGATTTTGTGAGTATTTTTTTTAGATTTTTGTGGGCCAATCTTTTAAAACAAATTATTTTTAGGTTTTACATTCGCCTCAAAGTGAAAGGCAGTTTTGAAGAGGTTTTTAAATCAAATCCTCGTCTGCTTGTGATCTCAAATCATGCCAGTCATTTAGATGCGGTTTCAATTGCTGCCGCCATTCCTCAAAAATATTGGCTGCATCTTTATATTGCTGCGGCTAAGGATTATTTTTTTTCAAATCCCCTCTTTACTTTTTTTAGTCAACATTGTTTGGGCGCCATTCCTATAGATCGTAAAAGTAAAAAAAATGAAGCTGTGCAATTGATCCTCACTCTTTTAAAAAATATTTCTCCCATTTGGTTGATTATTTTTCCGGAAGGGACTCGCTCCAAAGACGGCTCGATCAATCCTTTTAAACGAGGGGTGAGTTTGTTTTCGGAACAATCTCAAACGCCTATTTTATTTTTATTTTTAGAGGGCAATGCGGATTTAATGCCTAAGGGATCTCTGCCAAGACCTGGCAAATTGATCATGCATATTGGTCCGGTGCAACAACCAGCCCCTATTGACGAAGTTTATAAAAACTATAAAACTTGGGTCAAAAGTTTTTCTGATGCAAAGTTTTCTGATGATTTAAAAGCTGCACAAGAAAAAGCAAAAGAAGTTATAAATCCTCCTCAGGATTAAACATCACTGTAAATTTTTAATGAGGTTCACTAAATATGGAAAACAAAGCAAAGCCTGCAGCTCCTGAAGTGCAAAATCACTCTCTTAAAATTGGTCCTTATCAAGTGTGCCCTCTGCCTACAGGGATTTTTGGCCTTGATGGTGGAGCCATGTTTGGAACAGTTCCCAAAGTTCTTTGGGAAAAGGCCATCCCCGCAGATGATAAAAATAGAATTCCGATGGAGGCTCGCGCTCTGCTCCTTAAATCTGCCAACATGAATATTTTAATTGATGCAGGCAATGGATCTGATTTTGTAGCTAAGTACGGAGAAAAACTCGGACCTAAATTTGCCGAGATGTACAATGTTGATCAAAATGGTCCTTCCCTTTTAAAAAGCCTTGCACACTACGGATTAAAGCCCGAGGACATTCATGCTGTGGTACTTACTCATCTCCACTTTGATCATTGTGGAGGCGGAACAACGGAAGTGAATGGAGAAATCGTACCGACATTTAAAAATGCCAAGTACTATGTTCAAAAAGCCAACTACGAAACCGCTCTCAACCCCAACATTCGCGAAAAAGCGAGTTACCTGGCTCCTAACTTTGCTCCGCTCGTTAAGGCGGGCGTGGTTCAGTTTTTAGAAGGACCTGTTGAGAATTTTTTACCAGGGGTCTCTTGCCTAATGAGTCATGGACATACTGTGGGTCAGCAAGTCATTAAAGTCACAGATGGTCATCAGACTCTTCTCTATTGTGCGGATTTGGTTCCCACAAGTGCTCATGTGCGTTTGGCTTGGGTGATGGGTTATGACCTGAATCCCCTTAAGATTATAGAGGAAAAAACCCAAATATTGGGCCTTGCGGCTGATCAGGGTTGGTACTTGTACTTTGAGCATGACCCTGTGGCCTGTGGTGCAAAAATAGGCAAAAATGGGTCTGATTTTGCGGTGATAGAAAAATTCAACTTTATCTAATGAAGCTTAGAATAACTCTTGAATAATTCCCATGAATCAATTAAACATGGGTCAATTCAAAATTAAATGGTGCCGTAGCTCAGTTGGATAGAGCAATTGCCTTCTAAGCAATAGGTCGCACGTTCAAGTCGTGCCGGCATCACCATTCTTCGCCCTTCGGGCTACGAATGGCAGGCCATTTTTACCTCCGCACAGTCTTTCTTTAGTCTACTTATTTATTAAATTCATATATTTAAGGCTTAATTTATTTAATTCTTATTTATAAGTAATACTAAGCTGATTATTAATGACTAATTGAAAATCAATGTCATTGAAAAAATATATTTTTTAGGTTATCTTACTGGATTATATTACAACATTTTAGTTACATAAATTTATTTCATCATTTTGAAAACAATTTTTAGTTAGTTGAAAAATACACACTAATTTTTTTTGGAGAAATGATGGAAAAACTAAAAATTGCCTTAATTGATAATTTATGGATATTTCCAATCCTTCTCCCTGAAGTAAAAAATAAAATTTGTACTAAACTTAATATCGAAAAAAGTGACATAAATAACACTTCCATTACATACTTAACAGCAAGCTTATATCGTTCTAATATAGCAAATTGTACTCTACCAATACTTAAAAATCAGCTAGGCTTGACTCCGATAACAAAGGATTCAATTTATGGTGAATATTTCTCTATTCAAATTAAAACCATTTTTAATAATGCAAAAATATTAAACTCTTTTCAGCTGCCAAATAACATCGAACAATGGCTCATTGAATTTAAAAAACATTGTGACAAACAAGAAAATTTAAACTGTTTAAATCATTTTTTAGAGAATGCCATTTTTTTAAATGAGGTTAATTTTAGAGGAGCTTCACATCCACACTTTTTAGGAACCTTATTTTTACAAGTCAGAGATAACGATACCTTATTTGACTTTATGGTTTCATTAATCCATGAATCGGCTCATCAAGAATTATTTCTATTAAATTTTGTAGATCGCTTAATTAACTCACAATTTGACTACAATCTTATCCACGCACCCTATCAAAATAAAGAGAGACCACCAATTGGCAGATTACATTCACTTCATGCACTTTATCGTATGATTCAATTCATAAAAATTATTGATCCGAAAAATGAAAACCTTAATTTTTATATTTCAAAGTTCAAACTCAATTTAAATTCATTTATGCCTGGGGAATTAACAGAATTTGGGTGTTTTTTAAGAGAAGAAATTTATGAAACTTATACCAAGAAAATTTAATTTAATTCTATTTCTAATTATCTGGAGGGTTAGTCAAATGGCAACTGCAAAAGAATATTCAGTAGGTGTTGCTGCACCAGCATTCCCGCGTGACCCAGTTAATGTAAACGTTTACCTTGAACATATCCTTATAGGGCAAACACTTGAACCACTTTTTACACTTGGAGATGATGGCTTAATAAAAGGGGCAATTGCTGAAAAATGGGAATTCAATCCAGATCATAATGAAGTTACTGTTTATATTCGTAAAAATATATTTTTCTCAAATGGTAATGCCCTTACAACTGAAGATATAAAATTTTCTATCGAGAGACATAGCTTAAATAATAATTCACAAAGCTATAATTATCTAAGGGTCATTAAGTCTATTGAAGTCGTTAATAGTTCTACAATAAAATTTCATTTACACAATAAATATGTACCTTTTCTTTTAACACTCAGTCGAGATCAACTTGGAATTGTTCCAAAAAATTGGTCCTTTGATAATAATAGTGTGGAACCATATATAGGTACTGGGCCTTACCGGATTGTCAAAGATAATAAAAACTGGTTTTTAGTAGTGAATCCAAAATACCGAAATAAAACTGAAATTAAAATTCCAAAATGGAGAATTGATATTATAGATACTTCAACTAATAAACTTCCGGAAAGCCCCTCAGATTTATATTTTTTGCTTCCTAATTTAGTTAAAGATCAAATATTTAAAAAATTTCCAAGTCTGAAGACATCTCATTTAGATACTAAATCATTTAGTTTTGTCCAATACTCCTTTTGGTGGCTAAAGGAGCATTTTAACAACTATACTGCGAAAGAAAAAAAGCAAATTAGAGAATACTTAAATCTTTTATCAGATTCAATTGTCAGTAAAGTTGGTGGCAATATCTCAACAGGAATTATTCCAGCAGGAATTGCTGGTTCATTATTAAGTAGACCAAATTTTAAAAAAATAGATGAATCAAAACAAATATCTCTTAAAATTTCTGTTCCACAAATATTATTTGAACTATTAAATAATGAACTTAAAAATAACCCACATTTAATTGATCAAAAAATTAAGCTAGAACTTCACTCATATAGTTTAAATGAAATATCAAAGATTAAAGAATCAAACTCCCAATTAGCTTTAATTTCGTATGCAGGTGGCTTCTATGATCCCGAAGGTTATTTATCAGTTTTACCTTCAATGATAGGTAGAACTTCTCTAGATTTATTTGGTAAAAAAGCAGAAACAATTCGAGCAAAAGCTGAAATTGAATTTAATGGCCGATTAAGGGCTGAATACTACCGTGAATTTTCTAACATCACTCAAGAAGAAGTCCGATACATCCCTGGCTGGATTCCAATTTTTAGCGACCTTAGAAATTCCACTCTCGACAAAAAACAATCTGCTTTTAGATATGGTTATAAATTAATTGATTATCAAGAAAAATAGAAAGGAGGCAGCAATTATGAATATCGATTTAGAAATCTTTAACATCGACGTCTTCTCTGAAGCACGTATCGACGCTGTCTAGTTTCGTAAGGTCGTAGATTATAATGATCTACGACCTTTTTAAAGGAGTTTAAAAATGGAAGATCAAAATAATTTAATCAAATTTATTAAAACATTTTCTATACGTGATGGACTCCTCAGATCCATTAGCTTAATTGGTAGCACATTTACCATTGCTGCAATTTCATTACTCCCTGGTTTTGGTGTAAAAGGATTATTAATAGCTTCGTCTATTCAATTATTACTATCAGGAATTCTTGAAATACCCACAAGTATTGCAGCAGACAAATTCGGTAGATCACGAATATTAAAAATCAGTTTAGCACTTAAAATATTAGTTTCAATTGCCCTAGGATTTGCAATTTATTTTGCATCAAAAGGTAATTCACAATTTGTGTGGTATGCATTTTTTCTTGAGGCCTTTGTTGATGCCATTTCAAATACCTTACTTAGTGGTTCTTATCAAGTTGCTTACTTAACCTTATATGATCAAATATCCATAAATAATAAAAATAAACCTCCCTTGTTTTTAAAAAGCTATGAATTTGGAACAAACTTTCGAATTCTATTCCCAATATTATTTGTGATATTCATCACTGCTATTTTTATTTTATTTGAAGGATTAAATCAAAATTTATACAATTGTGCCTATATAATTCTCAGCTCCATTATCATCGCACGAGTTTCTCTTTTTTACTTAGTGAGTTCAGACTTTAAAACTTTAAATTCAAACAAAGATAAAACTCGTATAACTATTCGAGAAGGTCTATTTGAAGTTTATAAAATTGCTATCAATAAAAAAACAACCTTTTTAACTTACAGTATCACTGCACTTTTAAACTTTATTTGTATTCTATATTTAACTGGACAAGCAATTAAGTCATTAAAGGATATGAATTTCACATCTCATCATACTTGGATGACTGCAATTGGTTCCAGTGTATTAATTTACTTACTTAGAACTTTTGCGACAATTAAACTTTTACCTAAGATATCATCAAATATCTTAAATATTTTGGTTCCTTTTTTTGGATTTATTTTGTTTTTAGGTGGTGTATATTTAACTGGAATTGAAATAATCCTAAAATCAAATCTTGGAAAATTTAGCTTTTTTATTATTTTAACAACAATACTCTTTATAATAAGTGATGCCATATCAAAATCAATTGAAAGTAATCTAAAAAATATTGTTCAATCTGAATTTAAAGCCACTTGGCTAAGTTTAGGTAATACTCTTGCCTACTTTATTTTTGGCTTCTGTTCGTTTATGATTTCACAATTTGCTTTTACAGATGCGAATATTATTATTGGGATTATAATCGGATTAGCTGGATTATTCATACTTTTTTCAAATATTTTAGCAGAAAAAGGTTTTCATCTACCAGCCTTTAAAGAAGTCTTAAGAGCTCAACTACTTAAAGCACTTTCATTTATTGTGATTTTAATATTCATAGTTGATTTAATTTCTTACTCAGTTTTTACTCAAAATAAAATGAAAGAAATCATTCATAAAACTTCAGAAACTGTACTTCTTGGCATAAAATCTTCAGTAATTCAGGGTGATCTTATAGAAGCTAGTAACTTTTTATACTCCCTTAAAAAAGGTAACTTTATTAGTTGTTTTAAATTGAATCTAAAACTCTCAGAAACAAATGATTGTGAGTTAAACAACTCTACTGAAATTCAAGAAACTTCTCATGTAGTTGACATAAAATATGATGAAAATACCTTTGGTAAGATCATTCTATATTTTAATTTTTCCCCCATTAAAGAGGATCTCTTTTACAGGCTAATTTTTGATATTATTTTTGCGTTTTTTTTATATTCAATTTTATTTTATATCTTTCAATTACTATCAAAAACTGTCTCATCAGAAGTTGAACTTTTACAAAAATTAATCTCTGGTGGTAATTCTCAAAACAAGCAGTTTCCTTTTAAAATAAGCGAATTTAACGATATAAATTTACATTTAATAGATTCAATTAAATTAAAAGAAAAAAATCAATTTCAAAATGCTATGATTAATATAGCTTCACAAGTTTCCCATGACATTAGATCTCCATTAACTGCTTTGGGTCTAATGACAGAGAATATTCCTCAAATTCCTGAAGATAAAAGAATTATTATTAGAAGTGCTGTAAATCGTATTAATGATATAGCAAACCAGCTTTTACAAAAAAGTAAAGATTCAAAACATAATAATCAAACTAACATTCAAAATATCGAAAATAATGTAATTTTAAAAGATATTGAATTAATTGGACCTCTTGTAGACAGAATTGTTTCCGAGAAACGAGTTCAATTTAGAGATTTCGAACAGATTGAGATTTCAATAGATTTAAAAAACACCTATGGTCTTTTTATTGCTGTAAATTCAATTGAATTAAAAAGAGTCATCTCAAATTTAATAAATAATAGTATAGAGGCATTACCAAATAAAATGGGACAAATTAAATTATTATTTACTTCTGATGACACTAATATTTATTTAAATATTGAAGACTCAGGGATCGGAATACCCAATCATATTTTAGATCGGTTAGGTGAAAAAGGATTTTCTTATGGTAAAGAAGATGAACAATCAGGTAATGGTCTAGGTATATACCATGCAAAAAAAATAATTGAATCTTCAGGTGGAACTTTTAAAATATTGTCTGAATTAGGGACTGGTACAAAAATTATACTTTCTTTCCCAAAAGTTAAAACACCAAATTGGTTTGTTGAAAAAATCAATTTAGAGCTTTCAACTGAAATTATTACTTTGGATGATGATATATCTATTCATCAAATTTGGAAAAGTCGATTTCATAATTTGAATCCATCAATCAAAATTACATCATTCACATCAGCTGAAAAATTAAAAGAATGGTATAAAAATCAAGAGAATTTTATTAATTCAAATAGAGTTTATTTATTTGATTTCGAATTACTTGGACAAAAAGAAACTGGTTTAAATACGATTCAAGAGCTTGGACTTAGCGATAATTGTTTTTTAGTAACATCAAGGTATGATGAAGATAATGTTCGATTTGAATGCAATAAATATGGAATAAAATTAATTCCAAAATCAATGGCTGGTTTTGTACCTATTGAAATATCTAAAACATACTTAAAAGTTAAATATGATTTATGTCTAATTGATGATGATAAAAGTTTAATACAATGCGTATGGGAGACTGTCGCAAAAAGCAAAGGCCTAAATATTAAGATGTTCACAACACCATTTGAATTTTTTGAAAATGTAAATTCAATTGATAGACAAACTCCAATTTATGTAGATGTGTCGCTTGGAAATAATATAAATGGTACTGAAGTAGCAAAAGAAATTCATAAGTTAGGATTTACTGAAATCAATTTAGCAACTGGTTATGAAGCTGATGCGCTCGAAGTACCCTCATTTATTAATCGAGTTTGCGGAAAAGACTTTCCACTAGCTGCATTTGAGTAAAAATTTAAATAAAATAAATACTGCTAGCGATTTAAGCCATTCGTCACCCTTCGAGCTACTAATGGCAAGTCATAAGCTTTAGCCTAAAAGCAATGCTGGACTCTCGATATATTCAAATTAAGGTCTGGTTTAATATCCTTTGAATAGTTAAATCGGACAAGGTTAAACTTTTAATTTAAACTAGGAATAGAAACTTTCGTTACATTGAAATTAATAACATTCGAGTACTATTCTTATCTCATCTCAAAAAGTGGAGAGTCTAGCTGTTGAAGTATTCAAAATCTCAATTCAATCAAGATTGGTATCGACTGTGGGAATTGGATTTATTACTTCCTGAGGCCCACTTAGCATCTGTCTTTAATATTAAATTTCATTTCGAAGGAAAAAATCCCACCGATTATTCACGCATCTGTTTAAAAGCGAGTTCTGTCAGTGACGCCCTTGAAAGAGCCTGCTTTGCGGTCAGTTACAGATCAGGATTTCGACCAGAGGATATCCATCTTCACTCAGTCTATGACGAGGAAGATAATCTCTTATGGATTGATGAGCCTTACTATGACCTCATTCAAAAAAAACATGAATTCCGTGGTATGGAACGCCGAGAATTTTTAATTCGTTTTGGTTCCACATCAGCAGCAATTCTTTTTGGACTCTGCACGCCTCAAGCACATGGAATTATTCCATTTGCATTTTTTAAAAAAAACATATCACCCAAAGGGGAACAACTTTATACTACCTCTGGTGTCTATACATGGACACCTCCAGCTGGCGTAAAAAGCTTCAGCGTTGTTTGCATTGGGGGCGGTGGCGCTGCAGGAACAGGTTACGGCGCTGGATCTGGCGGTGGGGGCTTAGGATATGCGAATAATGTTGCTATAAATCCTGGTGACACTATTAGTGCAGCAGTGGGTGCAGCTGGTAAAGCTTACGCTACACCTCCTACTTCGAATGGTGGAAATTCAAGTTTTGGTTCAAGTGCTTATGGCTACGGTGGCACCGGTGGTGTTTCAGGAACACCCGGAACAGGGGGATCCTACTCAGGCACTGGAGGCGGCAGTGGTGGGTCGGGTGGTGCTTTCACAACAACCTCAGGTTATTTGGGGGGTTCAGGCGGAGGTGGTGCTGGAGGATATTCTGGCGCTGGTGGAACCGGTGGTTCATGGGCTGGCACAACAGTGGGTGCCGGTGCAAACGGCCAAGGTGGTGCCGGTGGTGGCGGAGCAGGGGGCAATGCCGGCACAGGCGGTGGTGGTGTTGGAATCTATGGACCTAGCGCCAACGGAACCGGCGGCACTGCTGGAGGATGGTACAACACCACAACGGGTGTTGTTGGCCCAGCAGGTGGATCAGCTACAGGGGGCTCTGGAGGCTCAGGCTCAAATGGATATGGCGGAGGAGCCTACGGCGGGGGAACTTGTTCTGCAACAGGTGCACATGCTGGTAGCGGAGTTGTGAGAATTATTTGGGGAACTGGCAGAAGTTTTCCGAACAATGCGATTTAAATAACCGCATCATTTCTTTAATGAATGTCTATTTTTGATTAATCTTTCAATCTCCAAAAAATAATCTTACCAGTAATTCGCAGTTATTTTTCCTCTCTTCTCCTCCACTGTAGTCCTTTTTGGTCATCAGAAAAATCTCTTTTAATAGCAGTCATTTTTTTAAGTGATATTGTTTTTTCGAGAAATAAATATATTTGAAATATGAGTTCATATGAGAAAAGTAACTTTCGTTATATTAAGAACATTTTCTTTTTTAACTCTATTTTTATTAAGCTTAAATTCATTTTCAAATGATTTAGAAAGTGTCCTGTCCGCGCAGTTGGGACACTTGCATAGCAATTAACGTTAATTGCTTTATTAAAAAGTAACATCAGATTTATAAAGGAGCATAAAATGAAAATAAATTTTTTAAAAATTCTAATTGCATTTACTTTTTTTTCTAATCTGGCCATGGCTAGCTTTGAATTTAAAGATATATATGATCAGCCTTTTGAAACCATAGCAAGGTTTTTAGAGGGAAATACAAATAATCATCTCAAAATAAAAATTTTATTTCTGCAAATAGATCTTGTAAATCTGCTTTTAAATTAAAGTCCACCAAATTGGTGTCTACGTCACCATCTAGAATTCTCACTTTTCCAGCTAGTGGTTTTTGGGTCAATAAAATATTTCCTGTAATACTCAACTGAAGATTTTTATGTAATTCCCAACTATATCCCTCTCGTATTCCGAGTCCTAAGGTTTTAACTAATTCTTTATCCATTGAGCCGCCGAAAGCACCAGAGCCATTGCTTCTGATAACATCATACTCCATTTGTGCTGAGTAAGTGACATTTGCAAGTTCAGCACCTACAAAAAAACCAGATCCTTGATTATCTGAAAATAAATAATCCAATGTTAAACCGTAAACTGAAGCAAAACCGTTAGGATCTGAATAAGAATTTAACGTATAATCATCATTTATAGACACAGCATTGCCACTGACTCCAAAAATTTTTTTCTGGGAATAAGCTAAGCCCAAGATAACTTTTGGATTCATAAAATATCCAACTCTCACCATTTTGAGTTTTGTATTGTTTGAAGTGTCATTGATGTATCCAGAATTAATTGTTACTGCCCAATCGTTATCGCTTGCTTTACTTTTGTTTGGTAAAGTTATGAGAACTGCAATTGCCATAAAAAATATTTTAAATTTCATCAATTTATGCACTTAAAAACTCCCCAAAATTAAAGCCCAAATTTTTCTATTTTTTGTCAGAATCAGTCTCTTTATATTTAAGTTTCAAAAATGAGAGTTCAAATTGATTTGTAAAAACCCTACTTTTGTACAGCGTAAAAATTGATGGGGATTCAATAGACCCAAGCGCTCTTGAGGGTGTCTAAAATTTAGATAGAAAATCCTGAGGGATTTCAGGGCTCTTTAATTAAACTAAAATAATAGGCAAAACCAATTCAACTTTTCGATCCAAAAAGGTTAATGGCATGCTTGCAATATTATGAAGCTTTCATTAAGTTCGGCATCAGCTTGGGAGATGAAAGTGAAAAAATTAATGCTTTTTATTTTAATATCAATTTTATGCACCCATGTGTTTGCCTCAAATCAAACAACGGTCTTGATCATTGATTCACCCTTAGACTACGATCAAATGGAACTCAATGAGGCCTTGGATCTAAATAAGTTACACAATACATATGTTGAAGATGAATTAGGCAATAAAGAATCTCTTTTTGATTTTAATAATGACATCAAAACCTATCTTGAAAACAACATTGACTGGAATCTTTATTCGGATCAAATCGAACTCTTAAAATCTTCTAGTACAGAGTCTTTAAATAAAAATCAAATTGCTAAAGATCTGTTTCACATTGGAGCTAAACCCATAGTTTCATCACACTTCAAAAATAATTTAGGACTCATCTCAATCTATTTACATGGAACTCACATCGCAAGCTTAGCAGCTAAAAACCATAAAAACCTACATTTAATAAATTTTCCCATTCATGGTATCGCGCGACCAATACCAGATATGAAACATTTTGAATCTATAAATTACTTAAATACTGTTCATCATTTTTATCACCAAATCTCAAAAATAATAAAAGAAAACAAAGTCAATATTGTGAATATGTCTTTTGAGAGTTCCAGCTCTAAAATCATTAAAAATTTAAAATCTCATTCTGATTTTTATGATAATTTAATCTATTCTCAAAAAATCGAAAAAATCGGAACCGAGCTTGCAAATATTGAAAAAAATGAAATTGAAAAACTTGTGACCGAAAATCCAAATACAGTTTTTGTTCAAGCCGTCGGCAATGATCGTATGAACTTAGAAGATGACCTCAGTTTACCGGCGACCATTCAATCTGAAAATTTAATTAACGTGACTTCTCTAGATCAACAATCTCAACTTTCAAGATTTTCTAACTTTTCTGAAAAATTCGTGGATATTGGTGCCAATGGTGAAGGTTCAGGAGATGGATTAAATGGTGCCATGGTTGGAGGCGGCGAAATTAAATTTCATGGGACCTCAATGGCCGCACCAAATGTCGTGCATACTCTAGTTTCCGTCTTTAATGAAAACCCTCCAACATTAACTGCGGTAGAGGCCATCAATAAATTTTATAAGGATTATACGGTCGAGATTGCGGGTTTAAAACATAAAATTAAGAATGGTCGGATTTTAAATCCCAAATATGATTTAGGCTTTAACTTAAAATGAGTTAATTTTGATATCATTAGTTGTGAACTTGATTCTCATTGACATCTTCAGTAGGCAAAAGAGCATAATACTAACTAATGGGTCATTTCTCTTGAAAGGAACACACCATGAAAACAAATATTCACAAATACGAACGCGTTTTAAGAATTCTCATCGGCGCCACTCTAGTTTCTTTAGCCTACATCGGCCCTGCTAATCGTTGGTTTCTTTTAGGAGCTATCCCTCTCGCAACTGGTATTATTGGATGGTGCCCGCCTTACAGTCTTTTAGGCATCAATACCTGCAACCTAGGCAAACAATAATTTAGGCTTATGGATTATTATACTTACGAAACTTACGGCTTATCGTTTTTTATTATTGTATTTTTTGTGTGGAAGTTTTTAAAGAACCGAAAAGTAAGGTCTGTTCTTCCACAAATTTTAGCTCAAGGGGCCGTTATTATTGACGTGAGAACCCCGCAAGAATTTTTGCAAGGCTCACGCCCTGGAAGCTATAATATTCCTCTAGAACAACTGCATAAAGAGTCCCTTCATTATGACCGCAATCAAACCATCGTGGTTTGTTGCGCCTCTGGAACTCGCAGTGCTTTGGCTAAAGTCATCCTCGCTAAAAATGGTTTTACCAACGTCATTAATGCAGGCTCTTGGAAAAACACTTTGGTTTAGTTGGATTTTTTTAAAGTCGAAATTTTTCTTTCGACTTTTTTCTTTTAAATTTTTCTCTTAAATTATTCTCTCGAAAATATTACAGAGTAATAAGTTCATAAATTGAGAATATCTTAGACAATACAATAGCTTGGTCTATTTCTTGAAGGTCGCCTTTTGGAGTCCGACTCTCTTTTTTTTTGGGGAGTTGATAACAAGTCTTAATAAGGAGATAGGCCCCATGAAATGGACACTCATCGCCTCTTTGTGCATAACTTTAACACTTTTCGCGGCACCTTCGTATTCAAATCCTACTGCAGATTATTTTGCTCGATTTAAATACACTCAAGCAGAAGCTATGGAACTTTTATCAAATGCTGATGGCAAATTGATGAGCGAAATTCCAGAAGCCAGAAATCTATTAGATGATTTGGGTTACTGGAGACTTGTTAGAACAGCGACTAAATTTAAATTTAACTTCCGATTAAAAGCAAAAATCCAAGCACAGTACAAATACCTCAATCAAGCTTTTGAATACGAAGCCGGTGATCTTGTTTGGGTCAAAGCTGAAACTCCTGAAGAAAAATCCTACGGCATTGCACAGGTCAATCATCGCGCGCAAATCCTAGAGCATATTCGTGCAGATGGAACTGACTTTTTCTCAGTGGCTGTTTACACTGATGGCGCCGATAAAATGACTCAAAAAACCGGAACACTTTACAACGGCAATCAAGGTAAAGTGATGTATTACGGCACTAATTACACACTCACTCGCAAAGTAAAAATCTTTACTAAAGCGGAACTGGATCAATTAAATTCTCCAGGAAGCTCACTTCCACAAGATAAACAAGGAGAGGTCCTTGATTGGGAAAACGACACCATCTGGAGAGATAAACTCGAAGGTTTTAAAACCAAAATGGCGAGCAAAAGATTTGAAATTAATTTTGCAGCTTCTGCTAAAGAAATCGAACAACAACAACAAGAACTCATGTTACAAATTTTTCGATACTTTAAAATGGATCGAAATGCTCGCTCACAAACCGGCCAAGGTATTGGCAAAAGAGCTTGTGGAGGCGGAGTTTGTTTTGATCAAGCCCTTGTGCTGAATTATGCTATTCAAGGTCTCGGCCAAACTCTAGGCATTAAATCTTACAATTTAAATGGAACAACTGTGAATCCAATGGGTGGCCACGGATTTGTTCGTTATGATTTAAAAACTTTTCCTCAAGAAGTTGTATTTGATCAAGTGTTTCCGTTTGAACTTTGGGAAGAAGAATTTGTTAAACGCAATCGTCAAATGGTTAAAAATGGATTCGTACAAAATAACGTGACCCTTGCTGATGAATTAGCGACTTATCCTGGAATTAAATTAGCGACTTCTACTTGGACTGGTATTTCTGATCCAGGATGGGCTGACTACGGAATCACTCCTGACTTTTTTGCAAGAGTTCCAGTGGGTAAAGCACTCAACCCAATTCCTATAGATTCAAATCGTGCTGTGAATGGTTTGTCGTCACAAAGATCTCTTGTAGATGTGGCGCAAAATCTTCAAGCAAAAGGTCCTTTAGCAACTTACACTGAACAAAAAATCACAACTTTAGAAAAAATCGATCGTGAGCGCTACCAAGAAGAACTTGAAAAAGGATCTTCATTGAAATCCACTTTAGAAAAAGATTTAAAAATTGATCCTCTTCTTAAAGTGGTTCCACCTCGCACATTTGTGCCTCCAAGATGTGGAGTGATTTTAAGTAAATTTAACAAAGTACTTTCTATCTTTAAAAAACATTAATTATTTTTTGCCTCTGAATCCGTGATGGGAGTTCGAAATGAAATTTAAGACCATTCAATTATTAAAACCAAAAAGTGCTCTCAAAAACATGACACTTGGTTTGATTTTAACGACAGTTGTAACAGTTCAAGCCGTGACTCCCCTTGCGCAAGTCCCGAGCATTGATTTAAGCAAAAAAATTCCAGGCTCTACCATTCAAGGTGTTGAAGACATCGAAAATGTAGAAGACCTCTCTCTCTTTTTTAATGATCTACTCTTTAGTCATAAAATGAATCTTCCAGGTTGGAACGAAGAAACAGAAAATCTTCCGGACCAAGAAGAAATCTACGATGCCTTTGCTGTTAGAACCACTCAAGATCCCACTCAAATCTTAGATGGCAATTCTTACTTTTATGCCGGTAAAGGTGTGGGTCGAAGCGGAGTTTGGGAAAAAGAAAAACGCGGGGATTCTTTTGCAAGAATTCACGGACGTCATCTAAAAGGTCTCACCATTAAAGGTTACGGCGGCAATGCCGGAAAACCGAACCAACCTGAAGGAAGTCTCGAAGTTGCTGAAGCCTACAGAGATACAGTGATTTCAAAAATCCTTATGGAAAAAGGAGCAGATACTTATATTGGCGCTCTCACTGTTGTAAGACCAAGAGCCTCTGGCGGCTCGACTCAGGCAAACTTTATTCGCCTCAGCCGTTCTTCATTAAGACTTAACGATATTATTGATCGCAAAGGTGAAGAACTCAGATCAACTGTGGATCATTTACGATTACTTGTGCAAGAAGAGTTCACCGATGAAATGCTCGAACAGTCACCCCTCCATGCTAAATATAAAATCCCTACTGCAGAAGAGTTTGCGAACTGGCTCGTAGCTCGATCTGCTCAAACTTTGGCGCATAAAGAACACGCACGAGTGACTGCTTCAAATCATAATAAAGATAATTTCGGTATTGCAGAACTCGTGGATTTTGGAGAGTCAAAATACGATGCCTTTACCTTTAAAATTGGATATGATGTTACGGGTAATGGTTTAGCTAATAGTTTTAATGGGGGATTAAAAACTCACATTGTTGCAGCTGCAAATAATATTGCTACTGAATATGGCTTTCAAAATGATTTCTCAGCCCTCTTTGACGATATCTACAAACAAAAATCTCAATTATTAATCGATCAAGATAACGAACGCATCTTAGTTGATAAAGCCTCTGGCAGAGATCTCCTTGCACTTGGATTATCTTTTAATACCGTTAAAAAAATCCTCAGCCTTAAAAAACCTTTTGGAATTTTAAGCACAGATGAATTGCTCAAGCTGAACATCCCAATGAAAGAAAAATACATTCTCAAAAACAAAACCACGACTTCATTTATGAAACTTGAAGATGGTCATATTATTCCAAATGCCATTCTTCCAGAAGTTGGTGGAGCTGATGGAATCAGAGATATTTTAAAATTTGTTTTAGGTGATGCGGCTCAACCTATTGAGTCACTGTCAGAGTTTCAATTGCGCGAAAAATTCACTAAAGCTGTGATCCAAAAAATGACAGCCATGGGAACCAATAAATATAAATCATCTTGGGGTAGCTTTGGTCCTAATATAGATATTAATTTAGGAACACTCCTGACAAGAAAAGTTCTGCAAGACCCGCAAAAATGGGTTCATGCTTTTAAAACACTTCCTCAAGAAAAATCAGTTCAATACAATATCCTGAGCTGCCAATCTCTCTTTTTAAAATAGTATTTTTATTTTTTAGTCTAAATATGAGATTTCTCAATTCGAGAAATCTCATTATATGTTCTTCAAAATCAATCTGTAGTATTTGAAGGATTCGTGCAAATTCTTTACATTTTTTTGTGAGTTAAATGCTTTATCAGGCTACACTATTCATAAGTAAACGAGGGTTCTTTTTTGAGCTTTGTTTATGAACTGGGAGTGTAGGGAATGGTCTTCTCAAAAAAGTATATTTCCATAGTTCTAATACTCATGCTGTCGACAGTGAATGTTTTCTTTTTTCAAAACTGTTCGCAACATGCCTCTATTGCTTTGCAAGCTGACTTGCAATCACTCAGCTCTAAAATCACGAGTAAAAACACTTTCTTTGTTTATAAAAATTCTGAAGGCGACAAACTCTCTCCAATTCTGCAATCTGATTCGCCAGATTTTGAAGCCATTAAAAATAATCCAAGTTACAGTTTTAGTTTACAAACCAACGCTAAAATTCCAATGGAACTGCCTAATGGGACTGTGACTGAAGTGACTGACAATTCTTTCTTTTTTATTCCTAAAAAAGACTTTATCGGACAAGTCGAAATCCAAATGACACTTTTGATGAAACTTGAAGTCGCCACCGAAACTCAAAATGCTGTAAAAGGTGCCGATGGCAAATCTTATATGATTCAAAGTGAGCCTATCTCTCTTTTTATTTTTGTACATGATCATATCGTAAAAATCCCAGAGAACTTACCTGAACAAACTGATAACAACATCCTCCCTGTTGAACTCGATCAAATCATTCCACTTAAGCCAGAGCAAATCACATTACCACCTAAATTTGATTCTGACAGTCTTTCACCGATCCTCAAATGGACCGACGGCTACGATGTAAATACAGGAGTTGATTACTATGAAATCGCCGTTGGCACTAAAGAATGCGGTGATGATGTCGTGGCTTGGAAGAACGTTGGATTTAAAGTAGAGTTTCAAACTGCTGGTAAATTTGAACCGATGAAAAAATACTACCCATCTGTTCGCACAGTGGACTTTAAAGGTTTAAAATCAGAACCACAATGTGGAGAGGCATGGATTGTTCAATCGACCTTCCTCCCATTTAGTTTTACCAATCAAACGGGAGTGGGTCTTGAAGAAACGATCACTTCTAATGGAGTGAGACTCACGGGCGAACAATCAGATCCTCAAACGGCCGTTTGCACGGGTTGTTTAATTTCTCGTAACAGTGGACCCTTTCAAGCACAAGTTTCAGGATTTGTGATTGGGGATCTCATCACTCTTCAATTAAAATCCTCAAAAGTTTTTAATACGGAATCTTTAGCGACGCTTAAATTTGGAAGTCTGCAAATACCAGCTTGGAGTGTTAAAACTACAGCGGCTCCCAATGCCATTACCATTGCAACAATTAGTGATGCCAATACAGATACAGTGGTTCCTTCTGAATTTGCCATGCTCTTAGGAGTTAAAGTGCCTGTTAAATTCACTCTGTCTGGGGATGGCAATCCTCAACTCTCTCTTAAAGGCAGTGGCAAATGGGCCTCATCGGGAACTCTCAATCCTAATGATGTGTTTCAACTGCAAATGAAATCGGCTTCAACTCCTGCAACTGAGGTAAAATGCAAACTCGTTATTGGTGACAGCATTGAAGTTCCATGGACTCTTAAAACTTTCACTCCTGCCGAGGCATTTGCATTTAAAAATGTTGAAGCGGCTCCAATGAATACAGAAGTCAGATCAGAAGCCATTTACATTAGCGGTTTAAATAAAACTCTTGATGTTACTATTTCTGGGTCTGGAAATCCACAAATCTGTATTGCTAGCAGAGGCTGCAGCACCACAGGTAAAATCAACCCTGGTGAAAAAATGATGGCACTAGTAACGAGCGCTTCTAAAACTAATACAGAAACTCTTGTTACGATTAAAGTCGGCACCACAAGCAGCACATGGTCTGTCAAAACAACTTCTTCGATCAACCCATTCACTGTGCCTGCTTTTATCAATGCTTCAAAAAGCACCGATGTGATTTCTGCCTCTGTTTCTATTTCAGGATTTAGTGCCGCCCTCAAGTTTACTCTGAGTGGCGATGGCTCTCCACAAGTTTCATTCGATGGTGGAGGATCATGGTTAACATCAGGCCTTATGCCTGCAACTGCAACTACATTAAAGCTCAAACTTCGTAGTTCTTCATCGGCAGGCACTGAAAGCAAAGCCACTATCACTTTTGATGGAGCAAGTCCTGTGGCATGGACTGTGACAACAGTTTCTAGAGTTGAGCCATTTACATTTCCAGAAATGGATCCTCAACCTCTGAACCAAAGAATAACATCCAATGAAGTGACTGTAACTGGAACTTCCTTTAAATCAAGCATTGAAATCAATATCTCTGGTGATGGTGGCCCTTGTTTTATGATTAACAATGGTGTTTGTGCAAATCAAGCAGCCCTTAAACCTGGTGATAAACTCAAAATTCAAACACAATCTAAGACTACCCTCAATGCGACCTCAAATGTAACCGTAAAATTTGGAACAGGGACTGATGTAACAACGGCCACTTGGACTTTTAAAACCTCTTCTGCTCCAACGGGAACATCTATTGTGAATGCTGAGTGGGCCGATGTAAAAGCTGAGGTTGAATCTGAATCCACATTAGATCTTACAGGTTACTCAACTGATAAATTTACTTTTAAAGTGAGTGCTACGATTGATGATGTTCCATCAAGCTCTTTAAAACCTATGGTCTCTTTAGATAATGGATCCACTTGGGTGACTTCAGGAACTCTTCCTCTTGACGCCTCTATCAAGTTTAAAATGACAACGGGAACAAACTATACTGATTACTATAAAAAATCGATGAAAGTTGTTTTTGCAATTGATGGAATAACCACAAAATGGACTTGGACTGTAAAAACAATTCCAGTTTACAGTTGTGGTACGGTACCAACTGCTTATCTCGCCAAACAAACTTATGCCAATGGCTACCCTTCTATGAGCTATGCCATCAGTTATAGTAATGGAATTCTCACTTGCAATTCTTATCGAAGCACTTTCCCTTTAAGCAGTGGAGCCCTCTTAGAATCTGCTTACCCAGGAAAGCTCCCAACAGGTGCCTTTGTTAAACACTTCTACAATGATGGAAGCGAAGGCTCTACGCAAGATACTGATCGCTGCCAAAGCGGCAAAATGGTTTGCAGTGAAGATCGATGGCCATTTGATAACACTGATGCCAATGGAAACATTGTTTCTGGCTTTTGCATGTGCAAATAATTTTTTATAAAATTAAGGTGCTTTAAAAGTAAAAGAACGAACTTCGCTTCCCGCTGAAGTGGTCATTTTTAAATTCATTTTCCATTGTCCAGACATTGACAAACTTGCTTGAAATTTAATTTGCCCAGGTTTGATATCAGTGGCTTTAACTTTAGTAATGCCCATATCCATTCCCACCATTTCTAAATTGGCTGTGAGCCATTGCGAAGTGATGGCTGGATAAGGATTGCCATTAGCGGCTTCAGTCACATCCGCGGTAAAATTAGCTGTCGATGAAGTGGTCTCACCATTGATGGTGACTTTGAGAGAATTATTAAAAAAACTCAAAACTTGATTTTGAATTTTTGCAGCCTGTGCCGATAAGGAACTTCCCATAATTAAGGCTACGACAAGAGTTTGAGTAAATGTTGTAAATATATTTTTTGATAAATTTGTCATATAAAGTTTTCTCCCCGCAGGATCATTGACAATTAAAGTGAAGCTGTCAATTTTTTAAACAAAATTTTGATATTAAACGCCCTCTATCAGAGCCCCCTCTGGAATATTGATTGCATTGATTGAAGCAGTTCTGCAAGCATCATTTCAGAGGAGAATTTAATGACAACTAAGAACCTGCATCATGTTGGATTTTTAATCTGTATTCTTTTCTTAAAAATAAATTTCTTCTCTCTTAAAGCTCACGCAAAAATGGAAGCTACACCTGAAATGTGTCAAATGATGCCCGAAATGGAAGATTGTAAAAAATTACGCACCAGAGCACCATCTCCTCCTGTACCGCCTCCGCCACCTCCTCCTGTTCCACCACTTGTGCCACCACCACCTCCACCAGCTGGCCCCACGCCTGCGCCTGGGATGTGCGAGCAAATGCCTGAGATGCCTGGATGCCCCCCAAAAACTCCTCCACCACCTCCTGAGTCTTCTGACTCCAATCGTTTGCGCCTTAAAAATTACAATGCGTTCCCTTATAAAAAATCAGGAACCGCTCCTGGAATCAAAGAGTATGAAGCCTTAGGATATTGCACAGGGCTTTTAGATGAACCCACTTACTCTGTTTCAAAATTAAATCCTCAACGCCAAGCCATGAACAGTGGTGTGAGAAAATATTATTTTAAAATCACTCAGGAGTATGATCCTCAACAAGAAAAACCCTTCATGAAGATCCTGCTTAAAAATCAAGACGGCAAAAGATGTGGCAACCTCAGTCACTTTGATCCGGCAGAGCTCGATCAAAAACAAAGAGCGATCAATGCTCCGGCTTTATTTTTTAACGAAGGTGAAACTGCAGAAATCCATATCGAAAATGATTCTGATGTGGCCATCACCATTCACTGGCATGGTTTAATTTTGCCAAACAATCAAGATGGTGTTCCCAACATCACTCAAAAACCGATTGCTCCTCATAGCAAAGACTTTGTTTATAGTTTTAACTTAGAACAAAACGGCACTTATTGGTATCACCCCCATGATCTCAATGAGCAGCACACAAAGGGTGTTTTTATTATTTTCCCTAAACCCGGAAAAGAAATCATCACTCTGCCCTCTTCAGCAAACCCAAGCCTAGAAACTCGTTATCATCATGATCGTGTGATCCTGTTAACGGATTACAAAAAAAGATCTCCTGAAAAAATCATGGGTCAATTGCGCAACGATCAAAACGCTTACACAATTGATAGCGGTTTACAAAGAGGTCTCCTGCAACAAAAATCCTGTTTTAATGAGTACTGGAAAAACTGGATCAACATGAAAATGTTTTGGATGGATAAAGCCGACGTTTGGTATGATTCTTTTTTTATGAATGATGAAACCTGTTTAAATTGTGGTTCTTCCAGCGCTCAAAATCTTTCGCATTTGCACAAAGAATACAAAGGTCAGGTATTTAAAACACTCCCAGAGTTTAATAACATAAAAGCTGGAGACAGAGTGCGTTTGCGCCTCATCAACGGCTCTGCGTCCACTTACTTTTTTGTAGATTATGGCAACAATCAAAAACTGGCTCCTCAACAAAAAACCGATATGCTGGTGGTGGCTAAAGACGGCCAAGCCGTAGACCCCATTTATGTGGATCAACTCTATATGGGCATGGGCGAAACCTATGATGTGATTGTCGACATTCCCAAAGAAAACTCCCTTTATGAATTAAGAATTAAATCCATTGATGATGTGGGCAGTGGACGTGTGGCTCGAGTCCTCCTCGGCAACGAAGACGAATCTCAGGTTGTTGAGGCTCATGATGTTCCTGTGCAACTCTGTGGTCCGCTTCCTCAATATGAAGACCCACCCTACCAATTAAATTACAATGATCTGACTAAAAGAATAGAACCACAGATTGAAGATCCCTTTCCTTATGTAGCCGCTCCTAAAATTGTGAATTTTAATCTCGTGCTTAAAGGCAATATGGAAGATTACTATTGGCGCATCGATGGAGAAAAAGGCACTCGTTTAGAAAAAGACGGATACGGCATGCCTTATTTAACAATCGTTGAAGGCGCACGCAATCGCATCACGATTAAAAATGAAATGGTCATGGGGATGATGAATCACCCGTGGCATTTGCATGGAATGTTTTTTAGAATTGTAGACCCAGCTGACATTGGCACCCCTCAAGAAAATGAAATCATGTCTAAAAAACCATTGCTTCATACGGCCACGGTCTTTCCGGGGCAGACCATGATTCTAGAACTTTATGCAGATCCAAAAACAAGAGGGTCATGGATGTTCCATTGTCACAACTTATATCATATGGCTAATTTTATGATGATGTATTTAAAGTACGATACTTACCACCAAGACCCCCCAGGCATGGAGCATGATCACATGGCTTCTGCTCCTCCAATGAGATGGAACATGATTGATGGATTTAACACGCGCTCTGGACAATATGTTACCGGTGGAGCGGGAACCCATGTTGGATCCAATGGTCAGGGACTTGATTTAGCATTTAATTACCGAGCTAACCTAGGTGGCAACCTCGGATACTTTGATGCGTTTTTACAAACTTCAAAAAATTTGGGAACCAACAATGATTTTGCGGCTTCCTCTATTTTGCGACACTGCAAAGACGTGAACAAATGTGTTTATTTAGATTTGAGTTTTGAATCTGAACCAGAAGCTAGAACCACTACTTTATTGCTGGGTAAAAACTTAAAAGTTTATAATTCAGAAATCTTAGTTGTCGATGGAGCAGCAGGGGCTCAATGTGAAGAGAACAAACAAACTCATGCTACCAATTGCAATCCTTCTCTCAGAGGCTCTGGGTCTATTTCTGCAATTTTAGGATGGAACACACAAGGCACTCTTAAATTAGGTTGTGAAGGTGTTTATTGCAAAGAAGTGTACGGAGAGATTATTGCAAAGATGCAAGCCCATCCCAACATCACTCTCAATCTCTTAGATTGTAAAGTCTCAAGTAATGCTGAGAATACGGCTTGCTTTGCCAGTGTGATGTTTGGCAGTGACCCAATTAACTTTGGTCAAAGCTCCCACTAAAATTATTTTCTTTTAAAATTCTTAGTAGGTCCTGCTTTTGATGGACCTTTTGATGGACCTTTTGAAGGTCCTTTCGAAAAGGGTTTCGCTGGTCCTTTTGAATTTGGTCCCTTTGATACTGGTCCCTTTGATACTGGTCCCTTTGAGAAGCTCTTAGAACTTTTAGGCATGTCTTCTTTCATAGAAGCATACTTATCATTTCTTTTAGCATCTGGTTTGCTCTCTCTAGAATCAAATCTTTTTGATTTGCCACCTGAATATTTACTTCCTGCATTTTTAGGATTGGCATATTTTAAAGAGCGATCAATAAATTTAAATTGAGGATCTAATTTAACTTCGTCAGCGCCTTCTAAATAACTTTGAATCTTTTTATACATTCTATGATCAGAAGGAGTTAAAAAAGTGATGGCACAGCCAGCACGGCCTGCACGAGCGGTACGACCAATACGATGAAGAAAGTCCTCAGCTTTAAACGGAAGATCATAGTTAATCACAAAAGACACATGAGGCACATCAATCCCACGAGCTAACAAATCAGTGGCCACCACAATACGAATTTTACCTTCTCTAAACTCACGCACCACACGATTTCTTTGACCTTGTGAAAGCGCTCCATGAATTAAATCCGTAGAGTAACCATACTCTTTTAAGTGCTTGCCCACATACTCACAGCTCTCTTGACTGCCCGTAAAAACAATCACGCCGCCTTTTGTGGCATTTAATTCATCCAAGATATGCTCTTGTTTTTGAGTGCGATCTAAAAAAACGATTTTTTGTTTAAGACTTGTCACAGGCTCTTCAGCTTGTGCAGAACGAATCATCACAGCTTTTTCGCTCATAAAGAGTTCTGCGATAGATTGAACATTATCTCCAAAGCTTGCCGAAAACATCAGCGTTTGGCGAGGACCTCTGAGAGTTCCTTGAATGTATTTTAATTGAGGAGCAAAACCCATATCTAACATACGATCCGCTTCATCAATCACCACGATTTCAACGCCCTGAAGGAGCAATTTGTTTCCTTCAAGATGGTCTTTCATACGACCTGGAGTGGCTACAATAACACGTGGATTTTTTTTCATTTGATTGGCTTGTTTAGAACCCGTCATTCCACCAATGGCTAAACAGCTTGAGATCGGCAAATCTGCACAGAGTTCCAAAAAAACTTTATAAATTTGCTGAGCCATCTCACGACTTGGAGCCAAGATTAAAGCGCGAGCCTCTGGCTTTTGCATCAATCGAGTTAACAAAGACAAAGCAAAAGCAAGTGTTTTGCCACTGCCCGTTTGCGCAATCCCTATTAAATCAAGACCTTGAAGAATCACTGGGATTCCTTGAGCCTGAATAGGAGTTGGCTTTGCGATCGACATTTTTTCAAGTGTCGCTAACAAAGCAGGTGTAAGATTCATTTCTTTAAAGGTATTTTGACGCAATTGGGATGTTTGAAATTTCATGCGATGACCTTTACCATAAAGGCCACCAATCACAAAGCGACAATTCAATTAAATTATAGTTTATGGGAGAAACTTAGTCTCTAATCTTTGATCTCCACCCGTCATCGCCAATACGATGTTATTAAAAGCTGGGATATGGCTACGAGTGGCCACGATGTGACCTGTTTGGTCTCTAATTTCTAAGTTATTAAGATCACCAGCATCAGCATACTCAGATGTATAAAGATGGGCTGAATACCAATTTCCATCAACAAACACTTGAGCTAATTTATGGGAATGAAGTTTAAGAGTCTCACATTTACTTTCAAAACTTCTGATCACATTGTGATCTTCGCTTGAAGAAATAAACATAACTGCACACTTTTTAACTTCTGATTTTACTTCTTGTAGAATTTGAAAATGTCCTGCTTGAGTCCACATATTTTCCTCTTGAGCAGCAAAAACATTAAAAGTTGAAAAACTTAACATGATGATAATTAAGAGCTGAGTTTTCATTTTATTTTCCCCCGAATGAACTTCGGAAAAAAAAGCTACAGCTCTATTTAAATCGAATCAAGACAAATATCAGATTAAATTTATTTTATTGTCCGTACACAACTTCATTGAGAATTACGTACCCATCGTCATGACCTTTTCCAGTGTGACGATGCACCCAGTGAATCAATGCTCCATCTGGACTTGGCGGATAACTTCCATTTCTTTTTGTGGCTACAATAAAATCTCCACAAGCAACAACTGACTCACCAAGATGAGGTTGCGGCATAGCACCGAAGCTCTCATTGTAAATCACTTCTATACGATCACTTTCTTCAACACCGATCTTCATTGAAAAATGACGATGACCTGATTTATCTGCAAACACTTGAGCCACAGTTCCAGAAATCAATGCTCTTGTTTTATAACCACTGTTTTTTGTGGCTTTCCAGTTGAGAGCTTCCTCATTCATCACATTCAGAAGCTTTCCGTGATCATAACATGGGATTGAAGGTGCTGAAGTTATGTCGTAATTATAACTTTCATAACCAAAGAATTCATTTTCTATGTCTTGCTGCTGAAGAGAGTACTGAGAGTCGTTATGGATTGCTGGGGGTTCGCTGGCTTGGGTGCTGAGGACAAAAAGGAAAGAAACAAGTTGCAATAAAATTCTCAAACCTCTCACGAAACCTCCAAAAGGTGTAATTAGGACCATCGTCCACTAATTACATTCTTTTGTAAATAATTATTCGTTTTTGAATTTAATTTGGATATTTGCATTATAAATCATGAAGTTCTCAATTAAAACGCGCTCCAAAAAATATTATTTTTTTTAAAGCGCGCCTTATTTAAAACTTTTTTACTGAGGCTTTGCACTTTTAGTAAAAAGTGATTTGAAGTGAGCTCTGTAGGCATAAATCAAAAAGATTTCTAGAGCTGAGAAAACGATTCCACCAGCAAGACCTTCGCCATTCATGATAAATACATGGTAAGCGATGATATTAACAAGCACTGGCCCCAAGATCACTAAACCAAGTGGAGCAGTTCCGCCTAAAAGTACAAGCAAGCCCCCTAAAAGCTGACACGCTCCCACTAAGGCCATGTAATGAGTAGGAACCATAACGTTCATAAATTGGCCTGGCAATGAAGTTGGATCAATTGCCGGCATTGGCATAAACTGGTGAAGGATATTAGCTCCAAAAACTGTAAAACCTAAACCCAAAAGAACACGACTGATTATAACTGCGAATTTCATATAAACCTCTATATTAATTGATTGAGAGAATCCTTCTCCAACACTAAGCACCTTTCATGCCTAATGCACTTTAAATCCTTTTAATTCGTTCAAAATGCCTTACATAATATCCTTAATTTCGCAAAAACTGCCAATTGTGGGATGATGTCTGGAATTTCGACAATATTAATTCAATAAGTCCTCAAATAAAAATATATTTTATTTTTGGCAAACCCATTAAAAATCAACTTGAAAGACACATTATTATTTAACCATAAACTTCAGTTAAATATTTTTTCTGTGTTGTCTTTTCCACCAAGTCTCCCTAACCTTTTATTGGGAGACTTCATGAAAAAAGAATTACCACCAAGTTTTGAGAGCCAAACTCTTCCTCGCCGTCAATTTTTAAAATGGACTGGTTTTTTAGCAGCTCCCTTTATATCCTCATGGAATTTTCTGCAGTTTCTTTTTCCTTCCTCTGCAAAAGCAGGAGGATTTTTACCCTTTGCTTTTGTTAAAAAACCAATGGCTTTACAAAAAGATTCTCAAATTAAAAATACGGTGATGTTGTTAAATGTGGATGGAGCAAATGCTGCTCAAAATAACACCCTCATTGATAGCTCCGCTAATAATTTAACAATCACTCGACTTGGCAATGTCAATCAAGGAAGCCTCAGTCCCTTCGGTACAAGTTGGAGTCATTACTTTACTACAACATCAGCTTTGAGCACCACGGGTTTTACCAATCTTTCCAATTCTAATTTTACGATTGAGTTTTGGATTAATTTTAATAGCTTTGGCAGCGATAGAAAATATCTTGTTAATGCCAATGATGTCTCTAGTTATTGGCAATTTATCCATGACAGTTCCTTTGGGGCGAGTTTAAGAATTTCTGGATATGCATCAGTGGTAACTCAAGGTAGTAACTCAGGCTGGAGCATAGGAACATGGTATCACGTGGCTTTAGTTAGAAATGGTTCTACATTCACAATTTATAGAGATGGATCTACACTGGCTACTGGTTCATATTCAGGATCAATCGGTAACTTTACAAATACATATATTGCAGGCTACGCTACCGGTGGGGGAATCGACGGTTATTTAAGCAATTTAAGAGTCGCCACGACAGCCATCTATACAAATTCTAGTTTTACGCCTCCAACGGCTCCACTTACTGCTGTTGCAAATACTGTTTTACTCACATGCAATAGCTATAATTATTTTGATCAGAGTTCGAATAATTTTGCATTAACCGTGATTGGCAATCCGCAAATTCATAAATTCAGTCCCTTTCCTGTGACTTATAATTCAAGTACTTTTGGCGGAAGCGCTTTCTTTGATGGAGCCGGTGATTATTGCAGCATCGCAAACAATGCCGCCACAAATAACTTAGGCACTGGAGATTTTACGATTGAGCTTTGGTATAAATCTACAATAACTGCAAACAACACACACGCCGCTTTTGTTGCCAGCTATTCATCTCCTGTAGTGGGATCATGGTCATTTAAGGCTACTTCAAGCAACTCAGGTTATATTCAATTTGCGAGTTATGGCCCCTCTTGGAATGATTACGTCACAACGACCAATGTGGCCGCTGATATGGCTTGGCATCATTGCGCGGTTACCAGAAGCAGTGGCACTTTAAGAATTTTTGTAGATGGAATTGTTAAAGGAACTTGGACTTCTATTAACACAGACTTAACTGGTGGAGGCCATCCACTTACGATCGGATTTAAGGCACAAGATTCAACTTCGTATTTAACAGGGTTTTTAGCAAATATTCGCTTAGTAAAAGGCACAGCACTTTACACAAGTAATTTTACTCCGCCAACAAATCTTCTGACGGCTGTTAGTAACACTCAACTTCTTTGTAATTTTACGAATGGTGGAATTTACGACAGCATGGGTTTTAGTGATTTTGAAACTGTTGGCAGTGTTCAAATAAATACCTCTACAAAAAAATATGGAACCGGTGCGATTAATTTAACCAGCAATGCAGATGATTCTTATTTAAAATCTTCTCCCAATATTTGTTGTGATTTTTCAACTGGCGATTTTACCATTGAGTTTTGGATGAACCCATTGAGTGTCTCCACAACTTCTTATTGCGATGGCAATGCCACTCTCTTTGACTTAAATCAATCCGCAGGAGCAGGAGTAGAGTGGTTTGCAATTCATCAAGTCGCAGCTGGAATTGCATTTGGTTCCAATAGTGCTGTTGTCGCGCAAGCCACTTCTGGCCTCACTGCCTCTACTTGGTCTCACGTGGCCGTTGTGAGATATGCTTCAACTGTTGTCATTTATATTGATGGCACTTCAAAAACCTCTGCAACTTATTCAGCTACAATAGGTTCCTCCACTCGTTCGCTTTATATTGGAAAGCAGGCTGGATATAGTAATAGATTTTTTAAAGGTTATTTAGATGACTTGAGAATTACCAAAGGGGTGGCTCGATACACAGCCAACTTTATTCCTCCAGCTCAAGCAATGAGTGCAAATTAAATTAAAATAATTTAACGATTTTCAGTTAAAAAGTTTTTTAATTTTTTAGGGATTATTTGAAGCTCCAATTTTTAGAAGAAAAATTGGAGCGGGAGACGGGATTCAAACCCGCGACCTTCGCCTTGGCAAGGCGACGCTCTATCAACTGAGCTACTCCCGCATAGATCAGCGGATGTTTGAAGACCCGCATGCGGTAATGGCGCACATATGGGCGGCACTAGGTGTATGAACTTATTAACCTATCAGGTTTTTGTCAAATTTTATTTTTATTTTTTAAAAAAAGTTATGACTAAAAATGTTAAAACTAAGAAATGATTAAAATTCTCACTTAAAGTTTAATAAAAATATGAATTTGGAGGACCCATGAAAAAAACAGATAGTTTTAAAAAAACTCTCAAACGCCTACTCATCATCGTTCTTATCGGCACTTCTGCTTATATTGCAGGCATAATTGTGGGGCAATGGTGGGTTCACCACCATGTGGCCAAACTAAAATGATTCTAATTTCTTCTTTTTGATGGCTTTTCTTTCTTTTAAATAGCCCACATAATATTCAAAACCACTGGCTAAACTTAAAATCACACTGATCCAAAGACTCCAATAGCCCACTTTTCCAAAATGAATCCCCCAAAATGGCTCATTGATAATAAGTGCAGGGATCGCTCCCATCTGAAGAGCGGTCTTCCATTTTCCGGTGGGTTTAGCAGAGATAATAATCTGTTCAGAGGCGGCCACAGATCTCAAACCTCCAATAAAAGTGTCTCTTGCTAAAATTAGAATCACCATAAGGGCATCAATTTTATTTTGAGGAATTAAGAGCACCAATGTACTTGTTACAAGGATTTTGTCAGCAATAGGGTCCATAAACTGCCCCATCACAGAGACCGCATTGAATTTTCTGGCAAAATATCCATCCCAGAAGTCAGAGCCCGACGCAAAAATAAAGAGCACTGCCGCAATCACATTGCCCTCAGAGGTATTTGGGTAGAGTGCAGCCAATAAAAAGGGGACCGCTAAAATACGAGAATAAGTAATCCATAAAGGAAGTTTTTGACGCCATGAAATTGTTTGCAATTTAGTCTCCATCACTCATAAGATTTTATCGGTAAAAAATATGAATCATATTTAATAAGGTTGCAAGCACTGACCTTAAAAATGAAGGAACTTACTCATGACATCAGATAGCAATCGACGCCGCTACCCCCGTCTGTTTCTCGCTCATAAAGATGATGAATATCAATCTATTGCGGGTGCTAAACTCATTTGGCCCAATGGATTTCAAAGCCAAGTGCTCGATTTAAGCTACGCTGGCCTCGCGGTTTCTAGTCAAGGCATCCTTAGCCAATTGAAGATTGATGACGTTGTTCAAGTTCAATTACGATTAGGAGAAAACGAGCCCTTTGCTCTTCAAGTTCGCATTGTAAGAATTTCTGCGGTTCTGATTGGACTTAAAATTGATACCACTTCTGTGGATGGGCGATTAAAAATCGATCAACACATTAAAGATCAAATCGTCGGCCTTTCTATGCGCCAAATTTCGAGCGATCTCCTCCACCCCTCAGCCAAAGCAGATGTTTGGTTTCATGGCCCCTTCGATACCAATATTTTCTTATGGTACAATGACCAAAAAGAAATCACCAAAGCTGTTATTGAATACGATAATGTCTTTTTGACTTCAGAAAACGGCCATTTTGAAATGCAAAGGTCTTTTTCTGCCACAGAAGAAACTAAAGGCTATGCAGCTCCCTATATGAGTATTACAAATCCAAAAGTTTCTCTTGGCGCAAGCTGGTTAGCTCGATTAAAAAAATTATTGATTCAAATGGTCGATCCCCAAGACGACATTAAAAAACTTATCGAACTCTTAAAAGGATTTGAAAACATATGATGATTCATAAACATATGGTTCAACTTTATGAAACTGATTTGATGGGCATTGTTCACCATAGCAATTACCTCAGATTTTTTGAAGAAGCCCGCGTGGTTTGGGCTCACAGCCGCGGCCTTGTGGATTTTCAAAAAAAAGATTCACCAGGGCTGATCGCTGTTCTAGAAACTCAAGTCAAACATCATAAGCCCGCTCTCTTCGGCGATCTCGTAGAAATTGAAATCCAAGCCCGCATGAAGGGCGTTCGCATGTTTTTTCAATACAAAATGTTCAACTCAAAACTTGAACGTGAACTCCTCTGCTCTGGAGAAACCGTGCACGTAGCGATGAGTCCTGATTTAAAATCAATCAAACCACCAAAAGAATTTAAAACTATCTTCGAGGGGGAACCATGGATAGAAACCTGGCTCTAGAATTTGTACGTTTAACTGAAGCTGCGGCTTTAGCTTGTTCTCGTCATATGGGACGAGGTGATGAAAAAGCTTCTGACCAAGCAGCCGTCGATGCCATGAGAAAGGCCTTTGATGGTCTTCGCATTGATGGAACTGTTGTGATTGGAGAGGGCGAACGCGATGAAGCCCCAATGCTTTATATCGGAGAAAAAGTCGGCATGAGAACAGACGACGCTCCTCGCATTGATATTGCTTTGGATCCATTAGAAGGAACCACCATTTGTGCTAAGGGCGGAGTGGGTGCGATTTCTGTGATTGCAGTGGCTGAAAAAGGAAATTTTTTGCACGCTCCTGATACCTACATGGATAAAATTGCCTGCGGCCCAGAAGCCAAAGGACTTATTGATCTCGATAAAACTCCCACTGAAAATATTCACATTGTGGCTAAGGCCCTTAATAAACCTGTGGCAGATTTAACAGTGGTGATTTTAGATCGTCCTCGTCATGAAGAACTCATTCAAGAGGTGCGTCGCACAGGGGCTCGCATTCAATTGATTGGCGATGGTGATGTGAGCGCGGCCGTTGCGACGGCATGGCCTGATTCTGGAATTGATTTATTGATTGGAACTGGAGGAGCTCCCGAGGGAGTGATTTCTGCTGCTGCCATGAGATGTTTAGGTGGAGATTTTCAAGGTCGTTTAAAATTCAGAAATGATGACGAAAGAAAACGCGCCCTTAAAATGGGAATCGAAGATCTTGATAAAAAATTTAAAATCGATGAGCTTGCAAAAGGTTCTGTGATGTTTGTTGCAACAGGCGTGACAGATGGCCCTCTTTTAAAAGGAGTGAAGCTTTCTGCAAATCGCAAAGCAAAAACACACTCTATGGTGATGAGATCAAAAACTGGAACCATTAGAACTATTGAAGCTCATCATGATTTAGGAATTAAAGTCTTATGAGTTCTGTTGTTTGTTTTTCTTGTCATAAAGAAAATAAAGTCTCACTACCAGTGGGTCGCCGCGATGAGTGTTCACATTGCGGCGCTGATTTGCACGTTTGTAAAAATTGCCGGTTTTTTGATCCTAAATCCTATAATGAATGCAAAGAGCCTCAAGCTGATGTGGTTTTAGAAAAAGAAAGATCCAACTTTTGCGATCACTTTAACCCTGGTGGTCAAATTAAAACTGGACCCAGCAAAGAAGATCTGTTAGCTGCCGCAGAAGCCTTGTTTAAAAAAAAATAACTGGATAAAATATCTGAAAAGGAGAATGCCACATGCCGAGCGCAAGCACTACTGAAGTATTTAACTGCACCGCTGAAGAACTTTACAATATCATCACAGATTACGAAAAGTACCCAGAGTTCTTAGGTATGGTTAAAGGAATGAAGGTCTTAAAAACTGAAAAATCAAAAAAATTAGTTGAGTATTCTGTTTCTGTCATGAAAGACTTTAAATATAAGACTTGGATGGAAGAAAAACCTCACAAATCTGTGACATGGAGTTTTGCAGAGGGTGATCTTTTCAAAAAAATGAGCGGTTCATGGACTCTAGAACCACAAGGTAACAAGGTGAAAGCCACTTATCATGTGGAATCTGAATTCGCAATTTTAGTCCCAGGTTTTGTAGCAAAGACTCTTATGAGTGTAGATTTACCTAATATGATCAATGCTTACAAAAAGAGGATTGAAAAACTTTATGGCAAACGATAGTCAGGACAGCAAAAAAAATAAGAACGAAGACTCTGAATTTTTTGATGTATTAAATGGCGGTAAAAGCAAACTCGGTGACACCATTAAAAAGGTGTTCACCGCAGGTATCAGCACTGCTTTTATGACTGAAGAAGGTATAAAGAATTACCTTTCTGACCTCAAGCTCCCTAAAGACATTCTCAATGTCGTCCTACAAAATGCCAGTAAATCAAAGGATGAAGTCACCAACAGAGTGACTAAAGAAATCATTAATCTTGTCAGTAAAATTGATTTCGTTAAAGAAGCTTCGCGCTTTATGGAAGATCACAAATTTAGAGTGGTTGCAGAAATCGAAATTCTTAAAAAGAAAAAATCTTCTGACAGCGAAGACAGCTCTGATCAAGAAACTGAATTAAAAGTAAAGGTTCATAAAAATAAATAAAAAACAACCGAGGGTTTTAAAATGAGTTGCCGTATGCTTGCTCGCTCCCTGTTTGTGTTAAGTTTTTGCTTTTTATTGGTCACTTTAAAAAATAATTTTGCACAAGCGGCCCTTAATGATTCGATGTTTGAATCAAACCAAGCCCATCTCTCTGAAGTTGAGACACTGGTCTCTTATAAGCATCGAGCTTTAGTGATTATGACAGAGCTTGATCAAAGAGGAGCTCCTGAACTTAAATATCTTTATCAGGCCTTAGAAAAACTCACCGTAAATATACCAACAGAACTCTACGATGATTATCGATTTATTGAAACTCTCCCCAATAATTTAGCGACAATCGACAACCTTAAAAAAACTCTTCTGACTTTAACTGAGAATCCGCAAATCGAAAGCATAGATATGATTCTCGCCGTGCATGGCAATGAGGGCACCTTGAGCTTTGCTGATGGCAGAGTGCAGGTTAAAGAACTCACAGAACGAATTTTAAACGGAGGAGATTCACAAGAAAAAATCTCTCTCATGAGAAAAAAATTGAGACTGATGTACAATCTCTCTTGTTTTGGAAAGACCCATCAACAAGAACTCTTTAAATTAGGTTTTGATGCCGTTGTTGGGTCGCAAGCTGTTAACGCTAACGCCGAAGTTGAGTACCCATCGTTTCTCTCGCGCTGGACAAGAGGACTTAACCTTCAAAAATCTTTAGCCCCCTCTAATACACGAGTGGCACTTTATTTAGCAGATGAACCTTTAAGAAAAATCGGAAGAGCGCAAAATAATTTTTTGAAAAAAGTGAATTCTAAAAAATCGATTTTTGGAAAATCTCAAATCACCATTAATTCTCCCTCAATTTAAAATAAACTCATTGAGGGAGCTTTTAGTTATCGATTTTTTAAATTAGGATCGAGGCTTTCTTTAATACTTTCGTTTAAAAAGTTAAAAGCTAAAATAAGAACAAACATAAACACAGAAGCAGCTAAGAGATTTCCAAAAAACGCACGTGGAATCTCAAGTTTGGCATCATCAATCATAATGCCCCATGAAGGGGTCGTTGGATCCACTCCTAAACCTAAATAAGACAAAATCACTTCTGTTTTAATGGCACCCACAAAACCCAAACCAAATTGGATAAATGCTAAATGCATCACATTGGGTAAAATATGTTTAAAAATAATGCGAGCATGGGTGCTCCCTAAAACTTTAGCGGCTTCCACATACTCTTTGGATTTTTGCTTCATCACTTCGGCTCGAATCATTCTACAAAGAGTCACCCATCCCGTTAATCCTAAAGCAATGTAGAGATTGGTGAGACCTTTTCCTAAAATAAAAGAGAGAGCAGGAATCAATAAAATAAAAGGAACGGAATCAATCGTGGTATAAAGCCAAGAAACCATGGCATCAATACGACCCCCAAAATAACCCGAGACAGAACCCAGAGTCAGTCCAATCACCAATGCAATAATGGAAGAAACAAATCCCACCGAAAGAGCTGTCACAGTTCCGTGAGCGGCCCTTGCAAATATATCTCTTCCAAACACGTCTGTTCCAAAGGGATGTTGCCAAGAAAAACCCAAAAAGGCATTGGCATTATCAATCACACCCACATCTTTAAATATCAATCCCATTTTACAAAGGAGAGCCATTAACACATAACCCACAACCACAATTAAAGATGACATAGCAATCTTTGAAGAAACAAATTTTTTAAGTGCGCGAGATTTTACATTCATCATTTTAATTTCACCCTTGGATCAACGAGAGAATAAAGAATATCAGAAATTAAATTAAACACCATATACAGAATCGCTGTGATCACAGTCATGGCTTTAATCACCGGAAAGTCAGAATCCTGAAGGGCCTTAATAAGAGTCCCACCTAATCCTGGGATCCCAAAAAAGCTCTCCACTAAAACAGCTCCTGTAATCAAAAATGGAATTTCTATCACAATCAAAGTGATAATAGGAATCATGGCATTTTTTAAAATATGTTTTACATAAATAACAGAATCTTTAAGACCCTTCGCGCGAGCTGTTCTCACGTAATCTCTAAAAGCCTCATCCATAATCACGCTTCTATAAACTAAAATATTTGGACCCAAATCCAAAATAAAAAGAATGATCCAAGGAAGCACTAAGTACTCCCAACGACCTAACCAGTCTGGGTCCCATCCTGAAATTGGAAACAATCCCATTTTAAATGAGAAAAAATATTGAAAGCCTAAAATAAATACTAAAGAAGTCGTGCTCATCAAAGATAAGCAAATGATAAAGACCACTCGATCAAATATCTTGGCTCGCCAATAAACCGCTAACAAGGACACTAAAATACAAAAGATCACAGAGAATACAAAAGGCGGGGCTGTTAAACTTAAGGTCGCTGAAGCTCCCTCAGAAAACACGCTGCTGATCTCTTGATGAGAAGCCCAGCTTCTGCCAAAATCAAAGGTGACGATTTGTTTTAAAAATCCCACATACTGAAGTGGAAGAGATTTATTTAAGCCCAACTCCTCGCGGATTTTTTCTACTTGTTCTGGTGTGGCGTGCTTTCCGGCAAATCTTTGTGCGGGATCTCCACCAAAGACATTAAATAAACAAAAAGTTAAAAGCGTCACTCCTAACAATGTTGGAATCATCACTAAAATGCGGCGTAGAATATATTGAAAGATAACGACCTCCAAAAAGTTTAAAAATTACGTTTAATCAACAACTAGAAATTAAAACTTACCCTTGTTTTTTGCTCGTAAAACTGGATCCACTCTTAAATACTTTAAGTAATCATTAGCAACTTCGTTCTGTTTAAAATTATAGAGCCAATCATGATACAAATCATAACTCACAGAATGAAATTTAAAAATCCACGGGCTTTCTTCTACAACTAGATCTCTCATTTTTTTATAAAGTGCCAATCTCTCAGTGGCAGATGTCGTTTTTAATGACCTTTCATAAAAAGCATCAAACTCTGGATTTGAAAATCCCGTATCGTTTGGCCCTGGAGAAACATTTTTAGAGTAAAATAATTGAAAAAAGTTTTGCGCATCTGGGTAATCCGCTGCCCATGAAACTTGAAACATCTGCGCTTGAGAATTTTTTATTTTATCCTGAAGCTGAGGCCAAGAGTTGGCACTGATTTTAATATTAATTCCAATTTGAGCCATACTTTGAGTAAAAAACTCCGCATGTTGTCTGACTTTTGAATCAGCCGTGGTTTCAAATAAAATCTCTGGCAAACCTTTACCTTCTGGATACCCAGCTTGCTTTAAGAGTTCTTTTGCTTTTTCAATTTTATTAATTTGATTGGGATTGATAAAGCTTGGATCATAAGAATCTATCCCTGGTGGGATCGGACCTTGTGCAGTGACTCCACGACCATTTTGAAATTTTTTTATAAATTCATTGGAATCAAAAGCCATGGCCATGGCTTTTCTGAGTAATTTATTTTTACCCAATAATGGATCCTTCATATTAAAACCAATATATGAACAATCCAATCCTGGAGAAATACTGAGTTTAAAACCCTTAGCTTCTACATCAGACATTAATTTATTATTTTTAATTACAGTGCTAAAGTTATCATTTGGAATCACGACAAATTCAAAATTGCCCACCATAAAATTTTGCCATCTTGGCTGATCCTCATTGATCTCAGTAAAAACAAGTTTATCTGCTAAAGGTATTTTTTTACCCGCATCTTTTAATAAACCCTGTTGCTCATCACCAGTTTCCCCTTCTGTTGGATAAAAGGCATCATGATAGCTCGGATTTTTTTCTAGAGTGATTTTAGAGTTTCTCACCCATTTAACTAATTTAAAAGGCCCCGTACCCACTGGATTATTAATAAAATCTTTATCGTATTTTTGAACGGCTTCTTTAGGAACCACAAAAGAATAAGCCATAGCAAGCACAGAAAGAAGTTGAGTGTAAGGTGTATTGAGCTTGATAATTAATGTGTACTTATCTGGAGCTTGAAATCCTTCAATAGGAGTGTCTTCATTGGCCTTACCTGCTTTTACTAAATCAGCCCACTCATTGAGTCCTTTTATTTTGCCATCAAAAATCCAAAAACCATCAGCGGTATTACGAGGGTCAGCTAATCTCTTCCATGAATAAATAAAATCTGCAGCAACGAGCTCTCGTCCCTTACCGTTTGCAAAAGCTGAGTTATCTTGAAATAAAATTCCTTTTTTAATCTTAAATGTATAAGTCAAACCATCCGCAGAAACTATCGGCATGCTTTCGGCTAAATTTGCTTTTAATTGATAAGGTCGTTTTAAATATTCATAATTTAAAAGACCCTCAAAGATATGTGAAACCACTAGGTTCGAATAACTGTCAGCTGCAAAAATGGGATCTAATCCCTTAACATTTGCTTGAAGAGCCACGTTTAAACTATTGTCTTTTTCATTGGTTTTTTTAGTGCATCCCAATTGGAGATTTAAAATAAAACTCAAAACAATTGAGAAACATATTAAAGAAAAACTTTTTGAAAATTTAAACATAGCTGGGGCCTCCAAATTAAGACCCCTCAGGTCTAAGGATCATTGCCCTCGTGGTCAAGAAAATATTCAACCATTCCCTACAGATGGCTCAGATAGTGAATGGTCTCATAAGGAAGAGCTTCTAGAGTCCCTAAAGTTTGGACATACTCAATAAAGATTTCATTTTCTGCTAATCCTGATTCAAAATAATTGCCCCCATTGGGCAAACTTCGGCTCTGTAAAAATCCAGCATAGCCGTCTTTTCCTGCCGCCACATAGGAATTTGTGGCCATTCTATAAATTTGCTCATCTTGGATCGGCACCCACTCCCCTTCGCCTGCTAAATTGATTTTTATCAATTGCTCCAGTTGGGTGATCCTTGCTCCTTTTTCTGCTTTGCCATTATAGGTGTATCTTAAATGGCTCACATAAGGGAATGATCCGGTTGATACTAAATCCTCTCCATTTGCTGTTGCTGCATTAATCACAAACTCAAGAGTGTTTCTTAATTCCGAACCACGAATATCAAGTGCCACAATTTTATTTCCAAAAGGTAAGAGCGTTCCCATGACATATCCAAAAGTGAGAGGCCCTGCATTTAAATCTGCTCTCGTTGTTCCTGCATTTTGAACGGCAAAATCCACTTTGTAATTGAGTTGATTCAATTTCCAAAAAATTGATTCTGTCACTTGAGGATCTAATGTTGCAGGCAAAGGATTAGGGACTCTCACATGAGTGAGTTTTTGCGGAATTTGAGCTAGAACTTGTGCTTCCATTTCTTTAATTGAAGGTAAAAAATTAAGATCAATAAAAGATCTCATTTGAGAGTCTTCGGACACAATTTCAATATTTAAAGATTTTGCTATAAAATCCAAAACTGTTTTAAGATCTACAAGATTGAGGTTTTCTTTAACTTTTGGTTGATACTCTCTTTGAAAAGAATTCCCAACCATCAGTTTTAAACTGCCTTGACATAAAATCACTTGGCCTTCCTCATTCAAATCTAACTCTAAATGACCATATCCTTTGGCACCCTCACCTGCCTGAACTAAACAAGTTTTTTCTCCCTCAGGATTTTTAATCAATTGAGCATAAGTATCATCCTCATCGTTTTTGTGATTGGTAAATGAATGATCTAAATTTAAATCATCTAACTCTCCCAACCAAGTGTGCGAATGAGAACCCACAATCAAATCAATTCCACTCACTGATTTTGCAATCATTTGATCTCTTGCCAATCCTATATGACTGAGCATGATGATTTTATTCACGCCTAAATCCTGGAGCTCTGAAACAGTTGCTTGAGCGGTTTCAATTTCTGGTAAAAAAAGAGTCTCAATATCGGGAGAAGAAATATTGGCTGTGTTTTCTAACACAATTCCAAAAATTCCCACTCGTTCTCCATTGAAATCTTTAATAATGTATCGAGAAAGAGTCTCTACATCTTTTAAAACTGCACTGCTTTGTTTATTTAAATTGGCTGCCACTAGAGGTATTTGTGACTGAATCGCAAAATCTCTCAGAGGCTTATTCCCTAAATCAAACTCATGATTGCCAATCACCATGGCATCAAACTTCATTTCTTTGAGAAGAGGAGCTTCTTCGGCCCCTTTAAACTTTGTAAAATATAAACTGCCTTGAAACACATCCCCACCATTGAGCGCTAAAAAAGCATGATGATTTTGTTGGGCCAAAATTCTGAGCTCATCAAGCTTAGTTTTAAGACGAGGGTAACCTCCCACTTGCGCAAAAAAATCAAGTTTTTCATGTCCCTCGGGCTTAATACTTAATTTAAGTTCTGTAGAATCTAAATGAGCATGCAAGTCGTTCACATGGGCAATGCTGATTTGTAAGGATTCATGCTTTTTAAAATCTTGAGCCGCCTTTACATCGCATCGGCCAAATCCAAGCAAACTTATAAAAAGAGTTCCGGTTATAATAAATTTTAAGAATTTTTTTTGTCGGAAAGAATCTTGATTCATGATGGCCTCACCAATCTTCAATCTTCTTTGAGTTTTAAAAACTCTCAAGCTAAGAAATAAAAAAGCCTCCCTTTTTAAGGAGGCTCGAGTAGTAATGGCTCAGATTTTTTTAAAAGACTTAAAACACTCATCAAACTGAAGCTCTGCACAATCACTTTATAAAGAGTTCCTTAGGGATTCTTACAAAAAAATTATTTAGATATTTCGTAATCTACATTCACACTCACATCGTCTGAAACTTTAATTCCCATATAGGTAGGAACTTCAATTTTAAAATCAGAGAGTTTAATTTTAAATTCAGAATGCACTTCTAGGGACTTATCTTTAGGGTTCAACGCAAAAACTCCCTCAATAGGTTGAGTGACCCCATGAAAAGTCATTTCTCCTACAAACTTTTGATCCGCCAAATTCTTTTTAAGCTGAAGAGGGTTTTCTGAAAGAATCAACTCTTTAATACTGAGTTGAGCTTGAGGATACTTACCCACTTCCATATATTTATTTTTCATATGGTCATCTCTCAACTCAAGCTTAGTTGTGAGATCTTTAAGCTCCACATTAAACAGACCTGTGACTTTTTTATCATTGATTTTAACCTCGCCAGAGAAGGCTTGAGGATTTTCTTCATTTTGACCGTGAATTTTTAAAAATGAAGGTTTGCCAGTCGCTAAAAAATCAACTTTACCTTTTGTTACTTTACCCTCAAAGGCCCCAGCAGAAAAAGAAATCTGCGTTAACAAAATTAAACTTGAGACTAAAAATTGGCGAGAAAGCAACATAGAAGATTCCTTTAAAAAAGTAGTTAAAATGGGCCCTAGTTTAAATGCTATTTTTGAGCATTTGGCAATCTATTGCCCCCTGCTTAACACAATCTTAACAACTAAGGTGAAAATCTAAAAATTAATGCAGACTGAAAAGAGTTTGCAAATTATTCGCATGTTTAAAAACTAGAATGAGAAATGGAAATAACAAACTTGAAACTAAAACCCAAGATCCATTATTTATAAAGATTTGAATCGCAATAATCCCAAAGAGTAAGGGGGCCATTAATAACAAACCAATAATAGAGTGAAAATCAAAGATAAATAACAGACCAATTAAAAGCTCTAAAATTTTAACCGTGGGTAAAATAATTCGGGCGTTATCCAGAGATTCTAATAATTTTAACATCTTGTCAGACTGAGGAGGGAGGGCTTGCCATTTAAAAAAACTATTCAGAGCAATCCAAATCCAATAAAGGCCATAAATTATTTCACAAAGTCTCATAAATTGGGTCATAGTCCTCTAAGCTAACTCCAAGAGTTTTCAATTTGCAACAATTTTAAAATTGAGATAGCTTGCCCTGCATGAAAGCACTCATTATCCAGCACGAAAAAAGCACACCTCCAGGAACCACTCTTGACTGGTTGGTTTCTCATAAAATTGATTTTGAAATTTTTTTTGGTCCCCAATTAAAACCTGAAATTCTCCCCCATCTTTTTCAAGATTTTGATTTCCTGATTATTTGTGGCGGCAGCATGAATGTGGATCAAGAAGCTCAATTTCCTTGGTTAACAACTGAGAAACAACTCATTCATCATTTTATCAAAAATAAAAAATTAATCCTTGGCCTTTGCTTGGGAGGACAATTGTTGGCTGAAGCCCTTGGCGCTAAAGTTCAAAAGCATCCTGAATGGGAAGTTGGCTGGCAACCTGTTCATATTCTTTCTGATTCAAAACCTTATGAGCTAATGGCTTTTCAGTGGCACGGATACAGCTTTGAGATTCCATCTGGTGCTAAACAATTAGCTTACAGTGAAGTCTGTCAAGGTCAGGCATTTACATTTGAAGATCATATTTTAGGTTTTCAGTTTCATCCTGAAACCACTTTGGAGTGGGCCTTAGATTGTGCCCGTGATGAAGGTGATTTTCCAGCTAAAACTCAATTTGTGCAAACACCTGCAGAGATAAAAAAAGGTCTTCATTGGCAGCCACTGCTTGAAAAATGGTATTTTAAGACATTAGATTCTCTTGTGTTTAAAAAAAAATTCTCCAATAATTAAATAACTTTTTACAAAATTGCAGCGAAGGAGATTCTCACCATGTTAAAAAGATTCCCAAAAAATATTATTTTATTTTTAGCTCTCGCATCTTCACTTTTACTCTCTTCAACTCTTCATGCAAGAGACCTCAGCAACCGTTTGGGCATTGGTTATATCAATAATTTAGGATTTAGCCTTCCTTCGATTGCCACAACTTATTATCCCAATGCTGATATCGGCGTAACTGGCGCTATTGGTGTAGACACTGAGGAATTTAACTCAAAGTTTGGCGCTCAAGCAGGGGTTCGTAAAATTATTTTTAAAGAAGATAATATGAACTTTTTTATGGGCAGCACGCTAGCCCTCATCAGCCAAGAGGTTTCAGGAACCGCTCATTCTGGTTTTGAAATCAATGGTCATATTGGAGGCGAGTTCTTTTTGCCTCATTTAGATTCTCTCAGCTTTACTTTTACCACAGGAATTGGCGTGACTTCGCTCTCTAAAGTTCGTTTTAGAACTCTTGCAGAAAGTCCGCTGACTGCTGGTATGATGTTTTATTTTTAATCTTTAATTAAAAGGAGCTCCGTTATGAAAAAAGTCATTTTAACTGAAAAAGCACCCGCACCTGTTGGACCTTATTCTCAAGCCATTCAAATTGGCCCCATGCTATTTTGTTCTGGTCAAATTTCTATCAATCCAGAAACCAATGAAGTTTTCACAGGCCCTGTGGCTCAACAAGCTGAAATGGTGATGAAAAATATCGATGCTGTTTTAAAAGAAGCAGGATACAATTTTAATCATATCGTAAAGACAACTATTTTCTTAACGAACATGGCTGACTTTGCAACTGTCAATGAAGTTTATGCTAAGTATTTTCAAGAAACTCCACCAGCAAGATCTACAATTGCTGTTGCAGCTCTCCCTAAGGGTGTAAATGTTGAAGTCGAAGTTATTGCTCATAAGTAAATATAAAAAAATAATTTCTGGAGCTCTCCTCATTGTGGGGGCTCTTTTAATTTTTTTTGAATATCAAAATGTTTCCCAAGAAAAAATCACCTCTTGGGAATCCAATCAAACCGCTGATTGTGGAATCGTTCTCACGGGCGGACCCGGCCGAGTGAAAGAAGGCTTTGATCTTCTCTCGCGCTCGATGATTAAAAAACTGATTATTTCAGGTGTGTTTCAAAGTTCTCAACTCAAAGATATTTTTCCGGCTCTCCCCTATTTTGGAGAACTTAAAGAAGAAGATATTTTAATCGAGCGACGCTCCACAACAACCTATGGCAACTCGCAACAAACTTTAGCCATAGTTGAAGCCTTAGGTTGTCGCGATGTTCTATTGATCACATCTCAACCCCATATGTATCGCGCTTATCTTACATTTAAGGCCGCCTATCCAGAGAGAATCCCTATATTTAAACATGCTATTGGTTTAAATAAAGCTAGTCTTGAAGTGAGCGACTATTTGGATGAGGCCCTCAAGTCTCTTTTTTATTCGATCTGGGCTTATTGATGAGATTCATTTTTGTAAAAAAGTGATTTTTTAAATTTTAATAAGGACCCAGTTTTCAACTTGATTAAAAAAATAGAATCACCTACCTAATCCGCCATTAACTTTATACCATTAAAGTTTGTATTAAAAAGTTTTCAACTTTAGAGGATCATCATGAGGAATATATTTTTAAAATTATTAAGTTTTACACTATTTCTTTTTATGACAATTCAAACTTTTGCAGACACTCAGTCTCCCTATTTAGAGGGGGCACTTTGGGAACTTCCTCCTTTTGAAAATCTCAGTAAACAAATCCGCTCTCGACCGGGTCATTTTTTTGAAACTGAGGCCGTTAAAAAATGGCTTAAGAACTCTCCCTACAATTCTATCAAAGGTTTTATTTTAGCTGATGGACATGTTTTTAATTTAGGCCCGGACCTCAGACAAAACTCCCTTTCTTGGGTGCCCACAGATCTTGATGATGTTGGAGAGGGACCTCTATTTTTAGGATTAGCCAAATCCCTCATATTGACTCAAGCACCCTTTACAAAAAATTCTTTAAAAATGGATACTTTTATAGATTCTTTTATGAATGGAATAAAAGGATATGAACAAGCTCCGCCGACTATGGTTGAAGACTTTCTTTCTCTTTCTTCAGAACAATACCTCTACTCATTTTTGAAGTACGGAAAAAAGCAATCTAAACACGGCAAAATTGAACTCAAAGAAGACTATTTTGAACTCACCTCTGTTCAACTAAAAATAATCGAAAAAGTGATTCAAGAGAACTATCCAGATTGTGAGTTTTTGGACGCTCTTGGATACAATAAAAAGACCGGTGGCAGTGCCGATGCTGAGAGATACAGAATCCTTGTAAGGTTTAAAAACTCAATCTATGATGAACCCGTGATCATTGATATGAAAGAAGCCCTTCCAAGTGCTCTTGCAATAGTTTCTGATGAACATACCTACAATGAACTCAAACGCTTAGAAAACTCAATTTATGCCATCTACGGCAACAACTTTGAAACTCATGCCACAGACGAACTGACTCCGCTTTTTAAAGCTAATAAAATTCGTATTTACTCCATGAAAAACAAATTATTTACTCTCAAACTCAAGAACGGTTTTGATCTGGATCTTAAAAACTCACCTAAAAAGAACAGTGATATTAATAACTTTTTAGAAGTCTCTAATTGGAATTTTTATTTACAAGGCTATTGGAACTCCAGCAACCCTCAAGCTCATTTGCTTGTTGAAGCCTATGAAAAATCCCCTGAAAAGTTTAAAATGGAGCTTCTCGAAATGGTTCATAACTACCTAGCTGAAAACTCAATTTAATTTTTTTAATAAAGGATCTTGTCAAATCTCAAAGAGTGCCCAGACTCTCTCCCATAAGGAGATAATTATGGCCACAGATTCGACAAAAAAAACTGGTAAAGTGACTCAAACTTTTCAAGCTGAGATTAAACAGCTTTTAGACTTAATGATTCACTCACTTTATTCAAACAGAGATATCTTTTTAAGAGAACTTGTTTCAAACGCATCTGATGCGATTGATAAACTCAAGTTTTTAGCCCTCACCGATGAAAAACTCATTGCAGATAATAAAAATTTTGAAATTCGCCTCGAAGCCGATGAGAGCACTCAAACTCTTAAAATTTACGACACTGGTATTGGGATGACTCGTGAAGAAGTTATTCAAAATATTGGTACTATCGCTCACTCTGGCACTAAAGCTTTTATTCAAAAATCTAAAGAATTGCAAAATAACCCAGAACTCATCGGGCAATTCGGTGTGGGTTTTTACTCTGCCTTTATGGTGGCCGATAAAGTCACAATGCACACACAAAAAGCGGGAACTTCTGAAGGGGTCCTTTGGGAATCTACGGGCGATGGCAGTTACACCATTGATGATGTGCCTAGAGCTCAAGGACATGGAACCACTCTGACTCTTCATTTAAAAAAATTTGAAGAAGACGATGCTAAAAACTATACTGATACTTTTGTTCTTAAAGGTTTGATCAAAAAATACTCTGATTTTATTTCTCACCCTATTAAAATGAAAATCCAAACAGAAAAACCTGTTGAAGGCAAAGAGGGCGAATTTGAAAAAGTGATTGAGGACGAAGTCCTTAACAGTCAAAAAGCTCTTTGGATTAAATCTCCCTCAGAAATTAAAGAAGAAGAGTACAAAGAATTTTACCAACATGTTTCTCATGACTGGAATGAACCCCTCAAACACATTCATTTCAAGGCTGAGGGCACTTTAGAGTTTAACTCTCTTTTATTTATTCCTAAAAAAAGACCTTACAATTACTTTTACAAAGATGCTGAATACGGGCTTTCACTCTACATTAAACGTGTTTTTATTATGTCTGAGTGCAAAGATCTTGTGCCTTCTTACTTAAGATTCCTTAAAGGCGTTGTAGATAGCAGCGATTTAAGTTTGAATGTGTCTCGTGAGCTTCTTCAACAAGATCGTCAAGTGACTCAAATTCGCAAGAATCTTGTGACTAAAGTTTTGAACACTCTCAAAGACATGATGACCAAAGATATTGCTCAGTACGAAAACTTTTGGACTGAATTCGGAATGACTCTTAAAGAGGGTCTCACAACAGATGTTTCTCAAAAAGAAAAACTCGCTGATTTAACTCTCTGGCACTCCACTCATTCTGATAAAATGACGTCTTTAGAAGACTATGTAGCGAGAATGAAACCTGAACAAACTCAGATTTTTTATATTTCTGGCGAGTCTTTAGGACAAATTCAAAACTCACCTTACTTAGAAACCCTTAAAGATAAAGGTTATGAAGTTCTCTTGATGATTGATCCTGTGGATGAATGGGTGACTCAATCGTTGACTGAATACAAAGGTAAAAAGCTTCAATCTGTTGTGAAAGAAGACCTAAATTTAGACACTGAGGAGCAAAAGAAAGCAAAAGAAGAAGAGAATAAAAACTATCAAGAGTCGTATAAGGATTTAATCACTTTATTTAAAGAGACTCTTAAGGATGACATCAAAGAAGTTAAAATCTCTGATCGTTTAACTAAAACTCCGGTTTGTTTAGTGTCTTCTGCGTATGATCCAACCGCTAATATGGAAAGAATTTTGGCGCAATTCAGCAAAGAAAACCCTATGGGAAAAACTAAAAGAATTTTAGAGATCAACCCTAAACACCCTGTTTTTGAAAAAATGAAGGGGGCCCAAATAGAGACTCAAAAAAAATGGGCCGAAATATTATATGGGCAAGCCCTGCTTAATGAAGGTTCTTCACTCCCAGATCCCGTAAAGTTTTCTCAACAGGTGGCAGAATTGATGTTAGCGAGCCAATAACACAGCGTTGCTTGTAAATTCTAATCACTAAAAAAGTAAAAGGATGGAAATTATTTTTCATCCTTTTTTTTTGTTTTGCTAAAAAAAAACAACTCCAATAAATACCTCTGCAACTTCTAAAGGAGTTTTTATGAAAAGTATTTTAGCTACACTTGTTATGACACTTATCTTTTCTTTGAATGCTCGCAACGCTTTAGCTTATAGCGATGGCAATGATCAACAGTCTGCACCTTATGAAGAATCTGAATCAGATTCTACTTGTAGAGGATATGGCTGTGATGATGGCACCCGTTATCAAGAAGACGAAGGCCCTGATTACAGTTATGAGGACCCTCGCTTTGAAGAAGGCGAATCTTATGAGGACATTGGATCAGGCGAAGAACTTAATTAAGAATCGCTGTTAATCCATCTTTTTAATAAATTCTAATACTTCATCAACATGACCGTCGACTTTTACTTTGCGCCACTCCTTAATGAGAATACCTTTTTCGTTAAGGAGAAAGGTACTGCGCTCAATGCCCATCACTTTTTTTCCGTACATGTTTTTTTCTTTAATCACATCAAACATCTTGCAAAGTTTTTCATCAGCATCAGAGAGTAATTCAAATTTAAATCCCTGTTTTTCAATAAAGTTACAATGAGACTTCACACTGTCTCTAGAAATTCCAAAAATTTCGGTATTGTTTTTTTTAAATGTCGCTAGTTTTTTATTAAAATCAATCCCTTCAGTTGTACAACCAGGAGTTGAATCTTTAGGGTAAAAATAAAGAACTATTTTTTTTCCTTTATAATCACTTAACTTAAAATCAGTTCCCTCAGAAGAAGCTATCGAAAAGTCTTTAATTGATTTTCCTTCTAAAGTTTTTGCAGCCTCTGTTTTTTTTGAAATTGACGCTTTTGCCATATTAAAGAACCCCTTTATTTGTTTGAGGTCATTTAGTCATAATTCTCTCTGAGGATTCAAGAAAAATAATTTTTGACATCTCCCCTCAAATCTCAACCTGTTATAAGACCCTGTGCAGGAACTAAGTCTCCATTCTTATCTCTCTTATCATTTTTGATTGAGGAAAGTTTAAAGTCATGACATTCTCAACTTGTTTTTGGCATCTGAAATTCTTATTAAAGGGAGAGTTTTAAAATGGAAAAGATTTGGCTTAGTAAATATCCAAAACAAGTAAAACCTGAAATCAATTTACAGGAATACTCGAGTATTTTAGATGTTTTTGAAGAAGCTGTCCAAAAGTATGGAAACCTCTCTGCCTATACTAACATGGGTGCCACGATCTCTTTTACGGAACTCCATCAAAACGTCGAAAAGTTCGCTTCTTTTCTCCAAAATGAATTAAAACTTAAAAAAGGCGATCGCATTGCAATTCAAATGCCCAATGCCTTGCAGTTTCCTGTGGTGCTTTTTGCCTCTCTTAAAATTGGTTTAGTGGTTGTAAATACCAACCCACTTTACACGGCTAAAGAAATGAAGCATCAGTTTAAAGATTCAGGCGCAAAAGCCATTGTGATACTTGCAAACTATGCTTCTCTTTTACAATCGGTTATTAAAGACACTCAAATTGAATCTGTGATAGTCACTGAAATTGGTGACATGCTTCCAGTTCATAAAAAATGGATCGTTAATAGTGTTGTTAAGTACGTTAAAAAAATGGTTCCTCTTTATGATATCCCACAAGCCTACACTTTTAAAAAAGCCCTTGAATTAGGCGCCGAGAAAACTGCACATACGGTTCAAACAACTCATGAAGACATTGCCTTTCTCCAATACACAGGTGGCACTACGGGTGTTTCTAAGGGTGCTGTACTGACTCACAAAAACATTATTGCTAATATGCTGCAAATTACTGAATGGATGAAGCCACTTTTAAGAGAACGTGTTGAGGTGGTTGTTACGGCCCTTCCTCTTTATCATATTTTTAGTCTCACAGTGAATTGCCTGACCTTTATGAAAATTGGTGCCGAAAATATTTTGATCACCAACCCTCGTGATATGGGCGACTTTATTAAAACATTGCGCACGCATCGTTTTACAGTTGTAACGGGCGTGAACACTCTTTTTAATTCTCTGATGAATCACCCTGATTTTAGTAAAATAGATTTCTCAAATTTAAAACTTAGTGTGGCTGGTGCGATGGCCCTTCAAAGTGCCGTTGCTCAAAAGTGGAAAGAACTCACACAAACACCCGTCGTAGAGGGCTATGGACTCACAGAAAGCTCACCCGTTGTTTGTTGCAATCCTATTGATGGAACAGATCAAGTGGGCACGATTGGTCTGCCTGTGCCTAGTACAGAAATAAAAATTATCAATGACAACGATCAAGAAGTTTTGAAAGTGGGTGAATCTGGAGAGATTTGCGTGAGAGGACCTCAAGTGATGAGAGGTTACTGGCAGCGCCCAGAAGAAACCGCCAAAGTGATTGAAGACGGTTGGCTCAAAACTGGAGATGTTGCGATTTTTTGCAAAGATGGATTTTTTAAAATCGTCGATAGAAAAAAAGATATGATTTTAGTATCAGGTTTTAATGTTTACCCTAACGAAGTTGAAGACGCTATTGCCAGCCATCCAGGAGTTTTAGAAGTGGCTGCTGTGGGTGTCCCAGATGATAAATCGGGTGAAGCTGTTAAAGTGGTTGTTGTTAAAAAAGATCCAGAATTAACTGCTGATGAGATCATTCAATTTTCTCGCAAAAGCCTCACTTCTTACAAAGTTCCTCGTATGGTCGAGTTTAGAACTGAACTTCCAAAAACAAACGTTGGAAAAATCTTAAGAAGAGCCCTCAGAGATTCACCACAATAATTTAAAGATCACAATATTTTGAAAGAGCTCTTCGCTTGAGAGCTCAAAAAAAAACGGATATTTCAGAGAGAAATATCCGTTTTTTAGTTTTATACTTGAAACAAAAAAAAATTAAGCCTTTTTATTCCAGCTATTGCACCAACCAGTGCCTTTTACAACTTTACCAGCAAATAAAGTACAAGTTCCAACTTCATTTGGATCTACTTTTTCTTTGCCTTTTTCTTTACCTTTAACTTCTTCTTTTTTATTTTTTGCCATGTAAAGAGCGCAACCAGCACAGTTTTGTTGTTCAAAAGCTACGCCTTGTCTTTCAGTCTTTAATTTAGCATCTTTAATATCTTTATTTGTGTGAACATAATTAACTGTTGCAGCCATGTCTTTTCCTGGCTCAACAAGTGGAAGCTCTCCGCCTTCTTTTTTAGGTTCCGCTTTTTTACGACCTTCAGCTGCATTTGAAAATTGAGCCGGTGCTAATAAAGCCAATCCTGCTAAGCTACCCAATGTTTTAAAAAATCCTCTACGTGATTGTTCGAACATATAAACTCCTTTGATTAATTATCATCTAGCTTTCAATTACTACACTGATCTTAATTGAAAGTTAAATGAAAATTATTCTAACACGTCAAGTATATGACCATAAAAAACTCACACAATTGTTTTTATTCTTAACTCATTTCCTATACTTAGAATCAAAAATTCATGGCACAAAGCTTGTAAAAGCACTTCACATTGAACTTTAAAATTGAGGAGTGCTCATGTTTTCCATGAAAAGAATTCATCAAACTATTTTGACTCTGACGAGTTTAGTTTCCATTCAACTGCTTGCTCAAAAATCTTTTGCAACTTCTCATTATACAACCTCACTTTTTGAAGTTCAGGTGCCTGCCTCAAAAAAATTTTCGAGAACAATGAGCTTAGAAACAGTTTCTCTTTTTGATAAGTTTGTTCAACAAGGTGTCCCTTCTGAAAACTTAGAAAAAGCCTTTACTTTTTTTGATCAAAACAAACAACGCATTAAAAACACCAAATACATCACGATGATTGATTTCAGTCTTCCATCTATTGAGAAGAGACTGTTTCTTTTAAATTTAGAAACTGGCAGTGTTCGTAAGTTTTGGGTGGCCCATGGTCGAGCTAGTGGTGGTCTTTTTGCTCGGTCATTTTCAAATGTTGATAATAGTAAAAAGAGTTCCCTTGGCATGTACATTACTGGAGGCACATACGTAGGTAAACATGGCCGCTCAATGTACCTCTATGGACTTGATCGCACCAACTCTAATGCTTACTCAAGAGACATTGTTGTGCACGGCGCCCCTTACGTGAGCGCAGCCTTTATCAGACAATCAGGTTATTTAGGAAGAAGCTGGGGCTGCCCAGCCGTGAGTAATTCAGTGATTCAACCCCTCATGAAACTCACTCAAAAGGGAAGCTTAATGTATATCTTTAAAAATGAAGAGGAAGGAATCCTCTCAACAGTCAAACACGCTAAACTTTCTGAAGAAGTTTTTGTTGCCGACGTAAACGAAAATTTAAAAAGTGCGCCAGCACCATTAAACCACTCCCAATCCATAGCAGAAGAGTAGGCCCCATCTTGAGGGCCACCTCTCGACTCATAAATTGCTGAGAGATGATTGATAACACACCAATAAGACCCATGGTAAAAACTGTGGCATTATGGTGGATTTTAAAACCACTCCAAAATGCCGACAATCCCAAAGGCACGACTAAAAGAGTGAGTAAGGGATGAATCCATGGGTGGTAAAAATAATAAGCAAATAGTGGAGTTGAGAAGAAGATAAACGGGGGCAATGTGCAGTGAATAAAACATATTCCTGACAAAATCATGCCCCAACGATCGGTGAGATCTTTTTGTAATTTTTCTTCCATGTGTAGGGATCTATTACATCTTGCTAAAGAGTTCAATTTTAAAAGACTTGAACCCCCATAAATCAAGCTATTGCTGCCCTCTCAACCTTAAGAGGATTTTTTTGAGCCATTCAGAAAAGCTTTCTAAATATCCAAAAGCTGCAGGAATAACTAATAATGTTAACATGGTAGAAGATAACAAGCCCCCGATAATAGAAACCCCCATAGAGGTTCTCATCGCACTGGCCTCATTTAAACCGATCGCTATTGGAATGGTCCCAGCAATGAGGGCCAATGAGGTCATCAGGATAGGTCTTAAACGAGTCACACAGGCTTTGAGGAGGGCTTCATTAACCTGCATTCCTTGTCCTAATAACTGCTTTGTATAATCCACTAAAAGGATCGAGTTTTTAGCCACAACACCTAAGAGCATCACAATTCCAATAAGTGAGAAGATATCAATGGATTTTCTAAACATAAACAAAGCTAAAAACGCTCCCGCCATCCCTAACGGAAGAGCTAATAAAATAGTCAGTGGAGTTATAAAGCTCTCGTAAAGTGAAGCTAAAACAAGATAAATAAAAATCACTCCGAGACCCATTGCCAACAACATATTTTGGATTAAATCTCTGAAGTCTTCTGCTTGACCCGCAAAGGCATATTCAATACCTGGAGGCGGAGGCAGTTCCGTTTTTAAAACTTTCTCGATCTCATTTGTAATATTACCGAGTGAACCATTAAGACCCACACTCCCTGAAATCAAAATATAACGAGATTTATTTTGACGATTGATCTGAGAAAAACCTGTGGTTTCTTCTCCCTTTGCCACTTTATGCAGTGGAATCATATTAAAGTTCGAGTTGGGAATTAAAGTCGTACTAAAGTGGTCCTTTAAATCGCGACCCTCAGAACTTAAGCGCATATTGATGTCGTACTCTCGGCCTTTTTCTCTAAATACAGCTGGAACAATCCCTTCCACTCGAGCTCTTAATTCAGCTCCCGCTGTAACAGTTGAAACTCCCAATTCTTCTGATTTATTTCTATCAAAATTGACATGGTACTCAGGTTTACCCTCTCTGAAGTTTGTGTCCACATCCACCAATCCAGGGATGACTTCTAAACGAGTTTTAACTTTTTTAACATACTCATTAAGAATTTCTAAATTTTCTCCAGTCATATTGAGCATAAGAGCTTTTTGATTTCCGCCTGCTGCGTCCACTTCTCCGACTGAAACTTTTCCTTCAGATTCAAACTTAGCAAACATTTTTCTAAAATCTTCTTTAATTTGCGAAGTCGTTCTGCCACGTTGTTTATGGGGAACTAATTTTACAAAGATCGCAGCTTTACCAGATTCTCCTTCAGCCGTGCCCGCTACAGTCGCAAGAACTTCTGTGAGTTTTGTTGCTAAAATTTCGGCCTCAACTTTTGAAACTAATTTTTTAGTAGACGTTAAAGTTGCCCCTGGTTTTTTTTCGATATTTACAAAAAACTCACCATTATCATTTGCTGGTAAAAAAGTTTTTGGAATCATTGGAATCAAACCCAATGAAAAAATAAAGACAAAAGATGAAGCTAAAAGGGTTTTTTTCTTGTGGAGTAAAACCCATTTTAAAGTTCCTTCGTATTTACGTTCTAACCAAGATTGAATATTGTCAAAAAACTTTAAGAATTTATCCACAATTCCATTTTGACGATGATGTTCATTTGAGCTCGCCATATAAGCAGAAAGCATCGGCGCCACCGTAAAGGCATCAAATAAAGAAATCAGCATGGTAAATACAATCGTCAGACCAAACTGCTTAAAAAACTGACCTATAATACCATCTAAAAACGCAATAGGACCAAAAACAGCGATCACAACCATAGTTGTTGCAATCACGGCCAAAGAGACCTCATTTGTTCCAATGAGGGCTGCGTCTTTTGGGTTTTTTCCCATCTCTAAATGTCTAAAAATATTTTCACGAACCACAATCGCATCATCGATCAATAATCCTACTGCCAATGAGAGTGCCAGAAGAGTCATCATATTGATAGAAAAACCCATCAAGTACATAATGATGAATCCACCCAGAAGAGAATTTGGCAGAGCCATTCCCGTAATGAATGTACTGCGATAAGAGCCCAAAAATAAAAAGACCACAAAAACACAAAGAATAATCCCGATCATGATAGATTCAAAAACGTCCTGAATATTAAGACGAATAGGATAAGCTCCATCTCTGACCATAGAAACAGAGGCATCTAATTTTTTGGCAAGCATGAGCTTATTAATTTTTTCAATCTGAGCTTTTACAGAATCTGCAACTTGCACCGTATTGGCGCCTGATTGTTTAAAGATATCTAAGAAGAGAGCTTGTTTACCGTTAAGAGTGGCGGCAAATTTTTCGTCTGCCAAACCAACTTCGACTCTAGCTACATCTGATAATTTTATGGCTTTATCAGATCCTATAAAATTAATATTTACATCTTTTAATTCATCAATCGAAGAGAATTCACCAGAGGTTCTTAAAACGACTTCTTTATCTTGCCGCTCTATCTTGCCCACCGGAACATCTTTTGATGTGGCTTTAATTTTTTCGCTTAAAGCAAGCATGGATAAATTGTGATCTTCTAGCTTTTGCTTATCTACATAGATTTGAATTTCTTTTTTACGACCACCCGTCAGATTAACTAAACCCACACCATTAATTTTTTCAAATTGTGATTTAATAGTTTCATCCACCAAATCAAATAAAGAAGCCGCATCTAATGAAGAGGCCACGGCAACCCTTACAATAGGTTGATCAGCAGGGTCAAAACGACGAATCACAGGGTCTTTAATTTCTGAAGGCAAATTTCTGCGCAAGTTAGACATTCGATCACGCACTTGCTGCTCACGCTCTTTAATATCTGTGCCAATTTTAAATTCTAGAATCACCATCGAAACGCTCTCAAGATTTTGAGAGGAGATTTTATTAAGTCCGGCAATAGAAGACAGTTCATCTTCGATAGGTTTAGAAACGAGTTTTTCGATATCTAAAGGTGAAGCTCCCGGATAAACCGTTTGCACAAAAAGAATCGGAAATGTCACATCAGGAAAGAGATCCACGCTCATTTTTTTGAGACTTGTGAACCCCATAATTAACATCATCACTACGATACAAGTGATAAAAATAGGACGCTTAATCGAGAGACTTGCTAAATTCATGTTCCTTCTTCCTCTAACACTACAAACATACGAGCGCGGGCTTCAATTTTACGATGTTCGGCTTTTAATTTAATAAGATTTAACTCAGCATCAGCAGCATCTTGCTCCGCCATAATCACTTGTGACGTAACAGTACGACCTTTTTCAAGTTTATCAGATTCCAATCGAGCTCTTTCATTCTGTAATTTTGAAATCAACTCTGTGGTTTTAATTTTAGAAGTCATTTCAGACCAACGACGTTGCAGTTCTGACCATTGTGATTCGCCTTCTAAAACTTTTCGTTCAGATTTAAGACGACTCGCTTGAGCATCTAGCAAAGCAGCATTTTTAACCGAACTTTTAACATCTCCATCCAACAAATACGTAAATTCTAAGGCCACAGCTTGGGTGGCTTTATCTGTTTTAACAAGATTTTTAATGTTTTCATCCGAACTTGCACCAATACCATTAGTGGTGTAACTGGCTTTTAATTGTAAATCGGGTTTTAAACCCTCTGAGACTTCTCTGGAGACTGCATTTTTTAATTTAGATTCTGCAACGGAAGCAAATGACTCCCAGTCAATAACGCGCCCTTTATGGAGTTTTCCTGAAACAAGGTTATCAATTTTACGTTCATCTCCAATACGAGCTTCAAATTCAGGTAAATTACCTGAGGATTCTAAATGAGTGGCTATTTTTTTACGAGCTGCCTCATAATCATCCTTAGAAATTGAAAGCATCAGGCTCCGCGAAGCCACGAGGGCTTCGATTTGCACGAGATCCGATCTTTCGCTTAAACCATTGCTCACTCTTTTAGTCATCCAAGCTTTTAACTTTTCGGCTTTTTGTAAATTACTTTTTTTAACTTTTAGATCTTCACGGGCATAAATAAAATCCCAGAAGGCAATTTCTGCATCCATCAAAACACTTTGTGATTGTATTCTCAATGCAGTTTTTTCGATCGATTCAATATGGGCTTCGCGCTCCCATCTCAAACGTGTTGAGGTTCCAAAGGCGTCTTTCCATAAACTTTGAGACACTCCAAAATTCAAAGAACTATTGCCTTGTTCCACATCAATTGGAGTTGAGTTACTTAAAAAACTAGTCGTTGATTTTCCGAGGGCTGTGTTGGCACTAAAGGCCGTGCCTGTTGAAAACTTTTTAGCAATCCCTATTGAGTATTCAGAGACATTCATAGATTGAACGAAAGCATTCACATTAATAGGCCTAGGGTTTTTATCATTTAAAAAAGATCTCTTTAAGGTTAAGACTGGCATCAATGCAGAATCCCCAGAAATCTTTTTTTCATAGCTCGCTTGAGCTGAAGAATTTAAACTTTGAAACATTTTGTTTTTTTCTTGAACAGCTTTGAGATAGTCTTCTAAATTCATGGCGGAGGCACTGATGTGACCTAGCAATAAAAATGAGAGAGTCAACTTTTTTAAAAGTTGAAAGTTGATGGTGCTTTTTATTTTATTATGAAACTTCATCATTTTAATTTTTCCTTTTAAAATACAAAACTCTCTCATAGCTAGTTATAATTTATTTATACAAATTATTTAGTAGCTGCGCCGGCTTCTTCCTTCACTGGCTCTTTAGCAGGTTCTTTTGCCGCATCTTTGGAAGCCTCTTTGGCTGTTTCTTTATCAGTTGTTTCTGATTTTTTCATGGCGCAACCTTCATGTTCTTTTTTGCAACCACCAGATTTTTCTTTTTTCATTGAACACTCTTCAGATGAACAACAGCTTTTATGGTAACCAAAATGGCCGCAGCCAGTCAGTCCAAACCCTGCTAAAATCATCACTGAATAAACTAAAGCTGAAAGCATGTTTTTTTTCATAAAATGAATCTCCTTTTTCATTATGATAAGACCTCTGTGGGCTTTTGTAATCCTCATTAAGCTTGATGTAAACAACCAAAATAAGTATTTTCGCCCCTCTTTATTAGACCTGATTTGAATTTTATGAGTAGCCATTTTAGTGACCTTTAAAGGGTCCTCAACTCTACTAGCTCATAATCCTGCACAACCTAAAACTCCCTTTAATTTGAAATCCAAAATGGAACCATTTTTAAAACTCTCAACCAATGTCGAGTCACTTTCGATACAGTGCCGAGTTCCTGTCGAGATCCTCGTTGAATCCAGCCTAAAATCTATTAACTTTTTTTTAAAAAAACCGAAGAAATCCATGAATATGTCTAAGATATCGACAAATCCTTTTTTTTATTTCGTGAAGTCAGCTTCTGGGCTGCTACTATTCTTTTTTGTTCACTCTTCACAAGCAAATGAATGGATTTCATGTCAAAAAAAATTAACTGATTGCAATGACTGTCAAAAACCCTCACCAGCTCAAACTAAACAAGCTTGTGAAATTCAAATCGCCACTTGTAAAAAAATGTTGATGGGAAGCCCCTTAGAACAAAAACTTTTACCTCACTTAAAAAGCTGTGATTCTCAAAACTCCTGCACTGTTAAAGACCCCATGAAATTACTCAAAGGATGTAGCTCCTTAACACCAGATTTTGTGAAACCTATTGAAGAACTCACCGCAAAAATAAAAAAGAAAGTTTTAGAAATTGACCAAGAATGTCTCCATTTAAAATCAAAGGATTCTGAATTGAGTCGCAAAAGCAAAGAATATCAAAATTGCCTCATTAAAAAACTCCCACCTATTAATCTTCCCACAGAAATCAATTGGCAAAAATATAAATCACAGCTGCATGCATGGTCAGATGAAGTTCAACAAAAAGTCGTTCACGAAATTCAAAAAGACTGCGGAAATATGAAATCAAAGTCTGAGGAATTTTATAAATGTCAGTTTAGTTCAGGAATGAATGCTTTTTTAACGGAACTCCAAACTCCTTACGAAAAACTCGGTCTGAAAGAGCTCACAGACCATGTGACTGAAGTCTATATTAATCAAGTTGTTCAACATCAAAAAATAAACTCTTGTTTTGATGAAGAAGGAACGGCCATAGAGTTTTGCCATCTCGCTGCTTCGATATCATATGAGACTATTGCCTTAGCGATTGATTTTGATACCAGCTTTAAAAATCCCATTCTCAAAGCGGGTCGAATTGAAATAACCAACTCATCAAAAAGCTTTTTTACCAATGAAGCGCAACATCTCACCTTAGACGGCAAAGCTGTTACAATAGCTCCTATTCTCAAAGAACATTATGAAGAACATATGGTTCCTGATACTCAAACAATCATTGAGCATGCTTTACATTTTCACAAAAGAACTCACCAAGAACTCAAAATATTTGAGCCGCCTGAAAAACCAAATTTAGAGGCCAAACTCCAAATTTCTAAACTCCTTTTAAAAAGCCAAGGTCAAGCCGACAAAAAAGACTTTGTCTTTAAAGAACTTGTCATTAATGATTTTATTATTCATTGTTTAAGAAAAAAAGAGCCTCACTGCCCTGACGAAACTCTGATGCGAGAGTACACTTCACAACTGACTCCAGTTTTATTTAATCAACTTCAATTCGATTTTATGAAGTTAAAAAAACATACCATGAATAAAGAGCTTTCTAGTGTTTGGAGACACGGAAAATTCACCAGCCTAGTTCCAGAAAAAATTATGAATCAATTTATGAATACCTGGAAAAACAACCCTGAAGAATTAAAAATTAAGCAAGTTCCTAAAATAATTAGAGGTCTGCAGGATGAAACCTTTAAATTTGAGTATAAATCAGAAGAAGGTATTTATAGATTTTCAGTGGTCATCTGTAGCCCTCTCCCTCCCGAAACTTCTTGCTGGGGCCCGATGAGTAAAAAACTTCAACCTGGTGATGTGATGTCTGTTTATCCCCTTTGTGGACCCAATGTGGTGACACTTAAAAAATTAACTCTTGAGCAAATGAAAGAACCCAAACCACCACTCACCCCTAAAACAAATTGCCGAAATGAACTTTAATTCGCTCTTAAAAGTCAACCTTGGAACCTACAAAATATTCACTTTACTCAGCTCATCAAAAATATTTTTAGCCAATTTATAAGGCGCATTTAATATTTCTATTTTTAAAATTTAAAATCCCTTGCCTTCATTCTTAAAAAATTGGGTAATGTTCTCGAAGGTTCCAAGAATTAAATTTGGGAGTGACCCTGTGAAATCTATATTCATCATCAACTTAGTGATTAGCCTCACCAATCTCACGTGCTTTGCAAAAATAAAGACTCTGAAGGCTAACATTGAAAATGAATTTTATAATCAACAAGTTTCTTATCAATTCCCCTCTGATTCCGTAGAAATTAATGAATTCCCAGATTACTACTCTATTGACGACTTTAACTCTGAAGATTTTAACCAAAAACAACAAGCACTCATAACTCCTTCACAAATTGGACAAGACTTTTTAAATTCGAGTTTTCAATTAGTTCACGAGCTTCAACATGAAGCACTAAGCCTTGTTCGTTGGATGCACCATAGCTCCCCACTGATGGATCCTCCTGATAAATACAATCGAGCTTTTCATTATGGAAGCTGGGTAAATGATCCTAGCGATGATAATTGTTATAATACTCGGGCAAGAGTCCTTGTGCGAGATTCTCTTTCTCCAGTAACATTTAAGGCAAATAATAAATGTGTTGTCGAATCTGGTGCCTGGGTAGATCCCTATACTAATCAAGTTTTTAATGAAGCACGCGACATTCAAATTGATCATGTAGTTCCCCTTAAAAACTCTTATGTGAGTGGCGCTTGGAAATGGGATAAAAGAAGAAGATGTATTTATGCTAATTACATGGGCAATGAAATTCATTTAATGTCAGTGAGTGGGCATGAAAACATGTCTAAAAGCGATAAAACACCTGAACAATATATGCCTCCAAATTCTCAATACAAATGTGCCTATATCAAAAATTGGTTAGCTATTAAATTGGAATGGGGACTCGTCATGACTCCTCCAGAAGCTAATGCGATTAAAAATATCATTGAACGCGAACAGTGTAATTTAGAAGAGCTCCAATTAACTGCTGAAGAATTGCAAAGACAAAGAGATCTTCAAAATAATCTAGAAATTTGCCAAAAATATTAAGGGATCAAAAGATCCCTTAATATTTAAAGATGCGGTAAGCTTGAAAGTAAGACGTTCATATCTAAAGGACGCGAAATAGTCATCGTTCCAATAATTTTTTTATGCTGATTTTCTAAACATCTCGAAACCATTTCTATTTCTATTAACTTTTTATCTGCTGTCACCATTTTAGCTAAGACAATATTATGATAGCCTTTGTTCAAGATACTTTTGAGCCCCTCAGTTGCAGCGGCATGACTTTCTGGAGGGTAAATATCAAAAATAGTTTTACCAATGAGGGCGCCGTATTCATACCCCAAAACAGAGTGGAGCATTTCATTTGCCATTTGAATCACCCCATTCTCGTTTGCAGAATGCATCATAAATGGTGATTTTAAAAAGAAACTTTCAAAGAGATACATCTCAGATTTAACAGTTTCTAATTCCCCATGACGATGTTTCATCAATGCAAATTGATCCATTTTTTCGGCGGTTTTTTCTTCTAAAAAGGGAAGAATATCTTTAGCTGTAATATGGCCTACAAGTTCTCCACCGTTGTTAATAACAAAAACTCTGTTTCCTACTGCAATTAAGAGTTTTTTAACGATCTCAGGAAAGATTTCATTTTCATGAATTAATTGAATCGGCTCAAAAAACTCTCGATATAATATAAGAGAATCTTTAGCTGGGTTTTGTTTATATCGTAAAAATATTTTGAGTAAATTACCTTCATGCAAGACTCCTTGCAATCTTTCGCGACTTGCAGAAACCACTGCAAATCCCGATTGGGATTCTGATAAGTACTCTATAGACCTAGAGACTGTTTCATCAAACGAAAGCATAGGAGTGTCGGTTCTCATTATCTCTTTTGCAGTAATCACAGAATTCCTCCGTCGTTATTCCCCCTTTACTTTAAAAATTTTCAATTTATTTGTCTAGGCCTCTAGCTAAAGTCTTGACTGGATCTAAGGCTATTTTTTATTTTTTAAAGTCAATTTTTTTTAAACTTGCTTAAGTAGATCCCTTTATTTGCCGAATTATTAAGCATGAAAACAATCTTAAAAATTACAATTTTTACTCTTTTAAGTTCAATAAGTTTACAAAGTTTTGCTGACTTCAGCACCGATGTTAGCACATTCTATTATTCTGATTCTCTTTCCTACTCAGGAACAACAACGACTTCTTCAAGAATGTTTTACAGTGCAAGTATCAATCTTGCTCTCGATAAAGACAGACGCTATTCACTTGGTTGGTCCATTCTAGGCCTCACAGCTCCTGATAAAGAAACTGTGAATAAAACCTATTCTGCCTCAGACATGGGATTTAGATTTGCTTGGAATATCATAAAAGCTGGAACGGTTAATTTTGCATTCACATATAATTTAAAAGCGAGTGCCACCTATAGCCCTGCAGGTACTCCTGAAACATTGAGAGGAACTAGTCTGTTTATTGAATTAGGATACCTTTCTCCAATTACTGAGGACCTGCTCGCTGGCATAAAAATTAATTATTATGTACCAACATTTACAGAGAGTTTAGTGGGTTCTAACACCTACTCAGTAGTTACAGATAAACGTGCAATGATATTCCCTACACTGGCCGCTAGCTGGAGATTTTAAAAAGGTTTAATTATGAAAAAATATTATCTCTTTAATTCTGTCGATCAAAAAGAATATCCCAAACTCACTTTTGAAGAGTTATTACCTATTATCAACAACTCGAGCAATGTGAATGATTGGCTTATTTGGACTGAAGGATATAAAGATTGGACTCCTCTGGCTCAATCCCCTGTTTATGAAATGCTCTATAAATCAGAAAAAACAAATACAGCCATCAGACCTCCACCTATAAAGCCACCACCAAAATCTGAAACTGTGATTAAAGCTCCTGTTGCGGAATCGACTTCGATTAAAAGCCAAACTGTTATTAAATCTCAACCTGTAGAACAAAACACAGTTGCTAAAAGTGTTTCCACTCAAGCACCTGTTGAGCAAAATACAGTGGCTAAAAATATTTCAGCACTCAAACCTATTGAACTCAAATCTACGGAACAAAAACCAGTAGAACAAAATACGATCTCTAAAAAAACCATTCCTCAAGAAGGCACTCTCCTTAAAGTTAAATCTCCTGCCCAAGTCACTCCAATAGCTCAACCGGTTGAAGAACTTTGGTCTAAGGATGAAAGAAGAAAACACCCTCGTGTAAAAACAAAATTGAGAGTGATTATCACAAATAACGAAAAAACATTTCTCACTCATTGTTTAGATGTCTCAATGGGTGGACTTAAATTAGAAAAATCCATTCCTAAAGCACTTTTTAATAAAGAATGTGAAATTTATATTTGCGGCGCCGACGGAAAAGAAAGCATCGTTTTTAAATGCACCCCTGTAGGTCAAGAAGGCAATCCAAATAGATTGCAATTCTCTGAATCAGACACTCGATACAGCGAAAAACTTTCGAGCTGGCTCGAGCAGTATAAAGATTATCCGGTTAATAAAACAAACATTAAAAAAGTGGGTTAATTATCTTCCTTTAAAGACGAACGGATATTTAACCACCGTAGGAAGATTATTAAGTGCTCTTGGAAATTGCATCTGTTGCAATATAAAACCTATGCATCTCTCAAAATCAGGCAAAGCTTCCATATTTTTTGATGGCAATGGAATTCTAGAAAAATCCGTGGCCACAAGTTGAACTGTTTCCACATCCCCTTGACCACTGATCTTCCAAATATACATCAAGCGCCCAGCCATATCTCTATTTTGTAAGAGAGCCGTATCGTAACAGTTTTTAATTCCTCTACGATTTTCTTTTATGGTCGCTCTGACAGCTTCTTTATCCAACCCTCCGGAGATCTCAAATCCACCGCCAAGATCAAAAGTGTCTGTCACTCCAGTAGCCTTGGTTCCTAAATTGGAACCCGCTGCAAACTTGGCTCCTTTGATATTCAGAGAACCCGTTTGTTCTGATCCCACTAAATCTCTCCCCGATTTGAGAGTGCTTCCCGCAGAAGCTAAATCAGGTGTATTTTGATTCGTTGTCGCATTAGAAATCGTCCCCATTGGCGGTTTACGAATCACTAATCCAGTTTTGCCAGTCGCCGTATCAGAAACAAATCTTTGATTAAGAACTTCATCTGCACTCACAGTCGCAGCCGATTTAGCAGTGGGTTTAAGTCTACCCAATAAACCCATAGTATTCACATCCGAAGAAGGAATCTCTTCTGGTTTTTGCGCCGCCACTTGTGCCACTTTTTGTGATTTTGCTTTTTCAATGCCCGCTTTTACTGGAAGTGGTTGAGGTTTAGCCACCACTGTTGTTGGAACCAATTCTATTTTTGGAGGTTCTGGCGGAGGAGGCGGAGGTGGAGGTGGAGGCTCTGGTTTTTTAAGAGGAGCCACTTGCGCTGGGGCCGCAACTTCAACTCGAGCCACACGTGCAGGATTTTCAGGAACAGGAGAGTGATAAGGATTTTTGAGAATCCATAGGTAAAGACATACTATAATAAAGGCACTCGCCAAAAGCGATTGCACCATGGAGTCTTTTAACCAATTACCCGCTTCTTCTTTAACAGCTACACCTGGCACAATCCTCAAATAATAATCTGCTTTTAGACTTTTAAGGAGTAAAAAATCATTGGTCTGAAATCTCACTCGTCTATCGCCACTTAAAAGACTTGAAGTGACGTCTTCGCCCCTATTTAAAAGCTTAAACTCATCTAAATTGCCACGGCTTTCTAAAAAACCAACGCCGACATTTTGTTGATCCCATAAAAACTTCAGAGGTTGATGCGTCGGAAACAAAGACATGGGTGTGTTATAAATACGACGCGATAAATGCTTTACATTGCTAACTGCATTGATGTCTTTTCTGACATAAACCACTTCTAGAGCAACAGATCCATCAGATCTTGCACCCAAATTAACAACTGTTTGATTTTGAAGAGTACGACTTAGAACTCCTCTAGTGAACGCACTTGGAGCGATATTGTCCTCTTTGATCGCAAAATGAAAATCCCCAAGATTTAATTGTTGATCTGTGAGTATAATTCCTTCTCCGCTCATCATATCTTTTTCGCTCGAAGAAATATCTAAGATCGACCACATTCCATTTTCAGGGTCAAACTCACCCACACCAATCCATTCTAATAAATAATGAATCGGTTTGAGTCCTTTGGCTCTGACTACAAAATCACAAGAAGGACTTCTTCCAATAAGATTTGAACGTTTTTGCGGGTAAAAACGCTCAACTTCTTTTCCTTTTTTATAGAGCAAAAGAACTTTCATAGTTATTTTGTTTTACCTTTAACTTGTTTTAAATATCTTGGTTTTAAAGTTTTATCAATTTCATGGAAATCATTAAAATTATCTCTGACAAACATCAAGGTTTCAAACTTTATATCTTCTCCAGAAACTTGCATGAACAAATCTGGTCTCATTCGATCCCCTTCAATTTGCTCACCCTCAAAATCAAGTACTTTGGCGCGATCTTTTCCTTCGCCAGTCATTTGCGCAAATGAAAGTTGAGAAATTCCTAAGCACATTACAAAGATCAATGCAAAACCAAGAATTTTCATTTAAAACCTCCGCCAGCAGCTGGCCAATTTAACAACATATCTCGTCCCACATCGCCTGCGTTTGTGAGTTCTTGACGAACAAAGTTTCTCATTGCCAATGATTTATTCACAGTGAGTAAAAAACCTGCTCTTGTTTTATAGTATGACATCCCTTGAATCGCTTTTGCACCATAATGATGATCTAAAAATAAAAGAGCTCCAAAAGCATTTCCAACCCTCACCAACTCTCTCACTCTATTTACAATCGGTTCATTCGGCCAAACCCATGCATTCATGTCCGCCTCAGGTAACTCGCTTGCTTTTTCTTGAGATTCCGCGGCTTCATTTCTTTGTTTCAAACCTTCATAAATCTTTTGATACTCTTCGCTTTGGTGCTTATAATCTTCAGCCAAACCCATTAAACCTTTTTTATAATCCCCAATTTGCTGTTTGGTTAAATTATCAGGTGGAGGAGAATTCGCTATGGCTTCAGCTGTTTTACTTTCTAATTCAATGAGTTTTGGAAGAATACTCACCTGCATTTGAACACTGATAGTTGGAAACTCAACCTTCCAAGCATTTCTCACTCGAGTGACCACATACACGAGATCTTCAATATATTTATTATATTTTGCAGCTTTCATTCCTGGAGGAGGATATACGGCCGCCTTCATTCTTGATTCTGTTTTTAAATCTAATGAAGTGGACATTTTATCTGGAGCTACGCCTTTTAATTTTTCGTACTCATCTTTTGAAAGTGAAAAATTAGTATTTCCATTTTTTAAAGTTAAGGCGAGATAATAAATGTTTTTTTCGTTTTCATTAATTTGCTTTTTTTGAGCAAAATATCTAATCACAGGATCAGGATTCACTAATCCAAGAGAACTTAAATAGTACTCTTTTTTAGCCGGATCCATTTTGTCTATTTTAGGAAAGTCAGCCTCTGTTGGGTAGGCGCTCGATGCACTTAAAAAGGCTTGAGTTAGGTAGTTGAGATCCGTATTTTCTGACACTTCACCAAAAGTCATTTTTTCAGTAAACAAAGAGTCCCTGATCATCTCTTGTAAGGCTCTAATTCTCATCGGGTAAAATTCTTTACTGTTTTTTAATGTTGGATCTAAAATTAACCATTCTTCAGATAATTTGGTATAAAGCTTTTTTTCAACCAAGCGATTAAAATAATCCACATATGCGACAATCGCTTTATCTGCCGGTGGTCTAGAAGAAAGGAACTGTTTTAAGTTCGCTTCATAAGATCCAAAATCACCTTTTTCAATGCCAGTCATAGCTAATTTTAGAGAGGCTTCTCTTTTAAGCTCATTCAACTGACCACGTTGGTTTTCAGGAAACCTAGCGTCTTCAGTGGACTTAACAATCGTTTGGTAATCTTTAAGATTAAAGACACAAAACCAAAACTTATAAAGATTTTCTGCAGTAGGTTCAGCTTCAAATACGATTCGAGTGTGAACCACTGCTTCTTTGAAGCGGTCCTTTTTTAAATGCATAGCGATCACTTTTTTATGCAAAACTGTGCTGTTAGACTCTTTTGGAAATGAATTCAAAAACTCTAAGCAAGCATTCATTAAAGGGATTTCAAACTTTACAGGATCTTTTTCATACATTTTATCTAAAGAGCTAATCAATTCTAATGACACTCTTTGAAATGAACCTAAATATTTTGGATCTTTTTTAGCTATGAGTTCTTTTTTAATGCTCTCTAAACAATAACTGTCTTGAGTATCTGCACAAACATCAATTAATAGATTTTTGAGAATGTCCATTTTTTTAGATTGATAAAAATAAGTCGCATGAAACGACAATAAACCCTTCAGGTTATTAGCAAGGATTTCTTTTGAAAGATTTTCAGGAGATTTAATCTTTCCTAAATACCCTTCAGAAAATATTTTGATAATATATTCTATATCATTTTCTAAGTTTTTATCTTTAGCTAGTGCAGCTCCGATATCTTGGGGATTCATTTGTCGTAAAAACATCGTAAAATTTTTGATACAGCTATCGACACCAATAGAAGGATATTCTTTGCGTTCGTATCGAACCATCAAAGAATAGAGTTTAAATTTTTCTGCTGGGCTCCCCGGGAGTTTAAGAGCTTCATTAAATAATTCATATTTGTTATTTTTTGGATTCGCTTGGTAGCTATGAAGTAATACTGCATAGAGGAACTTACTTTTATCATCTGGATTAGCAAAAAATCGGTTCCCAAAATTAATAATTTCAGGCTCAGTTCTATTTTGCATCACCACAAAAGCTAAATCTTTCATACTATCTTCTACAAGATGAACATCCGCTTTTTGGCGCATCACTCTCATAAAATAGAATTCTGCTTGCTCAAATTTTTTAGTGCTCAAATAAGCCCATGCAGTTTTATAATCTGCAATTGCCGCTTGGTAAGCGTCGTAAGATTTATAGGTAGCTTGATAATATCTGATAGCATCTTCGTATTTTTCTTTATCAAAATACTGTTCTGCCACCATTAAAGACATCGCCGCTGAATATTTTGACGTCTGATCAATCTGCAAAGCTTGAGTAAAATAATCAATCATCACCGTGAGGCGATCATATTGAAATTCAATTAAACCCTTCATGTAAAGTACTTGCACCTTATCTAAGCTTCTAGGCGCAATCACCAATTCACTTCTGGCAATAGCTTGACTTGCTTGAGATAAATGAAATTTTTCTTTTTCAGACATTTGTTTTGCAGACTTTGAATTAAGTCCTAAGAGCTTGGCAATTTGAATATTAATATTGGCTCTTCTTAAAAGAACATCTTTAGCGTTTCCAGCTTTTGCATTAGCTTGCGAAATTAAGTTCATCGCATTTAACTGATTATAAAGCTCATTTAATTCTTTTTGAACTTTAAGATTATCAGCTTCAGATAATTTTTGGATATCTTTGGCATTTCTTTTAGAGCTTTCAAATAAAGAGACCTCTTTTTGATTGGCATTGTCTGCACCTAACTGACTGCTATCAAATTTAGCAAACGAAGTTGCAGAACATAAGAAGGAGAGAATTAATAATGAAACTCTAACACTTACTTGGTACATTGACTTCCTCCAATGTAAACATGGCTCCCAATCTCATCTTGCCATTCTTCGCCGTCACCTACCGGCCAATACTCATATCCTTCAGCATTCAAAATTTTAGAATCTGGAACAAGTGAAATTTTTTGTAAGAATTTTTGATCCCCTTGGACCGCTAATGTTGAATATCCTAAAACTTTTTGTAATTGAGTGAGAATAAATACTTTTTCTTTTTCAAATCTCGATTTTAAGTACTCTTCCACTCTTTGTTTTTCAAGCTGGCGAGAGGCATCAGAAATATAATCATATTTTTTATAAGGTTTTTCATTAAGTAACTGAACTAATGAAAGTCTTAAAATATCTTTTTTAGCCCATTCAATGTAATTAAATTTACCTGATTGAATATCTGCAATGTATCTTTTTACGGCAGTTTTGGCATTATGAACTTCAACTTCACGGCAAAGTTTTTTGAAGACATAAATCATGACAAGGTAACTTTCGGGTTCCAAATATTTAGAGAAAAACATGGACTGCTGACTCGCCACTGAACCCAAAACTACGTCAATTCTATTGGCTCTAAAACCTGCCCACATTTTTTCAAACATCACTTGTCTAATTTGCAAATAGCTAGGATAAATCCACTGATAAACATCAACAGCTTCTAAATATCTTTTTTGGGCGTAAAGGGCTCTGCCCATTTGATGTAAAACTGAGTAATAAAACTGCTCATTTTCAGGCCCAACATTGCCTCTTTTTGGTTTTATCTGACGAGCAATATCTTGAAACACTTTAAAGGCTTCGTCATATTTTAAAGATGACATCAGCGCGATCCCATTCTCATAGGCTGAATTAACTGGTTCAGAAGCACTTTCAGCAAATGAACCACGAACACTATTTTGTCTTTCCCAAGCCGTCATGAGATCAAATCCAATATTGGGTCTGGTTTGCAAAAAGTTTCTGATTTGCTTCCAGTCTTCGTATTTCATCGTAGTTTTAAAATTTTGTCGAAGAAGAATTCTCACACCCAAATCATCATTAGCATTTGCTAGCTCTTGGATTTGATCAAAAAGTTTGCCGGCCTGAGATTGACAAGTGATGAATAATAACAAAACACATATCAATTTTTTCATTTTTTAAATTCCTCTCCATGAGCAATAAATAGCATTGATGTGTAACCAGCTATTCTTAAAATCTTAACAACAGAAAAAATATTTGCATAAGGAGATTGCCCATCTGCTAATATATTAATTTGCGACATTAAATTTTTATTTTCACCAGAAAGACCGACTAAATAATCTCCTAAACTCTTCATAGTTTTTTGGTAATCCACACTATTACCTTGCTTGAGTTGATCAATTGAGACTTTTAAATTGATCATTTTAAATTCGACTTCATTATTAAAGATCACAACTTGTGGAGAGGCTTCTAAGCCCTCTTTAGACATACTAGTAGGCGCTCTCATGTCTTTAGGAAAGTCCACAGAGGAACCGCCGATCACGGTTCCTTTCATTAAAAAGACTATTATTAGGGTAAAAATATCGATCATCGAAGTCAGTTGAAGCTGCTCCACATGTCTTTTTTTACCATCTGAAAAATCAAAATCCATAGCACCTACCTATTAGTACCTACCTACATTGCATCCACTTCTTCAGGACCAATTAAAACCACATCCTGAAGTTTCGACTGAATTCCGTCCATCACAGAGACCATCTCTTGATAGGTGGCCATTTTACTCAAACCTAAGGACATTGTTTTTTCTTCCTTAAATCTTTCTGTAAACTCTGCAATTAATTCTCGAACATTATTTTCTAACTCTTCACTTCTGCCCACTTTAGTATTTCTTGCGACAATTCTTGTCATCTGATCAGGACGAGTTCCTGACCATTTTAAAGTGATTTGCAAATTTCGAGCGTCTTTTATTTTAACTAATATTTTAGGGGACAAGGGAACATTTGTACTAGCTGCGCCTGCAGGACTCGACATAGACGGCGGCAAAGTAAGTTTTGTATACTCAATAAATGCTGCAGTTAATAGAAGATAAAAAATGACCGAAGTCAGACCATCTAAGATCGGAACTAAATCCGGTTCAGGAATTCTTCGTCGTCCATGTCCATCTTGATCAAACACTAGCCTTCCCTTTCACTTTGCTCAATTAGAGTGATCATTCTGTAGCCCACTTTTTTGGCTTGAGAAACGATCTCATCCGTTTTAGAAGTACACATAGTGTGAACAACCATCGCTGTGATTCCCAACATAAGACCCGCTGCAGTTGCCGTCATCGCTTCTGAAATCCCCATACCTAAAAGCTCTGCTTTTCGAGAAGGATCTGCTGCTGCAATCGCCGCAAATGTTTTAATCAGACCCGAGATAGTTCCTAATAATCCTAAAAGAGTCGCTACACTCGCAATCAATGAAATCAATTGAACTCTTTTTTCGCAGGATTTAGCAATTTCAACAATTGCTCCACCTAAAGAGGACTTCATCGCTTCACGACCACTCTCAACTGCTAATAAACCTGCTTTCACAACATCAAAATCAGGAGAATTTTCTGTTTGATTGCACATTTGTAACGCCGTTGTGTATTGTCTTTTTAAAACATACTGGCTCAAATTAGCTAATTCAGATTCAGGAATCGGTCTTAAAGTAAAAAAGAGGTATTTAAGTCGATCAAAAGTCAAAACAACAAGAGCACATCCTGCACCTAAAATAAGGTAAGCAGTAAATCCGCCTTCAGATAAAAATTTTCTAAGTAATTCAAAAATATTCATGAGAGAAATTTCCTTTCATTAAAAATAAAAAACGAGTCCGCTTTCAAGTAAGCCGATCACTTGCATTTCTTTTTTGCCGTTAATCACCCCTTCAAGAACACTTCCGCCCGCTTGCATTCTGAGATTTAAAATATTTGTTAGAAACCATGTTTTACCCAAAGCAAATTTAACTCTCATCCCACTTAGAGATTCATATTTAATAAGACCTGCTCCGAAGTTTATAAATGTGTCACTTCTGACAATCCCATAAGGCCCCCAAGAATCTTTTCCATAAATAGGAACATAGTTCACTTCAATACCTGTAAATAGCTGAGCTTTTTCTGAAGAAATTTCTGCATGATAAGAAGTGTTTGGAAATTTTAATTCTTTAACTTTTTTAGAGATTGTTCTCTCGTTTGTAATAAAGGTTGGAATTACATTTAAATAGACTTCCCAAAATTCACTAAATGCATATCCATAATTAATTGCGGCGCCATACATTGTGTAAGGAGCATCCGAAAAGTCGAAAGACAAATAAGGAGAAAATATTTGTCTTTTTGCTTTAATTTTTGCTTTTCTTTGAACCGCAATCACGTTTTCAAATACGGTACTGATCTCATCACCCTCTTGTGGTTTTAAAGTTCTATCTAAAGGAACTTGACCAGCAGTCCCTGCTGGAGCCGCTGCAGCTCTTGGTGCTGCTTGACCAAAGCCTCCTGCTGGTTGACCACCGTAAGCGGGTTGAGCAGGTGCACCACCACCATATGCTGGTGCTTGTGGTTGTCCACCGTATGCTGGAGCTTGAGCACCACCATAGGCTGGTTGAGCTGGAGCACCTCCATAAGCAGGAGCTTGAGGTTGTCCACCATAAGCTGGTTGTTTACCGTAAGCTGGCGCTTGACCATAACCTCCAGAAGGCGGAGCATACTGTGCATTTGAGAGTGATGAAAATAAAGTTGCTTGAACTAAAAGTGCAAGACTAACATTTAGGAAACTCTGCCGATGAGTTTTATTTCGCATTGTTTTCTCCGTCATTGAAGATCTCTTAAAGTAGGAATCATTCCTCACGAAAAATTTTAGCAAATAAAAGGTAAGATTATGAACTCTTTTGTTTTTTTAAAGAAAAGACTCGACTTTTGTCTCCCAGACTTAATTTTAATCCTCAATCAACAATAAATCTTGATAGGATAATTTTATGCGCAAATTTTTTAACAAAAAATTTGTTAAGAATTAAGTAAAAAATCTTTTTGAAAGAATTTGAATTTGAGAGGGTGATTTTTAAAAAATGAAATTTAATAAAATAAGTTTTGAAAAATTAGGATCCTCCGTGGCAAAGAGCCGTTTTGAAAAATGGTACTCTTACATCTTATTTTTATTTGTAGGTTTTATAATTGCTGACTTAACAATTCTTAGCGTGAGAGATTTGATGCTTCCTACAGAAGCCCCCCCTGCTCGCCCACCAAAACCACCCTTAGTTTCTGATTTCTCTCGTGGTTCTTTAAATACCATTACGGCTAGAAATATTTTTTCAAGCGATGGAATGATTCCTGACGCCATTGTTCCAAAAGGCAAAAAAGACAATCCAAATGAACCAGAAAAAGAACTGCCACCAGAACCGACTTCTCTTCCTTTAAATTTAATGGGGACACTGGTTCACTCAAACCCTGTTAAATCAATTGCAACCATTGAACTTAAAGGTAAAAACAAAGTTCTTTCTTACTCTCCAAAAAGAGACATTGAAAACTTAGCTACAGTTATTTCGATTGAAAGACATAAAGTTATTATTAGAAATAAAAACAACAACCGTCTTGAATACATTGAAATGAAAGACACCGGCAAGATGGCCTTTGGACTCACAAGCTCTTCGATGAGAGGCCCAGAAGAAAAGGGTGATGTTGTTAAAACTTCTGACAACCAATTTGCACTTAAACGTTCTGACCTTTTAAAATACACCAAAGATTTATCTTCCATTCTTCAACAAGCACGAGCCGTCCCAAGTCGAGATGAAGCCACTGGTGTGATTAATGGTTATAAACTTCTAGACATTCAGCCAGGGAGTGTTTACGAGCAACTGGGACTGCAAAGAATGGACGTCATCAAATCTGTGAATGGTGAGAATGTCGATAGTCCAGCTCGCGCTATGGAACTTTATAATCAATTAAAAAATTCAAATGGAATTAAACTTTCGATCGAACGTAATGGTAAAACCGAGGACCTCAGCTATACCATTAAATAATTGCAAAAGGATGGGCAATGAAAAAACTAACTCTTTTTATGTTATCCACTTTAGTTGGTGCACATACGACTTTGGCTCAATTTGATGAGTCTGGTCCCGGCGAAGGCGGAGGTGGTCGAAAAAAACCACTCTTAACATCAAAACAAAAATCTAAATTTTCAAATGCCGCTCTTGATGATATCACGAACGAAAACTTTCCTGAAATCATTGAGTCTTTTGATTTTCCAAATGGAGAAATCACTGACGTTATTAAAACCATCAGTGAATTAACCGGCAAAAACTTTATTATTGATCCTGGAGTGCGCGGTAAGATTACTATCATTGCCCCTTCAAAAATTACAGTGGCAGAAGCCTATAAAGCGTTTTTATCTTCGCTCTCAATTAATGGTTACACCATTGTTCCATCTGGTAACTTTTTAAAAATTAAATCTGCTAGAGATGCCCAAAGAGACAGTATTGAAACTTATTCTGGTCAGTACTTTCCAAACTCTGATCAAATGATCACGCGAATTATACATTTAAAACATATCTCTGCTGAGCAAGTAAATAAAGACCTCAGAATTCTCCCTTCTAAGTACGGAGAGATGAGTGTTTATGCTCCTACAAATTCAATCATTCTTTCAGATTACGGTTCTAATATTGAACGTGTGATGAGAATCATCAATCAATTAGATATTCCTGGATTCGAAGAACAACTCGAAGTGATTCCTATAAAATTTGCTAAAGCTAAAGATATCGCAGATCTCGTAGATAAAATTGTTAACAAAGGTGAAGGTAAAAACAAAGGCGGAACTTTTACTGCCGGTGTTCCTAGATTTTCTAGCAGATCCAATGGATCTTCTGGGCAACAGGGCAATAGTTTTTATATGGTTATCCCAGATGATAGAACCAATACTTTGATCGTGGTGGGTAACAAAGCTGGTATTTTAAAAGTTAAAAAACTCATTTCACAACTCGATTTTAAAATTCGCCCAGAGGACTCTGGCGGCGTTTATGTTTATTACGTCAAAAACGGTGAAGCCGAAAAAATCTCTCAAACTCTGACAGGTCTTGCCAAAGAAGCTTCCAAAGCTCCTGCTGCTGCGGGAGGTGGCGCTCCTTCTCCAATTCCGCAAGAAGTTTTTGGTGGGGATGTTAAAATTTCTGCTGATAAAACAACGAACAGTTTAATTATCACAGCCAGCAAACAAGATTACGAAATGGTTCTCAATCTTCTTTCTAAAATCGATATTCCACGCGATCAAGTTTATGTAGAAGCGATTATTATGGAAATGAGTATGAATGATAGCACCGCCTGGGGTGTGGGTTATTACCAATTCGACAAAAATAGTAATGGGCTTGGAAGAGCTGGTTTTAATGGTTTTGATAATTTAGGTTCAATGCTCAATCCAACAGGTGGTAAAGGGGCTATTTTAGGTTTCGGTTCAGGAGATATGATTAAAATCAACTCTGGGACTTCAACGATGGATATCACAAGTCTTGTTGGTTTCATTAACTTCTTAAAAACAGTGGGTCGAACTAATATTTTATCAACTCCTCAGATCATGGCCCTTGATAATCAAGAAGCTGAGATCGAAGTGGGTGATAAAGTTCCAGTGAGTACCACAGCAACGATTGCCAATGGACAAACTACTTCAGCCGTTAATTTTGAGAACGCAACTATTAAGCTCAAAATTAAACCTTTCATCAGTCCTGCCAGCACTTCTATCAGAATGGAAATTGACCAAAAAGTGAAGCAGCTCTCTACAAAAACTCCTCCTGCAAAAGATCTTGCAAACGCCGCTGCGGTGTTAACAGATAGATCTTTAAAAACAAGCATCGTTGTGAACAGTGGAGATACAGCGGTTCTTGGGGGATTAGTGAGAGATGAAGAACAAGAATCCATCACAAAAGTTCCCGTTTTAGGAGATATTCCAATACTTGGTTGGCTCTTTAAATCTCGAAGTATTTCTAAAGAAAAAGTCAACTTAGTGGTGTTTATCACTCCAAAAATTATTAGAAATCCAAATGATAGCAAACAGCTTCTTGATAAAAAAATTGGTCAACGTTTAGGTTTCATTAAATCCGGAGGAGGAAAAGATCCTTACGGCGATACTATGCGTGAAATGACTAAATCTGCTTCTGCACCAGCTGCTAATGAAAGAATGGAAGCCCCTGTAGAAGCTCCTCAAACTTATATGCCTCCTCAAGCTCCCGTACAAGAGCCGCCACCGGCACCACCAGCAATGCCACCTGTGGAATACCCTGCACCGGCAATTGCTCCCGAAACTCCGGTAGCACCTCCGCCAACTTCAAGCGAAGTTATACCGGAGTTACCGCCTGAGGAAGATAAAGAAATCGATTAATATTCAGAAAGCCTGCCTCAAGCAGGCTTTTTTTATTTTCAAATCTCCTAATAAACTAGATAAAAGCTTGAGTTTTACTTTTTTATTGTCATTTTAATGACAAAGTCATGAATCGTACATAATCTTTAAATATATGGCATCAGTAGATTTAAATACGATCTTATTAAAAAGCACTTCCCTTAATCCTGAACAGCTTAAGACAGTTTTGTCTTATCCTGCAATCTCTCAGTCGAAATCTATCTCTGAAGTTCTCAATGATAAAGAGTTTTCGACGGCTGATGACATCCTTGCAGATCTCTGCAAAGAGATGGGACTTACATTTCTTAAAGAAATTGCTGTCAATGAAATCTCTGCGGATATGGTTCGAGATATCCCTATCAATTATGCAAAACAACAATCTGTTCTGCCTCTAAAAATTGATGGAGACTCTGTAGTCGTAGCGACGAGTAATCCCCTCAACATGAAGGCTCTCGATGATTTGCGCGTGATGTTTGAAAAACGCATCCGCCCCATGATTTGCACTAACAATCGACTTCAAGATGCCATCAATAAAGTGTATGAAAAAAATAATTCTAATCTTGCGGGCCTCGATGAAATCGAAGACGAAGATTATGACCTTGATGATCCTATCGTTGATCTTTTAGATGCTGGAGAAGACGACGCTCCTGTTATTAAACTTGTTAACTCACTCATGTTTAGAGCGGTAAAAGAAAAAGCTTCAGATATACATATCGAACCCTATGAAAAAGACATGCAAGTGAGATTCCGTATTGACGGTAATCTTTATGATGTATTTAAACCCCAAAAGAAACTTCAAAATGCCATCACTTCGCGTATTAAAGTTATGGCAAATTTAAATATCGCAGAAAAACGTCTCCCTCAAGATGGTCGTATTCCCCTTAAAGTGGGCGGTAAAGATATTGATATTCGTTTAAGTACCGTTCCAACAGCATTTGGAGAACGTATTGTGATGCGTATCCAAGATAGATCCAGCGTGATTTTAGAATTGGAACAATTAGGTTTTTCTGATGAAAGCATGAGTAAAATTTCGGATCTCTTAAAAAGAACTTACGGAATTTTTCTTGTCACGGGCCCAACCGGTTCTGGTAAGTCCACTACGCTTTATGCTTGTTTAGCCAAACTCAATGCCCCTGATGTGAACATTCTCACCATTGAAGATCCTGTGGAGCAAAGGGTTCACGGCGTCGGCCAAGTTCAAGTGAATGCTAAAATTGGTCTGACTTTTTCGAGCGGTCTCAGATCTTTTCTCCGTCAAGATCCAGATATTATCATGGTGGGTGAGATTCGTGACTTAGAAACCTGTGAACTTGCGATCAATGCCTCCTTAACAGGTCACATTGTGCTTTCAACCATCCATGCGAATGATGCTGCGGGTGCCTTTCCACGTCTTATAGATATTGGAGCTGAGCCATTCCTGATTGCCTCTTCAATTTTAGGTGTGATTTCACAACGTCTCGTCAGAATTCTTTGCCCGCATTGCAAAGTGAGTTACGTCCCAACAGATTTTGAATTGAATCTGTTAGGAGTCGACAGAAAATTTGTGGCAAACTCTAATATTTGCAAAGCTGTTGGTTGTGAGTATTGTGGTAGTAAAGGTTATCTCGGAAGAACTCTCATTCAAGAACTTCTCCCTGTAACTGATGATATTCGTAGTTTGATCATGCAAAAGAAAGACGGAAATGCCATTAAAAAACAAGCCGTCCTCAATGGCATGAAAACTTTTAGAGATCATGGACTTCAAAAAGTACTGAGCGGATTAACAACCATCGAAGAGTTACTCAGTAACACTCAATTGGATATTTAAGATTTATGCCTATTTTTGAATATAAAGGTCTGAATAAGACCGGTAAAAATGTGAGAGGGGTGATTGATGCTGAGAATCAGCGTACAGCCCGCATGCGTCTTAAAAAAGATGGCATTTTTATTTCTGAAATCTCTGATAAAAAAAAACATGATGGGAAGTCTAAACATAAAAGAGGCACTTCCTCTAAATCTGTTCCCGTAAAAGACTTAGCCTTAATGACTCGCCAACTTGCCACTCTTATTAAGGCCAATATTCCTTTGGTGGATGCACTCACAGCAATTGCTGAGCAAATTGAAAACCCTGTTTTAGCGGAAGCAGTTTCAGATTGTAAAAATATGGTGAATGAAGGAAGTCCCTTTCATAAATCACTCGGCAAATATCCAAATATTTTTAACAATATTTTTATCAGCCTCTGTGAAGCCGGTGAGATGTCAGGCACCTTAGATATTATTTTAATTCGTTTGGCTGAATTTACTGAAGCTGAAAATGATTTAAAAACTAAAGTGGGCAGCGCTTTGATGTATCCCATCATTATGTTAACTGTGACGATGGGTCTTTTGTCTGTTCTTTTTATATTTGTGATTCCAAAAATGGTTGCTGTTTTTGAGTCAGCCCCTAACTTAGTTCTTCCTTGGTACACGCTGATCATCATAAATTTTTCAGGGATACTGGTCAATTTTTGGTACGTGATCATATTAGTGATCATGGGTGCATGGTTTTTATTTAAAAATTGGAAAAAAACTCCCGCTGGTAAATCTCAATGGGATGCTATTTCTTTAAGCTCACCATTTTTTGGTCCCATTGTGAGAATGGTAGCGGTTTCAAGATTCACAAGAACTTTGGCCACTCTTTTGACGGGCGGCGTTCCCATGTTGATCGCCTTAGATATTGTCAGAAATGTGGTCAACAATGATGTTCTTGCAAAAGCCATTGAAGAAGCCCGTAGCAATATTTCTGAGGGTGAATCTATTTCAGGTCCATTAAAAAAATCTGGCCAATTCCCTCCCCTAGTGATTCATATGGTCAACGTGGGTGAAAAAACCGGTGACTTAGAAACCATGCTTTCTCAAGTTGCAGACGCCTATGACTTTCAAGTAAAAAATAAATTAGAATCAGTAACGAGCTTACTCGGACCCGTCGTGATCGTTTTAATGGGTTTTGCTATTGCAGTTATTGTATTTTCAATTATGATTCCTATGTTCGAAATGACAAATCTTGCAGGGTAATTCATAAAAGACGGAGGAAAAATGTTATTTCTTAATAGAAAAACACTTAATAAAATTAAAACGAATGTTTCTTTAATGAAACTTAACTCTAAAGGGATGACCCTTGTAGAGATCATGATCGTGTTAGCTATCATCGGTGGTCTTATGGCCCTCTTAGCTCCACGTTTTACCGGTGCTCTTGATAAATCAAAAGTGAGAGAGACTAAAATCGCCATGGGACAAATTCAAAATGCTTTGAATATGTACTACACAGATTGCGGTAAATTCCCTAAAACTTTAGACGCTCTTGTAAAAGCACCTTCTTCTGATGAGTGCAGCAACTGGGGACCTGATGCTTACTTAAAAAAAGAAGCAAAAGATGCTTGGGGAACTCCATTTATTTATGAACTTGATGGCAACCAATTTATCATTAAAAGTTTAGGTAATGATCGCCGCGAAGGCGGAGCTGAGTACGCTAAAGACATTACTTCTGAAGAGCTCTAAACTTGTTTCCCTCTATCATGACTTCTTATTTTAAGAAAACCCGCTTGATAAAAAATGCTGGTTTTACTTTGATAGAAGTCATGATTGTTTTGGCGATCCTAGGAGCTGTTGTGGCGATTGGGATCCCAAGCCTCATGAAATCAGATAACAACATCAAAAAAGTCGCTCGCCAGTTTATTGTCCTTGGCAAAGAAGTGCGGAATGCTGCTCGCCTCAAAAATACCACTTTTAGAGTGGCTATTCGCTTAGATGAAGAGAACCAAGCTTTTTGGGTTGAGAGTTCTAATAAGCCGATTCTTATCGAAACAGAAGACGAACGTAAAAATAAAAAAGAAGAAGATCCTAAAGAGGCTGCTGCTAAATCGCCCTTTCAAAAAGCCACAGAGCTTATCAAGGAAGAAAAAAAACTTCCTAAAGGACTTTTCTTTGCGCTCGTCGAAAACTCCCAACAAAGAGGCCCTATCACTAAGGGCACTGCTTATATTTATTTTTCGCCAGAAGGTCTGGTTGAATCCTCCCTCATTCAAATCACAAACAAAGAAAAATTAACTTGGACACTTGTCTTTAACACTTTAACAGGACAAGCTGATATAGTTAAAGAAGCAAAAAGTTTAAAAGATTTATCTCAATAGGGTGAGGCCTTATGAAGGTCATCAAAAATATTTTTAGGCTATTTAAAAAAATTGATTTAAAAAATCAAAAGGGTTTCACTTTACTTGAAACTCTCCTTGCTATGGTGATTCTCTCTGGCGGGCTCATTCTTCTTTCTCAAGCATGGTCAAGCTCCTTTGCAAAGGTCAGAAAAACTCAAATGGCCTATGAAGTGGGCGCTCTCTTAGAGAGAAAAATGGCCGAAATCGATATGGAATACAGAGGCAAACCTTTGGATTCTATCCCTGACGAAAAATCCGAGGATTTTGGCTCCAATTATCCCAATTATAAATGGAAAATAAAATCTAAAATGATGGAGTTCCCTGATCTCACTCCGATGATGGCCTCTAAAGAAGGTGGAGCTGATCCGACTCTTGCAATGATGGTTAAAATGCTGACGGCCCATCTTTCAAAAAGTGTGAAAGAGGTCACGGTTTCTGTTCTCGTTAAAAATCCTAAAAAAGATTTAGAGTTTTCTGTGACCACTTATTTTGTAGATTATGATGTCCCAATTGCTGTGTCTCCTGGAGGATAATTCTATGAAAAAATTTAATTCCAAGGGTTTTACCCTCATAGAAGTCCTCATCACTCTTTCGATTCTTTCAACTATCACTGTTCTCACCACCCAAGCAATTCAACATGCCATTAAAGCAAAGGCCAAATTAACGGATCAATTAGATGAAGTCTCAAAGGTGAGAGACGCATTAAAGATTATCGAAAAAGATATTAATTTAGCTTATCACTACCGCGATATAGAAACTGAGTTTGCAGAAGTCCTTAAGAGTTTACAAAAAAAACCACCAACACCAACCGAACCTCAACCTGAAAGCCAAGAGCCGCGTGTGGATCCAACCACAAAATTTATGGGCGAAGACAGCAAAGTGAATTTTCCGACCATGAATTCCAGTCGCTTGATGAAGGGCACATTAGAGGCTGAATATATCGAAATAGGTTACTATGTGGCCTCTTGCAAAAATCTTTCAACGGGTGAGTCCACAGATTGTTTGTGGAGACGAAGAGCCTCTATCGTGGATGAGGATGTTGAAAAAGGCGGCGAAGCTGTGGTGCTTTTAGAAAATATCCAAGAATTTAAATTGCGTTATATTGGCAAAGGCAAACAAGATTGGGTGAATGATTGGAAGAGCAGCGAGGGTGGAGACGATGTCACAAAAAATCATTTTCCTCAAGCAGTGGAAGTTAATCTGACTGTGGCTTCGGGCAAAGATGATAAAAAGAAAAAAGTTAAGATGCAGATTATTGCAGCGGTTCGCTTTCCAAATAACCCGCCTCCAAAAGAAGAACAGCCAAATATGCAAAATCCAGATGGACCAACAAACCAATGAACAGAATTAAAAAATTTTTTCTCAGCTTAAAAAAGAAAAACTCAGAACTCGCTGTGAGCAATCAACGTGGCGTGGCTTTGATGTTAGCTCTTTCATCTGTTGTGTTTATTATGTATTTAGTGAACGAAGTCTCCTATGAAACCAATGTGGAGTACATTGTTTACAGTCAGAGCGTGAACCGTTTAAAATCTTACTACGCGGCTCGCTCTGGCATGGAACTCAGTTTATTAAGAATTAAAATCTACACACAAGTTTATTCTCAACTTGCGAGCACAATGAAAGATCAAGCCGGTATGATGGATATGATTTGGTCAATGCCGTGGGCTTGGCCACCGGTGATGCCTCCAGATCTTTCGGCCGTGGATAAAGACATGATCAAAAAATTTACCAAAGAATCTAAAATGGAAGCCCAATATATGGCCACCATCGAAGACGAAGGTTCTAAAATTGATCTTAACGATTTAAATTCTGCCTCAAAACCACTTATTGAAAGTACAAAAACTCAGCTCATAAATATCTTCACGAGCAAAATGCAAAACGATCAAGATTGGGCTCGTAACAATAGAGACCTCAGACCCGAAGAAGTCGTCAACAACATTGCGGATTGGATGACTCGATCCAGTCAATCACTCAATGGGGGAAGTAAATCTGCTGGCTATAAAGATCTCGGCGCAGGCTTTCCGCCAAATCGAGCTTTTCGCTCAGTGGGTGAGCTTCGTCTTGTGGCAGGCATGACAGATGATATTTATAACCTTTTAGAATCTAAAGTGACCGTGTTTGGGATGAAGTCTATTAATCCTAATCACGTTTCAGCTGAAATTATTGAATCTCTAGACCCAGCCATCACTCCTGAGATTGCAAAAATTGTGGTCGCGAGAAGAGACAGTCCTCAATTAGGCGGTCCCTATAAAGATGCTCAAGATTTTTGGTCCTATGTTGCTGCCAAAGGGGCACAAGTGAATCCTGAAGCGGAGAAAAAAATTCCAATCACCGTAGACAACGCCATGAGTTTTAAAATTCACACGGTTGGAGAGTATGGCAAAACAAGTTCAGAAATCACTGCGATTGTTTACGATATTCAAAATGTCACTCGACAACTTTATAAGAGTTTAGCTTTGCAACAACAACAGCAAAACCAACTCAATGGTGTGAACAATGGAAATAATAATGGGACTGGTACTGGTACTGGGACCGGAACTGGTTCTGGAAACCAAAATAACAACAATAATGGCAATAACACGCCACCACCACCGCCACCGGCACCACCAGCTAAAGGTCCACCTAGAATAGTGTATTGGTCAGAAAAATAATTTAACTATATATGTCTCGACTCTGGTTTAAGATATGTCTCTCGACTCTGTGAAACGATATATGTCTCGACATAATACCAGAGAAACCACGACCATAGGCCTTGACGAGGTTTTCGAATAGCCAAGTGCAAAAAAAATCGATTAAAATATTTTTATGAAATCTATTGGAATCGACATCGGCAGTACAAGCATAAAAATTATTGAATTAACCCTGAGCAATAAAGGTTATACGATCACTGATCAATACCTGCATCGTTTAGGCACTAATCCTACTTACGATCGAGAGCTTGAGGTCTTAGATTTTCTCAGAAATCTTTCCGCAAGAAATCCTCCGGATCAAACCAGATACACGATCTGCGTTCGTCAAGATCGCATGGTTTCAAGATTTAAAACTTTTCCATTTGCTGAGAGAAATAAAATTCTCAAGAGTCTTCCATTTGAACTTGAAGAAGAAATTCCTTTTGATCCAAGCACGGCTATTTTTGATGCTCAGATCGTAAGATATGTGGGCCCCACTGCTGAAGTCATGGCTTGTGCAGCACCGATGACTGAAGTTGTGAGACTCAACAACCTCATGCAAGACTGTATGATGGAACCACAGTCCATCACTGCAGAAGGCATTGCCTTTGCTAATTTATTTACAAACTGGCAAGATGCTCCGCCGATTGTTCCTGAACAACCCCCTCAATTAGAAGATCAACCACCTGAAGTTAGAAATCTAAAAATCTATATTAATATTGGTTCCACAAGAACTTTATTAGTAGCCATGAATGACGGACAGTTAGTGGGAGTGCGATCTATATTATGGGGAGCTCAAGTTCTTGTTGAAGCTCTTCAAAAAAAGTATGAGATCACAGCCATCGAAGCCCAAAGAGAGCTAGAAGGTAAATCCTTTATTCTGCCTTATCGTGAAGGGGCTTCGATTGATCAAATCACTTTCTCAGAAACTATAGCAATCCCTTGCAGAGAATTAGCAAGAGAACTCAGACTCACGCTTCTTGAACTGAGCGCAGAGTTTAACGGGCATGTCACTGATGTGTTTTTAACTGGTGGCGGAAGTCAGATAGTAAATTTAAATGCTTTTTTAACCACGCAATTAGATGCTCCTGTAAATATCATTGATGCATTTGATCCGTTTAAATATCTCATCAGATTTGATATTGATGCTGAGTTTATTTCTACTTTTAATATTGCTTTTGGTTTAGCTCTCGAAGGAATAAAAAAACCGCGCAATCCTTCGGTCACTTTTTTAAGAGGGGCACTTGCGAAACAAAATAAATTCTTTAAAAATTTATGGGATCGTTGGGGCAATCTTGTTCAAGTGGGCGCAGCTGCTTTAGTGATTTTATTTGTTTATGCAAACTTAAGAGAAGGTTTTTCTCTCAATCTTGCAGATAGAACACAAGAAGCTCTGAAGGTGCAAGCCAAAGCCATTGCAAAATTAAGTTCTACAAAAAGCACTGATGCCAATATCAAAAAATTTATTAGAGAAGAAAAAAAGAAAGCTCTCGACATGAAAATGCTCGGCAGTCTTTCTTCTATGACTTCTGCAATAGAGATTATGAAAAAAATCAGCGATGCTATGCCACCTAAAAATGCCATCAGTTTGGATGTTAAAAAATTTAATGTTCAAGATGAAACTGTGCAAATTGAGGGATTAGCCAAAGACGAAAAAGAAGTCGGACTTATTCAAACGGCTCTCAATAGTCTCACTACGGATGGTAAAATTAAGATTGAAGCATCTACGCTTACGGCGGCTCCAGGAAAAGTTCCTTTCTCTATTTCTTTTTCAATGAGTCGTGGAATTCAAAAACCTACTAAGGCGGAGTCTGAAAAATGAATTTTGATGATTTAAAAGAGAAGCTCCTTTCGATTTATCATAAAGTTTGGGATAAAATCCAAGAGAGCGCGACTTACATTCAACTCAGAGATCGCTATGAATCCCTTCCTCCACTCCAACAAAAATTTGTCTTGATTGGAGTGGGAGTTTTAATTGGTGCTATTATTCTATCAATTCCTTATGGGAATCTTTCAAAATCTGGCGAACATGTGACAGAGTTTGAAGAAAAACGTCAGCTCATCAGAGATCTTTTAAAAGTCAGCCGAGAAGCTTCTGATGTTCCAAATATTCCACCAGCTCCCAATATGGATTCTTTAAAAGCGTCGATTGAATCAGAAATTCAAAATGCGCATTTAGTTCCTGAGCAAATTGGTGGAGTGGCTCCTTTAACTGAAGTCTCTCCCTTAGTTCCAGCTAATCTCACTCAAGGTGGCTATCAAGTCACTCTTTCAAAATTAAATTTGAACCAAATCATTAATATTGGTTATCAACTGCAAAGCATTAGCAGCTCTGTAAAACTTAAAGATATTATGGTGAGTGCTAACGGAGAAGATCCTCGTTATTTTGACATTGTTTACAAATTGATTGCCCTCGCCGTTCCTGAAACTAAAACTGCGAGTTTAGAAGAAGAACCTGGTTCGCAAAATGGCAATGATCAAAATGCACCTGAAGAGGGTGAAACCAGAAGACCTAATCTTAGAAAAAGACCAGAGCCTTCTAAAAATTCAAATATGGAAGAATCTGCTGATGCAAATCAAGACTTCTCAAGTTTAAAGCCCACAGGATCTCGAAATGGGAGAGGTCGTAAAGTTCGCTAGAAAGGAGAAAAAGCATGGCAAAATACTTAATGCTTTTTTTAAATTGGATCAAAAGTAGCAAACTCAAATTTGCTTTAGCTATTTTTTCGGCCCTCGTTTTTTTATTTATTTTATTTCCCTTTGAAGACTTGAGTGATCTTTTTACTTCGCGAATTTCAAAACTGACTCATAATCAAATTTATGTTCAATTTGAAACTCTTGAAATTAAATTCTTACCAGAACCTGGAGTTGAATTTTTTAAAGTCTATTTAGAAACTCCATCAACTCCCCCACTCTCGGCAAAAGAGTTAGGGATTTTTCCTTCTATAATGGGATTGATCACTAAGAAACCCGCAGGAAGCGTTGAAGCTAAGGGATTGTTTCAAGGTGATTTAGAGGTCAACTTAAAAAGCGGTACCAAAAGTGAATCTGGCTTAGAAAGACAAAAAATCAGTTTAAAAGCTGATAAAATGAGTTTGCAAGAGCTACGCAGTTTAGGAAATATTCCCGTGATGCTCAAAGGACAAATCAACATCAATACTCTGGCTCAAGCAGATCTTACTTTTTCAGAACAACCAGAAGCTGATCTCAATGTAGAAATTAATAAATTTGAATTGCCACCAGCAAACATTGCAACTCCAATGGGACCTTTAAGTCTTCCAGATTTAAAACTCACAAAAGTAGAACTCAAAGGACGCCTCAGCAATGGCCGCTTTAATGTTGAAACTGGAACTCTTGGTAAAGAGGGCGATGAATTAACAGGTGTGATTAAAGGAGGCATTGCTATGACTCTTTCTAACACCGACGGGCATATTGCTCCTATTATGGGCGCCTATAGTTTTGATATTAAATTAAATGTAAAACCTTCATTTCAAGATAAAGCGAGTTTGTTTCTATCTTTTCTTGAAGCTTATAAAGCTGCCGGACCTAATGGCGGAGCTTCTTACTCCTTTAAAGTGGGAGCACCTAGTTTACAAGCTCCCCCAAATATCACTCAATAAAATTTTTACTACAGTGCATTAAAATAATTCCCTTAAAGATTCTTGGAATTCGAAAAAATCCGAATTATGAAGAATTTTACCTCAAAGCTTCCCTATTAATGCTTACATTAGTGGCAACTTTGCTATGTCACTTTTACGAGACTGATAAAAGTCTTGAGTTTTATTGACAACCCCTCGCTTCGGATTCAGAAATAGGGTGGTTTTTTTAAGGAGAGATTATGGCAGGAATTAATAAAGTAATTTTAGTGGGTCGTTTAGGTTCAGACCCTGAAACAAAAGCAGTTGGTTCAGGACAAAATGTAAGTCGATTTAATTTAGCTACTAGCGAAAGCTGGATGGATAAAACAGGTCAAAAACAAGAGCGTACTGAATGGCACAGAGTTGTTTGTTGGGGAAAGCTTGCTGATCTAGCTGGTAAATACCTTGCAAAAGGACGTCAGGTTTATATTGAAGGAAAACTTCAAACACGCACTTGGGAAGATCAACAAGGTGCTAAAAAGTACACTACAGAAATCATTGCGAACAATTTGCAATTCCTCAGTCCTGTTACTGAAAAATCATCTTCTTCTCATTCTATGCAAGATGACTCTCAAGGTTTTGGTGACTTTGGTCCGGAACCTGTTTTTGATAACGGCGATGAAATTCCGTTCTAGTTTTTATTGTTTTTCACTTTAATTCTAAAAGGCCATTTAATTCATTTTAAATGGCCTTTTTTTTATTCAAAGAAACTCTTCAAAGGTCTCAATCCTAAAGTGGGGATTTTTTGTATCTTCGTGATTTCAATGGAAGTGCATCAGGTTTTTGCTAAAATTGATGCATGGTCAAAAAAAGTTTTTCTTTTTTTAAATTTCGCATCTTGCTCAATGTGCTGAGTTTTTTACTCGTAGCAGATTTTTGTATTGCATGCTCTGTTTACCGCTCTGCGGGCCGAAAAGAATTTGAAAGAGAAGCGCCCTCTCATTTAGTGACTCGTGATATCTCCACCCTCTCAGAAGAACAAATCAATCATCTCCAAGAAAGCCTCGCTTGCGAAGAAACTCAAGAGTCCCTATTGCCTCCTGAAAACACTTCTGCAGTCGAAGATAAAGCTTTTTATTGGTCAGATCATTCTGATCCTTTAAATCTCAATCAATGGAATATGATTTATTATAAAAAAACTTCTGAAAAAGAAGCTCACACAAAATTTTATTGTACGTTTAATTCTAATCTAAAAACTGAAGAGATCAGATTGTGGATTCAATCTTTAACTGGAGACTTTCCATGAAGAGTAATGTTAAATCATTCGCTATTTTTTGCTTTTATATGAGTTTACTTTCTGGACTCGCATCAATAGCACAAGATGCAACACCACCAGCAGCGGCGGCAGCTCCGGCGGCAGCAACTCCTGCGGCAGCAACTCCTGCGGCAGCAACAACTCCAGCAGCAGCAACTCCAGCAGCAGCAACTCCAGCAGCAGCAACTCCAGCAGCAGCAACTCCAGCAGCAGCAACTCCAGCAGCAGCAACTCCAGCAGCAGCAACTCCAGCAGCAGCAACTCCAGCAGCAGCAACTCC
>JBIIER010000030.1:0-18627 GCA_044237745.1 Pseudobdellovibrionaceae bacterium
TTGAATCCTTTCTTCCTTTTTTGATGCAAGAAAATTTTGAAGAGCTCAGCCAGGATTTTTTTGAAAATAACGCCGAAATTGGCGAAAAATGGAAAGTGAAAATCCAAAAGTATCAGGAGATTTTTAATGAGATTCAATCCTTGGGAATTATTTGTCCAACATGGATTCCCTCCTTTTTGCAAAAAGAAACGGGCTATGAATTTCAATGGACTCGTCCCTTAGTTTTTGATTTAGGAGCTCAGCTCACTTTTGTTGAGGCTGAATTGATTCATGCACTCAGTCGTTTTTTAGATGTTGAAGTGATCAAGCCAAAATACCTCAACGAAAAACAACAAGCTGTTGAATTGGCTCCCTATAAAAGGCTCGAAGAACTTTCGCGAAGTCTTCTTAAAAAAGAAACTTACTCTTTCGAGATCCCACAACTTGAATTGCAAAAATCATTTTATAAATTTTCATCAGAACTCGCTGAGATCAAGCAAGCCGTTTCACAAATCAGAGATTGGCTTGGTCAGGGATTTGCTCCTCATGAGTTGGCCATTGTTGCAGTGGATATTGAATATTATTGGCCAGTGCTTTCATCTTACCTTAAAGTGGAAGGCATTCCCTTACAAAAAGATGAACTGATCAAAGTGCAGACTTTGCCCTTCTTTTCTAAATGGCTTTCACAGTTAAGAATTGTTGCCGAAAATATTAATTTTTCAGATCTCGAAGTGGCCGTATTTCAAAGTTACTTTTCTCTGAATTCTTTTGAGACCCAATTTGAAAAAATCAAAGCTCAATTCTTAAACATCATTGAATTTAAGGATCTTGAAAGAAGCTCGAACATTTCTGACTATTTTAATCTCTCCATAGATAAAAAATCTAAAATTGATGTGCTTGAGTTTTTAAAAATAGCATTTAATTTTTGTGATTTTGAAATGAGCCCCTCACACTTAGACAGCGTGATTGCAAAGTTCATTCAAAGTATTAAAAATGCACCAGAACTCACTTTTTATGGTTGGGTCACTTATTTAGAGGCCATCCTTGCTCAGCAAGAAGTCACCATACAAAAAGGGGTTTCTCAAGGGCTGGGTTTATGTAATTTAATGTCTGGTGAAGTCGCTTTTTTTAAAAAAAGAGTGTATTTAGGTTTAAGCGAAGCTCATTTTCAGTTTTCAAAAAATGCTTATGTGTCGCCAGATGAGTTTTTTATTTTTGAAAAAGATTTAGGATTGCGATTAGAAAATCCGGAACAAAATCCTCTAGAGTTTGAAGTTCAATGGCTGTCTTCAATCAGTCAGGGCGATGTCTTTTTATTTGGAGTGGCCAATTTTGAGGGAAGCGATCAAAGTCCCTCTATTTATTTCTTAGAGAATTATTTAAAACAATCTCCTGATCACAGTGTATGCGTTCCCCAATTAACTCGATGGGATCATATTCAAAATCTGAGTATAGAGGACATTGTTAAAAATCGTGAACTTAAAAATAATTATTTTGCTACTGAGATTCAGAATCAAATTCTAAAAAAATCAGAATCTAAAATTGATCGAACTCAAATAATAGCACCGCTGAATCTTTCGGCTTCAAAAATTGAAAGTTATTTAAAGTGTCCTTTTATGTATGCCGCACAAAATGACTTTAAGTTATCGGACCCCTCTATTTTGGATTTTGACATTGAAAACCGAGATTCAGGCAGACTCTTCCACGCTTTATTTGAAGGCCTGTTTGCAAACGGTCAAGTACTTGATCTCAATGAAGAGCAGCTTGCAGATTTAGCGGAGAAAACTCTTGAAAAAGCTCAAATAAAATTTTTATTAAATCATTCTCAGCAGAAGCTTAAAAACCAGTTACTAGAAACTGGCAAAAGATTTATTCAAACCGAAAAAATTCGAGAACAAACTCTTCCCGAAAGAAAAGTTTCAGGAATGGAAGTCAAAATTGAATTTTATTTTAATTTTGAATCCCAAGAGTTTTATCGTCACAGAAAATCTGAAGACGATATTCAATTTAGGGGTTCTATTGATCGTATTGACACTAATTCTCAAGGTCACGCGATTGTGTTGGATTATAAATCTTCAAAGTCACAGGCTCAACAATATACAAAATGGATAGCGGATTTAAAAATCCAACTCCTTTTTTATGCTTGGGTTCTTGAAAAAGGTTTTGCGACAGAGGTCCAAGTTTCTGAAATTCATGGAGCTTTGTATTACACCTATAAGGACATGCAATCTAAACATGGGTTCCGTTTTAAAGAGGCCTCACCACAATTTGTAGATTTCAAAGATAAGTCCCGAAACTTAGTCACGTCAGAAGAAAAACAAAATCTCTTTAAGGATTTAGAAAATATATTATTGGCCACCATTTCTAAAATCAAAGCAGGAGATATTTCGGCACTGCCTGCTGACACAGAGAAAAGCTGTGAATTTTGTAAATGGGGAAGACTTTGCCGAGCTCCTCACCTCAATTAATTAAATTTTTAATAAAGCTAAAGAGATTACAATGATGAACTTAACTACGATTCATACAGATAAAAATACAGTTTTAAGAGCTGGTGCCGGTGCGGGTAAAACCACCGAGCTTGTTCGAAGAGTTCTTGATTACGTTACAAATTACCGCACTCAACATGGTAAGGATCCCCATTTGGTGGTCACTACTTTTACTCGTAAAGCCACTCAAGAGCTTAAAGAGCGACTCTCGCAAAAAGCATTAGAAATAAACGACTACAGTTTGTTTCTTTATGTGAACAATCATTCCAAGTTAAGCATTACAACGATCCATGGATTGCTCACTAAATTTTTAAATAAAAATGCGGACTTGTTAGAAATGGCTCCAAGTATTTCAATGGTTACTGATTTTGAAAATCAAAAGAAAGCCAAAAAAATTCTCAAAAATCTTTTAAACCAGCCTTCTTCAATTTCAAGCCATCTAAAAGTAGATTCTATTTTTGATCAAACCACCTTTGCGGGTTTATTAAAATTCTGTCTCTTGTATTTTGAATTGTGGTGTTATGATTCAAACCTTTCTTTTGTGGATCAACATCAAATCATTCAGAAAATTAATCTTAGCAAAGTTGATTTATTAAATAATTTGGAGGAATGGGTTAAATTCGTTGAAACCTGCAATCTGAATTCTTCATGGACGACCTATGTGCAGGGAGTAAAAGAGTTGTTAATTCCTGTGTCGGCACAAAGTGAGGATTTTGATCTTATCTTTAATCAAGTGGGTGAATATTTAGATAAGGCTAAAAAGCCTTCTTATCTTAAAAAAAATCCCCCATTTCCAGAAGAGCAACAGACTGAATTTGAAACATTAAGAAAAGATTTTGATAAAATGATGGATTGGCGTGTTTCTCAAGATTTTATTTTGAAACACGAACAATTCCATCAAGAACTTTCAGTCCTATTTAAAGAATTTTGTTTAAAATTTTGGGATTTTAAAATGAAAACTTCTTTATTAGCGATGAGTGATTTAGAACCCCTTTCCTTAAAATTAATTCGAGAAAAACCAGAAGTCGCTAAGATATTTTCTAATGAGTGGGATTACTGGTTTATTGATGAATACCAAGATACAAGTCCTCGCCAAGAAGAAATCCTCTTGCAACTTATTGGCGATAAAAAATATTTTATTGTGGGAGATCCTCAGCAAAGTATTTATTTGTTTAGGGGAGCGGATTCGACTCTTTTTGAAAAAGCTCTTTTGCGCGTGGCTCAGGAACAAGGGTCCACTTTAGAAAAACAAGATAACCACAGGACTCGTCCTGGGGTGCTTTACTTTTTTAATGATTTATTTCAAAGAATTGATTCAGAACAATTTAAACCCATGGAACCAGATTTTAACCGACAGCGTGAGTCTGTTTACACAGAAGACTTTAAAGTGCTTCTTGTTGAAACGGATCCCAATGAAGTTAACGATGAGGACCAAGATGACAATCAAACTGATGAGAATCAAACTGGAGAAAACCCACTAGCACTAGCTGCTTTGGCCCAGGTTCAGGATTTGATTCGTAAAGGAGTTTCACCTGAAAAAATTTGTTTATTAGTGCGAACCAATAAAGATGTGCAGACTTTGGCAAACCTTTGTTTCACAAATCATTTATCTGCTCAGGCCCATGGAGGCTCTGGATTTTTAGATAAAAGAGAAATCCAAGATGCCCAAGCTCTTCTGAGTTTTTTAATCAACCCTCATAACAACGAAACTTTTATTGAGCTTTTTAGAAGTCCATTTTGGAGAGTTAAAGATACGGAACTGATTCAATATTGTGACCGAAAAGAAACCTCTTTTTGGAAGCTCGTATCCACTCAAATGAATTCACTCAGAGAGAAAAATCCAGATCAGCCCTTTGTACAAGTTGCTGAGTTGATTCAAGAGGCTCAATCTCGTGGCGTGGGTTATGTATGGCATCAGGCACTCATTCAAAAAGGTTATTTTGATATCGCAAAGCACTTAGATACCTCCGGCGTTCATGAGGCTAATTTATGGAAATTAGTCAGCGTGGTGAGAGCCAAAGAACGAGAAACAGGACTTAATTATCTATCTTGGATTCAAGAAGAGTTGTTTCAAGCACAAGAGAATGAATCTAAAGATGCGGTTCCCGTAGTTCTGCCTCAAAAAATTAATATTATGACAATCCATGCTTCTAAGGGACTTGAATTTGATTATGTATTGCTTCCATTTTTGGCAAGTGAAGTTAAAAAGAGTCACAATAAAGAATTTGCTTTTGCAAAAGATTTTTGGGGCTTTCCCATTTTAGACGAGGTTGGATCAAAATCTTTTTCTCCTCAGGCCTATGAGTTTTTTGAAAATGAATTTTTAAGAGAAAAACAAGAAAACCTGAGATTATTCTATGTGGCTCTCACAAGAGTTAAAGTTCATGTGACCTTTCTTTTAGAATCGACCAACAACTTTAAAAAAATTAAAGAACGCAGCTGGGGAGCACAAATTCTGAATTTTATAAACACTCAAGAAGGTGTTCATGAAGAACTAAAGTATCGTTATCTGGTCGAAAAAAATACACTCACGCTTAAAAGTCAGCCGGAGCTTCGAGAGTTTTTAACTCAAATTCCAGAGCCTTATTTAAAAGAGCTTCCGACTAGCTTAGTGAAAAATATTGGAGTGACAGAGTTTATTGAAACCCATCGTTCCTCCAATAAAGTGGATGTAAATTTCCAACGTCAAAATAAAGCCGATCAAATGCTCTCACTTCAAGAAAAAGCCAAAAGAGGATTGCAACTGCATGAGCTCTTTGAGTCTTTAAAATATCACCGTGGAGAAAGACTCATCGCTTTTTTAAAAAAAATGAATGATCCCCTTTTAAGCGAAGCTGTTGTTGAGATCACACAAGGCACTTTAAAATGGATTATGCAATTAATCTCAGATGGCCATGTGGAATGGGGATTTTCTATGCAGCTTAAAGAAAATTTAATTTTAACAGGGCAAATAGATTTATGGGGCAGAGATGAGCAGCAAAAGGTTTGGATCTTAGATTATAAAACAGGTTCCTCTAAATACTCAGAAAAGGCTTTGAAGCAACTTAAAGTTTATGCTTGGTGTTTGTATAAAATGAGTAAAATCTCTGTGCAAGAATCTGTAAATTTATCTGTGGTTTTTCCTTTTGAAAAGATCACTAAAAAATTAGAGAATTTGAACTATGAAAAACTAGATGCTGAGATTCAATCTGATTTGGAGACTTATCTATCAGCAGATTATTCATCAGATTGTTTATCTTAGTTTGTGATTCTCACTTAGTGCTTAAGTTGGGTGATCAAAGATTTAAGAGCTTTTTCAGGCTCTTTACTACTTTCAAGATCTTTGCATTGACCCATAAAGCGTTTGAAATCATGTCCCATGAGTTCATAGAGCTCCTCAAAATCTGACATATCTTGAAGGTAAGTTTTATATACGAGGAGCCGAGCGTTATTGAGTTTGATTTTATTAAAACTTTTAAAGCTGTGTTTAAGTTTAGGTGCGACTTCGTCATTAAATTTTTTTTGAATGAGTTCAAAGCGCTGGATTCTTTTTTCTTCTATTTTTTCTGACTCGGGTAGGTTTTTATATTCAGTCTCGAGTTGTTGGATTTCTTTGCTGATGAATTGAGAAAATAATTTTTCATCTTCATTTTCTTCTTTGGCTAATTGTAAAGTCGGAGACTGAAGACCTTCTTTTTTTAAATAGTAAAGTTCCATGCCCTTATTGCCCATAAAAGAAGCCAGTCTCTCGTTAAAATCGGCTGAGCTTTTTATATAAAGAGTGGTGTGCACAGTTTCGTGGATAATTGTATTGAGCAAAATATGATCTTCATAAGAGAGCATAGAAGAGAGCACAGAGTCTTTAAACCATCCCAGAGTAGAATAAGCAGAGACCCCTCGCGTGTAGGTGTCTAAATTTTCTTTACCCAGTTCCTGAGCTTCTTCGAGAGCGTCTTTTTCATCAAAAAAACCCTTATAAGGAACTTTACCTAAAATCGGAAAGCTCCACAGGTGATGTTTCAGTTCCCATTTAGGGGCTGCGCTAACAACATAAGTCACGTAGGGGCGATGGAGTTGCACAAAGGTGGTGTAGTTTTTGGTGACTTTTAATCCCAGCTCCTCTTCAGCAAATTTGCGAGCTTCTTGAGCAATGAGGAGTTTATTACGATCTTTTTCTTTGAGTTGTGGATCTTTAAGAGCTTCTTCAATATCAACCCGAGAGGTGAATAAATTAATTTGCCCTTTGGCACTTTTCAAAAGGTAGCCCATTTGACAGGCACACAGAAATGGCAAAAAGAGGACCACAGTTAATTTAATCAAAAAAGATTTTAGAACACCCATGTGAGACCCACTCGCATAGCGGTGTCTTTGATGCTGAGGTTTTGATTGGGAGTGGCCCATTGATCATAACTAAATTTAAGACCAAAAGCCTCTGTGAGCATGAATTTAAAACCAGCGCCCAAGCTAGGAACAGTTCCTGGTGCTAATTCTACAGCAGAGGAACCATAGTTATCTGTGACAACTTGGCGTTTTTTTATGTAGGCCATTCCACCCTTAACGTAAGGTTGAAAGAAAGCTCTTCTATCAGCAAATGATAAAATAAGATCAGATCCCGTAATTGTTTGGTATTGAGTGATGGTTGAGTTTACGAGAATTCCGTTGCTAGTGTAGCTTTCGTATCTTTCCATGATGCCGTTTGTGTAGCTGAGCTCGAGGCCTAATTTTTCCCAGATATAAAATGAGAAACTCGCTGTGGTTGATTTTGTTTTAATACTATTGCTGGTATCAAAATAGGTAGTTCTCTCGGCGTAGTTCACTCCCAATTCAGTAAAGATGGCGTGAGCCGAAAAACTTGAAAAGAAAACTGCGAGGAACATAAAACATATAATTTGATTTTTTAATATTTGAGATTTCATAGCTAAATTTTAGCAATAAAACTCAATCAAGGTCATCAATCTGTAGGTGGAATTAACGGTAAACAAGACCTTTGGGGTCATAAACAACATTAAAAGAATAGATCAAATGGATCAATCCATCGGGTTTAATCAATTCTTTTGGCGGATTCGGAAAGATCTGAGCCTCCACAAAGGGTTTAATTGTGGCTTCATCAAAACCTTTAATACCTGATTCTTTGAGAACATGTGCAGAATGAAATTCTCCATTAGGCTTGAGATTGATTTCAATTTCAGTCACCCAGTTAGATCTGATTTGAGAAATAAGCTTAGCTCGGTATTGGCTCATTGCCTGTTCAACTTGATCTTCCCAAGGACTGCGAATTCTATCTTCGATTCGAGAGAAAAAAGAATAAAACAAATAGCGATCGGTGTTCATAGCCGTAAAATTGCCAAATTTAATATCATCTCTGTTGAGAATTTGATTAGAAGTCGAAATTCCCTTGGCTAATTCTTTTTTAACATCATTTTCAAAAAACTTACGATCAGAGGCAGTAAGAATTTCGGGATCATTTTTAGATTCTGATTTTAAAGGGTCAGTTTGATGAGAGGCTTTGAGTGAAGTGAGCTCTTTCAAAGTTCTATAATTTGTTTTTTCTGGGGCTTGTTGGCGATTAGCAGTGAGGCCCGTTTTTTGAGCTTGAGTTTGTTGTTTCACTCTTACTTGGTGGGCTGAAACTAAATTAGTTTTTTTGGTGTTTTCCTCTAAGAGATGAGGATCCACCTCAGTATCTCTCACAAAATGACTTTCAGGATGCTCAATAATTGAAATTTCTGTTGGCGCGGTTTCAGGCAGTTTGGGTGTCAGGTTATAAAGAGCAGATTGATGAGGTTGCTGAGGAAACAAAATAGAGAGAATTTGAAAACCTTCAATAACTATATAGTGCAATAAGCAGCTAATAAATAATATCCAAATGAGTTTAAAGTTTCGATTCTCCATATCTTCCTTTTACCTTAAAAAAGCGTCGCACTCCATCATTATTTAAAATTAGAAAACTCTTGTTATCAATCCATAAGTAACGAACAATTTAATTAACGAAAACAAAGGAGTAAGACCCTTGAATAAGGCTAACAATATAAATAGAAAAAAAATAGTCGTTGATACAAACGTGATTCTCTTTGATGCCTTTGCAATCACGAAGTTTCAAAACTCAGATGTCCATATCCCTATTTCTGTGATCGAAGAAGTGGATAAGTTCAAACGCGATCCGGGTGAAAATGGGCGAAATGCTCGTCAATTCAGTCGTTTTGTGGACGTGTTGAGAAGTAAGGGTCATTTAGCTCAAGGTGTGCAGCTCGAAAATAGCGAAACAACTGTTCATATAACTACAGATATCGCTTTTTCTGGGCTTCCTAATGAGCTCAATCCTGACAAAGCAGATAATCGCATTTTAGCTACTGCGATTACCTTACAACGTCAGTTCCCTAAGGCAGAAGTTGAATTAATTACTAAAGATATCAATCTCCGTATTAAAGCGGATGTGTATGGTATTTTTGCAAAAGATTACGAGCCCAATAGCACTTCTCAAGAAGAAATGTATGAAGGCTATCAAGAGCTAGAGCTCACTTCACAAGAAATCGATGATTTTTATAATCACAAACGTTACGAACCAAAAGTTAAATTATTAGCGAATCAATACGTATTAATGAAAGACCTCGGCAACCCGAATCATACTGCGATCGGAAGATTCAGTGTTAAAGAAAGCGCGGTAGTTCCATTGATCAGTCCTCCAGAAAGCATTTGGGGAATTCACGCACGTAATATCGAACAAAGTTTTGCAATGGATGCTTTGTTAAATGACGAAGTTCTCTTTGTGTCTCTTGTTGGTAAAGCGGGAACTGGTAAAACACTCTTAGCAATTGCTGTGGGTCTCTACAAAACTTTGGACGAAGGAAAATTCCAAAGACTTCTCGTGAGTCGTCCGATTTTTCCGATGGGCCGAGATATTGGGTATTTACCAGGGGATATTGAGCAAAAGTTAAATCCATGGATGCAACCCATTTTTGATAATGTGGAATTCTTAATGGGTGCTGATAAAAAAGCCGCAGGAAGAGCACAAGAGCTTATCAACCAAGGTATGCTCAATATTGAACCTCTGACTTATATTAGAGGTCGCAGTATTCCTAAGCAGTATTTGATTGTGGATGAAGCACAAAATTTAACTCCTCACGAAGTTAAAACCATTGTGACTCGTGCAGGTATGGGCACTAAGATAGTTTTAACGGGGGATATTTATCAAATCGATAATCCTTACGTGGATTCAGCAAACAGTGGTCTTACTTATGTTGTTGAAAAATTTAAAGGCCATCCAATTGCTGGTCATGTCACTATGACTAAGGGTGAGCGTTCAGAGCTTGCTGAATTAGCGGCTAATATTTTATAAGTTCGATTTTTTTTCAAAGGACCCTTCTCAAGTGAGGGGTCCTTATCAAGTAAATAGTGATCTTTGTTTCACTTTTAGAAACAGTCTCATTATGAAACACTTATTTTTTCTCATTTGGAGAAAACTCCTATTTAATCTAGAATAAACAATCTGAGAGTCTAGTTTGATTCAAGTTAATACAAAAGAAGCCGATAAAGTGATGTCTATTCGTCAAAATGTCGATTTAGTTTTAATGATTTAATTTGGAGGTAAAAACAGATGGGTAAATTAATTGATATAACGTCTCAATTAAAGCAATCCAGTGAGTCTCACAATCCGGAACTTATCAATTCCGATTTATCTGATGTTTTAGATTTTCAAAAACGTAGAACTGAAATGCTCGAGTCAGATCGCAGAAAAGTAAAGAGAACGATCTTAACTGAATTCGTAGGATCTTGTGTTCTCATTCCTCAACAAGGGTTAAAAAAAGTAGCTATTTATGATATCTCTGAATCTGGGATTTCATTTGATATTGAAGATGGTTTAGAGCTTCCAACGGGTGAAGACTTTGCCATGAGAGTTTATTTAAATAAGCAAACTTACTTTCCATTTATTATGAATATTACCAACAGTCGTTTTATCGAAAACGAAGGTGTTTACAGACATGGAGCTTCCTTTGTTAAAGGAACCATCAATGACTTAGCACTTTTTCATTTTGTAAAATTCATTGAATCTGTGAGTGCCTCTTTAAGAAAAGACGGCGGAGATATTTTAGTTTCTAACTTAGGACGCTAATTTTAATTTACAGCGTCTTTAATAAAATATTTTTTAATTTTTCAGAAAAATCTTTTCGATTGGGAGAGCTTCCAACAAGGAGGCTTTCTAAATCTGTCATCACTTCAGGGTTAAAGCCACAAGGCTTCATTCCTTGAAAAGCACTTTGATCATGTTCTAAATTTATTGCAGCCCCATGATAGGTAACCCAATTTTTTACAGCAATTCCCAAAGATGCAATTTTTTGGTTTCCAACCCACACACCAGTTTCTTCATTAGTGCGCCCTTGTGATTCAATTCCATAGCTTTTGAGGACTTCAATAATTCCTTGTTCAAGAACTCTTAAAAACCCACCAATTTCTTGGGGAGCTCTACCGTGTCTGCCTTCTGCAATCGAAATAATAGGATAAACAACTAACTGGCTGGGACCATGATAAGTGGCTCTGCCACCTCTTGAAATTTCTAATACAGGCCCACTCCAAGTCGTGACATCACCTTCTTGGGTTTTTCTTCCAAGTGTAACTACAGGAGGGTGTGAACAAAAAATCAAATATCCAAGATTTGGATTTTGAATCACTTTGTCTACTAGAGCGAGTTGTTGAGAAAGGGCCTCACTGTATTCAATGAGGCCCCAATCTAGAAATTCCATATTTTTGAAAATTACTTTTTAGCCAAAGGTTTTTGGATAATATGAATGGCATGTCCAAGAGTGGCTTCAGCAGCTTCCATCATTGTTTCACCCAAAGTTGGATGAGGATGAATTGTTAAAGCAAGATCTTCTAAACGGGCGCCCATTTCAATAGCTAAAGCAGCTTCTGAAATTAAGTTGCTCGCTTCAGGGCCCACAATGTGAACACCCAATAAAACATGAGTTTTCGCATCAGCGATCATTTTTACAAAACCATCTGTTTCCATCAGAGAAACAGCTCTTCCGTTTGCAGCAAACGGAAATTTACTAATTAATAAATCATTATGACCAGCAGCTTTTGCTTCAGCTTCAGTCATACCCGCAGAAGCGATTTCTGGATCTGTAAAGACAACAGCAGGAACCATTTTCGCATCATAAACTCGGTTGTGACCGGCTAGAACTTCAGCCACTAACACACCTTCGTAGCTTGCTTTGTGTGCAAGCATTGGTTGTCCACAGATATCACCAATTGCAAAAATATTAGAAACATTAGTGCGTCTTTGAGCATCTACTTTTACAAAACCACGTTCATCAATTGCAATACCTGCAGCTTTTAACTGAGCTTGGTCTGAATTTGGTTTACGGCCAACAGTTACAAGAATTTTATCAGCTTTGATAACTTCTTCTTTGCCGTTCACTTCAACAGTGACTTCATATTCTGAACCCACTTTTTTCTGACCTTTTGCTTTTGTATTGAAAAGAACTTTTACGCCATTCTTCTTAAGTTTTCTTTCTACTACTTGAGCACACTCAGGATCTGCAACACCTGCAAGCAATGAAGCTTGTGCTTCAATCACAGAAACTTCAGTTCCAAGTTTCGCCATAAAGCTTCCGATCTCAAGACCGATGTAACCACCGCCAATAACAACAAGGCGTTTTGGAATTTCATCAAGAGCTAAAGCACCTGTTGAAGACATGATTTCTTTTTCATCAAATTTAAAACCAGGGATTTCAATAGGACGAGAACCAGTCGCTAAAATATAATATTTAGCAGTTAAGGCTTCATTTTTGCCTTCAGCAGTTTTTAAATTCAGCTCTTTAGAGTTTTTAAAAGAAGCTTCGCCTCTTAAAATAGTCACAGAGTTTCCTTTAAGAAGTTGGCCCACTCCTCCAGCCATTTTATCGCAAACAGAACCCTTCCATTTTTGAAGTTGTTTCATGTTGACAGAAAGGTCTTTAAACGTGATCCCCATTTCTTGAGCATCATGTTGAGCTTTATGAAGAAAATGAGTTGCAGAAATCATTGCCTTAGAAGGAATACATCCAACGTTCAGACAAACGCCACCTAAAAACTCACGTTCAATAATAGCCGTTTTAAAACCTAATTGAGCACTTCTAATTGCAGCAACATAACCACCAGGTCCTGCGCCAATAACGATCACATCAAAATTTTGCACAATAAGTTCCTTTCTTAGATCATATCCAACATGAGAACGCCTGGATTTTGAAGGCGATTCATAAATACTTGTAAGAAGTTAGCAGCCACTGCTCCATCAATCAGTCTATGATCTGCAGTGATTGTAAAGTTCATGTACTTAGCTACAGAGAGTTCACCGTTAACAATAACTGGGCGATCTGTGATTTTGTACATTCCTAAAATAGCCACTTCAGGATGATTGATAATAGGAGTTGCGTAAGTTCCACCAACGCTTCCAATATTTGTAATAGTGATAGTTGCACCCTTCATTTCGTCAGGTTTTAATTTACCATCACGAGCTCTTTTAGAAAGATCTAAAATTTCACGGCTGATTTCGAGGATAGTCTTTTGATCTGCATTTTTAATGACAGGAACAACAAGTCCATTTGGAGTGTCGGCAGCAAAACCAATGTTGAAATATTTTTTATAAACAATCTCTTGAGCAGCATCATCAATACTCGCATTGAACATTGGATATTGTCTCACAGCTGCGATCAAAGCTTTAACTACAAATGTAAGGTAAGTTACTTTTGTATTTTCTTTTGCAGCCGCATCTTTAATGCTTTCACGTAAAGCCACAAGAGCTGTCACATCGACTTCATCCATTAATGTAAAGTGAGGAATAATTGCTTTGGCCATTTGGAGGTTTTCAGCAATTTTCTTACGGATACCACGAAGTGCTACGCGCTCTTCAATCGCACCAGCAGGTCCTTGATAAGCAACTCTTGGAATTTTAGCAACTCCAGCAGCAGTTGCAGCACTTGGAGCCACTTCTCCGCCTCTGTTGTTAATGACATCATCACGAGTCACACGGCCAGCAAGACCAGTTCCAGAAATTTGATTGATATCAACACCACTCTCGCGAGCTAAACGACGAGTCGCTGGAGTTGCAAGAACTTTTGAGTCAGCAACTGGAGGAAAGATAGTTGTTGTTGCAGCAGCAACTGGCGCACTTGCAGCTGCAGCAGGAGCAGCCGTTTTAGCTGGTGCGGCCGCAGGAGTTGGTGCGTGAGCTGCAGGGGCAGGAGCTGCTGGAGCTGCAGATGCACCACCAGTGCCTTCTAAAATAATAATTATTTTTTCAACTGGGATCACATCTCCCACTTTGAATTTAAATTCTTTTACAACTCCGGCAACTGGAGTAGGAACTTCAACGGTCGCTTTATCAGTCATTACTTCAGCAACAGCTTGATCTGGTTTAACAGTGTCGCCAACTTTAACGAGCCATTTAATCAATTCACCTTCGGTAACGCCTTCGCCTAGTTCAGGCAGTTTTACATCAATTGCCATTTTGTAATTCCCTTCTTTGTTTTTCAATCATACCTTTCATAAAAAACTCACCTGCACGGTAAGAGCTTCTTACAAGAGGGCCAGAGGCCACATATAAAAATCCGAGGCCTTCAGAATAAGTTTGCCACTCCTGAAATTTTTCAGGAGTAATAAATTCTATAACTTTGAGATGTCTTTTGCTAGGTTGCAAGTACTGACCAAATGTGACGACATCACAACCTACGCTTCTGAGATCAGCTAGAGTTTGCTTAATCTCTTCATCGGTTTCTCCTAAGCCCAACATAATCGAAGATTTTGTGTAGCGACTTGGATCACGATCTTTCACCATTTTTAAAACTTCTAATGATTGTTTGTAGGTCGCTCTTGGGTCTCTCACTTTAGGAGTTAAGCGTTCTACCGTTTCAATGTTGTGAGCAAAAACATCAGGCTTTGCATCCACTAATTGATGAACGAGTTCTTGGTTGCCTCTAAAATCAGGTGTTAAGATTTCTACAATTACATGATTGTCCATCGATTTAATGGTGCTAATGGTTTTTGCAAAATGACCTGCGCCTTGATCAGGAAGATCATCACGATCTACTGAAGTGATCACCACATATTCCAGACCCATTTGCGCAATGGAATGACCCACTTTTTCAGGTTCATTCACATCAAGTACACCTTTTGGGTTTCCCGTTTTTACATTACAGAAGCGACAACCACGGGTACAAACTTCACCCATCAACATAAAGGTAGCAGTTCCACCACCCCAGCATTCACCCATATTTGGGCAACGAGCTTCTTGGCAAACAGTCGCAAGCTTGAGTTCACCGAGCATATCTTTTATTCGACTGTAATTTTCTCCGGAAGGAGCACGAACTTTAAGCCAAGCTGGTTTGCTTGGTTTAGGAGGCGTTAGAATTTCACTCATTTTAACTCCATCTTTTATGAATCATCCAAAGCTCAGTTTTTATGCGTAATAGTGAGAGATTGCAATGACATAATGAGACTTTGTTGATTGAAGCTTTTTTTTACGCTAGTTGTAGCTTAAATGAATCCAAACAGGGGGTCTCATGGAGTTTGCTCAAGCCTTAGAAAAGGGAATATTTTTAAAGCGTTATAAAAGATTTTTTGCAGATATAGACAAAAATGGCGAAACTCTAGTCGCCCATGTGCCTAATACTGGCAGCATGAAATCCTGTAATAAATCAGGTGCTGAGTGCTTATTTTCCGTGTCAAACAATCCAGAAAGAAAGCTCAAATTCACCCTTGAAGCCATAAAGGCTGAAAGTGGGGCTTGGGTGGGAGTCAACACCAGTTGGCCTTCTATTTTACTTAAAGAAGCTTTTGAAAAGAAAGTTTTTAAACATTGGCAACATTTTGATCATATTCAAGCTGAGGTTAAGGTGAATGATCAATCTCGGTTAGATTATGTTTTGTGGAACTCCAAAGAGCAGGAGCTCCCTCATCCACTTAAAAAAGTAAACCCTGATGAAATTCATCATCGACAAAAACTTCATTTTATTGAAATTAAAAATACCACCTTAGCAAATGGAAAAGTTGCTAGCTTTCCTGATGCAGTCACTGAAAGAGGTCAAAAACATATTCAAGAATTAGTCAAACTTCTTGTGGCAGGGCATTCAGTGGAAATGCTTTATGTGGTGCAAAGGGGAGATGTTGAATCTTTTTCTCCTGCAGATGATATTGATCCAGAGTATGGAAGACTTTTACGTGATGCCGTTAATAAAGGCTTAAAAATAACTCCTGTTATGGTTAAATTATCACCAGAAAAGTTTGAAATAACAGGTGAGATTTTAAAAGTCGTTTTATAAATAAAGTAACATAAAATTTTTAAGGAGGATTTTTATGTCAGATGTGAGTGAAGTGATACAAGAGTCTATTGATAATGCGCGCGAAAATCAGTTGAATTCTAAAATTGCTTTGTTTGTGGCTTTTATTGCAACAGTCATGGCTATTTTTGGAATTAAATCGAGCAACATTGCTCAAAATATGTCGATGGTTCAGGCTCACACCAATGATACTTGGAGTTATTTCCAAGCCAAAAGTACTAAGCAAAGTCTCAGTGAAAACACTTTGCAAATTTTAAAGCTCAATCCATCAGCTTCTCCTGAAGTTCTCAAAAAACTAGAGGAGAAAATTGTTCAATACGAAAAAGAAAAAGAAGAGATTAAACAAAAAGCAGAAGGTCTCCAAAAAGAGTACGAACAGCTCAATGTTTTTGACGATCAATTTGATATGACGGAAGCCTTTTTATCAATAGCCCTTTCCATGTTTGGTTTATCAGCTTTGACTCAAAAAAAATGGCTCTTTTATTTTGCAATGTCTATGGGTGGAGTGGGTCTATTTTTTGGGGGAGCCGCTTTTATGCACATTAGTCTGCATTCAGAGTTTATTTCTTCAATTTTAGGATAAAGCCCCATAAGATAAATCAACAAAGATAGAATTTAAATTTTAAATTATCGAATCTATAAAAAAAGGAGTTTTTATGAAATTAGTTTTAATTGCATTTGCGACATTATTTTTTACCTCATTTTCTTTTGCAGAGGGCGGCAGAGCTTGCAAAGAAGATGTTCAAAAATTTTGTAAAGACATCAAGCACGGGGGCGGGTTAGTAGTTAAGTGTCTTAAGCAACATGAGAGTGAATTGTCTGATGCATGCAAAGGTCACAAACAAAAAATGTCCGAACAAATGAAAATAACTCGCCAAGCTTGTAAAGAAGACATTGAAAAGTTCTGTAAAGATATCCCTAAAAAGCATGGGTTTATGAAAGAGTGTTTTAAAACTCATATCAATGAATTTTCACAATCCTGCAAAGAGGCCCATAACTCTATAAAAAAATAGAACATCTTTTGAATTACTTTTGTGGTCGCCCCTTAGCAACTGCGATCGCAGTTAAAGGATCTTCTGGCCAACTGTGTTTTGGGTATTTAAGTCGGAGTTCTTTGCGAACTTCGTTATAGGTATTTTTCCAAAAACTGGCTAAGTCTTGAGTGACTTGTACAGGGCGATAATTTGGCCCTAAAAGATGAATCACTAGAGGTGTTTTGCCAATGTGGGGAGTTTGATTCCAGCCAAAGACTTCCTGCAATCTCACCTCTAAATAGGGTGATTTATCCTCAGGATATTGAATTAATATTGAAGATCCGGAAGGCACTTGAAGTTTAGCCGGTGCCAATTGGTTTAGTTTTTCTAATTCAGTTTTAGAAAGTTTATTTTCTAAAAAATAAACCCAATCTTTTTCTAAGATTTTTTCAAACTCATGCTCTCCAAAAAGAACTTCATCTAAAACTTCTAAAAAAAGAGAATCAAAAAAGTTTCCGTATTTTACAAAATCAAGCTCATTGTTTTTTTGAAGATAATTAAATCTCGAAACCCAATGGGTCAGTTCTGCATTTTTACTGAGTAAAAGAGATTTTTCTTTGATTAAAATCTCTGGAAAATGATTTTGCGCTACTTCAGGAGGGCAAATTTTGATTCCTCCTTCAGAAAGAGGAAGATCTTGAAGCATCTGAACCTCTTTAATAAAAAACTTTCCTTTATCTTTATCAAAATAGAATTCTTCTTTTTTAATAATCTGATCTTTAAAAAATTCGTAAATCCAATCTTCCTCAATTCCACTTGCAAGGCTGCAAAGAGTGTCAGAGCTATTAGAATTTTCGATTCCATCAAGAGCTACAAAAAAGAGAGATTTAAAAGCCGAAGACTCTTTACTTATTTTAACGCCTCTGCCGCCAACCATTAAGGCCGTGTCGCCGTCGGTTTTTCTTTTTTTACAAAGTCGATCACTGTAGGCTAAAAAGATAATTTTTTTTATGAAAGCCCCAATATCTGATCCAAACTCTCTTGAAAGTTCCATAGAATTAAGATTTTTTTTATTGAGAGACTTATCAATTAAGTTCATAAATTGATTTTTACTATTAAAAAATAAATTTTTCCATTGAGCAGGCAGGCGGCCATTTTTGTGAGACTGATGAAGTTGAAGCCATTTTAAAATCAAATCACTTTGTTGGGTGTCGGTTTCATGGAAATCATTTCCACTGGCAGAAAAAATATCTCTTTCTTGAATAAGTGATGCGATCTCACAACTCAGTTCAAAAAGGGGTTTATGAAATTCTTTTTCAAAATTCCATCCTTGAAGAATTATTTTGGCTATTCTAGGATGAGCAGGGACTAGACTTATTTTTTTTCCAAGATCAGTGAGTGCTTGTTCGTCATCAATAATTTTTAAAAACTTTAATTGAAACAGTGCTTTTTCAATTTGTTGAGATAAGGGTTTTTCAAACCAAGAAAAATTAAAAAAATCTTTTTGTTGAACACCAGACAAAGTTAACAAGGTTTCACATAGATCCGTTCTCATGATTTCAGGTTTTTCAAATGGAGGCATAGAGAGCTCATCCATTTTGTTCCACAGTTTAAAAGATTTGCCATTTTTGATACGCCCGGCACGTCCTTCTCTTTGCTTGGCAGAAGCTCGAGAAATTCTTTTTGTCGAGAGTTTCATAAATCCCGTTTTAGGATCCATCTCAGAAATTTTAGCCAGGCCAGAGTCAATGACAGTATCAACTCCCTGAAGAGTTAAAGAGGTTTCAGCTACATTTGTGGTGAGCACAATTCTTTTCGGTGGGTTTGAATTCAGAACTTTTCGTTGTTCTTCCAATTTCAATGATCCATGCAAAATTTGGAGTTCAATTTTAAGGG
>JBIIER010000014.1:0-79241 GCA_044237745.1 Pseudobdellovibrionaceae bacterium
AACTCTACAATCATTCTTACTGGTTCGGGTCATCCTCAGGGCAATTTAGATCTTTTGCTTGAAGGCAACAGACTTAAAATTGAAGAGTCAGAAAATTTAAATAAAATTAGTTCTAAAATTTCTGGCATTTTAAATTTTTCGATGTCCATTCAAGGTGTCGCCAAACAGCCTGAAATGAACTTAAAAGGGTCCCTTACAGAACTCCTCTTTGACGAAGAAGAAATGAGTGAAAGCCACTTTGCGGTGAAACTCTCTAAAGAAAATTTAAAAGGCTCAGCTGATTTATTTGATAATAAAATTCAATCTACTTTTGAAATTCCTTTTGACGATGAAAACCCCTTCCGTTTTAAAATGTCGACTCATGAATGGAATTTCGCCACACTGATTTCTCTTTTGACGGAGAGAGCTAATTTAACTGATTTTAATTCATCGATAACAGCCAATATTGATTTATCATCTGAGTCTGGTGGTTTTTTTAAATCCACTGGTTTTATTGATATTTCAAAATTTTTATTACAAAGAGACCAGCTTAGCATTCAAAATACTCAACCCATGAATTTAGTCATGCAAGATGGCTACATCACACTCAATGGTTTTGAGCTTATTGGTCAGGAGCTCAAATATGATAAAAGCTATCTCAGCCTCACTGGTAAAGATTTTACGAACAATCATCTGAACTTTAATATCAATGGAAGATTAGATCTTAAACTTGTGCAACTCTTTACCCCATTTTTTGAAGACCTCGGTGGGCAGGGCACGACTTCTATTAATGTTAATGGATCGATCTTTAAACCAGAACTTTTAGGATCCGCTTCTATTGAAGAGGGCTTTATTAAACTTAAAGGCTTTCCACATCCTCTTGAAAAATTACGCTCAGAAATTAAATTCTCCCATTCTAAAATCAGCCTCACCTCCATCACAGGTCAGGTTGCGGGAGGAAATTTAGTAGGAGATGGAGATATTAGCCTCTTAGGTTATCATAATTTACCCATTAATATTCGTGGGCAAATTGAGGGAGTGCATTTTAACATTCCTGATAAAATTAAAACTTCAGGCCATGGAGAAATTGTATTTTCAGGAAACTGGTTTCCATACACCCTCTCCGGAAATTACCATGTAGAATCTGGCCTTATAGAAAAAGATTTTGGAGAGGACTCAAGTGGGTCAAAAAATGAAGTCAAACAAAGTGCCTATTTGCCTAAAGTTCTCCTAGAAAGTGCCTTTAATCCTATTAATTTAAACTTACAAGTGATCATTGAAAATGATTTGATGATTAAAAACCCTCAAATTGAGGGCATGATTAAAGGGCAACTTCAAATTAAAGGCCCACCAGATAAACCAAACCTTCAAGGCAAAATTGTGCTCGATAAAAACTCTAAGCTTTTATTTAGAGATAAGATCTTTGAAGTGCTCAATGGAACCATTCAGTTTCAAGATCCTCATGATATAAACCCAGAATTGTTTATTTCAGCTCGTTCACACGTTAATGAATACGATGTGAATCTCCTTATTCAAGGCTCTGCAAAAAATATACAGCTCAGACTCTCTTCTATGCCTCCCCTTACAGAGCCAGATATTGTATCGCTTTTAGCTCTTGGAATTACTTCGTCACATTTAGAAAAAAATGTTCAATCTAAGGAGCAAGAAGCCCAATCTTCTTATCAAATTGGTTCAGCCATTTTATCTAAAAATCCTCTCAATAAACAATTGCAAGACCGTTTAGGCTTGAATTTACAATTTTCTTCAGCCTTTGATGAATCTAGAAACGTAGCCGTTCCTAAAATAACTCTCTCAAAACCGCTCTCTAATAAACTCAAAGCCTCTGCTTCAAGAACCTTTGGCGATCAATCTGCTGTAGAGGTTAAGCTGCAGTACTCCATCAACCAAAATATATCCGCAGTGGGTGTTTACGAGAACAGAGAGGCCGCAACAGACACTCGCTCTATTAATACTCAACAAACGAATTCATCTAATATTTTTGGTCTCGATCTTGAGTTTAAAAGGGAGTTTAAATAATGTTAAACTCTCTCAAGCTCTTTTTTAAAAATCATCTTGTGATTTTAATGAAATCCTTTTTGATTTTAGGATTGTTCTTTTGTCTTTCTGCTAAAGCCTCAGAAAGAAAACTCGACCTTTCCTCACTGCCTAATCCATTGAAAGTTGAAATCTATAAAAAATTCCCAATACTAAAAACCTCAGATTTTAAATTAGCTGATTTAGATCTCTTGGTTCAATTTATAATGACTAAATCTCAGTATGATTGGTCCGAAATTCTCCTCAATAATAAAGATGTGAATGGAGTTGAACAAGAAATCTACTCTATCTCTGCTCTGAAAACGAAAAGAATCAATAATGTTAAAGTTATCGGCGACAATAATATTTCTGAAATAGATATTCGTAATGCGCTTAATATAAACTCTCTTGATATTTTTAATTTAAATCTCTTAATTGAAGGGGGAGAAAGAGTTCGACTTCTCTATAAAGAAAAGGGCTTTTTAAATGCCGTTGTGGATATTTCCTATCCTACGAATGAGGATGGAAACATTGATGTCGCTTTAAATATCCAAGAAAATAAAATGACTATGATTCAAAAAATTATAGTGTCCTCTGAGAATAAAGAATTCAACTCAACAGTAGAGCGAAAACTCAAAAAGTTTAATAAGACTCCCTTTACAGATAGCAATTTGGCAGAATTGCAAAAATATGCCAAAGAGTATTTTGCAGAAAATCGCTATATTCAAGCTGATCTCGGGACTCCAGAGGTCAGTTCTTCAGACCAAGGTGAGACTCAAGTCGTCTTAAAATTTAAAATTCAACGAACGCAAAAATATCAAATCACTTTTTATGGTAATACGTATTTTTCGAACTCAGAAATTAACGACACCTTAGATCTCAATAACTTTACGACTTCAAGCCCTGAAATCACCTCTGAATTGATCGTTAAAATTAAAAACCTTTATTTAGCAGCCGGATTTGCAAAGGTTGAGATTAAATCTACAGAAAAACTAGAAAGTCATCAGTTTAAGATTCAATTATCTATAAATGAAGGGGCCCGAACCCGAATAGAATTTATTAAGTTTTCAGGGAGCTTTTCTCGATCTTCAGATTTTTATGAAAAAAAGCTCCTCAGTTTTGGCTCTGATATGCTCAATGATGGAATTTATTCTAAAGAAGCTTTAGAGTCGGCCTTGAGATCATTCAATGTGGATTTACAAAATACGGGTTATCTCAAAGCTCGAATTATTTCGACACGAACTCAGTTTAACCGAGATAAAACTAAAATTTCTATCACAATTAATATGGAAGAAGGTCCTCAGACCTTTATTGATAAGGTGGTTTTTGAAGGAAATCAGATTTACAACCAAGAGTTTTTATCAAAACTCCTTAAGTTGGAGCCTGAAACTCCACTAAAACTGATGGATCTTGAAAATGCTATTCAAAATTTAAAACAGTATTACAAAAACTCTGGCTACCTAGAAATGATGCTTTTAAACGAAAAAGAAGGTCTGGTTGTTTACAATGCAGACAATACCAAAGCGCAAATCCAATTTAAAATCTATGAAGGTCCGCAAATTCGCGTTGGTTCTATTCTTATAGATGGAAATTACTTTACCAAAGATTATGTTATTTTAAGAGAGCTTGATTTTAAAGTGGGAGATATTCTCACTCCGATTGTGCTGGATGAATCGATCAATCGTTTACAAAGACTTGGCTACTTTAATAATTCTGAAATAAGAACTCTTGAAGAAAAATCTTCTATTGCTAATAGAACTGTCATAATTAAAGTCACTGAAAGAGACCCAGGGCTTGTTAATTTTGGGATTGGCTTTAACAATGACAATCAACTCACCATGCGTGGATTTATGGGTATTGCTTATAGAAATATTCGTGGCACTGGGAGAGGAATTTCAGCACGTATTGAGGGTGATTACAATATTGCTATTTTAAAATATCCAGAATTTAAAGCCACAGTTGGTTATCTTGAACCTTCGATTTTTGATTCGCGAGTGAGAGGACGATTGAATCATACACGTTCTCTTCAAATTACAGACTTCGATAAAAAACAACTTTCAGATGTGATACAAACAACACTTTCTTTAGAAAAAGATTTTTCCTCTCATGTTTTAGGATTCTATGATCTCCTTTCAGTAGCGACAGTTCGTGATTTTAGACTCCCAGGAGCCAGTCCCTTCCCAACTGTCACTCAAGATATTGCTTCGACAGGACCCTCTATCGATTTAGATTTTAGAGATCATCCTTTTAATCCAACTAAAGGAACCTTTTCACGATTTAATTTAGAATATTCTTCTCCAGAACTAGGGAGTACCAAAACCATTGAATATCTCAGATCGAATGCGAGCGTGACTCACTATATCCAGTTTAGAAAATCAAGTGTCATTTGGGCAAACTCTCTCAGAGGAGGCTATTTAGAAAACCTCTCTCACCTTGAAAATGGAGGAGTTCCTTACAATAAAAAAGGATTTATTTTAGGAGGAAGTTCCACCATTCGTGGATTTGAGGCTGGAACTCAAGAAAGCTTTCCGAATGATAAAGATTTAGGGGGAGAAGGCTTTTTACTTAAAGGAAAATCTACTTATTACCTTGTAAAATCAGAATTGCGCTTTCCGATTAAAGGAAATTTCACCGGAGCCCTCTTTTATGACGGGGGATCAGTGCATATTTCTGATGTGACGCTTCCCTACAGTTATCGTGACTCTGCAGGTATTGCACTGCGCTTTGGAACTCCAGTTGGCCCCGTAAACTTTGAATGGGCTTGGAAATTACGACTTTTACAAGATCGCAAAGAGAGTCCTTATCGCTTTCATTTTTCTATCGGAACTTTTTAATTAGAAAATATTATTCTAAGTATTAAAAAATACATCTTTCATTCCCCAAAAAATTATGGTCGTATTTTACCATGAAAATACAATTAAAAATCCACAGCTTATTATTGGCGATCCCCGCTACTTTAATCTTTACCCAAATGGCAGTTATTTCTTCTTCATTCGGATTTACTCCGGTTGAGAAATACGACAAAAAAGCCATTCTTGCAGATACAGCGACTCTTAATTATCTGCAAATTCCAGTACTCACACAAAGTGAGGCAACAGGAGTTGCGGCAGCTCTTATCACTCCAGAACAAGAAGTCCAAATTGTTGAGTTTTCTCATTCCCAGCATAAATGTGGTGGCTTTGAAGACCTCAGAATTTCTTCTGATCTTGTAACTCAACCAGCTTTTGTGAAATCAAAGGGATTAGAAATTGCTCAAGCTGAATTAAAAAAATTGGAACAACAAAAAAAACGTGAGATTAGTTACTTAAAAGGTCCTTACAAAACTTTTTCATTGGTTAAAAAAGATGAAATCGAAAAAGCTGTCGCTCAAATTAGCTCTGCAAATATTCAAACATGGGTAAATTGGCTTTCTACTTACCCTAATAGATACAATAAATCTAAATCTCCAAACGGACATGTAGATGCTCTTGAGCTAAAAGTTAAAAACTCACTTGCTGGAGTTGAATTCCCATTTAAAGTGGAGCAAATTGCTCATAAATCAACCGCACAAAAAAGTTTAAAACTTTCTTTTACTGGTAAAACTCGCCCTCAAGAAATCGTAGTTCTCGGCGGGCATCTTGACAGTATCTCTAACGACTGGGGTAATAAAGAAAAAGCCCCTGGTGCGGATGATAATGCTTCTGGCTCAGCAAGCTTGCTCGAGGCTGTCAGAGTCTTTGTAACTCATGGTCAGCCTGAAAGAACTGTTGAATTCTTTTGGTATGCAGGAGAAGAATCAGGACTCTTAGGTTCAGCAGAAATCGCGCAAAATTATAAAGCCAATAATAAAAATGTGGTTGCGGTTCTTCAATTAGATATGACTCTTTATCCAGGTGCTGGATTTAAAACTATTGGCTCTATCACTGACAATACCAGCGGTTGGTTAAGAGATTATTTTAATGAAATTAACAAAAATTATTTACATGTAAATATTGTAGATGATGAATGTGGTTACGGCTGTAGTGATCATGCGTCTTGGTACAAACAAGGGTATCCAACGCTTCTTCCTTTTGAAGCCACTATGCAAACAATGAATGATGATATTCATACAGCAAAAGATATTGTGAATTCTTCTATGAACTTTGATCACTCAGCGGTGTTTAGCCAAACGGCTGTGATTTTTGCTCTTGAATTAGGAAACTCTGATTTAAAACAACCTTATTAAATTATAATATAAAAATCGAATTTGCTGTTGGAGCCTTGAAAAGGGCTCCTTTTTTTTAAGAATCACAAATTTATTTTACTAAAAAAACACTCTCGTCTAATTTTTGAGAGCCTCTGTAAAGTTCTACCTTTTGCCAACCTTTTTCAGGTGACCACTTGCGACCAAATAGAGCCTTTCCTTGCACTCTCCACTCTAAACCTTCTTGAGGGCCTTCAGCTTCAAATAAAAGCTTTTGAGATTTTAAAGGAATGCTCGGATCAAGAGCATAAATTGTAGACTTCGCTGGATTGATAATGTGATTAGCTGCAAAACTTTTTGGAGGACGAGAGGACTGCTCCTCCTGATGAAATTGATAAATCTGCTCAAGATGCAAAAGAGGCTCCACTGAATTATTTTGAGCGAGTAAATAATCAACCACGCTTCTCCAAATAGGTGCTGCTCCCGTTGTACCTAAAACATTTTCCATCGAAGAAGAATCTGCGTTCCCCACCCAAACGCCCACTGTGTAGTCTTTATTAAAACCCACACACCAGTTGTCTTTCATATCTTTGCTCGTTCCGGTTTTAACGGCAAATCCTTGGGGTACATTTAAAATAGAATCTTGACCAAAACTCAAAGCACGATGTGGGGCATAACTCATCATCCAATACAAACGCTGAAGAGTGGCTTGTGAAAACCCAGATTCTTTTCCAACCGCTAGTTTTCGATAGGCTTTTGTGAGCTGCCATAGAGAACTCTCCACCACTCCCAAGGCAAGCGAAGGACCATAGTAATCAGGGGCTTGATCCATTTTAAAGCCCAAATTTTTGAGAGTTTTCCAAAAGGATTCTACAGAGGTTAACTGAATCATTTTAACTGCGGGAACATTGAGTGAAGATCCTAAAGCCATCGCTGGATGAACCCAACCGTGATATTGATGATCATGATTTGAAGGGCTATAAGTGCCATTCGGAAAAATTATTTCAAGAGGTGAATCCTCTATCCAAGAAGACAAAGTGATCAAATTATTTTCAAGGGCCGTCGCATATAAAAAGGGCTTCACCACCGAGCCCAGCTGTCTTGATGATTGCACCATATCCACATGGGGTGCATGACTCCATTGAGAGCCTGAACTCCCCACGTAGGCTAAAATGTTTCCTGTTTTATTTTCTAAAACTAATAAGCCCGCATCTTGAACACGGCGTGATTTTAACTTTTCGATCTGGCTTTTTAAGCTCGCTTGAGCATATTTTTGCAAACTAAAATTTATTGAGCTTTGAATTTCTGTTTTATTTTTAGCAACTTTTGAAAGTAAAAATCTATGGAGATGATAGCTCATAGAATCAACTTCTTTTTGTGGCTCTAAATACTGAGCTTCTAAAGACCTTTTTTCAATTGCAAAGAGTTCTTGCTCACAGGCTTTTTGTTGATGACATATTTTTAACTGCAGGGCTTCCCAAGATAAATTGGGTCTATTAATTAATTTTATAAATAAATTTTGCTCCACTTGAGTTAAATAACGAGGGGACTTTTGTAAGAGCAGCAAGGAGGCGGTCGCCACTCCTGTGATTTCATTTCTGATGGGGACCGTGCTTAAATAAGCTTCAAGGATTTGTTGTTTGGTCCAAAATTGTTCCAGAACAACCGCATAAATGATTTGTTTTAATTTACCACTCAGACTTTTGGTTTTAATTTTATAAATTAATTTAACTAATTGCATACTCATTGTCGAGGCTCCTCTTGGGGGTTTTCCCCTTAAAGCCTCGTATCCAGCATGAGCAAAACTCATTAAATCAATTCCCCAATGAGAATAAAAACGTTGATCTTCTTTTTGGATCAACAAAGCAATAAAATCTGGATTCATTTTATCAATGGAGGACCAGATTAAATTGCGAGTTTTATAATTGGTGCGAATCTGACTCAAAACTGTTCCTTCTTGTGAGTACAGAACCTTATCTGAAAAAGGAAATTGAGCTTTATAATTTTCAAAGCTAGGAATTTTTTGTGCCACCAGAAAGCCCACAAAAAACGAACAGCCAATTATAAAAAAAGCCCCTCTTTTTAAATTGAGAGGCGAGAACATTTTAGTAAATCTTCTCGCCATTCTTTGAATAAATTCCTTAGAAAACAATCTAAGGATTAATGACCATATCGCCATTTACTTTTTCTCCAAAGAGGTCAGGGTTATACATTGCTTCAGCTCTTGTTGTTGGCAAATGAAAGGTGCCCGATTGATTCAGTCGAATTTCGTAGGAGATTTCATATCTCTCATCAAACCAAGTTTTATAAGCTCTAAACTCTAGGTCTTTTTTCTCGCTCTGTTCAACATTGATTTGACTCATCACTGTAGCTCCAGGAGGCAGCGGATCTCTGATTGCAAGCCATGCAAATTTAGAGGGGGATTTTATTTTTAAAGTGATTTGCCAAACATCTCCTACAGAGAAAACATCTTCATCTTTAACTGAGATGGGCTTTAATTTTTTTTCAATCACCATTCCATGATTGATGTCTTTATTCACTATAGGGTTTGCCAAAACGAGAAGACTCCACCAAGGTTTACCGCTTCCGGTAAAATGAGCTTCAAATTGATCTGTAGCACTGAGGGGCCAACTTGCAGATACAGATTTATTTTCTATACTCGCCGCATTTTTGAGTCCTGTTAAACCCCAATTGATTTGTCCTTTAACAGGAACTTTTTCAAACTCTTCTTGGTACATCCTCAGAGCTAAGGCTCCCCAAGCATTATCCATTGTTGTATGCCAAGAACCATTCACCATTTGCTCCATAAAAGATAAAATCAAACGACCCGCATCGTCCCTAAAGAGAGGATTTTTGAGAATTTGAATCAGTGCTTTGGCAAATAATTGATCTTGATCCGTATAAAGATTTGTTAAATCTATTACAATCGAATCCTTAATCACTAAGCGACCTGAAGAAAGCACTGTTCGCGATTTCAGTATTTGCAAAGCTTGAGCGAGGAGTTTCTCTTGATTGGGGATTTTTAAATCTCTGCTCAGTATTGAAATCTCATGGACTAAATAATTTGTCGGCAATAATTCCATTTTGTATTTAATGGTTGAGTAGAGTTGAGGTTCGCTTTGTTTATAAAGAGTGAGGGTATCAAGAGTTTCAATTCTAATAAAATCCGATTGATCAATAAGATAAAATTCATGTCCATGAGTGTTTCCATCAAAAAACTTTCGCAACGCCTTGAGAGCTGCACTTTGAAATTCTGGATTCAAATCCCAACCCTGATGAGCCGTTATTTGCAAGACATAATTGGTTAAAAACACACTGCCATAGATTGAAGTTGGATAAAATTTTATAAATCCTTCTTCATCTAAATAAGCATCTGCATTTTTCATGAGTTCATCAAAAAGACTTTTTGAATTTAAACTCACCGCTCGCGAAAGCTTTTGTTCAAAACAGTCAAAGGGATAAAGATCCCAATATTTTTTAAGACCTGGTATTTCTGAGGCTAAACTTGGCATAGCTGTAGCTTGTGCAAGGGCTTGAGTGGAGAGTTCTGATTTTTTGACAGGCAATGAGAGCGAGATCCCTTGTTGCAAATGAGATCCCACAGCCCGCATCGGCCAAACTTCAGAAGAGGGTTGTTTTACAGCCAGTGAATCAAAAACTTTTCCGTTCGCATCTGTAATTTGCAGTTCAAAGAGATTAACCCCTTCTTCGTTAGAGATAACTGGCCAATTAATTTCTTGAGTCTGCCCTTCTGCAAGAGCTAAATCCTGAACTTCTAAAAGACGACGATTGTATTTTAATTTAGCCTTTAAAGCCACTTTGGATTTTCCGGAATTGCGCACATTAAAACGCGCCAAATAGGAATCGCCTTTTCTGACTGACATCGCTAAGGATGAAAAAGCTTGGATTTCTTTAGTGATACGAATATTACTCTCACCCGTTCCAAATTTTTCGGCACCTGAAATCGCCATTGCTACAATCTTAAAGGCTGTTAAAGAGTCATTGGCTTTAAAAGAAACTTTGGCAAACCCTTCTTTAACGTTCACTTTAGGATTCCAATACAAAGAAGTTTCAAAGAGTTCACGACTCGTACTTCTCCCACCATCTCCTCCTGAGGGCACAGCCTTAAGTCCTAAGGTTCGCTTACCTAAAACATGGGCGATCATGTATGAAGTATCAAAACGATGAGCTCTTAACGGATAGAGGGCTTTGAGAAGATCCCAAGAACCATTTGGACTTAGGGCGAGGAGGGCTTCATCAACGGCTGCGATTGAAACTTCTCCATTGATAGGCTTACCATTTGAGTCCGTCACAAATATTTCGGTTTCAATATTTTCACGAGGTTCAAAAACTTCTTTTTGTGTTTTTACTTTGACATTGAGTTCAAATTTTTGAGTTCCTACCTGTATGGAAGATAAACCCATTTTTAAAGCGGGTTTTCCTAAATCCAATAAGCCAGAGATTTTACCGGGAACTCTCCCTCTTAATAAAACGGCAGAGACCACAACATTAGGACTCCAGTCCTCTTGGATTTTTAATTTAATCACCGGCTCTGACGCCTTAAACTCCATCACTTCTTGATAAAGAATGGAACCTCTTTCTACCGTTACTAACATTTGCCCTTCAGTGATGGGACCCTTTACTTGAAACTCGGCTATTTCACCCGTTTCAAAAGATTTTTTTAGAGGAATTAAATCCATGCGATCACTGTTCTCACTTCCGTACCAGTAATCATCTCCGTAAACGTAAGCATCCACATGTGAAGCTATTTTATTTCCAGAAGGATCTTTAACCGTGGCCATCACCACATAACTTCCCCTAAGTTTTTTATCGGAGTAATGACATTTAGCTTTACCTAAAAAATTTGTCTTTATTTTACAAATATCTTTGATTTTATTAACTTCTTCAAAACTTTCATAACTATAAAACCCCCCAAGAAGTTTTTTTCGAGTGGAGTAGTTTTCTTGTTGAAAAAGAGTAAATGTGACTTCTTGGTCTTTAACTGGTTTTTGTTTTAAATCTAAAATGGCCGCTTCAAAATCAAAAGAATCTCCCATTACAAACCATGACTGAGCTTTAATCCCTAGCAACCAAGGTGAACCATAAAAAGGATAAGCTCTGGAGAGATTTTGAATATCCCCATTACTATCTTTATAAGTCACTTCCACTATGGCTCTTTGAGGGACGTCTTCATAGTGCAAGTCTTCTAATCTAAACTTAGCATTGCCAAAACGATCCACCTTCATTTGAATTTGATTGGTTTGAGGCTGCTTATTCTGTGAGGTTTTTCGATCCATTTTATTAAGACCTTCAATAACTTCACCTTTTTGCCATTGGTAATTTTCGTAGTTAACATCCGTAATAGAAATCGGATCTTGAGCCGTGGTGTACATAATTTCAATGGGCATACCAGCAGCAGGTCCGCCAGAAAAATAATGCGCAGAAAACTCTAACTCATGAAGATTCGCATTGTACCAAGGAATCCCTAGAGCTTGAAGACTTGCAGAGATCGAAGGAGTTTTAAATTCCTGCACTTGAAAACTTCCAAACTGAATTGAATTATCTGCTCCCTCTTCTCCCTCAGAAGACTCCTCATCAACTTGAGCCCCTTCTTCGTTCAAATTAAAACCCGACGGAAAGCTGATTGAGTAATTTCCTAAGGTCGCTTGATCAGGAACTTTCCAACTTATAAGACCTGTTCCTGTTTTAAGATCCCATTGAACGGGAGTTTTGAATGCTTTTTTATGAAGACGACTCGTGATTTGAATTTCTTTGGGTAAATCAATCTTAGGAATCGAAAGTCCTTTTTCTTCAACATGACGATAAATGAGTTTCGCATTTAAAATCTCTTTAGGACGAAGAAGATTTTTTTCAAGGAGAGCATGGTAAATATTTTCAGGATCCTTGTAAGGAAGATTAATATTATAACGGTAAAGACTTAATCCTGAATCTTCATCGGAATTAACAAAGGCAAAATCATCCTCATATTGTGCAAATGCAAAAAAACCACGATCATATTTTGATGGACGAGACTCATGGAGTTTCATATTTTCTTCTTCTGAAAGATTAAAAAAAGCAATCCCTTTTGCATCCGTAAGAGTCTCTTTAATGACCATTCCTGTAGGAGACATTAATTGTACTTTTACTTTTTCAAGAGGTTTTCCTTTATCGAGACTTGTCACCCATGCTAATACTTCAAGAGGTGAACTTTTAAGTGTGATATTTAGATTTGTCACAAGAGCCGCGCCATGAATGTAAAAATCTTTTTTCTTTCGATTATTACTTGAAAACATTTCTCCTAAAATCTTAGATTTTAATTCAATCACATGAAAGCCCTTAGTTTTTAAGGGAATCCCCACCACCTCAGTTTTTTCATTAGGAAGAGTTTTGTTCACTTTTAATTCAAATGGTTTTTTCTCAGTGAAATTTAAAAGAGCTCCCTCTGATTCATATCTAAGATCTTGATAGAGATCTATAATCTTAGCGGCCTCATTAGACTTTAAAGTGCCTTTAGCTCCTGACATATTAAGATTCAATTGACTCATTTTGAGTGGCAAAGTGTTTTCAATATTTCTAACTGTCACCGGAAAGATAGGTTCTATATCTTCAATAACCGTGTAAGGTCTTTCGATTTTTAAGAGTGAGGGCAGTTCTGCTGTTTTAAATTTAAGAGGGAACATCTCTTGATTTGTAAGTTTATCTCCATCCAGATTTTTAATCTTATTTAAAACTAAGGTGTATTCCGTTTTAGCCTCAAAAGGCCCCTTGAAAGTAATCGAGTAGTGATTGCTTAAATCACTCACATTTTTTTGTTCACTGAATATTTTTTTCTTATCTGGAGTGAGTAAATAAATCTCTTTAGCCAATTCTCCTGAAATTGAATCCGTAAATTTCACTGTAAAATCGAGTAAAGGAATGCAATCAGAGGCCGCTGATTCACGATCACAATGAAACTCCGCTTTAAAACTTTTTTCAACAGAAAAATTAAAATCTTTGATCCAACGAAGAATCACATTCTTTTCTCGAGGAAAAACCTGAGGAGAGCGAAGCACATAAATAGATTCAGTAGATTTCTCCGTATTTGATTCCGCTCTTTCTAATCCCTCAGACAAAAAGGCATTTTTAATGATTTTTTCTCTCTCAGCCCCTTGGATGATTTCAGGTACAATTTGATCTCCCAATCCTTGCACAGAAAAATAAACATTTTTTTTAATCCACTCGGGATTCACTTCACCATTGGTGATCAAAACAAAAGACTGTTGAGGAACAATCATAAAATTTGGATAATACTGCAAAACTTGAGCAGTCAACGTTTTAAACTCCACCTTCTTTGCAGGCACAATTTGCCCCTGAAGAGTTTTTAAATCTACTTTTGTAGAAATCACACAAGTTTTATTCACTGCAGGTGGTTTTGCAAAATCATAGACCCAAGATTGTGCATCCGTCCAATAGCCCGAACCCTCTCCAAAACAGTTGCTATCAACCGGCGCAGGGGTCTCTGTTTTTTGATCACCAAGAGTCACCATATTTTTATTAAATCGCACTTGAATTTGTTGGGTGGTTTCAATATTTCCCTCAGGAGAAATAGAAACTGTGACAGGTGTGTTTGTATTTTTTGATTCTTCAGTAACGATAGCTGGAGTTATTTTTTTAGAGGGCTTGGCAAACACCCAAGGAGTTAATAAAAAAACAAACAGCGAACTTAAAATAATATTTTTTTTCACAAGAAAATCTCCAACCATTTTAAGAGGATGACTTTTTCATTATGAACAAAATTTGTGAGTCGCTGTAGGTGTTTTCACAGACCCAGCCTCTTGCTGGGCTTTAGGATTACGGACTGATTTTATTCAACTGATCAGCCACTTCTGCCGACTCATTGATCACTCTTTGACTGAGTGTGATTTGCTGATTGAAATAACCAAAACTACGAACATTATCTGTTCGTCCTAATTCAGGAGTGAGATTGGTTAAATTGTGATTTTTATTTTTATAAATTTCAGAACTCCAAATTTGCTCAAGATGAAGATCTGGTTTTTTATTTTTTGCCCAATGAATCACAGGTTGAGTAAGGTGGCAACTCGCACAGTCCATGGTTTCTGGATTAAAAGTTTGAGGGTTTTCAATTCTAAAGGCTGCTTTCAATTCCGCTTTAATCACATCCTCAGTTTTTTCTTCTGAATTTTTCTCGCCCGCAACAATTGTATTAATGGAATCTAGACTTTCTGGTGCCGGAAAGATTCCCCTTCCCATAAATTCATTCACTTCATTTTCTGTATTGCGAAATCCCTGAACTAGACGCCCCTTTAATCTTGCGATCGGAAACAAATTAAGTTGTCCATCTAAAAAGTTAAAACCAGAAAACACATTGGTGTTTTTAGAGGCCTTTGAAAGACTCGTCACTCGGCTTAGGTTTTCTAGACCTGCGTAGTGGGTGATAATATTTTGAAACTCTCTGAGCGCGGCACTTTGATCCCCCTCTCGGGCCCAGGCAGGATGAACTTGTAAGGGTAAACCTTCGGTGGAAACAGAAAATTTGTTTTTCCAATTTTTAAGATCCCTGAGTAAATGATTAAATTCTTCATCTTGCAAAACATAAAAACTATGAAGAGCCACGTCTAAAGTGGTCACTTGTTTTTGTTCATTCAAATCCAAAGCCTGCCAAACCATGCGAATTTGTTTTTGGCAAGAGAGCGCCGTGGGAAGTGGAAAGCAAGGATCAATTCTCACCGCCATCACTCTGAGTTGAGTCGCTAATTTTGCCCGAGTAGAGCCTTGATAAAGGAGCGGCAGTCGCTCAATTTCTTGAGCGGAGAGGAGGGGACCTCCTCTTGCCGGAGTTTGTGTGTTTAATAAAGTATTCTCAATTGCTTGTTGTGGAAAAAGCTTATCAGGAAGAGGCATGAGGTAAGAAACATCATTTAAATTCCAAGAAGCTTGAGCCGAAAAATTAATTAAAAAAATCAAAAGTGTGCATTTCAAAGTTGTGTATTTCATAAGGCCTTGATGCCTTTTCAAAATATAAATTTCAAATTAATTTTATTTTTTTTACAAAAAATCAACTTGTTGAAAATCAGATGAAAGGCCTTTTACAAAAACTTTCTGTAGTTGAAAATCAGATGAAATTCATTTTACTTTTTTTGCTGTTTTTGAATCCAATCTTTGTAGGGAGTGGCTTTAGTGTAAACAGAAAATCCACTGCAATCCATTTCGTTGGCGTAAGCGGCAAGGCCTGCCAAAAAGATTTTTCCATTCATGAATTTATAAGCAGGCCCCCCTGAATCTCCATGACAGATTCCACGCTTTGCTGTTTGAGAAAATTTAATCAAAGTATTATTTGTTAAAAAAGCGGAGATCGTTAAAGTCACTTTAGACAATTCACCCAATGGACTTCCATTTCCATAACCTGCTAATTGCAGTTCCTCACCCACTTTAAGAGTTTGATCTTCTGGCAAAATTTCGGCTGCTTTAAATCCTTGTGGCAAACCCCCACTAAAAAAAATCAAGGCCACATCATTGATAGAATCATCGCCATTCATGTCGCGATACCCTTCATGACGTAAAAAACGATCTGCTTTGCGCTCTACCTTGCTCTCGAGGCCCTCAAAATGAATCAGCACCCAGTTATCACTATTGCCAATGCAGTGAGCGGCTGTGAGCAATAAGCCTTCGCCAATGATTGTAGCTGAACAGTATTCAGAATCTGTTTCAAGCATCACCGTAGATTGTGCGATAGGATCTTGAGAAGAAACTTTTTCTCCCCCATTTACATAAGGTTGAAAATCACTTTGCGCGAAAGCTCCCGCAATATAACCCAAAGAGACACTCATCAATAAAACAACAGCACTCAATGCTTTCATCATTATTCCTCCCTAAATTTTAAAAAATCGATGAGAGGACGATAGCAAGAGAGTGATGAGGGTGCATTACGCACATAATCTTAAAAAGTAGTTAATTCAACTAACCAGAGACGCCTTCTAAAAACTTAAGCGGGTCGGCTTCAAATTGTGCATAATTTTGTGGTGTAACAATCACACAAACGGCTTGGGGAAATTGTTTTTGAAATTCTATTAAGCCTTGAGTGGATTTTTTACGACCACTTTTAACCTCAATGGCCCAGATTTTTTTGCCATGCTTTAAAATATAATCCACTTCAAACTTTCCCTCTCTCCAGTAGTAAAGTGGCATTTCAGTTTTAAAGAGTTGGGCACCCACTACTAACTCAAAGACTCGCCCTTTTTCATCGGCATCGTATTCGGCTAAAACTGTTGAGTAATATAAACAAGGAGCCAAAGGTAAAATTTTTGGAGAGGAGGCTTTGGTTTTTACAGTTTTAGAAGAGTACTTTTCTAAAGCTTTTATTAAAAATGCTCCTTCAAAAAGTTGAATATAATATTTTACGAGTTCAACATTTCCGCTTTCCTGAATTTGACCGAGAATTTTTGTGTAACTAATTTCTTGTGCTGGATAGGAAATTAAAATTTCAAAAGCTTGTTTAAATAAGGCGGGACTTTTGACTTTATTGTATTGTAAGAGATCTTTTTCAATCACTGTATTGATAATTGAATTTCGGATATAACTCATTCTCTCTTGTGGATTTTGAATTTGATAGGAGGCTGGATACCCTCCAAATTTTAAATACTCCTCAAATGAGAGGTCATAACCATCTAAGGATTCAAAACCATTCCAATGATAGGCATTTATTAATTGAAATCTTCCCGTTAAACTTTCTGTGAGTCCTTTTTGAATTTGTAAAGAACTCGAGCCTAATAAAACACAATTGAGTTTTTGTTTATTTCGTTTTGTTTTATCAAAAAGAATTTTAATAGTTTCGGCCCAATTCTCACACTTTTGTATTTCATCAATCACTAATAATTTTTGTTCACTCTGTGCCTTTTGCCAAAGTTCAATAAGCCACTGAGGAGAGGCATTAAAAATTAGATCTGCAGATTCATAAATAAAATGATCTGCATGATGTGTTTCCAAATAATTTAAAACAGATGTAGTTTTACCCACTTGTCGGGGGCCAATAAGAACCTGAATAAAGCCTAAACCTGACTTTATATGACTTTCTAACTTATTGATAAAAGGAAGCTTAATGACTTTATTCATATTTGATAGCCTAACCTATCAAATTTGATAGGTCAACCTATCATTTTAAAAACAACCCCAAAGGCTTACCACTCAATATAGACCACACCTGCGGAACCATTTCCTCCAGTGCCATTATTTCCAGTTCCTCCGCCGCCGCCACCGCCGTAACCTTCTCCACCAGGTCCACCAGCGCCTCCATAGCTGCTGACTGAAGTTCCTGTTCCTGCAACAACAGAAACTCCGTTGATGGTCAAACCACCGCCACCACCGCCGCCATTATAGGCTCCTGTTGTTGCGCCACATCCACCTATAGGTGTGATTGTGGCAGTCACTTGTCCACCATTGGCATTAGCATAACTGACTTTTGTAATATAACTCGTCAGAGTGGGAAAGGCCGAGCCAGTTCCCCCTGAAGCACTTGGAGATGTTCCACCAGAACTTCCACCTGAACCCCCACTGCCCGCTTGAGATCCACCGCACCCATTTCCTCCGGCTCCGCCACCGCTACCACCATTGCCACCAACAGTATTGGGAGAAGCTCCAACATAACCACCACCTCCTCCTCCACCACCATTGCTTGAAAGAAGGGCTCCAAAACTAGTTGCTCCACCACTTGATCCAGCAGAACCATTAGGCGCTCCCGCACCAGATGCTCCAATAGTTACTGCATAATTTGCACCGGGCACTACAGTAAAACTTCCCGCTGAAACAAATCCACTGGCGCCTCCGCCGGCAGAATTTCCATTTCCGCTATGTCCACCGCCGCCGCCACCTCCACCACCCACGGTGACGACTTTTAAAAGAGTGCAATTAATTTTGATGATAAAACTTTGAGGCGAACCGGTATAGGTAAACACTTGATAACCATGGGCGCATACATTACTTTTTTTGATAAATGAAAAAGGAATTAATCCCCCCGCAATTGAATGAGGGGATAAACCTATTAAAAAAACAAAGATTGATAATAAATAAAATTCTTTTTGAATCATCCATTCTATTCTGAGGACACTCTAATATGAAATCAAGCATCTTTCTCCCTGTAAAAGTTTAAAACAATCAGGTTAATTACAAGAGACAATTATCATTCTGAGACACTCAAATCTCATTAATCTCCATTTAAAATAAATACGATCCCCCCCTTTTAAAAGCCCTACTGATCTTGCTATCCTGACTATCCAAGTTTGTGGGTGGGGGTTCAAAATGTTATTATTTCTTTTAATAAGAGCTTTTTTATTTCTCAAAAAACGATTTCAATTTAATTTAAAATTTTTAATTCTCCTATTGAGTCCAACCCTTTTGGTGGGCTTTCAAAATTGCACTCAACCTGGAGAAATTCTACTCAGCTCTAGAGAATCAATATCTCTCCAAAGTTCGCAAAATATTGCGGACGCCACACTACCTACAGAGGGAGACGTGATTCTCAATCCTCCAATGGAACCCACACTACCACAGGTTGAGGAACATAAAAAAGAAGAGTCTAAAGATGATTTAGAAAGAGCCGTCTGCGTTCAACATGTAGGACAAAAATGTAAAATCCCAAAAAAAGTTCCTGGCTGCGCTAACCCTGGAGATATTTGCACAAACTCATGGGCCGTTTACTACAATAGCTCTGGCAATGCAGAAGACGGTTCTGGTTGCGAAGGAATCAATTCAAGTTCTTTTATCGAACAAAGATACAATGCTGAAAACCACACCATGTATTACCGTGGTATGGAGCAAAGATACGACTCTGAAAATAAAATGAAGTCTGTCAGAGATTTTCCAGAATTTGAAAATAAATGGATCAAGACAGCAGATGATGATTTATTTGTGAATCTCCAACGCTGCACATTTCTCGGCGGCAAAACCGACTCGCACAAAAATCCAAATGATCCAAAGCTTGGTCTCTGTTATAAAATGTATAACAGCTCTGATCATCATAATGGCAAAGCTTCTTTTGCTCGTGTCGTTGAAGGCGAAGGCTGCTTCAGTACGGTGAATGTTGAGGGAACGGTTAGTTGCGAAGGAACTTGTCAGTAAACCAGTTGCGAAGGAACTTGTCAGTAAACAAGTTCCTTAAAGTATTTTTTTAAATAAATCTCACCGGAGAAAACCCACCCAAAGGAGTTCTCAAGTTCGTTACTTGCCCCTGATAAAGCCGAGCGACCACCGATTGAATGCGATCTTGATAAGCATAAAAACGCAAATCATATTTAAAAGCTTGAGGCCCCTCTGGGGTCTCAAATATTTTTTCAGGAGCATTCACATATTCCTGCGCAATAAAATCACCTGCGAGGATTTCATCAAAAACCTTTTTACTTAATGAGTGCCCCTTGTAACTTTGCTTAGAACCAAAAGCTCTTTTGGGTTTAAAAAATAAATTCTTACGATCGGCCCAAATCACTTGAGGGTCTGATTTTTTCACATCACGCGAGACAGGCACAAAAGCCTCAATCACTTTTTTAAGTTCTTCACTCATATTCACTTTTGCTTGAAACTCTGGATCCCACCACTGAATCATGCGCTCTTTATCTGCCAACAAATGATACTCCCAAGGATTAGGAGAAAGAGTTTGAGATTGTTCGAGCCAATAATCTTTTAAATTTTTAACTTCAGGACTTTCTAAAAAAAAGTCGGTGTTACGATTGTAAATAAAATTTAAATTTTGCAAAGACTCTCTGATATCACAGATTTTAGAATTCCAACCCCATGATTTAAAAAGCTCATTAAAAACTAAAAACTCAATAAATAATCTTTGTTGTTCGGGATGATCATCCACAATGGCCACATTAAAACTTTTTGAAGAAGATAAAACCTGAGCGGGATCCATTTGTTGATCTAAAGCCACTTCTTGAAGAATATTTTGGCTAATTTCTTTAATTGAAAAATCCGCCACAGGTTGGGAGATCTCATGAGCCTGATACATTAAATCACCCAGAGCAATAAAAGCGGCATTGGTATTGACTTCAATGAGTTTGAGCTGAGTCCCCGTCCAATGAAAATCATAACTCATCATGATCGAATAATTTTTAGGTTCGCGCAAACCATGAGTGATAAATTCTGCTCTCAATTCTTGTTGATAATTAGGAGAATTTCTTAATTTAAAAATTTCTTTTGCAAAAAACTGCGCCTGAGTGAGGGCCTCTTGTGGGAGTTCAATCACAAAAGGACTTAAAAGATTGTCTGCAACCTTTGACTCCATCTCTTGAGCTTTTAAATCGGCAAATTGAGACTGAATCAATGAGAGAAATTGTTTTTTAAGATCCACAGCATTTTTATAAATCTTCATAAGTTACTTTCACAAATAAGTTACTTCTACAAACAAGTCACTTTCACAAAATATTTAAACAGACTTGAGTTGATTCTAGCAAAAGGCCCCCAATAAAGAGAGCCTTTTTTTTACAATAAACTCAAATTATTTTCCGATAAATTTTTGGCCTTTTTTCCATCCAGCAGCACAAAGCTCACCAGATTGAAGACCATTAAGTACGCGGAGAATTTCTTGAGCATCACGTCCAACATTTGTGTTATGAATGCCCATGTATTGGATTTTTTGTTCAGGATCGATAATAAATGTTCCACGAGTTGCAAAACCTTTATCTTCTAAAAGAACTCCGTAATCGCGAGAAATTCTTTTTGTTAAATCCGAAAGCAATGGGTAACCTAAATCGCCCAAATCATCTTTAATCCATTTTTTATGAGAAAACACAGAGTCAATGCTCGCACCTAAAACAACAGCACCTGAAGATTTAAAAGACTCAATAGTGTCTCTAAATTGAGTGAGTTCTGTAGGGCAAACAAATGTAAAATCAAGTGGGTAGAAAAACAAAACGACCCATTTACCTTTGTAATCACTTAAATTGATTTCTTTAACTTCTCCTCCGTCAACAACGGCTTGAGCTGTAAATTGTGGGGCTGGTTGATAAATCATTGGCATATTAATTCCTCCTGTGGGGTTGTTAATTATTTTTATGAGTTAAACTCTTAGTGAGTTTATTTTTATAATGTCATTTTAAATTCTTTAACTAAAAGACCTGGCAATAAGAGCCCGCCTAAATCTCTCTTAGAGTAGGTCCCTACAAGGGGGCAAAGCTCACGATTTTGAGTGAGCTCTTCTAATTGCTCGCCCCAAATATCGTACAAGCTCACATCAAATCTCATATCTTTGATAGGTCCTTGAATCACACCATTCTCAACCCATAAACAGGCATAACGAGTCATCCCCGTAATGCGCGCATTTACTCGGTCACTCCAATTGAGATAATGTAAATTAGAAAGATAAAATCCCGTGCCTAATTTTTTTAAAATATCTTCTTCTAAAAGTTCTCCACCCAACATCTCTAAAGAACGAGGATTCTCTCCCAATTCAGCTTGATTGCTCTCCAATTTAAATTCTTGAGCAGTGCGAGACGAAGTGAGTAATTGCTGAAGCTCACCATTTTTAATCAATGGGATTTCTGAAGCACTTAATTCTCCCAAAGAGTTAAACTGCGGATGAAGCCCGAGATTAAAATTCTCTTTGAGTGTGATTTGAGAAGATAGTTTAGAATGAGCTTGAGAGAGTTTATAAAAAGGACTGGTTCCTCTCTGTAAAGCCCCTTGAGAGAGAGCCTCCCATCCTAATAACCCCATAATTTCAGACATCGCATGAGGAGAAAGATACGCGCGGTAATTTCCTCTCGGAACTGGAATCACCGGGCGCTTCAAGGCCTCTAATGAATCTGCCGATTTTTTAAGATGCTGAGCAAGTTCTTGAACTTTAAATTCTCTGCCCGCATAACTTCCTTTGACGGCTTTTTCACCGGCAAAAAGACTGTAATCTAAAAAGAAATTATCCGTAGCAAAAAAGTGATGACTCCCTTTAGAATGCGCACTCGCTAAAACTTGCGGACCACTCGCCCACAATCCCGCCATATCTAAATGGGGATAAGATGTTTCACAGAGAAGTTTCATCAACTCTCCGGATTCAATCAACTCTCTCACTTGAGCATTGCCTTCATGATATTGAAATGAAGTCGTGCCTTGTTTGAGAGGAGTCAGATAAGGATCTTTTTCTAATGATAAATGCTCGGTTCTCATCAGATCAAGAGTGTCTAAAACCTTGAGCAAATCAGATTTTAAAAACTCTTCTGGATTACCAGATATCGTTAAGGTGTAAGATGATTTTTTTTCATCGGCTTGCAATTCCATTCTTAAATGCAATTGAGAAACCAATGTATTTTGACGAATTTGACTTTGATTAAAGCGAATATAAAAAGTTTCTTCAGCCTCTAGATTCAGCGAAAGCTCTTCTCCTTTTTTAAGTTGAGAAAACACATTTTCAGAAAGCTGAGTCATCAAAAGCTGACAGTGGCTTACAAAATGAGAACAAGCAAATTGAGACATCAGTGACCTCCAAAAACTTCAACTTGAGAAAACAAACAAGCTGGTGAACTGTGACTGTAACGAATAACCTGACTCGGCTCGCCTTTGCCGCAATAAGGACTGCCATAGGCCTCCCGAGTTGCAGAGGAACCCACCGTTTTTAGACTGTTCCAAAAATTTAATGTTTGTGAACGATAATTTGGGTTTTTAACAAGCCCAACAACTTTTCCGTTTTCAATAAGCTGTCCTAATTCACAGCCAAATTGAAATTTATTTCTATAATCATCAATTGACCAAGATTTATTGGCTTGCATGATCACGCCTTTTTCAACCTGCGAAATCATATCAGAAAGCGAAGCTTCTCCAGGTTCTAAATTAATATTGGCCATACGATCAATCGGCGCACGATTCCAAGAAGCCGTTCTCATATTGGCCACTCCAGGAAGATTTAAACGCGTTTGAGATTCAAGACTGCCCAATCCTCTTTGCAGCACTCCCCCTTGAATTAAAAATTCACGTTGTGCCTGATGACCGATATCATCATAAGCATAACTTGCAAATTGACCTTGAACGGTTGGATCAAAAGTCACGTTCATCATTGGAGACCCATATTGCAGTTTTCCAAAGTCATGGGGTTTTACAAAACTCCATCCCGCATAGTTTCTTTCGTCTCCTAAAATACGATCGTACTCGAGGGGATGACCGATGGATTCATGAATTTGTAAATTCATTTGATCAGGCATTAAAATTAAATCCATCACACCTGTTGGACATTCTGGTGCTGATAATAATTCCACAGCTTCAAAACCAATTTGTTGCGATTTTTCGATTAAAAAATCTTTATCTAAATGCTCTAAACCACCTTGCACACAATTAGCGAGGCCCCCATGAAGTGATCGGGATTGAAATTCAGAACCTCTTTGCGCAGAAGCTTGCAGATCGGTGCCTGTCATATAAAAAGCTTGAAATTGTTGCGCACCTGATGTTGAAAAATAAGAGTGTTGTGCTTCTACCATCAAAAGTGTGGCTGAACTTGAAACCACTTCATCTGTCGCTTTTAAAGCCTTATCACAAGATTTTAAAAGTGAATTGATTTCTGCAAGTGAGAGCGCGTCCCAAGCTGGATTTTTTTGAGATTTCCATTCACCTCTGAGCGAGGGGCGAATTTGATCTAAATTAAATTTATGAACAGCAAGCGGTGAGGCTTCTAAGGCAATTTTTTGCGCTTTATGAAAAGCTCTTTGTAAGCCAATTTCAGAAAGATCTGATGTGGCACAATAACTTGAATGGCCATTTTCAAAAACTTCAACCAAAACTCCGTCATCGATTTTTACGTTATTAAAGGCCGGAAAGCCATCTCGATAACTGCGCCAAGTTGTAGTTTCAGAAATCCAGCGAATCGAAGCCCAAGTGGCTTGATTTTTCCAGGATTCAACCATTCGTAACATTCTGTTTAATTGTGTGATTTTTTGCATTTGTGAAATCTAACCGATAAATTTTAAAAGTCAGCCTTTTTTAGGCGGTTTTATTACATTTTGAGAAGATTTCAGTTGTCAGTTACTCAGAAATGGAAAATAAATTTACCTTATTCAGTCCATCTTTATAGAAAACTTAAAAGGAAGGAACCTCATGAAAAAACATTCTGTTCGCGTTTATCCGTCAAAAGAAAAGCTCAACCGTGCTGATCAACTCGCTTGGAAAATTGCCGAGATGGCCACCGACAATACGCCGATCAAACCAGATGTTGTAGATATGGTTATCAATAGAATTATCGACAATGCTTCTGTGGCTATTGCTGCTATCAATCGACGACCTGTAGCAAATGCTCGTTCCCAAGCTCTTGCGCACCCACGCACTGCTTCTGAAAATGGCGCGACTGTTTTTGGAATGCCTAACACTCAAAAATTTTCTCCAGAATGGGCTGCATGGGCGAACGGAACTGCTGTGAGAGAACTTGATTATCATGATACATTCTTAGCAGCTGACTACTCTCACCCTGGTGATAACATTCCACCAATACTCGCAGTTGCACAAACTTTAGGCAAAAACGGACAAGAACTTTTAAAAGGGATTGTGACTGGATACGAAGTTCATGTAAATCTTGTAAAAGCAATTTGTCTCCATCAGCATAAAAAAGATCATATTGCTCATCTTTGCCCAGCCTCTGCAGCAGGGATCGGAACTCTTCTTAACTTAACAACAGAAACAGTTTATCAAGCGGTTCAACAAGCCGTTCATGTTTCTTTTACAACTCGTCAATCTCGTAAGGGTGAAATTTCTTCTTGGAAAGCTTACGCTCCAGCTCACTCGAGCAAATTAGCAATTGAAGCTGTGGATCGTTGTATGAGAGGCGAAGGCGCTCCATCACCAATTTATGAAGGTGAAGACAGCGTGATTGCTTATATGCTTGATGGAAAAAATGGAAAATACGAAGTTCCACTTCCAGAAAAAGGCGAAGAAAAACGCGCGATCTTAGAAACCTATACCAAAGAGCATTCTGCTGAGTATCAATCTCAAGCATTGATCGATTTAGCGGCGCGTATGAAAACTCAAATTACAAATTTTGATGATATTCAAGAAATCATTATCCACACTTCTCATCACACTCACTACGTGATTGGAACAGGATCAGGCGATCCACAAAAAATGGATCCAAAAGCTTCTCGCGAAACTCTTGATCACAGCATCATGTACATTTTTGCAGTCGCTCTTCAAGATGGTAAATGGCATCACATTGATTCTTATGCCCCAGAGAGAGCCAACCGCGCTGACACAGTGACTTTATGGCATAAAATTAAAACTCAAGAAGATCCACAATGGACAGAAATGTACCATAACCAAGATCCTCAGAAAAAACGTTTTGGCGGTAAAGTTGAAATCATTTTCAAAAACGGAACTAAACTTGTGGATGAATTAGGTGTTGCAAATGCTCATCCTGCGGGAGCAAAACCATTTAAACGCGAAGACTACATCCGTAAATTTGATATTTTAACAAGTTCAATTATCACAAAAACTGAACGTGATCGTTTTATCAATTTGGTGCAAAGATTGCCTGAGTTAACTGCTTCAGAAGTGAGAGAACTCAATGTTCAATTGCCAATTGAAAAACTACAAAATCACGAGCGTGATACAAGAGGTATTTTCTAATGTTATTTCCAGAAATCACGGCTTCTGAAAAACGTAAAAATTTTCGTGCAGCTTTAAAGTCAGGTAAACTTTTACAGTTTCCTGGCTCTTGGTCTCCAATGGTCAGCATGGCCATTGAAAAATCTGGTTTTGACGGAGTCTATATTTCAGGCTCCGTTCTTGCGAATGATTTAGGTTATCCCGATATTGGTTTAACCACTCTGACTGAAGTGGCACAAAGAGGTCGTCAGATCTCTCGCACCACTCGCTTGCCTTCGATAATTGATATCGACACTGGATTTGGTGAGCCCATGAATGCCACTCGTTCGGTGCAAGAACTCATTGAAATGGGATTAGCGGGTTGCCATTTAGAAGATCAAGAAAACCCAAAACGCTGTGGTCACTTGGATGGAAAATCTTTAGTGAGCACAGAGTCTATGGTTAAAAAAGTTCAAGCAGCTGTTCGCGGTAAAAAATTAGATGATAATTTTTTAATTATTGCCAGAACCGATGCTCGCGCCAGTGAGGGACTTGATAAGGCGATTCAAAGAGCGCAAGCTTATGTTGATGCGGGAGCAGATATGATCTTTACTGAAGCCCTTCAAGACGAAAAAGAGTTTGAAGCTTTTAGAAAAGCCCTTTCTGTTCCATTACTCGCTAATATGACTGAGTTCGGAAAATCCAAACTTTTAAATTACCAACAATTGAGCCAATTGGGTTTTAACATTGTGATTTATCCTGTCACGACTTTCCGTTTAGCTATGAAAGCAACCATTGATGGTTTAGATCATATTAAAGCGGCAGGTTCTCAGGAAGGTATTTTGGATAAAATGCAGCATCGTAAAGATCTCTATGAGCTTTCACGATACGAAGAGTACAATTCATTTGATCAGAGCATCTTTAATTTTAAAATTTAATTTATAAGCATTGACGCTTTTAAAGGAGACGATACCATGTCTGATACAACATATATTAACCCAGATTACGTAGCTGAACCCGAGAAGATGAACACTAAAAAAGGCTTGGAAGGATCTGTGATCGACACTTCAAGTGTTTCTCGCGTGAATCCAGATACAAACTCTTTAGTTTATCGTGGTTACCCAGTTCAAGATCTTGCTGAAAACTGCAAATTTGAAGAAGTGGCTTACCTCATGTACAAAGGGGAACTTCCTAATGCAGCTCAATTAAAAGAATTCGAAAAAATAGAACGTAATTACCGTGATATTTCTAAAAACTTATTAACGGTGATTAAATCACTTCCACAAAAATGCCACCCAATGGACTCTGTTCGAACTGCGGTGAGCTTTTTAGGTGCCGAAGATCCACGTATTTGGGATGCAACACCTGCAACTAATTACGATAAAGCGATTCAATTATTGGCTAAAATTCCAACTATGGTTGCAGCTGATTATCGTTTTAAAAAAGGTCTTGATTTTATTCCACCTAAAGCAGACCTCAGCATTTCTGAAAACTTTTTTAATATGTGTTTCGGAAAAATCCCAGCTGCTGAAGTGGTTAAAGCATTTGATGTGTCTTTGATTCTTTATGCTGAGCACAGTTTTAATGCTTCAACATTCACATCTCGCGTGGTGACTTCTACGGAGTCAGATATTTACAGCGCGACTGTTGCGGGTATCGGAGCTCTTAAAGGACCTCTTCATGGAGGAGCCAATGAACAAGTGATGCACATGATGCTTGAGATTGCAGATCCAGCAAAAGCAGAACAATGGATGCTCGATTCTCTCGCTCAAAAACGTAAAGTGATGGGCTTTGGTCACCGTGTTTATAAGAGCGGAGACTCACGTGTTCCTACCATGAAAAAATACGCTCAAAAAATGGCGGAAGTGACTCAGCAACCTAAATGGATGCAAATGTACGAGGCTCTTGAAAAGACCATGGTTGATAAAAAGAAAATCTATCCTAATTTAGATTTCCCGGCTGGTCCTGCATATTACATGATGGGTTTTGAAATTGATTTTTTCACTCCTATTTTTGTCATGGCACGTACTACTGGTTGGTCTGCTCACATTATGGAGCAAGCGGCTAACAATCGTATCATTCGTCCGTTGAGTGAGTACATTGGTGCGGCTCAAAGAAAAGTCGTTCCTCTTAAAGAACGCGCTTAATCTTAACAAAGCCCACATGGAAACATGCTGGGCTTTTTTTATTTGTTTTTTTCTAAATGATAAAATATTTGCGCATTAAATAACTGAATGTTATTTTTAAACAATGCCATCAAAATACACACAAGTACCTTCCCTCATCCAACCACTGGAACTTCAAATTGAAGGTCTTAAAAAGATTCTTAAAAATTTTAAACTTCACCATTTAATTGGCATTGCTTTATTTGGAAGTTGTAGCAAAGGAAAAGCCACGTATAGAAGTGATATTGATCTTATTTTTATTTTTGATCAACAAGATCTCAACTTTTCATTTGTTAAAAATACTCGGGATGAAGTTGAAAATTACTTTAAGTCACTTCAAAAAGAGAATCTTTTAGAAAAACCATTACCGGTGGAAATTCAAGTTGTTCGTGATTCTGTTTTTTTAACAACTGAAACTGAAATGATTAACAATCTCAAGCATTGTCTTATTTTGTTAGATCTTAATGGTAAATTACAGACCTTTAAGGAGAAATTCCATGAATAACCCTCGTCTCGGTAATGATTATATTTTTAGAGCGCACGGAAGAATGAAAGCAATTGAAACTCTTCTTCAAGAAAAACTCTATGCCGATGTCGTTAGAGAATGCCAAGAATCTTGTGAATTAGCTCTTAAGGGTTTAATCAGAAATGCGGGTCATTCAGTTCCCCATACTCATGAAGTTTCTCAAAAACTTTTAGAGATAAAAAGCGATCTGCCTCAAAATATTTTACCCCATCTTAATGAGTTAACTCAGATTTCAAAAAGTTTAAGAAGGGATCGTGAACTCTCTTTTTACGGGAGTGAAGATATCACTCCCAGCGAATTTTATGAAGAACATCATGCTCTAGATGCTATCAAACAACTCAAAGTGGTTTTAAACTTAATTCCCATAGTTTAAATGAGTCTTTATTTACTGAAGTTCAATTATTTCATCATCAAGCTTTTGAGTCCAATAGCTTTGCGGCAATTTATCTTTCATCATTTTAAAAATATCACGTGCTTGCTGAAGCAATTGCTGGCTGATCTCCTCACGTTTTTGCGTATTAATCTGAGTGGGAGTGAGCACCATCCAACGCGCTAATTTTAAATTTGAAATGCGCGAAGAATCTCTGACAGAGTAAGAAAAATCCACCAAGAGACTCACCATCTCGTACATGGCTGCTGCAAATTCTGGAGCCTCCACCCCTTGTTTTAAAATCAACTCAAATTGCAAAATAGCGGGAGCCAAATCACCTTTAAGAATTTTTATTCGAGCTTCTTCAACTATCTGTTTATTGTAAAGGGCTTGAGCTTCGCGCATCCAAGCTTTAACTTCTAAAAATTTTGGATCATTGGGAGGTAAATTTTTAGCTTCCCCCTCAAAAAAGTTGCGATAACTAAAAGCGATTTTTTCTGAATTCTCCTCTTGCTGTTCAGGGTGAGTTCCTAAAACATATTGCACCCACTGATTTTGAGTGTTTTGTTTTTCAAGAGGTTCTTGTGAGATTTTTTCTTGCAATGCTTTGAGTATTAAAAAATGCCCTTGTGCTTTTACTTTAGGAGATATTTTTGAGTCTTGTAAAAACAAAAGTCCTTCTGAAAAAAAATGTTCTTCATCGTATTGAAAAAAATAAGACTCTAAGAGGGAGTAATAAGCCTGGTCGCGAAGAGATCCTTGAGAGGATGTGGATGAAGAAGCTGAACTCGCTGGGGCATTAATAATTTGCAAGTAAATCTCAGCAGCTTCGCAATAAAATCTTTGAGATTTAAAATCATCAGCCGTGAGTTTCATTTCAAAAAGTTCTTTGACACTTAAATCATGATCCATGTCTTGAGAGTTTTTAGAAACACAAGGTTTAGCTTCAAAACGATCCGATTTTATGAAATTAAAACTATCAAATAAAGACACTGAAAACTCATTGGCGCTTGAACCACTCACTTGAGCCCTTGCAGTATTTAAATTTAAAAATATAAAAAAAATAAGGAGAACGTTTCTACAAATAAAAAAGTGTTGTGAAATTTTTTGTTTTTTCAAAGATTTCATTCTCACTCCTGCTTTATAAAAAAAATCGCATCTCGTGACTTGTTGAATAAGTCGCTTCCATCGACTCTTTAATTAAGTCCCTTCTCAAAACATTGCATAAAAGAATTCTCGACATCAAGTCATTTACCAGAGCATGAGTTTTATATAAATTCCTTCACTACTTTGCCTGACTAAGTTTTTGACAGGCGTCCGAGATAAGTGCCCTCTAGGGGTTTCTCTCTCAAAATCACCCAATTAATCAGATATTTAATGAATGTATTCAATGGCTTAAGACTCTCTAATTGGCCCTGATCTTGCTCACTCTAAACTTGTGATGTTTATCAACTTTGAATTCACTCTTAACCCAAAGAGAGAGTTCAATACGGAAGGATCCTTTATGTTTTCCAGCGAGTCGACAAAATCTCGTTTCAATAAAAAAAGAACAGGCGATTTATTTTCATCTCTCATCGTGCCTGTAATATTTATTTTGGCTTACCTCCTCAATTCCATGAACGCCTTTGGAACCACTACAGATTCAAACAAAGGCAACAACGAGCCTTCACTCCCTCCTTGGCTGAGAGTTTCTGGCAACATCAATTTTGATGTGAACACTTCTAAAAATTCAGATTGGGATCTTGATCTTCGCACTCAAGATGCCGAGTTACGTTTTGAAGTCTTGGCTCGCGAAGGCATTCGCTTTGTTGTTAAAGCGGAATTAGAAAAACTCATCAATAAAGCCCTCGGCAGCCAAAATCAAAATAACTCAGATCTCCCTAATAGCCCACAAAATCCCGTGCAATGGGATGGTCACCATGTGGATCAAATTGTTTCTGAAATGCTTGAGTCAGCCTTTATCCAAATTGAAAGTGATAAATTTGGTCTTCCACGCGCAGTCATTACTTTTGGTAAACACAATATGGCTTTTGGACAAATCACTTCGATGCTCCCGATGTTTAAAGACTCACTTCTTTACAAACTCAATACAGAATCTCAAATGATCGGCCTCACAGTGGCATTACCTATTAACTTTTTTACGATTGGGGATGAAGTCGCCCTCAGCCTTTATGAGTCTGGCGCAGGCGATATGGAAATCTCAAAAGATAAAGCCCTCTCTGTTAAAATCACTAAGCAGCTTTTAAATCAGGTTAAATTTCAGGTTTCAGCTCTTCTTAAAGAACATTCAAATGCAGAATTAGAGTCTCGCGAAAGCATGGGCTTTGTTTTTAAATCCACAAATGGAGAACTCGTGATTTGGAGTGAAGGCATCTTGATGCAATATGATCCTCATTATCCTCATTCTGAATATGGCGCAAGCGTTGGGACCTCTTTTAAAGTGGGTCCAGGAATGATTGTTATCGAAGCTTCTCTGATTGAAAAATTCGCTCGAGAAATCGCTCTTGCTTACAACATGCCCATCGGCTCAAATCTGATTCTCAGCCCAGAAGTTCGTTATATTCTCTATGAAACTGGAATCGATGATACGGTCCTTGGAATTCGTGGGAGACTTCAATTCTCATCTAAGAAAACTAAAAAAGTGGGCCCTCGTTAATCTTATTAAACATAAGAGCCCAGAATTAGATGAAGGGGTGTTATTTTATGCAACACCCATCGCATTCAGACCTTGATAAATTAGCACTGCCAAAATATATGCTAGCAAATTCAAACTGATTAACTGAATCAATGCAAATTGCATTGAACCCGTTTCTTTTGCCGCGATGGCAAATGTGGACATACATTGCAAGGCAATCATAAAAAATACAATGAGAGCAATCACACTGGCTACTGTAAACAGTTTTTCGCCATTTCGTTTTTTAGCCTGATCCATTGTATCTAGTAAAGAGTTTTGGAGCGAGTCTTCATCTTGAGTGTCTCCAATATTCATCACCACAGCTAATGTTGAGACAAACACCTCACGAGCGGTGAAAGCAGAAATCAAACCCACTCCCACACGCCAATCAGCTCCCATAGGTTCAAAAATAGGTTCTATTTTTTGCCCCACTTGCCCCAAGTAACTTTGTGATAATTTAATTTCAGGATTGGTTTCTTGATAATGCGGAAAGGTCGAACCTAACCACACAGCCACTGCCAAAGTAAAAATCACAGGACCCGCTTTTTTAGCGTAGGATAAGGAACGATTCCAACTTTGCAGAAGTAAAATTTTAAATTGAGGACGACGATAGAGTGGCAACTCCATCATAAATAAAGATTTTTCTCCTTGAGGAATGATGCGATTTAAAATCGCAGCGGAAATGGCTCCTAAAACCAAGGCTCCAAAATAAAGAGAAGCTAAAAAGAGACCCGCTTGCCACACAGGAGCTTTTCTAAATAAAAATCCAGTAAGAAGCGCATACACGGGCAATCTTGCTGAGCACGTCATAAGAGGGATCATAAAGCTCGTGATCAAACGATCTCTTTTAGAGCTTATATTACGAGTGGCCATAATAGCTGGTACCGCACAGGCAAATCCTGAGAGAACAGGAACAAATGATCTTCCGCTTAAACCTAACTTAGAAAAAGGTTTATCTACTAAGGTGGCCGCTCTGGCTAAATAACCTGAGCTTTCTAAAATACCGATTCCAAAAAAGAGAATAAAAATTTGCGGTAAAAAGATAAGCACTGAACCTAAAGATTTAATCACACCATTACTTAAAAAATCTGCCCAGAGTAAATTCTCACGATCTTTGATAACAGCATCCGCTAAAAACGCAAAACCACTATCGATCAAATCCATATAGGGTTGCGCCATCCAATAAATAGACGAAAATAGCAAGGACATGATCGCAAGAAATAAAAAGATCCCACCAACTGGATGAAGGAGAAAAGAATCTATTTTTTGAGTGTTTTTAAAAACATTGAGAATTTTTTTATTTTTTTGGATTTTATGAGACCAAATTAATGAGTTTTTTTGATAAACTTCAAATTGTTTGTCTCCTAAAAAGGAAGTCTTTGAAAGTACCGGCTGAGATTTAATATTTTGCATCGCTTGGTTGATTTCTTGACACAAAAGATCCACGCCTTGGCCTAAGACTCCTTCAACGGTGACAATTTTAATTCCTAAGATCTCTTCTAAATGAGCCCAATCTACATCTTGATTTTCTTTTTTTAACAAATCAGACATCGTTACAGCACCGATAACCGGAAAGCCTGCGGCCATCAATTGCTGCACTAAAGTGAGTTGACGAGAAATTTGCGTTCCATCAATGACTACCACAACTAAAGAAGCCGCCCCATGAGTCGGATGATTAAAAAGGGCTTCATGTGTGACTCTTTCGTCTTCACTCTTGGGATCTAAAGAATAAGTTCCAGGAGTGTCCATAATCAAATGAGAACCTTGATTCCAATGTGTAGCAAGTTTTCCGAGTGAATACTCAATAGTCGCACCTGGATAATTCACTGTTTTAAATTTAGAACCTGTTAGCCAATTATAGAGTGTGGTTTTTCCTGAGTTAGGGGCTCCCACAAGAGCCACAAATTGAGAAGACATTAGAGAGCCTCACATTTTAAACAAGATAATTCATATTCTCGGAGTGCTAATACGATCCCCTCAACTTGAACTAAATAAGGACCTTTAAAAGGGGCACGAGAAATTAATTTGATATTTTGACCCACAAAAAAACCAAGCTCTTGCAAACGACTTTGCAAAATAGGGTCTCCGCTTAAACTGATAATTTTATATTCATGACCAATATTCATAAGGATATTTCTTAATCTAGTAAGTGAGTTTTAATGAAGCAATTTCTCAAATTATTCACAAATTGAAAACTACTTGAGAATAAACTTAAAAAAGAGGCGATAAAGACATAAACCCTTGAAATAACTTGAGCCTTTAAGACCCAAGGAGGAATTATTTTTTGCAAAAAGAAGTTAAAAGGGAGTCACTTTCAATAAATGACTTCACTTAATGATTTAATGAATCCTCTATTTTATTTTTTACATTCATAGAGATGAAGGAGTCGAGCCCCATAATAAGTTCCGGCTTTATCTAACTTCCACGGCGGGTAAGGAAAAAACTTAACCTTGGCACAATAACCTTTTTGCACTGCTGCCCATTGTCGATCTTCTGCAGAAGCCGTAATGATCTCCCCAGTTTTTTCGTCTTTAACAGCCACTGCAAAAGAAAAAATCTGCTGTGTTGGCGGTACTGCATTTTGCGTAAATAGAGCCAATGGCGTACTGACTCTTTCAACATTTGTGACTTCACCAATCACGGTTTTTGCAAAAATATAAGGGTAATAAGAGAAAAACACATAGCCAATAACCACAAGAGAGAGCATTACGATAAGGACAGTTAAAATTTTTTTCATAATGAATTCCTTAAAATTTTAAATCACGCACATAATGACAAGTGTAACCATCTGGATGTTTCTCTAAATATTTTTGATGAGAATCTTCCGCTGGGTAAAACTTTTTTGCCGCTACAATCTCCGTCACGATTGGTTTTTTCCAAACTCCGGATTGCTCCACTCTTTTTTTAATTTTTTCTGCCACTTCTTTTTGTTGTGGGTTTAAATAAAAAATCGCCGAACGATATTGGGAACCTTTATCATTCCCTTGCTGATCTTTGGTTGTGGGATCATGAAGCTTAAAAAAGAATTCAAGAATTTTTTCATAAGTGGTCAGTTTTGGATCCCATAAAATTCTTAAAGACTCCGCATGGCCCGTAGTTCCTGTGCTCACTAATTTATAAATGGGTGAATCAATCACTCCTCCCGTATAACCCACTTGAGTTTCTATCACACCAGGAATCTTACGAAACAGCTCTTCAACTCCCCAAAAACATCCACCTGCAAGAACAGCTATCTCTAAATGTTTTTTTTCTGCAAATAAAAACAAATAAGATCCAAAACCTTGTTCCTTCATTTTTTCAAAAGGAACAAATCGCAGGGCCGCTGAGTTCATGCAGTATCTTTGCCCACCACGATCTTTAGGTCCATCATCAAAAACATGCCCTAAATGAGAGTCCGCTTGATAAGATCTAACTTCTACACGAACCATTCCTAATTTTGTGTCTTTTTTTAAACGAAGATGTCCTTGATCAAGAGGCTGAGTAAAACTCGGCCAACCCGTTCCTGAATCATATTTATCTAAGGAGCTAAAGAGGGGTTCTCCACTCACCACATCCACATAAATGCCATCCTCTTTGTGATTCCAATAGGCATTTTCAAAAGGTCTTTCAGTGCCTTCTTCTTGAGTGCATTTATATTGTTCAGGAGTGAGTTTTTTAAGGAGTTCTTCTTTAGAAGGTTTTTTATAAGAATTTGTAGAATCCACAGATTTTCCTTTAGCGTGCGCTTGAAGAGTTAAAAAGAAAGATAGAACGATTCCAATCAAGTGTGTGTATTTCATCATGCTATAGACAATAATAATTCCTAAGTCCAGTGTCCAAGAATTATTCAAGCTTTAGGGATCCTTCTTATCTAAACTTCAAATTTATACTCTGTGGCAATGCTTAACTTCAGAATTTACACACTTTCAGAGCTAAATCCTCACCTAAGTCGAGTCATCAAAAATAAAAAATACCCGACAAGTAAATATGCTAATTCATTGGACTCTTATTTTATTCGCTCTTCTTTGGAATATTTCTGTTTTTGCAGAAGCTCCTGAAAAAATTTGCACGCCGACGATGATTAAAATTCATAAGGCATTTGGCACACCTAATGATCCTGTATTAAAAATTTGTGAAAATGCGGGCAAATACGAACCCTCACTATTACCAGATGCTCAAGCCCTTCCGAGTGGTCAATTTAGATCGGGTGAAAAAGATACTTACTCCTTCAATGAATTTATGAAAAGTCTCAACGACAATTTAAATAAATTCTCCAAGAATGACAAATGCCCCACACCCCCTGCTAAAAATGAAACCACCTTAGCAAGACCCAATCTCATTTTAGAAAAAACCGCCGTCGGCACCATACCACTTTCGATAGTCACTGAAGCCGAAGCTCAAAAAATATTTGATGATTTTGCTCAAGATTCAAAATTTGCATTTGAAAATCCCAAAGAAGGCTGTTGGGCAAGAGCTCACATTATGGATCAAGAGCTCGAAAAAAAGGGCATTCGCGCGGGCAAAGTTTTTATTGAAGGCTCCCTAAGGTATTACTCAAAAAATGCTCCCAATGGAAATTATGTGGATTGGGCTTTTCATGTGGCGCCGATAGTTGCTGTGCAAACACCTAAGGGAGTGCAAATGCGGGTGATTGATCCCTCGACCTCTAAGAAACCACTCCCCGTTAATGAGTGGACTCAAAATATGTCTCTTAATGACAAATTAAAAATTCCTTCTAAAATGTATGTTACGGATCGCTTCACGTTTTTTCCGATCAAACACGATGGATTAGGACGATATCAAAATGACCCGGCTCAAGGGCGCTGGCATATTGCAGAAACTATGATTGCTGAAAAAGAACTTAAAAAAAGAAAAAAAGAAATAGACCTCGATACACTCCATGAAGACTCTACAAGCTTTTTTAAAAGCAAAAGGATCAGCAAATGAAAACACATCTCTTTTTAATTTTATTTTTCATGAGTTCAGTTTCATGGGCGAGTGGTTTAAAAAATCCGCCAGAGAAACTTGTAGACTGGGTAGAGTTTGTGGAATCAAATTCAGAAAGTTATTTTGTGAGATTTCACTCCCAAGCGCGATTATTTAATATCAATAAAAAAGATAAAGACAGTGTCAAAAAGATAAAACAACTCCAACAGGCTCAATTAGATAACTCCCCTTTAGGATTTGAAATTGATCCAAAAACTCAACAAATTCTAGAAATTTATAGCCCTTAAAAGGCTCAACGAGAGACTTCCCCCCCCATAGACTGCTAGTAGAAACTTGACAAAGGCTTTTCAAATAAGAGACACCTCTGGCTTCTTTATTTTTTTAGGAGATGACCCATGGAACAAGAAGCCTCCCTTTACGAAACAATTGGTGGTGCCGAAAAAATTCGCGCGCTCGTGAATGAATTCTATCACCAAATGGACACACTCCCAGAGGCCCAAGGAATTAGAGCTCAACATCATGGAGACATGAACTTAATTAAAGAAAAACTTTGTGATTTTCTTTCTGGCTGGATGGGTGGCCCCCCTCTATTTGTAGAAAAATACGGCCATCCAAGATTAAGAGCCCGTCACTTACCTTTTACTATTGGAACAAGTGAACGCGATCAATGGATGCTTTGCATGGATAAAGCTCTTCATAATGTGGGGATTACAGAGCCCTCGTTAACAACCATCCACAAGGCTCTTTATCGTTTAGCCGATCATATGCGAAACACTGAGGGCTAGTTATAGATTTTTTTTAGATTCTATTCATTGAGTATTTAAATAATCTCTGAATAGAATATCAAAAAGGAATCTTCTCATGAATCAACCCTCGCCCACCAAGCCAATCAATAATTTGGGTTCAGTGAATGTGTCAAAAAAATCACTGACTCATTGGGTGAGGATTCTTAATCAAAATTTTATTTTTAAATTTCTCTCTAGTATCAAACTTGCCATTCCCTTAATGATCCTCTTATTGCTCGTTTTGGCAGTGGGAACCTTTATCGAAGCACAATTCAGTGCTGAGATTTCGCAACTGATAGTTTATAAATCAACTTGGTTTGGAGTCTTAATCTTTTTACTTTGGTTAAATATTCTGTGCTCTACCATATCTAGAATTCCGTTTAAAAAACATCACACAGGATTTGTCATCACCCACGTCGGGCTGCTGATTTTACTGATGGGAAGCTTTATGACTCACCTCTGGGGAATTGAAGGGCAAATATTGATTTCAGAAAATGAAACTAATAACCGAGTGATCCTCCCTCAGCTGATGTTGGGTTTTCAAATGGAGGGAGCTCAACAAATTCAAAAAATGTTTATTCCAAAAGTGCTCTCACCTCAAAATGAAACCCAACTCTCTGCTATAAATAAAAAATCCGAAGGTCTTTTTAAAATTAAAGAATTGATTCCTTTTTCTAAAACCATTGAGGGCTATACTTCTCATTCTAAGGAGTCTCAAGATCTTTCACTCAGTTTTATTTTACAAAATAAAACTCAAAAAGTGGCAGAAACTCTACATACTCAAAAGAGGGCGCAAATTTTATTAGGCCCAACTTCAATTCTTCTGACTAAGGTGAATGATTTTAGTCCTCAAAAAATAAAATCTCCCTTAAATAGAGAAGCTGAAAAAATTGCCATCTATTCATCGGATCAATCTCAATGGGTGGGAGAAATCTTAATTAAAGATCTGACTCAAAAAGATGTGTCATTTAATAATTTGGTATTTCATTTAGTTAAAAAAGCAACTGATACAAAAAACACTCAAGATTCTTTAAATCCTTCTCTTGAAATTCAAATATCAAAAAAGGATCAAACTATTAAAGAAATTCTTTATTCAAAATTTCCGTCTTTTACGTTAAATAGTGAAGGCGTTTTTGGATACAGATTCAATTATCTAAAACCTTTAGATAATTTATTCAATGAATCCTTGTCGAGAGGAATTGAATTTCAAGTATCCAATCAAATTCCTCATCAAGCTCAAGTCATTCTTTACCAAGAGGGAAAAGAAATCCTTAGAAAAATTCTCAAAGAGGGAGAAAAACTCACTACCCCTTGGATGGGCTTTGATCTCTATATGGGAACCATCACTCCGTTTGCAATAAAAACTCTTGAAGTTCGTCCCCTCAAACCAGAAAAGAATAAAGATCTGCCACCCAGTGCTCTTTACATTGAAACCGCAGATCAAAAAAGATTTTGGATATTAGAAGGCGAGCAAAAGGCACTGACTATCTTAAATAAAAATATCATCCTCTATTTTGGCAAAGAACTGCTGACGCTTCCCTTCGAGCTGGAACTCAAAAAATTTAATAAGACAGAATATCCAGGTACCACTCAGGCCCTCTCTTATGAGAGTCAAGTTGTGATCAATGAACAAAGCGATTGGCAGAATATTTCTATGAATCAACCCCTTAAATTAGAGGGCTTTAGAATCTATCAGGCAAGTTTTATTCAAAATCTTAATGAAGCACCGATCTCAGTTTTTAGAGTCAATAAAGACCCCGGCAGAGCGCTTAAATACTTAGGAAGTCTGATATTGAGTCTTGGTATTTTTGTGTTCATCTTTAAAAGATCGCGAGCCCTACCCAATAAATCTAAACTGAATTAAGACTTATTTTTTATTTTGCACAGAAGGATGAGTTTTTTTAAGCAAGCCTCGGCAGGCCTCTTCAATCAAATCTAAGACCAATTCAAATCCCGCACTGCCACCTGTATAAGGATCAGGAACAAAACGGTACTCAGCTTGTGGCGCAAAATCCATCATCTTAAATATTTTATGCTTAAATTCACCAGAAGCATCAGAGTGAATGACATGATTAAAATTGTTATCATCCATACAAACGATGTAATCAAATTTTTCAAAATGAATATCGGGATTAAACCACTGAGCTGTGCTGGTAAATTGCAAGCCTCTTTTAACTCCATGCATTTCTGAGCGAGAATCAGGTGGTTCCCCAACATGGTAAGAAGAAGTTCCAGCGCTTTCTATATGAAAGTCATTAGCTTTGCCTAAATCTTGAACCATCTTTTTAAGCACAGCTTCTGCCGTTGGTGAGCGACAAATATTACCGAGACACACAAATAAAACAGAGGTCTTTTTTAATTGTTTCATGCTAACCCCTCTCCCAAAAATAATAAATCAATCCACACAAGCCTGCTCCCACTAACCAAGTTGACATCGCATCAGTTGTAAACAAGGGGTAAATCATCAAAACGATTCCCAATACAGTCACTGGTATATTGGTGCGATTTTTACCCTCACGAAAGGCCCACCATCCAACGACTGAAAACAATAAGCCTGCTATGATAGAAGAAAAAGAAAAGTCCATTAAAATAACTTAAGGGCTCTTATCTCGAAGAGCAAGATTTAGCGAAAGAACTTTTAATTAAAAAGACTTCCCAGACTTCAGTCTAATGAAGTCGTCAAAACAACAAAAGTTCGACAACTTTTTAAAAATTAATTTAATAGAAGTGAGTTAAATAGGCCCTTCTCATAAAATTTTAATCAAAACTGAAAAGCAATTAGTCGTTCAAAAAAAAATAAAATACTTTAAAAAATATTTTTCCCGCTCAATTCCACTATTTAAACCATCTCAAAAAGAAACATTTTTTAACAATCCTCAGTCCTCCTTCATAATTAGGCGTTCATTCGCATTCACAATGAAACCCTTTTAGAGTGAGTACAAGTTGATGAGTAAACCTTCTGACAAAATGTTAGAAGACGTAAAGAGAGATTCATGAGGAGTCCGATGAAGAATTTAAAATTAATTCTACAGAGTCTACTGATCACGAGTTTTTTAACCACGGTAGGTTGTGACAAACATGCAAGATCCTTTTCGATCTTGGATGACACAGCTGAGTACAAACAAAATGGAACCACTTTTTCGAGAAAAATCGACATCCTCTGGGTTATTGATAATTCGGGCTCCATGGAAAGCAGTCAAAATAATTTAGCGCAAAACTTTTTATCTTTTTACAATCGATTTGAAAAACTCAATTTTGATTTTCATATGGCTGTCACTACCTCTGATGCTTACTTAGCAAAATTTAACAACAATCCAAGTCTTTCATTATTAAAAGATGGCAACAAAACCTCAGGCCCTCTTGGACATCCTGTGATGGACAATACTTTGACGGATTTAGAAGCCGTTTTTTTAACAAACATCAAACAAGGAATTTCTGGTTATGGAGATGAAAGAGCTTTTGACTCCCTTGAACAGGTCCTTACAAATCCAGGAAACTCAAACTTTTTAAGATCCGATGCTTTTTTAGCGGTGATCATTGTGAGCGATGAGGATGATTTTTCAACAACAACAAAAAGATACCTCCAACAAAACTACAATGCTCCTGAAATGATTCCTCTGAGCCATTACACTCAATTTTTAGATACTATCACAAACTCTGGCAGCATTAAAAATTACAGTGTGAGTGCGATCTCCATTTTTGATCAAACTTGTTTAGATCAATTAAACTCTCAAATCTCCGGTCGCGTGATAGGTAAAAGGTATGCGCAAATCGTAGAGGCCACTGGAGGAGTCAAAGGAAGTCTTTGCTCTAACTTTGGTGAAACACTTGAATTGATTTCAGATAGCATCATTGAATTAAGCTCAGTCTATAACTTAACCAGAAAACCCATTGTAGAAACCATTACGGTGGTGGTTGATGGAGTTTCTATCCTAGAAGATGAATTACAAGGTTGGACTTATAACGAAACAGAAAACTCGATTCACTTTCATGGCAGTGCAATTCCAAAAGCTGGGGCCAGCATTGCCATTAATTTTGATCCGCTAACGATAAAACTCTAATGCAAAAAATGTTTTAAAAGGGATGAAATATGAAATCTTTAGAGACTAGTGATAAAAACCAAGATTTGCAAAAAATTTGGTTTTATATGAGAAACAACGAGCAAGTAGGACCCTTCTCCTATGATGAGATGATAGGTCTGATGCAAAATCAAATCGTTTACGATTTTGATTATTGCTGGGCTCCCCAACTCACAAATTGGACTCGCTTAGCCGACACTCAAGAGTTTCAAAAATCCACCCTTAAACTTTATTATGATAAACAAGCCGAAGTCTTTCAAAAAAGACAGCTTCCGAGAATTGAAACCTCCATTCCTCTCTTTGTCACACGAGATGGACAAATGTGGAGAGGAGAAATTGGCTCGATCTCAGAAAAAGGCTGCTCAATAAACTCTCTCGATGCCTATTCAAAACCAGGAGATGAAATCCAACTTCATCTCGCTTTTTACGATTCTGAAATTGATTCCTTTAACGTCAAAGGAAAAATCATTTCAAAACAATTTACTGAAATTAAAAATATAAAAAATCAAAGTTTTAAATACGTTGTGCTCTTTACGGAGATCCCAAAATTTGGAACTGAACAAATTAAACAATGGATATTAAATCCACTTTTATTAAAAAAGTAAACAAGGAGGTTCGTTATGTCAGCTTTTCAAATGTTACGTGACGCGGGTGTCGTCGGTTCTTTTATTCTGCTCGTAGGGATTGGCACATTAGCCATCATTTTAGAAAGATCCCATGCCTATTTTATGAAATATAAAATGGACGAAAACGAGTTTTTTCAAAAAATAAAAGCTCTGTTATTAAAGGGTCAATACGAAGAGGCTATTTCGGTTTGCAAAGAAAATGAAACAAAACCTCTTGCCAAATCTTTTAGAAAAATCATTGAAAAAGCCGATCAAAGTGATGATGCGATTTTTCAAGCCCATGACATTGCCCTCTCAGAAAATATCCCACTTTACCATCAAAGACTTCACTATTTATCCATGCTTGCCAACGTAGCCACTCTTTTAGGTCTTCTTGGAACTATCCATGGTTTGATTTTATCCTTCCAAGCGGTGGCACAAGCCGACCCTTCCATGAAACAAGCTCTCTTAGCTCAAGGGATTTCAGTTTCAATGTACACCACAGCTTTAGGTCTTGCGGTCGCCATTCCTGCCATGATTGGTTACTCATTATTGATGTCTAAGCAAACTCATTTAGTGGACCAAATGTCTGAGAAATCTGCAAAGCTTGTAGAGATTTTAACGGGCGTTCACACTGAAGGTTTTCAAAAAGAGCAAGTATACTCTATGCAACCTCCAGCAGCTCACATGAGAACTCAATAAAAAAATAACTGAAACATTCAATTAACAAGGAAAGGATTCCTTAACCATGAGATCACTCAAAAAAGTTAAAAAACAAGGGACATTTGAATTTGAACTAGATTTAGCTCCGCTACTGGCCGTAATGGTTAAACTTGTTCCTGTCCTTCTTATTTCAAGTGCCTTTGTACAAATGTCGATTATCGAAACAGAGCTTCCACAACCAATTAAAGAAGCTCTCCAAGATCAAACGATCACAACTCATATTAAAATCATCGCTTCCAACAAAACTGGATTAAATATTCAAATCGAAAAGGGCGGTAAAAAAGAGATTTTACCCGTCCAACTTAAAGAGCAAAAATTTGACTTTGAAAAACTACAACAAAGTTTAGTGACTGCCAAAAAAAATAACCCAGAAGTTTGGAGACTCGAACTCGAGCCTGAATCTGATGTGAGTTATCAAAATTTAATTAAAATCATGGATGAAGCCAGAAAATCTAAAGACTTACAAATCACCTTCCCCATGATGGATAAAAAAACAAATAAAGAAACACAAACCAACTATATGTTTCCTGACGTGGTTTTTAGCAATATCAATGAGGGGTAATTTATGTCGAGACGAAGATTACAAAAATACGAAGCCGTCAATTCAAGTTTTGGACTCAATATCACATCCATGACTGATATGTTCACCATTCTCTTAGTCTTTCTCCTTCAAACATATTCAGTTTCAGAAGTGCAAATCAATCCAGAAAAAGGTCTAAAACTCCCAGCCTCACAATCCACTGTTGAAGCCGTTAAAGGTTTAAAAATCTCAATCAGTCAAGACAGCCTGATTGTGGAAGGCCAAGTGATTGCCTCACTCAAAAATCAACATTTTCAAGCACAAGATCTTGAAAAAAATGATTCTTCTTTGATTATCCCCTTGATGAAACAATTAACAACTCTCACAGCTAATAACACAGCCGATAAAAATAATGATAAACCGGCCCCTCCAAAAGTACTTCTGCAAGCTGATGTGAACACCTCCTATGAAGACATTAAAAAAATTCTTTACACAAGCAGTTTAGCAGGACTTTCAGAAATCAAATTAGTGACACTGGTAGGAAATTAAAATGAGAAACCGTTTCAATTTATTAAAAAATATTTTTGCAAGCCTCGTCCTCACAATAAGTCCTGTTTACGCAATGAGTGCTGATAACACTCTTGAGTATGAAATCCTCATTGCAGAATCTGAATCTAAGGCCATAGATGCTTTAAAAAATCTACTCACTAAAAAAAGAGGGCAACCTGAAGAAGCTGACCTCTGGTTTAGGCTCTCAGAACTCTATATGAGAAAGTCAAAAACAGGTCGTTTTTTTGAATTTATTAAAGACGACAAGAAAGTTGTTAAAAAAATACCTCCTGCTTTAAAAAACGAAAGCTCACGTGGAGCTCTCCTAGAAGCTGTTAAAATATATTTTAAAATTGAACGGGACTTTCCTAAATACGCTCTGATGGATGAAGTGATCTATAATAATGCTTTTGCCAATCAACTTCTGCATTTAAACAATGTGGCCATTTCAGAATATGAAAAACTTTTAAGTCAGTTTCCTAATAGCAAAGTTTCTTCTGATGCATATATTGCCGTCGGTGATATTTATTTTGACCTCGGCAACTTTGAAAAAGCAGAAGCTTACTTTAAATACTTTGAAAACAAAGAAAACCTCAAACAATGGGCTTATGGGACTTACAAAGGTTCATGGTCTTTATACAACCTCAAAAGAACCCATCTTGCGATTGATAAAATGAAACTCTTATTAACCACAGAAAACAATCGTCATGATTTAAGATCAGAGGCTCTTCGTGATCTCGCTATTTTTTATTCAGACACCCAAGCACCAGAAAAGGCACTTTCATTTTTTAGACCTATCACGCAAAATGAAGAGCTCGAACAATCCATTCTTGCGATTTCTAAAATTTATATTTCTCATTCTAAAAACAAAGAGCTTCTTAATTTATTAAGTAGCTATACAGAAAGTGAAACAGACTCAAAAAGTTTGCCAATGGCTCATATGCTGATGGCTCAAACTTATGAAAATTTAAAAAATAGAACACAAGTGATTCAAGAAATTGAAAAAGCTAACCAAATTTGTGAAGATCGCAACAATCCTGAGATCTGCGAAAAAGAAATTTACCCTCAAACGATTGAGTTTACCAAAAAATGGTGGGAACTCTGGGAAAAAAACAAACAATCCAAAGAAGTCGCAGTATGGATTCAAGGGGCCTTTAAGGCTCTCATTGATCACGAAAAACTTGAACAACTCGAAATTCAAAAAAATCATGAAGCTCCAGAAAGTGCCTTTAACAGTCGCCTCAAAGTGCACTTTGCCTACGCAGAATTTTTATTTCAAATAGAAAGCTTTGACAGAGCGGCTGATCAATATCAATTAGTCTATACAAAATCCAATCAAGAGGCTCTCCGAGAAAAATCTCTGTATGCCTATATTGTTTCCTATGAAAAAATCATCAATCTCACTAAAGAAGCTCCCCTAGAACTTAAAAGTAAACTTAAAGACAATTGCTTACTCTATATTAAAACTTTTCCAAAGGCTGCTCAAAACGAAGAACTTTCAGTGAAAGCAGCTTTGATTGAATACGAGCAAGCCCATTACGAAAACGCACAAGTTTTGCTCGAAAGTATTTTAGAAAAATACAAAGATATAAACTCTATCCTAAAATCTGAACAAAAAAAGGATCTCAAAAACAGAATTTTACAAGCTCAAGATATTTTATTAGATATTTATAATTTGCAAAAAAATTATGATTCACTTTTAAAACTTGCTAAAAATATCAATCTTCAAAATTGGGACGAAAAAAGAATTAAAAAATGCCAAGAAATCATCAATGAGACTGAATTCATCATGGCTTTAGTTAATAAATCCAATGAAGAAAAAATCCAATCCTTGATTAAATATAAAAACGAAAGCACTAAAAAATTAACTCAAAAAAATCCTGATGATGCCAAATCGAGTCTGATCTTTATCAAAAAAGCTTTAGCCCAATTGATACAAATCTATCTTGCTGAAGGTTTAGATCTTCAAGCTGCTGCCAGTTCAAGAGAGTTTGCACTCTTAGATCGAAATGATGCCCAAAGTGATCTCGCTCTCAGTGAAAGCGAAAAAATCTATGCTCGTTTTGGATTTTACAATAAGGCCGCAGATCTCCTTAAAGAGAGAATGGACGCTAAAGCTAAAGCACCCATGACTGAAAAGGATCGTGCTTTAGCCTTAGAAAACCTTCTCCTTTATTATGAGTTAGAAGAAAACTCACAAGGGTTAAAATCCCTTTTGACCACTTTAGATCCTGTTAAAAACACTCAATATGTTAAGATTTCAGAAAAACTCTTAAAACTTTATAAAAAGCAAAATGAAGAGCTCCAATACACTGAACTTAAAAAAAATCTTATCAATCTAAGAATTGAACCTTACTTTACAGAAAGCAAAGTTTCTGCCTTAGAAGATAAATTTAGCAAAGACAACTATACAACTATTTTTAATGACTCTAAAAAAATTATTAACTCTGAGGGCCCTTCTAAAGAGAGAGCTCGAGCTCGCCTTCTTCAAGCGCGGGTTCTTGAAGAAGAACTTAAATCACAAAGTCTTAAGTGCCGTCCGGATCGTTTAGCCATGGTGATTGCTTTAAAAACAGAAAAACTTGATAAAGCTCAACAAGCCTATATTAATTCGCTTAAAATCTCTGAGGATCTCTCGATTCAAATTGGCAGCCTCCAAGGTCAAGTGCGTATCTATAGTAATTTTATAGAAAGCCTTAACTCACTTCCTGAAATCATTGAAGCCAGTCCTGCAGAAAAAGAACAACTTAAAAAAGAACTCGCTTCAATGACTCTTCCGCTTCAAGATAAAAAAAATGAAATCAGTCATCGTTTAAGCTTAATCGCAACGGATTCTTCAGCGCCCTCTGAGGATCCTTTAAGTTTATCATCTCAAAGCTCTAAGGACTTTTTTCAACCGGTCCCTTTTTGGAAAGAACTTAAAAAATATAAAGAGGTGGTTTCTAAATTTAAATCCAGCGAAGAGCTTTTAAAAAACTTTGAATCCAAAAAATCATCTTTGGAATCCACTTTAGAAAACCAAGCCTTGTTGGCCTTAAAACTCAAACAATTTGAAAAATCCCTTTTTGTGTCTGAATTTGGACTCAAAACTTTTAACACCAATATCTCTCTTAAAAAATATAAAGTGCTTTCATTAATTAGCTTAAATGAAGACATTCCTCTCAAAAAATATCTCGAAACTGAAATTGAGCTCGAGGATGTTCTTAAAGATGCTTGGTTTAAAAATTTAAAAATGTCTCTTGAGTTTGAAAAAAACAATTGCGCTCCATTTCTCACGGATCTCAATCTCGAAGCGCACATGCATATTTTAAGTGCAGAATGTTTGGCACTTAATGGAAACCTTGAAGGAGCTTTTAAAATTTTAGCAAATTATGATGCTAAACCTTTACAATCTGCGACTCCTGTCAAAAGTGTGAGCAACCTCAATGAGACTTTAAATTTAACTGCGATGCTTGAAAAAGCACGCATCAAAGAAAAGTACCAAGATGATGTAAAAGCTTCAATGGAGTCCTATGAAACAGCCCTTAAAATGACTCAAGAAAAATCAATCAAGAAACAACTCGAGGACAAAATTCAATCCTTAAAAAACAATCTTAAATCAGCTTCCTAATGTAATGATTACAGTCGCTTATGGTATTTTAATTGCATACCTAGCGACTCATGAACTTTGCGAAGACTACATCTTATGATCAAAATTTATTTCAAAAATGGAGACGTCAATTAAGCTTGCTGCTTCTTGCACTCTCTTACCCATTTTTTAGTTACGCTCAAGTTGCGGAACTTCCCACTCAAAATTTAAATCCTAATCGTCCACCTACAAGAGTACGCTGTGAGCTTGTTTTTTCTGGTTATGGAAGCACCATTAAATTTAGACAATCTGTTCTGCAAGTTCCACATAAAGATCCCTCACTCGATGTGAGAGTGAATCAGTATATTGTTGATCTTAATAAAATATTAAATCTTAGCAATCCTATCCTAGCTGATTTTGATGAATACAATAAAGCCATTGAACTTTTAAATTCAGAACAAAAAAAGCAATTAGTGGATCAAGTGACTTTAATTTACAAAGAAGTCATCGACACCAAATACAAAGCTCTTAAAATAAAAGAAATCAAAAGAACTTTAGATTTGATTCTTGCAAGAGTGGAACGCCCCGATTTGCTTTTTTCTAAAGCTCGCAATAGCCTACAAGCTCAAGAGATCTACGCCCAATATTTAGAAACTGCTCGAATCAATTCAGGACTCAATCCTGAATACAATCATAAAAATATTTTTGAATTTCTTAAATGGATGCAAAAAAGTTTGCAAACCAAGAAATTAAAAACTCCTGAGCTCAGTCAGTCAGAGATTATTCTTTATGGAAGCTACGTCAATGGACGTGCTCTGCTCAAAAAATCTGACATTGATGTGATCTCTAACAACCAAGAGACTTCTAAGTTTATTTCTTCACTCAATAAAATTCCTGAATTTCAAAATTTTCAAGTGGATCATATTTCAGCAAACTCCATTTATAAATTTTCTGAATGGGGAGCCGCTCAACTCAGTCCAATCTTATTTGTGGTCACAGACCGAAAAATAGTCCTCAAAGTTTACCCACCCCTCAATTATTGCGACATTTCTATGCAATCTTCATTAAAAAAGCCATTAGAGTTTGTGCTTGATTTTTAAATTTTGCTAGTTGAGAATTAAATCTCTAGCGGCATCACGCAAACATTTTTTTTCGGAATATAGGCAATATGAAATCTTTCAACGTAGATATCGTTCATAACTATTCTGCATTACTTTTTGACCTTGATGGAACTTTAATTGACTCCATGCCTGCCCATAATCAAGCCTGGATCAATGCCTTTAAATTATTCAATGCTGTGATCACCGAAGAAGCCCTTTATAAATTAGCAGGGACACCTAATTTAAAAACTGCTGAGATCTTTATTAATCAGCATCAAGTTTCTGCCACTCCTCATGAAGTCGTTAAAGCCAAAGAGTCTTTTTTTGAAAAGCACCTTCATTCCATTCAAAAGATTCCTTCTACAACTGAGCTTGTTTATCAATTTCATCAAAAAATCCCTCTAGCCATAGTTTCAGGAGGAAACAAACCTCGAGTTTTAAAAAGTTTAGAGTCTGCTGACCTCATTAAATACTTTAATGTGATCATCACGTGTGAAGACACTCCTCGTGGAAAGCCTTTTCCTGATCCTTTTTTATTAGGAGCCAAACTCTTGAATGTAGATCCTAAAAAATGCCTTGTCTTTGAAGATGGAGATGCCGGAATCCAATCCGCTCAACAAGCACAAATGCCTCTTGTTCATGTGATCAATGGCCAACTCTACGATCACACCTCTTAAATAAATCTTTAATATACTGTCGAGTTTTTTGACTCTTTTTTTAAACTTCAGAGGGGCCTTCAGCCCCTTTTTTTATATTGAGACTTTCTCCTCTTAAAAATGGCTCTATTAGGGACATTTAAAAAAGAAGTCAGAAATTTTTAAAAAAATCTTATAAACTGAATCTAATAAAAATTTTGAACATTCCATATGGAGGGAGTGAACATGATCTTATTACGGAGGATGTTAATCATAATGATTTTGTTAGCTGAGTGCCTAGTCGGTCCACTCAGTCATGCAGAGTCTCCTGCTGAAGAAATAAAAACAGAGGCACCACCTTTACGAACCTTTTCAAAAAAATCTCAAGGCAAAATTCAAGAGGTTAACTTTGAAGAAATGGGACTCAAGGGAACGCTCAGAAATCCTGAGGGGTCTTATCTCGTTCAAAAAAGAGGTCTCAAATTTATGCCCCTCATTGAGGTGCAAAAAAACTTTGATGGTAAAATTCGTGAAACCTCAGACTATGTCAAAGGATCTTTATGAGCACTCTGATGATTCAACTCCACAAAAGCAAAGATCCTAATAAATATTGGAAATTCACACCAAAAGAAAGTCCCATTTGTTTAGGAGATTCTAAGTACGCACAAATTAAATTCAGACACCCTCAACTTAAAAAACTCAATGGAGTGTTTGAATATAAAAATAAGTCTTGGTGGTATATTGATTTTGAAAACTTTGATTCTCCAAGTTGTTTAAAAATCAATCCCAATCAAGTGACCGCCTTAAATAGCCTTGATTTGCAAATTAAAACAGAAACTCAAAAAAGACTGAATAAAACTCTTCATGAAGAAATGATCAATACGACTAAACTCTCTCAGGGAGAAAAAATTCAGATTGGTTTGTTTTTAACAGTCATTGCAGGACTTTTTATCTATGTAATAACAGCTCCTAAAAAAGAGCAGGCCATCCAAACTTCACCTGGAATTAAAATCGCGAGCAAACCCATGGAAATCACTCTTCCAAAAGTTCCTCGTCAAAAAATGCTTAAAAAACATATCAATGAAGACACTCCACAAACTCAGCTTGCAGCAGCCAAATCACAAGAAGCTCCTGCGGGTCCTGCTAAAAGTATCGGAATTGCTTCTTTTGATAAGAGTAAAATTCAACAAATCTTAGGCAAAGTAAATCTTCAAGCCAATCGTAGTAAAAAAATAATAATTAGCAATACTGTCGGACAAACTTTAGGGGGCCACCCTTCAGCGCAAGCAATCGATAGAATTCAAGGTGATGGAACTTCTAAATGGGGTTCGCAAATTAACACAGGAGCCAACGTGATTTCAACGGGAGGCAAAGGAGGAGGCGGTGGCAACGGCACAGGCTTTCAAAATTATGGCAGTCTCTCTGGAAGTAAAGTTGGAAATTCAGGAGTGGGACTCTTAGAAGAAGAATCTGTGGTTGTTGGCGGACTCGATCGAGAAGTCATTGCTCAGTATATTAAAACTCAAATCGGGCAGATTCTCTATTGCTATGAGAGGCAGCTCTCGGCAACGCCCAATCTTTTTGGAAAGCTCTCAGTTAAATTTACAATCAACGGAACTGGTCAAGTTATCAGCCAAAATATTGGTGAAAACTCTTTGAAGAGTTCTGCTGTTGAATCTTGCGTTCTTCAAAAAGTGGCTTCATGGAAATTCCCAGTCCCCTCTGGCAATTCCTCTGTTTTAGTGACCTATCCATTTTTATTTAAGAGCACTCAATAAAGGAGTATTGTATGCCAAAATTAGGGATGATTTTTTATTTTCTGATACTCACATTTCTCATTCCCAGCATGGGCTTTGCTGAATCAGACAAAGTTGATATTAAAAAACTTGAAGAACAGTATTGGTCTTCAAAAGATAATGATTTTTCGGTTGTTCAAAATAGGACCTACACCAAAGCAAAAAGACCTTATTTGAGCTTGGATTATGGAACTTTAATGAATGACGGATTCTCTACTGGAAGAATTCAATCCATCAACGCAGGATACTTTTTTTCTGAACGCTGGGGAGTTGAAGTTTGCCAAGAAAAGGGCTCTCTTAAAAGAAACGACACCACTGAATTTTTTCAACAACAATATGGAACCTCTCCTGACTACAATCAATTTAAAGACTCATTGGGAGTGAATGTCATATTTGTTCCTTTTTATGCCAAAATGAGTTGGATGGATAAAACAGTCTTATATTTTGATATGAGCGTAGCTCTTGGTATCGGAAAGCTGAACTACGATGTTCAATTAGATCGAGGCTCAGAAACACATTCCACAAATTTTTATAATATTGATTTTTCTCAACACTTATTTTTTACTCGCAACCTCGCTTTAAGATTAGATCTTAAAAATAAATTCAGCACTCAAAAACTTTATAAATACCACATCCCTGCCACACAAAGCGAGAGCACTCGATTTATCAAAGAAGATTCACAACAAGATACGACTTTACTTTTAGGACTGACATTTTTTTATTAAAAATTGATTTTTTAAAAAATGCTTAATTATGACAGGAGGTCATATGAAAAATATTAGGACGATATCCACTCTTCTCATGGCGCAATTAGTCCTCTTACAATCCTTTGGGGCTCAAGCGGATGTTCAAAATTTTTATCGATTCAAAAATACAGGCCGAAAAGCCACCAAAGTGATCTCCTATTCAAAGATCCCTAAAAATCAGCCTATTCCACGTTTAGATATCGGAGAAGAAATCACATTGGAGGCGGAGCCAGCCATTCCCCTATTTAGTGAAGACAGCCGAAGTCTCAAAAAAGTAAAGGTACCAGAAGTTAAAAAAATCTCTCTCACAGATAAAGAATCTGTTAATTACAATCTTCTTAAAACCTTGGTCCCAGCCCTTAATAAGTCTCAACAAGTTTTAAATGGAAGTAAAATTAAAACTCTGAGCGAAAAAGATTTTTTAAGTTATGAGCCTCCATCTAAAGTCTTAGAAAACAACTATAAAACAGTTGTGAGTATTAAAGCTTCTGAATATAAAATGCTTGAAGGGCTTCTCCTTCTCCATAGAGAGCAAAAATATCCCTTAGCCCTCGGTGTTTTTGCAGAACTCCTGAATGATCCTGAATATAATGAAGACTCTAAGTATTATCTGGCTCTAGCAGCCTATAAGTTGAATCTCTACAAAACTTATCAAAACCACATGCTTAAACTATTAGACTCTCCCCAAGAAAAATGGAAAACAAAAGCCCTCTCTCATTTTGCAGAAAATATTAAAACAGATGATGGATTGGCGGCTTTAAAAATACAAAAAACTTCTGAAGATCTTAATATAGATTTACAAAGCCAAATTAACTATCAAATTGCTCTTATAGAGGCCCTCAACGAAAAAGGTGATTTTAAAGAGGCCTTGAGTGTTTCAGAAGAGTTTCTTAAAAATGTGGATTTAAGTTTGATTAAAAAAACTCCAGCTATTGCTCAAGTCCCAATCATTCGTGGACTTATTTTTTACAAACTGGCTGAAATCGATGAAGCTGAAAAAGTTTTAAAAAGTATTCTTTCAGAAATTGATAAAAATGATGAGTTAGCAAATCCACGCTCTGTGGCTTCAATGACATTAGCTCGTATTTATTTTCAAAGAGGTAAATATAAAGAAGCCTATGCCACCTATTTGGGCGTGGATAAAAACAACCCCCTCTGGCTGCAAAGTCTCTTAGAGCAGGGTTGGTCACAAGTTCTCATGAATGACTTTGAAGGCTCAGCTGGAAATATGTTTTCTCTCCACACTGATTTTTTTAAATATGCGTTTATTCCTGAATCCTACATCATTCGCAGTATCAGTTACTTAAATCTTTGCCAATACGGTGATGGCTTACAAATTTTAAAAGATATGAACAAAAAGTACCGCCCCATCAAGTCTCAATTAGAGGCGTTTGAAAAACTCGAACTTGGTGCCGAAAAGTATTATGATACAGTCAAAAGATTTTTAAAATTCCCGCAACTCAATGAGGTTAATGGACTTCCTAAAGCCTTTATCCTCGAGATGGCTCATCATCCTTCTTTTGTGACCTCTCAAGATCACATTAACCAAAACGAAGACGAAATCATCAAATGGAATGAAATGAGTTCGATCTTAATAGCAGAAGAAAACGAAGTTCTCAAAAAACAAATTGAACTCCAAACTCAATTACAAAAAGTAAAAATGCAATTGGCTCAAGAAAAGAGTTTAGATAAATTTAATGAAAATAGAGTCAAGCTTAACGAAAATAATACAGACTTAGAAAACTGGATCTACTTGAAACAACAAAAAATCACTCTCTTTAAAAACGCCCAGATCGCACTTAAACCGCTCAAAGAAAATTCAATTGCTGTTATCAACAAGGATAAAGAAACTCTTAAACTAGCGGCCGATAACTCACTTAAAAAGCAATTTAAAAGTCTCACACAAAACTTTAACACTCTCCTCGACCAAACTGATGTGCTCACTTATGAAATTTTCTCAGGCGCTGGAGAACATATTCGCTTTCAAGCCGCTGTATCTGGAAGTGATATAAAACCTAAAGAAGTCAATACGGATAAAAGTTCTACAGAAAAAGAAGAATCTCAATTAAAACCAACTCATAATTTAAGTTGGAATTTTAAAGGTGAAATATGGGAAGATGAAATAGGTCACTATAGATCTTCTCTCAAAAATATTTGCCCACAAGAAGAAGCTAAAGACCATGAGGAAGAACCTAAAATTCATCCTCAAACAAGTAACTTTTAATAAAATAGGAATTCATTAAAAAAGGAGTTTTCAATGAATCAAAAAACACAATCAAACCTCTCTCAAATGGCCCTTTACATCTTTAGCAGCTGCTGTTTATTATATCCCTTTAGTTCTGCACTCGCAGATGTTTCAAGCAGTGCACCTCAAGAAATTAAACAAGAAGTTAAACAAGAGGCTAAACAGGATCCTAAAAAAGAGGAGGATCGACGCATCCAAGAGACTCTCAATAAAATTAATACCAATGTTCAAAATACAGAGTCTAATGTCGATCAATTTAAAGTGAATCTGCAAATTATTGATTCCAATATAGGAGAAATTGGCAAGGCTAAAACCTCCGTTGAAAATCAAAAAATTGAAGTTAAAAAAGCTTCAATAGAAAACACTCAGTCTCAAAAGTCTCTTGAACAAAAAGAAACCGAACTTAAAAAAATCATTCAAGAGGAGCAAGCCAGCATTCAATTTGAAATTCAAAAAATCGAAGAGATGGAAAAAATGATTGCCACTTTAAAAAGCCATCTCACTCAACGAGAAGCAAATGTTGCTGACTACCAATTACAAATGCAATCCCTCAAAGAGCAAAAAGAACTCGCTCTCACACAAGGAAATGATCTTAAAAAAATTGCCACTCAACTTCAGCAAAAATCAGTGAACTTATTAGCTACCGAAGCCCAATGGAAAACTAAAAAGCGCACTTTTGATACCGAAATGGGTAAATGGCAAAAAGAACTCGATCGTCAAAAGAAAATTCAAATGACCTATAACAAAAGATAATTAACTAATGAGATCTCCCACTTTGGAGATCTGGCTTTTTAACTGAAAAACTGAACATAAAGGGATCAATAGATTCGGGAAGAATTTCAGAGTAACCAAATTTTTCTCGAATTTTGTAGGCAGGAGTTTGTTTGATCGAATCTTTTAAGGAGAGTCCTTGGTTAATAAATTTGTTCGCTATGTCTCTATTCATATCTACCAGAGAATCACTCGTAATCACTTTTACATCAGGAAAATCTTCTAAAACATTTTCCATCAGAGCCGAGCCCACACCCATTTCTCTGTAATCATGATGGGTGTACATGTGGCCCATTTTAATTTCATCTTTAGATGGATTGTAGACAACATCGAGTGTTCCAATAAGCTGATCTTTTGATGACTCTTTAATATTGTAAACTGGAAAGTTTTTATCAAAGGAGTAATCCCTGACAACTTCTATTTTACTCCCAATTTTTTCTTCAAGCTTGGCCACTTTAGTGTCTTTAAGACGATCTTCCCAGTGAATTGCTTTTGCTGGCACCTCAGGGAGGATTTTTGATATCCTCACTACGCGGTTGATCTTATTGATTGGATTGACTATCTGAGCCGATGTCAAAACACCTTGATAACAAAAGAGTTCATATCTTCCAACACTATCTAAACACTGAAAGTGCTCCGCCTCTGCCAGCATGGCAAAGACTTCATTTTTTGCTTGCGCAGGAAGCTCCATCAAATATTTTTTAATGGCAGGGTTAGAACACTCTCCTTCTTGGTGAAAACAATTCTTAAGAGTTTCCCAATTTAATAAACTTGATTGCGGTAAAAATTTTAAAATTTCCCACATTTCTTGAGAAAACTTTCCAATCATTTTTTGAGCTTCATCTAAACTCTGAGGGGCTTGTTGAGCTAAATGCTTTGAAGCAGCTAAAATGCCACTTTGACAACCTTCTAAGGCTTTTGCTTTAGAACCCATGTGATAGGTTTCACACATCCCCTGAACGCTGCAACTTCTTTCACGCCCCTTTAAAAAAGGAAATCTTTTAAAAGTCTCTTGGCAAAATGAAGTTTGATTTTTTTGTTCACAAGTTGCTTGCAGAATTCTCAAGCTATTTTGACTGACTTTTTGAACCGAATCTTTAGATTGTTCTGAATCACAATTTATGGCTGTATTTTGATAAGGACAAGTCTGATCCATCAAAAGTGAATCAAATAAACCAGCTTGAGATTTTGAAGACAAAATTAAACAAAAAATAAAAAAACTGATTCTTTTAATCAGTAAGTCTTTTGCATTCATTCTATTCATATTCTTGAAAACCTCACATCTATTTAAATAGATTCTACATATTAGAGTCCTTTTTAAAAATGAAAATTCCAATGGAACGTCTGGTTAGTTTTTTTAATATGAATATAAAAAACCAAGACCAAAGTCTTACTGTTGCCATACTTGATACTAGTTCAATCATCAAAAGACACGCCTTTTGTAATTGGGATCAGACCGGACTTACGAATCAAAAGAATGAGATCTATGGCAGGTTTTAAGCAAATCTAATTGAAATTTTATAACCTCAAATTAAAATGAACTCACCAACATTTATTAGATACAAGGAGTGAATCTAATGTCAAAAATTGAACCAGGTAAATTCGGTTTCGCAGTTCCTTTTAAAAAACGTTATGCAAACTTTATCGGTGGAAAATGGACTCCGCCTGTTAAGGGCCAATATTTTGAAAACATCACACCTGTTACAGGTAAACCTTTTTGTGAAGTGCCTCGCTCGACTGCTGAAGACATTGAACTTGCATTAGATGCAGCTCATGCCGCTAAAGCAAAATGGGGTCAAACTTCTACAACTGAACGTGCTAACATTCTCATGAAAATTGCTGATCGCATGGAAGCCAATCTTGAGTTGATTGCAACTGCAGAAACATGGGATAACGGAAAACCAATCCGTGAAACAATGGCTGCTGATATACCATTAGCTATTGATCATTTCCGTTATTTTGCTGGTTGTATCCGTGCTCAAGAAGGAACTATCGGTGAAGTGGATCACCAAACTTATGCTTATCACTTTCATGAGCCCCTCGGTGTTGTGGGACAAATCATTCCATGGAACTTTCCAATCCTCATGGCTGCATGGAAAGTGGCTCCAGCACTTGCTGCTGGTAACTGTGTGGTTTTAAAACCTGCTGAGCAAACTCCAGTTTCTATGTTGATAGTAATGGAACTTATTCAAGATTTATTACCTGCAGGTGTTTTAAACATCGTAAATGGTTTTGGTCTTGAAGCTGGTAAACCGTTAGCTTCTAGCCCACGTATTGCTAAGATTGCTTTTACTGGAGAAACAACGACTGGTCGTTTGATCATGCAATATGCAAGTCAAAATTTAATTCCTGTGACTTTAGAATTAGGTGGTAAATCTCCTAATATTTTCTTTCCAGATGTGATGGCAAAAGATGATGGATTCCTTGATAAAGCCATCGAAGGCTTTGTGCTTTTTGCTCTTAACCAAGGTGAAGTTTGTACTTGCCCATCTCGTGCCTTGATTCACGAATCTATTTACCCACAATTTATGGAAAGAGTTTTAAAACGTGTTGCTGCGATTAAACAAGGCAACCCGCTTGATAAAACGACTATGATTGGTGCTCAAGCTTCTAGCGAACAACTTGAAAAAATTCTTTCTTACATGGATATCGGTAAAAAAGAAAAAGCTGAGTGTCTTATTGGTGGAGAAAGAAACATTCTTGATGGCGATCTTAAAGATGGTTACTACATTAAACCAACTGTTTTTAAAGGCCATAACAAAATGAGAATTTTCCAAGAAGAAATTTTTGGCCCAGTTGTTTCAGTCACAACTTTTAAAAACGAAGAAGAAGCTTTAGCTATTGCTAATGACACTCTTTACGGACTTGGCGCGGGTGTTTGGACTCGTGAAATGAACACTTCTTTCCGTATGGGAAGAGGCATTCAAGCAGGTCGTGTATGGACTAACTGTTACCATGCTTATCCAGCTCATGCAGCCTTTGGTGGTTACAAAATGTCAGGTATTGGACGTGAAACACATCGTATGATGTTGGATCACTACCAACAAACTAAAAATCTTTTAGTGAGCTACAGTGAAGCTCCATTGGGTTTCTTTTAGTTCTTAACTTTTTTTGATCTTTAATTTATTTTGATTTTAAAATAACTTTTATTTTAAACAATTTTTTAAGGAGGAATGGAGTTCTATAAGGGACTCCATTTTTTTAACATGAATACTTCCTCTCCAAATCAAGTCGCTCAAGTGATTGCCACTCCAGCAGCTCTAGATCTTATTCTAAAATTAGTCGCTAAACATGGCCCCGTGATGTTTCATCAATCCGGTGGTTGTTGTGACGGGAGCTCTCCAATGTGTTATGCTCAAGGAGAATTTTTGGTGGGAGATCAAGATAAGCTTTTAGGTTATATTGGAGGAATGCCTTTTTATATCAGCGCCCCTCAGTTTGAATATTGGAAGCACACTCAACTCAATATCGATGTGGTTCCTGGGCGTGGTGGAATGTTTTCTTTAGATGGACCTGAGGGATTGAGATTTTTAACTCGTTCTCAAGTATTTTCAGATGAAGACTACGCTTGGCTTAAAGCCAATAACAAACTTTAATATCATCGCACACACTCAAGATTTAAAAATTAATCTCGTTTAATGATATGAACCCCGAAGCGCGTCTTAAGGGGTTTTGAAATCTCCCCTTCTTTTAAACTCATCGCCACTTCTCTAAAATCTTCATCTAATTTTTTAAGAGGAATGTCTCCAAGATCTCCTCCAATACGAGCCGAAGAGCATTTAGAATATTTACGAGCCAAAGATTCAAAAGAGTCTCCTTTTTTAAGGAGCCTCATGAGATCTTCAGCTTCATAAATATGTTCAACTAAAATATGCCGAATCGGCAAAGTCTGAGGTTTGCTCATAAAATATTAAAGAGCTAATCTCTCAGTGTGACATTGTTTTAAAAACTCAGTGCGAGTTTCAGGTTTCGTTTTAAAGTCCCCTCTCAAATCACTGGTTGAAGTTGAACTTGAAGAGTCAGAAATCCCGCGAGCTTTTACACAATAATGTTTTGCATTGATATGAACTGCAATATGGGGTGTTTCTAAAATTGATTGAAGACAATCGGCAATTTGCTTTGTTAAGCGCTCTTGAACCTGTGGACGGCGTGAGAAAAACTGCACAATTCGATTGATTTTTGAAAGACCAATCACTTTTTTATTAGGAATGTAAGCAACTGTTGCAAAACCATCAATGGTTAAAAAATGATGTTCGCAAAATGAGAGCGATTCGATCCCTTGAACTAAAACCATTTGATCATAGCGCATTTCGTTTTCAATCACTGTGATTTTAGGAAAATTCTCTTCGTTAAGACCACTAAAGATTTCTCTCACGTACATTTTAGCCACTCTTTGCGGAGTGTTTTGCAAACTATCGTTACTCAAATCTAATCCTAAAATCTCCATGATCTCTTTAAAGTGAGAAGTGATTTTAGAAATTTTCTCATCATCCGTTAAATTATTTTGAATCGTAGGGGTGGGTCTCACATTTGCGAGGATTTTAGCCGTGGCACTGGAAATGGATTTTTCTACCTGAAACGACTTTTTAAGAGAAGATGAAGCTGAGGATTTTGAAGATGATCCCTCTTTTGAAGAGGTTTGATTTTTAGAGGCCGCTTTAGAGAGTGTTTTTTTATTTTTCATATGAGGATGTTTTATATTTTTTTACCACCGAACTCAATCAACAAAACTCTTTTTTTGACGCCTGACTACTTTTACCCTATTTTAACAGAATCAATCGACAATAAAACAAGCATTGGATAGCATTTAAATTCTCTATGAAAAAACAAATACGTAACTCCACTTCTAAAATTCCGCCTCTGCTCTGGGAAGTCCTCTTTCATCGCCCCTTGGCTCGACTGCTCATTCTTTTTACAGCCTTTCTTTCAGCTGTTTTCGGTATTTTAACTCCCCTGTTTCAAAAAGAGTTCATCGACGGCATGATGCAAAAGTCCTCTACTCAAGTTGAAGCCCTTTTGCCTTGGAGCGGACTGATTCCCCATTCAAACCTTTATGCCTTAATTTTTGGTTTTGCGGCCCTCCTCTTGGCTCAGTTTTTTTCTCAGATTACCAACTATATTGGGGTCAATGAGGCCGTGGTCCTCCAAAAAATCTGGGGGCAACGCCTTTACCGTAAAATTCTTTCACTCCGCTCCGACACCCTTCTGCAAAAACCAGTTGGAGAATTAGTGTCAATTTATGCGACAGATGTTTCCGCAGCGACTGTCCTCCTTGATCAGAGTATCCCAGTGGGAACAGCTCTTTTATTCCCCTTAATCCTCGGCCCTATGGCCATTTATTATCTTTTTAAAATCCCGCTCTTTCCTTTAATCACAATTATGGTTCTTAATTTCTCCATTAGTTTTTCAATGGCCTACCGCCAATCGAAATTCTTTTTTAACTTTAAAAAATTGGCTGGAGAAAGAATTGGCCTTGTTAATGAGTGGATCCAAAATATTAGAACCCTGAGAATCTTAAGCTGGGTTCATGCCTTTGAAAAAAAAATGCACCAAAAAAGAGTTTTAGAAACCAATAACCGCATACTGATGGTGACCAACGGTCAAAGCATGAATGCCTTTTCTTCTTCAGCGACATTTTTTATCAATGGAACGACCCTAGCATCGGTTATTTACCTTTCTCATCGCGAAGTCTCTCCAGGTGAATTGCTTTCACTTTTATGGATTTTGGGAGTGTTTCTCACAAGACCCTTTCGTCAAATGCCTTGGATGTTCACCTTTCTATTTGATGCTTGGACCTCTCTCAATCGTTTGCAAGAGCTCTTTAATATCGAAAATAAAGAACTGCAAAAACGAGATCATTCAGAAAATTCCAATCTTTTGGCAGAACCTCTCGATGCCCAAGATATTCACGTAAAAAATCTCCATCTGCAAATCAAAGGCAAAACCATTCTCGAAAACCTCAGCTTTGATATTAAGGCGCAAGAATTTATCGCCATTGTGGGAGAAGTTGGCTGCGGTAAAACGATGTTGCTCCTTTCTTTGATGGGAGAAACTGGCTGTACTTTTGAAAATTATCAAATTGGCCCATTGAATGCGGCCCAAATTCCGGTCAAAGAACTTAAAAAATATTTTTCATTTATAGCCCAAGAAGGCTTTATTATGAACGCCACTTTAAGAGACAACGTAGCTTTTAATTATGATACCGACACTCAACACGATTCTGAAGTTCTTAAGTCTTTAGAGTTAGCTCAATTTAATCCTCAGAATGAAAAGGTCACTGAGGGCCTGGATGCAGAAATTGGCGAACGTGGAGTGAATCTTTCTGGGGGCCAAAAACAAAGAGTTTGTTTGGCGAGAATTTCTTACGACAAAGCTCCGATTCTATTGCTAGATGATTGCTTAAGCGCTGTGGATGTGGAGACCGAAAATAAATTAATCCATGATCTCCTCCATGGTTACTGGAAAAACCGCACTCGTATCTTAGTCACTCATCGTTTGACCGTTTTAGATAAAGTGGATCGCATTTTATTTTTAGAAAATGGCCAGATCCTCGCCCTTGGAACTTTTAAAGAGCTCATGCACAGCTCTGTAAAATTTAAAGAATTTATTGCCACGATTGAAAAAGCCAACGAGGTGGAAGACGAACTGAGCAACCCTGGTTATCAAGTTCCAGTTTCGGAGGATGATGATGTCCGCTAAAAAGAATTTAAACACAGATAAACCCTTTGAAGGACAATTTAAGTCCACCGTTTATGACACCTTAAGAATGGCGTATAAACCTTATTTTTTACGAACTCTTGGACTGATTTTTTTAGGCTTAATGGGTCGTGGACTTTTATTAGCTAATACCAATCTGATAGGATATTGGGTGGATTCTTTTTGCAAAGATCCTAACTCTTGCAAACAACCTCCAGCTTTTTTTAACACTTGGACTTCAACGACCTACATTGAAACTCTTTTGATCATGATTGGTCTGGGCTTTTTGTGCACTCTTGTTTTTAGAGTGAGTTTTAGCAGGCTCTCTTCTCGAGCGGTCAGCCAGCTTTATGATGAAGTGACTTTAAGAACTTCACGCTACCCGCTATCTTTTTTTGATCGCACACAGGCTGGCAGAATCATCACTCGTTTTTCGAGCGACTACGGCAATGTGTTTAGACTTTTTGGTGGCCCACTTGCTGAGTTTTTTGCGATTATTTTTGATTTGATTGTGATGATAGTTTTAATTTGTGTGGCCAGCCCCTATTATCTCTGGGCTGTGCTCTTTATGGCTGTTCTTAATTACTCCGTTTATAAAATGAATCAAAAGTCTCTTCGCAAAACGAGAAGAGCCCTTTCGAGTTTAAGAGCTCCAACTATTGCCCATTTTGCAGAAACAGCTCAAGGGGCTAATACGATTCGCTCCTTTTCTCGAGAAGATGTTTTTTCAGATAGATTTTATAAACTCGATGGCGAGTACCTCACTCAAAAAATGAAAACCACCGGCAAAATGATGTTCTTTGCCCTACAAATGAACTCTCTCACGGCTTTTCTCTTTTTATTTACTGGGGGACTGGCCTACTACTTGATCCAACATAAAATTATCAGTGTGGGCAGCGTGGGCGTGGCCTTTAGCTTTATTGTATTCTCAGGCAATACCGTACAAATGTTTTTTGAGTGGTTAGCGCAATTTGAAGAGGCCATGATTGGCGTTGAAAGAATGGACGAATACCTGAGATTAGATATTGAACCCCAAGCTAAAATCCCTAGCTCTGCTCAATTTCAAACCCATCATGCTAAATACCAAGACTCCCAAGAGACTCCTCAGCAAAATATTTTAATCAATACTCATAACGCCGAGGTGACTTTTGAAAACCTCAGTCTCAGATACCACAAGGACCTTCCTTTAGTTCTCAATAACGTGAGTTTTACGATTCAAGCAGGTGAATGCTTTGGAATTATTGGGCGCACAGGGAGTGGTAAATCATCCCTTATTCAATGTATCTTTCATCTCTACCCTTTTGAAAACGGAGATATTTCGATTCAAGGACACTCCCCTCTTAAAGACACTGATTTGAATCAATACAGAAAGTCCATTGCACTGATCACTCAAGACCCTGTTTTATTTAAAGGGACTTTAAGAGAAAATCTCGATATCGAAAATATTCACACCGATGAAGAGCTCATCACTGTGCTCAACAGAGTGGGTTTATCAGATTGGCTCCATTTGCAAAAAAAGGGGCTTCAATCTATGATCGAAGAGCGAGCCCGCAATCTCTCTTCGGGAGAGAAGCAATTGATCTGCATGGCTCGCTGTATTTTACAAAAAGCCCCAGTGGTGATTATGGATGAAGCGACCAGTGCCGTAGATCCACAGAGTGAAGAAGCCCTTGTAAAAGCCACTCATGACTTTTTTAAAGGTAAAACACAGATCATCGTGGCACATCGCTTGAGCACATTAAAACACTGTGATCGTATTTTATGGTTGGATAAAGGACAAATTCGTGAGATAGGTCCAGCAGCCAAAGTGATCTCCGCTTTTGAAAAGCAATCGTCTGAAGACCGCAAATTATCTCGTCAGAATGAGAGGAGCCATCCATGAAAAATTCTTCTTCGAATGATTCATCTAATAAAGGAACTCCAACCCCAGATTCTTCAAACAAAGAGTCTCAGGACGAACTCACTCTAAATCAAAATCAAAATGTTTCAGAGGAAGAAGAAGAAACTTCTGAAAGCGGTATCATGAATGCTGAAAACTTTGACCTTTTCAGCAGCTGGTCGGCTCTCAGCACTTCAGAACGTCGTTTACAATTTGCCACACTTCCAAGAACCGAAGCTGAAGAACTCTTTCTCAGTTTAAAAACCCATGACCAAGCCGAACTTATTTTTGAAGCCTCTCCCCTAGAGAAGCGTTCTTGGGTGCGATTGCTGGCTCCCGATGACGTGGCCGATTTAATTCAAGAGATGGGTCTAGAATCTAAAGACGAAGTTCTGGATCTTTTAGACAATCAAACACGCCGTGAAGTGAGCGCTCTTTTAGCTTATGCTGAAGACGATGCCGGGGGCTTGATGAGTTCCCGATTTGCGCGTCTTCGCCCAGATATGACTGTGGATGAAGCTATTAGTTATTTAAGAATCCAATCTCGCACCCAAGTTGAAACCATTTACTATGCTTACGTGGTCGATTCGAGCCAAGTACTTTTGGGGGTTGTGAGCTTTAGAGAGATTTTTTCATCTACTGTTGAAAAAAGAATCAAAGATATTATGAGAACTGACTTGGTTAAAATCCCTGTGGATCTTGACCAAGAGGAAATCGGTCGTCTTTTTTCGCAACAAGATCTTATGGCTTTGCCGGTGGTGGATGATGAAGGCCGTATGCAAGGTATCGTCACATTCGATGACGTGGCCAATGCCCTTCAAGAAGAAGCCACTGAAGATATTCATAAACTCGGTGCCGTTGAAACTCTTGATGCTCCTTATTTAAAAATTGGTTTGCCAGACATGATCCGCAAAAGAGCGGGTTGGTTATTGGTTCTCTTTATTGGAGAAATGTTCACAGCTTCTGCCATGGGATTTTTTGAAAAAGAAATCGAAAGAGCCGTTGTTTTAGCCCTATTTATTCCTCTAATTATTTCCAGCGGTGGGAACTCAGGTTCTCAAGCAACGACTTTGATTATTCGTGCGATGGCACTGGGTGAAGTTCGTCTAAAAGACTGGATTCGTGTGATGAGAAGAGAGCTTCTCTCTGGATTGTGTCTGGGATTAATTTTGGGTCTTGTGGGCTTAACCCGCATTATGATTTGGCCACAAAAAGAATCTCTCTATGGCCCTCATTATGGTCTCGTAGCCATCACTGTTGCTCTCAGTGTTTTAGGAGTGGTTTTATGGGGAACCATTTGCGGATCCATGCTTCCCATCATTTTAAGAAAACTTAAATTTGACCCGGCCTCGGCTTCAGCACCTGCGGTAGCTACTATTGTGGACGTGACCGGTCTTGTGATTTATTTCTCAATAGCAAAACTGATTCTTTCAGGAGTTATCCTTTAAGAAAACTAAAAATAAAGGGCATTATCCCACATGCCCTGATTGAAATAATCAATATGAGCTTTTACTTTTTTCTGAAGAATGAGTTTTCTTTCTTCAGAAATCTCATTCCCAGTGAGACTCTTGATCGAAACATTCTGTCCCTCAAGATTCCAAACGCTTTCAGCATCTTCAGATCTTAGGTAGTACTGAGAATCCAAGTAATTTAAGACCACTCGATCCCCTTGAATAAACACACTCTCACCTAAATAATTTTTAGAGCTGGTCTTTAATTTTAAAAGATCTAAAAGTGTGGGCACAATATCAATCTGACTCACGTTATTTTCTGTTGAATAAACCTCAGAGGACTTCCATTGAGGAGAGTAAATAATAATGGGCACTCGATATTTATCAAAACTGGCTTCTTCGTGATGACTTAAACCCGTGTGATCTCCCGTGATCACAAACAGCGTGTCGTTATACCAATCTTTATGAGCGGCTTCTTCAAAAAACTTTTTGAGAGCATAATCCGCATAACCAATGCTTTCATGAATTTTTAAAGTTCCCTTGGGAAACTGATTTTGAAAATCTGCTGGAACTGCATAAGGATGATGCGAACTTAAAGTAAAGACCGAGGCCGCAAAGGGCTTTTTAAGTTGATCCATTTGTTGCAATGAGAACTTTAAAAAGGGCTCATCCCAAATTCCCCAAACACCATCATCATCTTTTTTATCAGGGTACTGATCAAAACCAAAATACTTATCAAAACCTGCAGCCCTTGTGAAGGAATCAAAAAACATGGTTCCGTTGTGACCCCCATGAAAAAACGCCGTTTCGTATCCATTTTGATTTAGAATTGTTCCTAATCCAAAAAAAGTATTGGTTTGAAAAGGAGATGTAATAAAAGGCTCACTCATAAGAGCAGGAATCCCCGCCAAAATGGACACGATTCCTTCTATAGATCTTCTTCCGTTTGAAAAACTATTTTTAAAAGCCACAGATTTTTCAGCCAGAGAATCCAAAAAGGGCGTGTAAGTCTGAGGATCTCTGGACTCTACATACATGTACTCAGAAGAGAGACTTTCAACGATAAGGATCACCACATTTTGAGGCTTCTTAAAAGGTGATGGATTAAACTTCAGAGAGTCTTTCATTTGGCCATTTAAATAGTTTTTTAAATCTTCACCAGATACTGTAGAAAATAATTTTTTGCGCGAGATTGTAGGTTTATTAAAGCTTTTAATAAGAGTAAAACTTGAGTTTAAAACCATATTGTTTAACAAAGGCACCTTAAAAACTTGAGCCTGCACAAAACTTAAAGGTTTTAATTGAAATCCCCCACGAGTGCCCACCGCAAAAAATAAAAACATCGCCATAAAAACCAAGGCCTGCTTTTTTCTAAAGTGATTCTCTGACTCTTTTGGCGATTTAAAACACCACATCCAGCTCGTAAAAAGCACTCCCCCTAAAATGAGCGCACCTGAAAGTGCAATTGGCCAAAAGGTCCAAGCAATCTCTAGAGTCTTACCAGAAAGCTCTTTAAAAATAAAAAGAGCTTCAGAGCTTAATCGTCTTCCCACAAAGTTTACAAACTCCGTATCGCCAAAATTTAGAATAAGAAAGACGGAATTGACGATCCAAAAAATAAGCCATTCAATTTTTAAAAAATACTCTTTTTTAGGAAGCAAAACGAGAAATAAAAAAATAAAATTAATGTAACAAATCGCTGAAATATCGAATCTTAAACCTACTACAAAAGCTTGAAGGATTTCTTGCGAGGGAACAATTTGAAAGGATTTCCAATTCCAAGCTAAAAACAGACAGCGACTCAAAGAGTAAGATGCCAGCAAAACCCCTAAATTTTTAATAAAATTTTTATAACTTTCCATGAGATTTTTTCCAATTCCTAGACCTAATCACTGTGGTTTCTACTTTTAATTTTGATTTTAAGCAATCAGACAGTTTAAGTTACCTAATGCCCTATTAATTCGACCTCGGAGATATCTATGAAGAACATTAAATTGAGTTTAAGCTCCCTCATTCAGATTATTCTCTCTATTTTTATTTTGGTCCAACTTTTTTTAAAGATCCCAGCCTGGAAAAACGCCTTTTCTCTTCAAGGAAAGCCCGTACAAAGCACCGTGGTTAAAAACCTCGCTGGAGATTTTGTTAAAATCCCCGAAGATCTTAATCAACCCACCATTTTATTTTTTTGGGCCTCATGGTGCGGTCCCTGCGAATTAGAAATGAAACGATATCTCAAAGCCATTGATGAAAATAAAATCCCTCGGGATCATTTTTATGCAATCAATATGGGCGAATCTTTAGATTTAATTTTAAAAGTTCAAAAAGAGCGTCACTACAATGTGACTATTTTAAGAGATGATAGTGGAGACACCAGCAAACTTTATAAAGTTCGCGCCACACCAACAGTGATTCATGTAGATAAAAAAGGAACCATTCAATGGGTGGGACTTGGAATCAGCCCCACCGCCATTTTTAGAGCGACAAATCTCTTTGCCGAAAAGAACTAATCACGTGTGTTGTTTAACACTCTAAAGGCATCCATTCTTCCGCCAGAGAGAGTGCGTTCAGAAAGAGAAACTGATTTAAGAGCTGTTTCTACAAGTCTTTCTCTCACTTGAGCCGGAGTTAATTTAGGCTCTTTAGATAAAAGCAAACCTACAATCCCTGCCGCATGAGGAGTGGCCATTGAAGTGCCTGACATAGTTTTGTATTTGCCACCTGGGTAAGTAGATAAAATATCTGTTCCTGGCGCAAGCACGTGAACAGAGTTCAATCCATAATTAGAAAAATCAGAGATCTCTCCCCAAGCATCAAAAGAACCTACAGAAATCAAATTTGGTGAATCATAATTTGCCGGAAATGATTTAACTTTATCATTATCAGCAGCATCATTACCTGAAGCTGCTAAGAAAACGATCCCAGCCTCATTAGCTGCCACAATTGCGTCTTCTAAGGCTTGAACGCGATCTTCACCGCCCCAAGAATTAGACATCACATGAACTTTTCTTTTGATCGCATAATCAATCGCTTTGATCGCATTGATCTCATCGCCACTGCCTTCATCATCTAAAAACTTAATTCCTACGATTTTTACATTGGCCATTACACCCACAGTACCTTGACCATTATGTGAAGCTCCGATCACACCTGCACAATGAGTTCCATGGCCGCCTCCGTCCATGGGATCACCGTCATTGTAAGCAAAGTCGTAACCGTAAATATCATCCACAAATCCATTGCCATCGTCATCAACGCCAGTCATTCCTTTGAGTTCAGCTTGATTAATATCCATTTGATTTTTTAAATCAGGATGATTGTAATCAACACCGGTATCGATCACAGCGATCTTTACATTGGTGCTGCCTTTAGTGATGGTCCAAGCATTGAGTGCATTGATATCAGCACCGGCTCTTCCACCACCTTGGATAGAAACCACATTGCCGTTATTGCCAGAATTAAAAAGTCCCCATTGATCTTTAAAACGAGTGTCTTTAGGCTTCATTTCTTCGGCTGTATTTTTAATGGTGATTTTATAGTTTGGTTCAACATAGGCGATTTCCATTCCAGAAGAGGATTGAAGCTTTTTTTGCAAAGCTTGAACGCCTGCTTGAGAATCTAAACGAGCAAAAGTTCCAAACCCAGTTTGAACCACTTCTTTAACAGAAGCATCCTGAGATAAAATCGTATGAAAACTTGCAAAATTCACAAATTTTTCTGAAGAGGGTTTAAATTTTACAATATATCCGTTAAATGCAGTGGCGTTGGCATTTTGAATCGAAAATAACAAACAAAGTGAGATTGCACTCGCTTTTAAAACAACTAAGAACTTTCTCCCTAAAAACAAATCCATTTTTTGCAACATATCCCCTCCCTATGAGTTGCATTGGCCCTTTTCTTAAGGACCAAATATGGAGAGCATCATCACAAATACTTTATTTAGTTTGCAACAAGATTCATTCAACAGAACCAAGTTATTTAATTACGACATGGACTGTAACTCACAAAATACACCAGCTGTTCTGCCGCTCCATCAAGACTATCAAGGGTTAGCATTGCATCAGCAGGTTTTTTATTTTTAATTCTTAAAACATTACTCACACGCAAATTATTAAGTCCACCGCAATTGGAGACCGCCTGTTGATCACTTAAGACATCGCTTGAGATCACAAAGTTTTCGTTGGTCGGACCTGCAAATTGATAATTTAAATTTACATTATGAGCTTCACCTGATTTTTGAAATGCAAAAGTAGAACGCAACACTCCTGTTGAGTTTTGAGGCAAACTTGCAAAACCACGATAATCAATTCTTGTGATGAGCATTTTCATGCCCATGGGAATTTCCATAGGAATCACTAAATGACAACGTAAAGTGGTATTTTTATTATTTGCAGCGGAAGTCGCTGCAGTTGATGCCACAAAATTATCGAAGAGGACAGAAAAGGACAAACCATCTGGAGCAAATGTCACATTAAAAGATCCGTTTGGACATCCAGTCGTAGCAGGATCAGATACGTTATCGCGACGTTCTCTTTCTTCGTCACGACGAATCCCTCCCAACCTAGGAATACTTGGAGGTCTTGTGGAGTTTTCATTACCCCTTCGATTGGGCGTGCCTTTGCGCCAGTTTCTCTCTATATCCATCATGCGATTTTGTGCCTGCACAGGATTGGCTCCAAAAAATAGGCTTTGAAACATCATTAAGCTTCCTAAAAATAATCTAAATTTTCTCATAGACCCCCCTCAACTCCTTAAAACTTGGCGTTTTGACCCCAAAACAAGCCCTTAGATCTCTAATGAGCAAGATACGTACCGCAAGAATTGGTATCAAATTAACACCTCCTCTTAATTGGCGTCGAAAAGACTTCTGATTGCTTTCAACGGGAGATTTTGTTAGGTATGGTCGGTTTTTGAGAACGAAGGGAATTTCATGACGCCGAATCAAATTAAAGAAAGATTACAATCTGCCTTTCCAGAAGGACAAATCGAAGTCGAAGATCTTACTGGAACAGAAGATCATTACGAAGTGATGGTTGAATCAAAAAAGTTTCAAGGAATGAGCCGCATTCAGCAACACCAAGCCGTGATGGCAGCCTTCGGACCCGAACTTAAAACGGGCGAAGTTCATGCGCTATCTATCAAAACAAAAGTTTTAAATTAATAACGAGTGATTAAAAGAATTATTAAATTCTTTTTTGAGGAGAAAATGATGTCAGTTCAAAATCAAATCGAAGAAATTTTAACAAAAAATAAAGTTGTCCTTTTTATGAAAGGCACTGCTAACTTTCCTATGTGTGGTTTTTCTGCTAGAGCCACTTCAATCCTTCAAGACATTGGCGTGGAGTTTTTCACTGTGAATGTTTTAGATGACGAAAATATTCGTGAAGGCATTAAAGTTTATGGCAACTGGCCAACGATTCCACAACTTTACATCAACAAACAATTGGTGGGTGGAAGCGATATCATGATGGAAATGTATCAAACTGGTGAACTTCAAGAAGCCCTTAAATAAAAGCTTCTTAAAAAATTCAATCTTGATTCAAATAAAAAGGTTTAACTGTTAAAAGTTAAACCTTTTTTTTATTAAGGCATTCCTGCTTTAGCTTGATGATACTCGCGAACCATTTCATGCAGAATCTCAGCACAAGACTGCTCTGACTCAATCAGTCCCACACTTTGCCCTGCACTCCAAACAGTTTTCCATGAAGCTCCCGTAGCCGCTTTTTCAAGTTGCTTCATTCCCATTAAGTGAATCAAACCTGTGGCCATTTTTTTGGTGCGAGGGTTGTCTTTAAGAATTTTTAAATAGAACGGCAACTCTAAACCGATTTTTTCAACATAAGGAGTTTTAATCACGGCTGCAGGTGTGCCTGAAACTCGCGTGGTCATCACAATATCTTCTGGAGTGGCTTTAAGAACTGCCTCTTTGTAAGAAGCATCCACTTTAGATTCTGTGCTCACAATAAAACGAGTTCCCACACTCACCGCGCTGGCTCCAAGAGCCATCATTCCTGCCATAGAGTAACCATCGGCCACTCCGCCTGCAGCAATGACTGGAATTGACAATTTTTTCTTAAGCCAAGGGATCAAAACGATCGGAGAAAGTGGCCCCGCATGGCCGCCGGCCCCAGCGCCCACGGCAATCACACCATCGGCTCCCATATCTTGAACTTTAAGGGCATGCTCTAGATTAGTGACATCACAAAAAACCTTGGCCCCATTTTTATGGGCTTGTTGAATCACTTCTTTAGGACTTCCCAACGAAGTTATAAAAAGGTTCACACCATTTTCTAAGCCAATTCTGAGATCCTCTTTTTGGCGAGTGTTGCTCTTATTGGTGATAATATTAACCCCAATAGGCTTTTGAGTTCTTTGTTTGATGCGCTTGAGGACTTTATCGTATTCTTCAATAGGACGGTAATTAAGGGCAGGGAATGTCCCAATTCCTCCGGCTTCGCTGACTGCTACAACGAGATCTTCGTTGGAGACTAAAAACATAGGAGCCGCAATAATCGGCAATTGGATCCCTAGCATTTTAGTGACTTCAGTGGTGAGAGTGTGTGATTCAGACGTCGCTTGTTGATTCATGTTGCCTGCCTTCTGAGTTGCTCAATTTTGTCTCTCTGAAAATCCTAAATGAAGTTTTTTACAGGGTCAATTGACTCTCGTACAATTATCTATTCAAATAGCCACAACGGTTAAAGACTGTCCCATCTGTTTTAAAGGAAATTTTCATAATGAAACACATGAAATTCAAGAGCCTTGTTGCTTTAGGTTTAACTCTCTTCACTTCTTTTTCATCTCCTCAATTATTGGCTGAGAGTTCTCACTCACTCCCCCTTCAAAAATATTTAAAAAAACCTCAACTCGTTGTGGTTGTGGTGATTGATCAGTTTAGAGCCGATTACCTCACTCGTTTTGAAAAAAGATTTTTAAAACATCAGGGTGGCACTCAAGGTGGTTTTAATTTTTTAATGAACGACTCTGCTTACTACCCTTATGGTGAGTATGATGTGGCTCAATCTATGACTTGCCCAGGGCATGCGATGATTCTGACAGGTTCACACCCTCATTCAACAGGCATTCCTCTCAACGAATGGTATGATCGCAAAACGGATAAAATGGTTTACTGTACAGATGATTTAACTCTTGGCGAACCTTCTCCTAATTATTTAAAGACCACCACAGTGGGCGATGAACTTAAAAATTCTGGTCGCAAATCTAAAAACTTTAGCGTTGCACTTAAAGATCGTTCAGCAATTATGCTTGGTGGTCACAGAGCAGACCTTGCTATTTGGATGGATTACAAAACATTTACTTGGAGATCGAGCAAATACTATACAGAGACTCTTCCGACTTGGCTTAAAGAACACAATAAAGAACTTGAAAAAAACGCAGGTCATGAAATGGTGTGGAAGTCCACAGCTCCAACCACTGGTTTAAGTGAAAATGCAGAAGGACCATTTGAGAAAAAATTTATTGCTTTAAGCAAACAAGGTCTTGCGTTAAATTATGGCATTCAAGTGACTTTAGATGTTGCTGCTGCGGCCATGAAAAAAGAAAAACTCGGCAAAACTCCTGGTTCACCAGATATGCTCACGATCAGTCTTTCTTCTCACGATATGCTGGGACATGGTTTTGGTCCCAACTCAAGAGAACTTGAAGAACTCACAGTGTATGAAGACCGCGCTCTTGCAAAATTCTTTTCGCAAGTAAAAGAGCACATGGGTTCTTATCAAGATGTAGTATTTGTTTTAACTGCAGATCATGGAATTCCACCAACTGTTGATTATTTAAAGAAAAATAAAATTGATGGCGGAAAAATTGATTATCTCGAAGTTTATAAAACTGTTTATCGTGGCCTTGACGACAAATTTGGAGCTCCTAAAAAAGGAGAATGGTTTAAGGCTTCACGCCTTTTAAATTTTTACCTCAATGATGAAATCATTCGCGAGAAAAAATTAACTTCAGCTGAAGTTCAAGAGGAAATTAAAAAAATTCTCGCTTCTAACAAGAGTATTGCTTATATCGTCACTCAATCTGATATCGAACATGGTAAACTTCCTCCCGGTGAATGGGGAGAAGCTGTTAAACGTCAGAACATACCAACAAAAAGTGGGGATATCTTTTTATTTCCACGTCCCTTTTATGTCGAAAAAGACGATAATTTGATCACTCACATGAGCGGATACAGTTACGACAAAACGGTTCCCATTATTATTAAAGGCGCCATGGTGAAGTCCGGCGTGTATGCTTCAAAGGGTAAAGTGATTGATATTGCGCCGACTCTTTCTTTTATTCTTGGAATCATTCCACCGGCCACCAATGAAGGGCGAGTGCTTAGCGAAATTTTCTAAGACTTTTATGAGAGTCTATTAGACCCAGAGAAGTTTTTTTGTTAAGCTCCTAATTGCGGGAGGACTCTCAAATGAGAATCAATTTAGCCATCTGGGATAGAGTTTTAAGATTTGTGGTTGGTTTATTAATGGGAATTTGGGCCCTCGCTGGTGGGCCTGTCTGGGCGATGATGGGTTTTTACCTTATCACCACTTCGGCTTGGGGTTATGACCCTCTTTACTCGATCTTAAAATTAAGTTCTGCTAAAACAGAAGCTCGCAGATCGGTTCCCCCAGAATGAATCAAGAACCTAAATCCAAAGAATCTTTTCAAAATCTTTTGGGTGAACTCAAAAAAGATTATCTTCGCAGTCTGCCCCAGCGTATGGATAAAATCCGCACGCATCTTGACAGCATGGACTGGACTGCTCTTGAAGAAGAATTTCATAAATTAAAAGGCTCTGGCAAAACTTATGGATGTCCTTGGATTTCTGAAACCTTTTCTTATCTTGAGGTTCTGGCTTCCCATCAAGTGAGTTCTTCTTTGGATCTTTATAAAAACTCTTTACCTTGGCTAGAGGAACTTAAAAATTATTACGAAAATTCAGAAGCTACTTCTTGGGATTCTCAAAAGTATCAAAACTATATTGAGGACTTAAAATCTGAACTTATTAAAAACGAATTAAATCTTCCGAAGAAAGTTTAAATCATGACAACTCTTAATACCGAAACCATCCAAAAAAATCTTCAACAAATGTTTCCGAATCAAGTTTTAACGGATGCCGACAATTTGCAAATTTACGGTAAAGACTGGACCTATTATTTTAACATTCAAGCCTCAGCCGTGGTGTTTCCACAAAGCACCGAAGACGTGCAAAAATTGGTTCACTGGGCTCGAGAAAACAAAGTGAAGCTGATTCCTTCTGGGGGTCGCACTGGTTTAAGTGGTGCAGCTGTGGCAACAAATTTTGAAGTGATTGTTTCTTTCGAAAAAATGACCCAAATTCTTGAAGAAAATAATTTAGAACAATCCATCACTGTGCAAGCAGGTGCCATCACTGAAAACTTGCAAAAGCGCGCGCAAGAGAGAGGCTTTTACTTTCCGGTGGATTTTGCTTCCCGTGGTTCTTCACAAATTGGCGGCAACATTGCCACCAATGCAGGTGGCATTAAAGTGGTGCGCTATGGTTTAATGCGTGACTGGGTTTTAGGGCTTAAAGTGGTCACCGGAGCAGGTGAAGTTCTTGAACTCAACAACTCATTGATCAAAAACGCGACGGGATATGATCTTCGTCAGTTGTTTATTGGATCAGAGGGAACACTTGGTTTTATTACTGAGGCCACAATTAAATTAGCCCCTCCTCCTCCCCCTTTAAAAGTGATGCTGATGGGAACAGATAGCTTAGAATCCGTGATGAAAGTTTTTGAGGTTTTCAAAAAACATATCACTCTTTCTGCTTTTGAAATGTTTTCGGATAAAGCACTTAACTTAGTAAAAGAGCACGCCCAACTTCCTCACCCTATTGAGCAAGAATGCGGATTTTATATTCTTGCAGAAATTGAATGTCCGCATGAATCTGCGGAAGAAAAAATGATGGAAGCTTTTTCTGAATGTTTAGAAAACAATTATATTCAAGACGGCATTTTGAGCCAATCAGAGGTTCAGGCAAAAAGTTTTTGGCGTTACCGCGAGGACATTACGGAGTCTTGCGCAAGATTTTTTCCGTACAAAAATGATCTCGCCGTGAGAATCAGCCGTGTGCCAGAATTTGTAGCTGATTTAGATCTTGTACTTCAAAAAGAATATCCTCATTACAAGGTAATTTGGTTTGGTCATATTGGGGATGGAAATCTCCATATCAGTATTTTAAGACCTCAAGGAATGACCAAAGAAGAATTCTTTAAAGAATGCCAAAAGGTAGATCAATTTATTTTTGGAGCTGTTAAAAAACATCAAGGAAGTATATCTGCAGAGCACGGTGTGGGTCTCACTAAAAAACCATTTTTAGGTTTCACTCGTTCTCCTGAAGAAATTGCGATCATGAAATCTATCAAACAAATTTTTGATCCAGACCAAATTTTAAATCCAGGTAAAATATTTTAAGAATTTTTATTTATGAGCACCCCGAATCCACATCTTGAAATTTTTGAAAAAAAGCTCGCTGAAGAACTTTTCCCCAAACAAAGTTCTTCAGATATTCACAAAGGGCATCGCGGCCACCTATGGGTTTTTGCCAGCAGCCCAGGATATTGGGGTTCTGGAATTATGGCGGCTCGGGCCTCTGTTCGTTGTGGAGCTGGTTACACCACTCTGATTAATACACATGCTGAAACGCTCTCTATTTCTATTCAATATCCAGAGCTTCTCACTGCACTTTGTGAGGAACCCACTCAGTTTTGGGCCAAACATAAAACTCCAACTGCTATTTTAGTGGGCCCAGGATTTGGTGTGAATGAGCACCTTAAACAGCTCATCCTTTTTTTAAAAAAAGAAGCTCTACAAATTCCAGTTTTATTAGACGCAGATGCCCTGACTGTGCTTAGCCAGATGAGCGAGTGCGAGAATGAGTACATATTGCCCTCTCAGTGGATACTCACTCCTCATGAAGGAGAAATGGCTCGTTTAATTAATAAAACCTCTAAAGAAGTTCACGAGCAAAGATCCCAATCTCTGTTAAAGGCTCAAGAAAAATTTGGCTGCACAGTTCTCCTCAAAGGTTCTGGAACACGCATTACAGATTCCACTAAAAAAATATTTAAAATCAATGCTGGCAACCCCACTTTAGCAAAAGCAGGCACCGGTGATGTGCTCGCTGGCATGATTGGCGGCTTATTAGCACAAGGATTTACCTCTCTTGATGCATGTCTCTTAGGGGCTTATTGGCATGCAGATTTGAGTGATTGGTATTTAAAAACAAAAGGCCCTGAGTTTTCGCTCAGAGCCTCTGAAGTTTCAGATCTTTTACCCCAATACTGGAAAGAATCTTTTAAGTTCTAACTGATTTTTAGAAATAAGATTGAATCCCGATTTGTCCAACGGTTCCAGCTAGAGTTGTTGATAAAGCATCATATTTAATGGTGGTCATGTTATAACCAATTTTAGCCGTTGTAGCTATATTTGAAGACAAACCAAAATATTTAATAATTATTCCAGGTTCAATAACACTCTCACTACCTGGTTTAGAACGTGATGAATCATCTACTTGCCCAGCTGCAACGATCAGTCTTGCACCTACCACAACATCTTGTTCAATCACGTTTCGAGCAAAGTTAAGATCAAACAGACCACCCACTGAAATCGTTTTCTTGTCTGAGGCTAGACCATTAGATTGACCTTTTACAAAGGAATAACCAAGTGTCACTCCGTACTCAAATTTTTCTTTATTCACACCATAAATAAACTTTAAATTAAAATCACTTTTATCGTCTTTAGTTGTGATATTTGCTTCTTTATTTGAAATTTTTAAAAGACTAAATGTAGATTCTAATCCCATAAAGTGACCACGAGTTGGAACTTCCACATCATCATCGCCTACTTTAGAAACTAAATAACCAATCTGCCCTACTTTAAGCGCACTTCTTTTTTTAGAAAACACCACCAAAGCCTGATTTTTATCCACTTTAATGACCTTCATATAAGGCGCATTATCATCCGCCTCAGAAGTTTTTTTAGACTCAGTTTTTTTAGTTTCGGCTTCTTTTGCCGTCGAAGCAGAAGCTTTAGCTGCTTTAGTCTCAGCTTTGGCTGCAGAAACATTGAATGTTAAAAAAAGAAACATCAACGACGATATCTTTAGAACTAATAATTTCATGTCTGACTCACTTTCATCCTTAAAAGTTGATTTATTGATTTTAAATTAAAAAGAACAAGCTGATTGATTCATGATAGAACCAGAATATCTGCCATTGAGAATCACTTCTTGGCCCGTGGTTGTTTCAAGAACCACGTTGTCTAGCTCAATCTCAACCAAGCCTCCTTCTTTAAGATCCCCGCCTGAGTAAATAATTTTATATTTACCCATTCTAGGTTTCGGAAAAGCCGGAAACGAATAATTGAGATCCGTTTTAAAGTAGGGTTTATGATTTTCATCACACTCAATATCCGTTTGAGTGACTGACATCATAGGAACCACATCTTCAAAATTTTTATCAGCAAGATCTATCGTTTGATTCACAATGTTTTCAAGATGCGCGCACGTAGCGGCGCGATCAGATTCTAAATCACAATTTAAAGAAATATTAATGACTGATTTTTTTTCGGGCTGACAAGTTTGTGAAGCTTTACAAAAACTTCCATTTTTAAAACTCTCTGCCGTCAAACACTCATTCGTGGCGGTGAGAGTCACCCACGTAGAAGGTTTTGTAGATTGAGTCGCAGGGTTGTTAATAACCATTGCATAACTTGAATGAATTTTAGTGTCTAAAGCGAGACCTTTAATGGTGCCTGAAAAATCCCTCTCTCGCACACAATATTCACCATTTGTATTTTTACTGAGTGAAGATGCGCTATCCAATTCCATAGGATTCATATTCGGGCCATTGCTCGAGCAATTTAAATAGGCCGTACTGATCGCAGAACTCATCACCAAAAAAAATAAAATGGCCCTCACACGTTTATTCATTATAATTTAACTCCTCTTACTCAATTAATTCAAATCCATTCAAAATAACTAAAGAGAATCCTGATTCAAAACTGAAAGCTTAGTAAAGCAATCTTGTACGGAGACTTCGTTTTAATTTCGAAATCTCTCTCTCAACTTCTCGAGCTTCGGCTTTTTCTAAATCCATGATCAAATAACCAATTTGATTATCTGTCGCCAATGACTGAGCTAAAATATTAGCTCCCGCTTTTGAAACCACTGAGTTAATCTCTCCAAGAACCCCAGGCTCATTGCGATGAATATTTAAAATACGATGACTGTTTTTTTGTAAAGGCACATCCACTTGCGGAAAGTTCACAGCTCCTTGAGTTGATCCCGAACTCAAAAATCGAATAAAACTCTCAGCAACTTCTAACCCAATTGCATACTGAGCTTCTTCCGTGCTGCCTCCAATGTGTGGAGTCAATAAAACGTTCGAAAGATTTTGCAAGGGACTGATGAATCTCTCTTTGTTTGAAGACGGCTCAATCGGAAACACATCAATTGCACAACCCGCAATGTGACGAGTTTTTAAAGCTTCTACGAGGGCCTCAATAACAACTACAGTTCCGCGACTGGCATTGATTAAAAAACTGCCCTTTTTCATCATCGCTAACTCGCGAGACGTGATCATATCTTTGGTTTGTGGAGTTTCAGGAACATGCAAACTCACAAAATCAGACTTAGTTAATAGTTCTTCTAAAGTTGTGATGGATCTTGCATTACCGAGTGGTAATTTTTTAATGATATCAAAAAATATCACATTAAGGCCAAGAGCTTCGGCTAAAACACTGAGTTGAGAACCAATGTGTCCGTAACCCACGATGCCTAAAGTTTTACCGCGCACTTCTTTAGAGCCTTCAGCAGATTTAATCCACTCGCCTTTGTGAGCTGCCATGCTGCGATCACCAAGCTGTCTGGAAAGTGCAATCATTTCTGCAATCACTAATTCAGCCACACTTCGAGTGTTACTGTAAGGAGCATTAAAAACTGGGATGCCTAAACTATTAGCAGCATTTAATTGAATTTGATTGGTGCCAATACAAAAAGCACCTGCAGCTAATAAATGGGGATTGGCTTGTAGAACTTTTTCAGTGATTTCAGTTTTAGAACGCAAGCCCACAACCTGATATTTAGCAAGCAAGGTGCAAAGTTCGTCCTCAGTGGGGGCATAGGATAAAAGATCTACCGAAAAACCTTCAGACTCTAAGTGAGTTTTGGCAACCGGATGAATATTCTCAAGTAATAAAATTTTCTCCTGCGCCATACACACCTCACTGTCATTTTCTATCTTTATAGATTCATTGGGACTCGAATTGAAAACAAGTTAAGTTTTCAAATAACATATTGCAGAAAAATAAACTTAATGTCTAAATAAAAGTGAGAAAAAAAACACGTTTGAGGAGACAAGATGTCTGAATTTGAATTATTAGTCATTGATGATGATCCATTAATCCATGAAATCTTTAAAATAGCCGTTCCTAAAAACTGGAGACTCACGGCCGTCAATAATCTTACCCATGTCAAGCCTCGTAGTTTTTTTCATGCAGCCTTTGTGGACATGCATTTAAAAAAAGATAATTCCATTGCTGAAGGCCCGATGGTGATTAAAAAGCTCTCTGAAAATCATCCCCATTTAGAGATTATAGGGATGTCTGGCGATTTAAGCCTGGAGTTGATGGAACAGTGCCTTGGCAACGGCGCCCGTCGCTTTTTAGCAAAACCTCTCTTAGAAGAAGAAGTTC
>JBIIER010000050.1:0-5055 GCA_044237745.1 Pseudobdellovibrionaceae bacterium
ACACGGGCAAAGATTGCGCCGCAAAAGCCTCATTGAGTTCAATCGAACCCATATCAGTGATTTTTAAACCCGCACGAGTGAGAGCTTTTTTAGTGGCACTCACAGGGCCATATCCCATAATGCTCGGTTCGCAACCTGTAGCGGCAATGGATTTAATCAAAGCAAGAGGTTTTAAACCTAAAGCCTTTGCTTTGGCTTCACTCATTACCAACACACAAGCCGCACCATCAGAAAGTGCCGAAGAATTCCCCGCACTCACTGTTCCATTCTTAGGATCAAAAACCGCTGGAAGTTTTGATAAAGACTCCACAGTTGTTTCTGGACGAACCACTTCGTCATAATTCAACAACATCGGCACGCCCATTTCATCATGAGCTGCAGTGGCTACGATTTCGTTTTTGAAAAAACCTTTTTCAGTCGCTGTTGCTGCTTTTTTATGAGAAGCTGCTGCAAATTCATCTTGCTGCGCACGAGTGATTCCGTGCATACGACCTAAAAGCTCAGCCGTTAAGCCCATCGCACCAGCTGCTTTGGAAGTTTTTAAAGAGAGGGCTGGATTAAAATCCACTCCATGAGTCATGGCCACATGGCCCATGTGCTCAACACCTCCACATAAATAAACATCACCTTGTCCTGACCAAATACCCTGAGCCGCAATATGTATAGCCGTCATGGAAGAACCACAAAGTCTATTGATTGTTTGCGCCGAAACTCCTTTAGGAATTTCTGTAAGGAGTTGAGCATTACGAGCAATGTTGTAACCTTGCTCAAGAGTTTGCTGCACACATCCCCAAATGATGTCTTCAATTTCTGAAGGATTCACTTTTGAGTTTCTTTGTAAAATAGAAGTCATTAAATGAGCCGAAAGAGTTTCAGCTCGAACGTTTCTATAAGCACCAGCTTTAGATTTTCCCATTGGGGTTCTGATAGCGTCTACGATGACTGCACGATTCATAAAATCTCCATTCTCAAATTCATTAAAAATTAATTTTGGTAATAGGTTTGTCCGCTGGCTGCCATATCATTCATTTTTGCTGTGAACGCATAAAGCTGACCGTAGCCCAAGTACTTTTTAGCTTCTTCTTGTAATTTTTTAAGTCCCACTGAGTCCGCATATTTTAAAGCACCTGTGCGGAACGGAGGGAAACCCAATCCTAATAAAAGACCCATGTCCACTTCGATCGCCGTGTTCACAATGCCATCTTCTAAGCAACGAGCCGCTTCGATGATCATTGGTAACATCATACGGTGAACGATTTCTTCGTCAGTGATATGAGCACCTTTTTGAGGATTTAAACCGATCAATTCATAAACTTGTGGATTGACCACTTTTTTAGGTTTGCCTTTTTTATCGATCTCATACTCATAAAAACCTTTTCCATTTTTTTGACCAAAGCGTTTTAATTCAAACATTTGATCTAAAACTGTTTTGTTTTTAAAGCTCATGCGATCCGGAAATCCCTTAGCCATAATTTGTGAAGCATGAAAGCCCGTATCAATTCCAACCACATCTAAAAGATAGGCTGGACCCATAGGCCATCCAAATTTTTCCATCACTTTATCCACTCTTTGAAAATCCACTCCATCTTGAATCAAGTGAATCAAACCATTAAAGTAGGGGAATAAAATTCTATTCACTAAAAATCCTGGGCAATCATTGACCACAATCGGAGTTTTACCAATTTGTTGAGCGTATTGAACCGCTTTGGCTATTGTACTCTCGCTTGTTTTTTTACCGCGAATGATTTCCACAAGTGGCATTCTGTGAACTGGGTTAAAAAAGTGCACTCCACAAAAATTCTCAGGACGTTTTAATCCCTCAGCTAAGCTCGTGATCGAAATAGTCGAAGTGTTTGAAGCCAAAATAGTCGAAGGATCAATTTGTGATTCGATTTCTTGATACACAGCCTTTTTAACTTTTTCGCTCTCAACAACCGCCTCAACCACAAAGTCCACGCTGCCAAAATCACCATAAGAAAGCGTTGGAGAAATGCTCGCAATGACCTTTGCAAATTTATCTGGAGTGATTTTTTTGCTTTCTAATTGTTTGCCTAAAAGCTTCGTAGCCTCGTTCATACCAAGATCCAGTTGCTCCGTTTTAATGTCTTTCATTAATACAGGCAGTCCCATTGAAGCCGACTGATAAGCCACGCCTCCACCCATAATGCCCGCACCTAAAACTGCGGATCTTTTGATAGGAGCCGTGTCTTTAGTGATTTTTTTAGAAACTTTTTTAAGATACTGATCGCCCAAAAACACTTGCACAAGATTAGAAGCTTGTGGAGTTTGCGTGCACCATGCAAAAGCTTCGGCTTCAATAGCCACGGCTTCATCGCGCGAGAGTCGCGCCGCTTTTTGAATGGTCTCAACTGCTTTAACGGGAGCCGGGTAGTTAGGTCCAGCAATGCCAGCAACCATTCCCTTAGCACCTTCAAAACTCATCGTGCTTTCGATTTTATCCAATTGTAGAGGAGCTTTTTTTTGAGCGGCGCGCGCCTTCCAATCCAATTCTCCTTTGATCGCACGACGTACTAAAACAAGTGCGGCTTCATCCACAAGAGCTTCGTCAACAACCGCATCCACAGCTCCTGTTTTAAGAGCTTCTTCTGCTTTTACGTAACGAGCTGAAGTGATCCAATCAATTGCATGATCGGCACCGATCAATCGAGAGAGTCTCACAGTACCACCCCAGCCTGGGATAATGCCTAATTTAGTTTCTGGAAGACCGATAGAAGATTTGTTTCCTAAAACGCGGTACTCCGTTGTAAGAGCTAACTCGCAACCTCCACCGAGAGCAAATCCACGAATCGCAGAAACTTTAGGGCAAGGGAGATCTTCATAGGCATTAAACATGCGGTCTGTAGAAAGTATCCATGCTTCCATTTCTGCTTTTGATTTTTTAAAGTGAGTGGTGAACTCCGTCACATCAGCGCCTAAAATAAATGCGGCCTTAGCTGAAGTAAAAAGAATTCCCTTAGGCACATTCTTTTGCAGAATCGGAAGAATCTCTCCGAGTTCTTTAAGTGCCGTGGCATTCAAAACATTTGTGGATTGATCTTTAAGATCAAAAACAATTTTGACAATTCCATCGTCTGTTTTTTCAAGTCGAAAAGCTTGGCCTGAATATTCGTGCTGAGACATGAAAGCTCCTTTTGAGTTTTATGTAAAATCGAAGTTAAAGTTTAGATTTTTTTTGCCTTATTACTTAGTTTTATTTTTTTAAACACAGACTAAGGTCTGGTTAAAATGAGGATTCCTAAAAATTAAGATTCGCCAACAAGGGTGCGCGCCAGAGTTTCGATTTTTAAAAAGTCGACACTCTCACTGCATCCATTGCTGCCAAATATAGGTTGAATTTTTTCGTTGGCCTGATTGTCTGTTGAAAAATACTGAATATATTCTTTTTTCCAAGTTCCAGTGGCACAACCTGGGCAAGCAGGAGGGGGTTCTTGCAACACCCATTCGCAAGAGCCTTGCATGAGGGATAAAATTTCTTTTTCGCCCACTTTGCGAGCTTGGGGATCAGAGGTTTCTTTTAAAATTTTAAGAACTTTTTCTCCCGCCGCAAAACTTTTAAAGTTGGCGTGGTTGATTTGCAAAAGGTAATGGTCTTTTTGATTTTGAATTTCAAAACCAAAATCACCGCCTCCTTGACGATCGTTTTTATAAAGATTTAAAGTTTTAGAGAGCTCATTGATTTTTTCGTTCATAGGTTCTCCCAGTCCTGATTTTTGGATCAAGGCTCCGCTAATAGCGGGGTTGTCGACATCGCCACTGGCTAAGAAACAACTCGTATTAAGGGTAAAAAGGGAGAGGATGAGGAAGGGTTTTAACGAAGACATAAAAGCGTGTTTCATGATGAACCTCCGAGATGTGAGATCATCTTGTATGAAAAAAATTCTTAAGTCGAGAAATTATTACAGGCTTTTTTGTGATTAATTCTTTACACAGGGTCTTTGCCCCTTTATGATCGCGGGCAAATTAAAACGCGCAATTTTTTGAAGAATTAAGGGATTTAAAGTGTTGGCTTCATTTAAAAATCAAATTTCAAGCATTCGTACCGAGTTTAAAGCTGGAGGTTTTAAGGGTGTTTTTAAGAAGTTTGGCTACAAGCTTTTCTTGATTTTCTTTTTCTATTACCTTATTCGCGATCTCATTATTTATGTCCTTGTCCCATATCTTGTCGCTAGGGTTTTCATCTAAAACCTTGATTTTTAGACCAAGTTCATTAATTCTTCCGGTTTGCTCAAACTAGAGGAGGAATTATTATGAAAAAACTATTATTAACTTTGAGTGCAGTGTCTCTCATGCTTTCTGCATGTGCGACTGTGAACGAAAATCCAAATGCCACTAAAGATGCTGGTATTGGTGCAGCTGCGGGTGCCTTAGTGGGCGCAGTGATTGGTCATCAAACAGGTAATCGTGCAAAAGGTGCAGCTATTGGTGCGGCTTTAGGCGCGGGTCTTGGTGCTACAATTGGTCATCGTTTAGATAAACAAAAAAAAGAATTGGATAAAATTGCTGAAACAAAAAGAACTGAGCAAGGTCTTATGACTAAACTTAAAAGCGACATTCTTTTTGATACAGGCAAAGCTGAGTTAAAACCTGCAGCAAAAGCAAATATCGCTCAACTTGCGACGATCATGAAAAAATACCCTGAGAATGTTCTCACTGTAAAAGGTTTCACTGACAGCACTGGAACAGATAAAGTGAATCAACCACTTTCTGAAAAAAGAGCTCAAGCAGTTGCTGATCAATTAGTGGTATCTGGAGTTCCTCTTGCGACTGTTAAAGCAATGGGCTTAGGTTCTGCTGATCCAGTAGATGCTGGAACTACAAAAGCAGCGCTTTCTAAAAATCGCCGCGTAGAAATCGAAATCGCAGTTGATGAATCAAAAGTTCCACAATAATTATTAAATTCAATTATAGGATCTCGGCAAAACGAGATCCTAATTGAGATCTAAAAATATGAGAGGCTTCTTCAAGCTCTTCATGAGTTGGCAAAGAAGTCTCTTTTAATTGAAAATTCATTCCCAAGGCTTCCCATTTATACTC
>JBIIER010000015.1:0-77398 GCA_044237745.1 Pseudobdellovibrionaceae bacterium
CTTGTGTCTCCCCTAACAGTTCGATGGTGTAATGAATGGCTTCAATGGTTGAAAAGCAAAAAGAGTGAGGCTGTTTGCGCACTCTAAATTGCGAAACTCTTTGGGTCGAAAAAGAAATTCTCGGCAAGACTTTGAGATTTTTACTGAGGTGAACTGTTTTACGGGCTGTGTTCCAAGTGCCATCAATCACGAGGACCGTGAGTTTTTTTTCTGAGGGCACTAAACTGGATTTTTCTGAACAACTCATATTGGATAAATTTTTAGAATGAGTGCCCGGATACAACATCACACAATGACGTTGAGGATCTGAGAGAATTTGGTTCAGTTGAGTGTTGTGAGTGTAATCCTGCCCCATGATCAATTGAGAGTTTTCTAAAGTGAGATAGGACATTCTCCCTGTAGCAATTCGCCTTTTCATCTCGATGGGATGAATGAGAATGATAAATTCAATTTTAGAATCAAATTTTTGAATGTATTGACAGTAACAACTAAAAATCGGCTGAATGCACTCATAGCAAAGCTCTCTGAACTTGGGAGCCTCCGCTTGTAGTTTTTGACGTTGTTCTAAAAAATTTTGCAGATTCAAAAAATATTCCTTCATAAAATGTGATCTTTGATTATTAATCAAATTAACATATTAAGGAATAAATTCGCATTTATTTTTCATGATTTTTGTAGAATATCTATAGATCGATACCTAATTTAAGCCGCATTACTAGGATAACTTCGTCCAGATCCCCAAATAATCCTCACCACTCCAGCACCTGGCATAGAACTCCATGATGCTCCATCAGGCCCTCCTGTTCCAGAACCGCCGCCATAAGCTCCTCCCGATCCGCCCCAGTACCAGTATCCAGCACCACCATTGGTTCCACCGCTGCCACCTACGCCACCAGGAACACTTGTCCATGAGGTGGTGCCATAGTAAGATCCACCACCGGCACCACTTGTTCCAGCACCATAGATTCCTGTGCCGCCTCCTCCATTTCCAATTTCCTGCCAGTAATGTGCATAACAATACGTCGATCCTCCGCCACCGGCACCACCGCCACTACCGGAACTTCCTGAAGAGGTTGCGCCACCGCCATTGCCGCCACTACCGGAGTAGCCACCGGCACCACCAGCCCCAGAAGCGTAACCATATCCTCCTGTTCCACCAGATCCACCTCCTGATCCTACATAAGATCCGCCAGCTCCCCCATTATCAAATGATTTGCCTCCATTTCCACAAACAGTGCCTGTAGAAATAAAATAACTATCACCACCATTCACTCCATTTGCTTGATTAGCAGCACCTGCTACTACTGTATAAGAAACTCCTGGTGACACTGAAATATTATTTTTCCATCCTAATCCACCTCCACCACCACCTCTTCCATTACTGGGAGCCGAAATAGATCCTCCAACTCCTCCTGCACCAATACAAACTGCATGAACGTTGGTTAATCCACTGGGTGCTATCCAAGTATAGGTACCTGCTGTTGTGTAAATTTGCTCCCCAATAAGGGAAAACCCACTGGCAGTTCCAGTTAAATCTAAAGTAGTGGTTCCTGCTAAAGCTTTAAGAGGAGAAATTCCATATAAGACAACCGCAGTGGTTGCACCAAAACGCATTAAAAACTCTCTGCGTTCCATTCCTCTAAACTCATGCTTTTTTTGTACGATGTTATAAAATTCTTCATCAATCCATAAAAGATTTTCTTCTGAATCATACACGGCGTGCAAATCAATATCTTCTGGTCTCCAAGGACTTGAATAAGTGATTGCAAAGCAAGCTCGCTCTAAAGCATCACTCACACTCGCTGCTTTTAAGGTCACACGCGAGTATTGATCTAAATTATTTTTTCTAAATTTGACTGAGTAAACAGAAAAATTGGTTTGCTCGGGCAACAAGAGACCCATCTGCCAAAGCTGATAGTAATGATTCGTAAACTGATGTCTTTGATATTTCAATCTTGACTCCGTCAAAATTATTTAAAAAATCCAGTAACAAACTATATTTATATCTTATGATTTAAAATGAATTTCTTCATTAAGAAAATAGATTTTTTTTAAAATTTAGACTCTAATTTTAGTTTTATATTTTTTAATTCTCAATTTGAAGCAATCGCAATTTTTTTTAAAATAATTTTTTTAATTTGAGACAGATTTTTAAATTCGTCAGTAAAAACAGACGTGCATTATAAAATCATTGCACCTGTCAAATGCGTGGGCGTATCAAATAAGTCAAAACCTTCAAAAATTTTAAATTTGAAACAATATATGAATCAAAAAGAAAATCCCCAGCTCATTTTGATTCAACATGAGACAGGCAACCCTTTTGCAACTCACCTTTTTAAAGAGTTGAATTTAAAAAGGAGCACTTTATGAATTCCAATATTAAATCGATGATTTGCGGATTGCCACTCATGTTTTCTTTAGCTTGTTCTCAAAATAACTTTGAAGAAAAACAAGGCCTCACAGTCAGTGCTTCTAGCTTAGAGAGTTCAAATATGATTTCAACTAAGGCGGTAGCAACTCCCACATATCAATTTAATTTTGAAACTAAGACACTTCCCTCAAGTGAAGTTGAGCTCAAATCTTTAGAAAATCTCATCGCTCAAAAACTTGCTAAGTACCCTCAATGGACTCAATTGAATTTTACAATCGATCCAGCAAAACCAAATGGAGCAGCTTACACGACAACAAAAAGCAAAAAATTTAAAATGTCACAAAATAAATTGATTGATATAGGCCCCCTCAGTAAAGATTATAATAAAGTGATTTACAATTTCAAAACTTCAGATTTTTTAAATCAAGTTTTTGAGAACAACTCATTTATTAAAAGCGAAGGCATTCGATATAAAATTCTCTCAAAAGACGCCTTTGTGATTGAAAACATGAGCACAAAAATTATTTTTATGCCCTCTCTTAAAAATCCGTTTTCAAAACCCATGAAAGTGAACTTTGAGCATTTTTCTACAGAGATGCTTTCAGTTGTTGAACCCAATTCTGAAGGTGATATCAATTTAGGCAATATCTTTGCGAGCCCCAAAAATTATACAAGTATTTTAAGACATGATCTCAGCAAAAAAAGGCTTGTATTTGTGCCTCTGAATTTTCCGGATCAATTTATTTCTGATTTAAAATTGGTGATCCAAAGATGGAATAAATCCCTTGGTAAAGAGTTTTATGTCTATGTAAATAAACAAAATCTTGATTATGATGAGTGCTTTGCTCAATCTTATCTTTGCTTAGACTGGTCTGGGGGAAGTGATATAGCCATGACTGGTATTGGTGGAGTTTCATCAATTGGTTATGATGTGCAATCGGGACTTATTCATGGGGGCGTGATTGGTTTTAAAAATACAAACCAAGATATTCACCTTGCAGAGATGCAACCAGAACTTGTGAAGGATTTAAATTCAACTGATACACAAACACGCTTTAAAGTTGCAGCTCAACTTTTTGCTCAACGTAAAGAGTATTTTCAAACAAAAAATCCATTTCCACACGAGTCAGTTCAAGCTATTTTAGTTCATGAGTTTGGCCATGATATTGGCTTTAGACATTATTTTGCAGGATCCAAAAATCCCTCTAAAACGCGTTTTGGTGATACTGTGATGGACTACTATCCTTTTAGTGCCACTAAAAACGAAACCTCTCCAGGCTTAAGAGATCAGAATAAAATCGATATTATTTACAAAAACAAAAATACTGCTTCACTCAAAGAAGAAAGTTGCAGTGATGCAGAAGTAAATTTTAAAAAGGATTGCAATGCTTGGGATTTAGGTCCTACTTATGATTGGGCTATGGAACTTGCCAATCAATCTGCAAATGATATCGAAACTGTGGTTGATTCTGCGGGTGGGATTTCAATGTTTGGAGCTTCTCAAAAAACAGTTTGGCGTTTATTATCCGATTTCATCATTCCAGATTTTATTTTTGATGCTTCACAACTTCCAACCTCATGGTCTCAAAAACAAACACAAGCATTTATCTTGAAGCAAAAAGAAATTTATAAAAAGCAATATGCTCAGAATATGAAATTAGATATTAAAGTTGCAGATAAAATTCATAATTTCCTTTGTGAAAGCAAACGTCGCCAACATCTTATTAATTATCTAAATGACTTAAATAATCAAGGATATGAAATGAATTTCACTTGTGAATTTAATAAATCAATTTTTGAATAATTAAATCTGAAAATTCTAAAATAAAACAGAGTGAGAAATCACTCTGTTTTTTTATTAAGGCCACCTTAGAAAGTGCCTTCTCATTTAAAAATGCAAAAAATGTTTTATATTGAGACATTCTGAGAGCCAAATCTCATATAATCAGACTGTCAATAAATTCTCAGACAATTGTCTAGTTCATCAACATAACAATTTTTAGGAATTCACCTCTATTTGTTTTTTTATGATACATTTTTTGATTCAGATTGAGAATTTCAACCACTTTTGGACGAAAAAACACTTGGCTACTCGCTTGCATTCTTATTCTTCTAAGGTTCGCAATAAAAACCGGGGGGTTTATTATGAAGAAGCTTTCACTTGTTATCTTGTCACAATTATTAGCTTTCAATGTTTTTGCTGGTCGTTCATATCCATCATTAGATGGTAGTAATAATTATTATTATTCTATTAACGTGACTAATGGTGGTGTCATGCTCACTGAAAAGGAAGTTTCTTTTAATTCACATTTAGTTCAACCCGGTGATTTAGACCCTGCTCTTGCTCAATCTGTTGGTGAGAAAAAATGTGGTGGTAAATTTACTTTGCTTTCAATCAAAAAAGCTAACATTAAAAAATCAACTTTTAATCCTAAAACTGATTATTTAGTTATTTCTGGAGTTTGCACTATGGAGCCATTAAATGATGCTTTACCTTATAATCCTATTGGTGGAAAAATTTAATATATATTGGAACAATCGTTACAAAAAATAAATTCAAAATTTTAAATTAAAATCAAATTATTAGCGAAAAGAAACCAAATGGGTTCTTTTCGTTTTTGTGCTTCATAGAATGGAGAGTTTAACATTCTATTCAGAAACTTTGTCCCTATGAATGAGATCAATAGCATGCGATGAAGATTTTGTAATGATAGTTACGTCCCTGTTTAAAAAATCCAATAAAATCAAGCTGTCAATTCGATCGTGTACAGATGACAACTTCTTATTCAGTCTTCTGCAATTTAAAAGGTGTCTCAACGTCTTTTTATAAAACACAAATCAATTCAACATGAGACTATTTTGATTTTTCTGTCTCAAATTCGTGGAAAGTTGTTTCACTTCAAGACTGGCAAAGCGCTTGCAATCTTAGTATTTCAAACAGGTCGCAATAAAAACCGGGGGGTTTATTATGAAGAAGCTTTCACTTGTTATCTTGTCACAATTATTAGCTTTCAATGTTTTTGCTGCTGGTTCTTACAACTCATTAGATGGTTATGTTTATTCTATTAACTTTACTAGTGGTGGTAGAATGCTTAATGAAAAGGAATTTACTTTTAGATCGGATTTAGTTCAACCCTCTGATTTAGATCCTGCTCTTGCTCAAGCTACTGGTGAGAAACATTGCGGTGGAAAATTTACTTTGCTTTCAATCAAAAAAGCTAACATTAAAAAATCAACTCTTTATCCTAAAGCTCCTAGTACTGGCTTAGTTGTTTCTGGTGTTTGCACAAAACCAAATGCAAAAATCCCTGAGTTACCTATTACAATTCAACCTATTAAAGAAACGCCAAGTAACCCAGTAATCACTCTTCCAGTTGAAAAGCCTGTTATTGGTATTCCTGAACAACCAATCACAACGCTTCCTATCAAAGAAATCCCTAAAACAACTCCTCCTGTTGCAGCGCCACCTTACCATACTCTTCCTGTTTTAGAGCAACCTTACCGTACTTTGGAACAAAAATAATTCCTTAAGTTTAAAATTAACTCTCATCATGAGCGAAAAGAACCCAAATGGGTTCTTTTCTTTTTTTACTGTCTTTCAAAAAGAAATGACTGAGAATTGTATCATTCTTGGATTTTACAATCCATTCTCTTTAAGACCTTTTGCCGAAGGTTTTAACCATATAGAACCAAAACTCACACAATCAGACTGTCAACACAATCTCTCACAGTCGTCTATTTCATCTACGTATCAAGTCTTTAAATTCTTCTCGTACTGTTTTTTTATGAAACATTTTTTGGTTGATATTGAGAATATTGACCTCTTTTTGTATCAAAAAACACTTGGCAAATTGATTGCATTTTAAGGTTTTAATCTAAGATTCGTGCAATATGTGCTTCTTAATTATATATGGAGGATGTATGAAAATTAGCTATTTATCTTTCTTGATTATATTAGGTTTTAGTTTTCAAAGCTCTCCTTCAAAAGCTATAATTTTTGATAACCAATCCATATTTTATGGAATGAATGATTTTATGGATCAGTATCCAAATGAAAACAACTCTATATTAGATAGCAAATGGCAAGTCATATCAAACTCTACTAAACCTTCTTATTTTAATTCTGTTGGAAGAATTTATCCAACTGGTTGCACAGCATTTTTAATTAAATCTAATAAGAGTAAAAATTCTCAAAATATTTATGGAGTCACAAATGGCCACTGTTTTGGATTACCCTATAAATCAAACAATATAAAAATTAATTTCAAACCAGAACAAAGATTTTATATGGCTTTTCCGAATACATCTTCCACTTTAACAATAGATACGGTTGTTTATCAGACCTTGTATAATACAGATGTAGCCATCTTTACTTTTAAAGAGAGTGTAAATTTAAAAAATAAAAAACCTTATAATCTAGTTAATGAAGAACAATTACTTAATTTAAAAAATATAAAATTAAATATGATTAGTATTCCAATTATTTTTGACTTTAGAAATATGAGAGCTGGCAATATTCTCAGATATTCTCAATGTATTTATGAAAATCCAGCAAGCTTGATTGAAGGAGATTATAGTTTCCCTTATTCATTTCAACACAAATGCAATGCTCTCAATGGCTCTTCAGGATCTCCTATTTCTACAACTCATCAAGGAAATGAGGTTTTAATTGGCATTCATAACACTAGCCCTAGTGATGATTTAGAGGATGAAAAGTGTTTACCTAACCACCCATGTGAAGTTAATGGGAACATTAAAAAAATGGAAAATTATAATTATGGACAAGATTTAACAAAGCTTGAGAGCTGCTTTGATAAGGACGGTAAATTCAATCTTCAATTACCTAAATGTTTTTTAAGATGGAAAAACGGAACTTATGACAGTATTACTGGAAGTAAATTAGTCTTTAAAAAACATTCTTCACAAGATTTAATGGTATTACTGAAGAATTATAAAAGCAAAAATAAGAATTTCCCAGTAGCAGGAGATATACAACCTTTCGATAAAGATAAACAAATAATACCATGGTCTCCTGAAAATAATTGGATTAAAAAATGGAATAATGATGTACAACTCAAAATATTTGGTAAAATTCTCTTTCCAATTTTTATGACTGAATTAGAAAATGAGTTCAGTATTACGTTAAATAGCTCAACAGAAAAAGAAAAAGCCTCTCATGGATATATTCTTTTGAGTAAAAATATTTATGATCATATGAAATTAAAATATTCAAATTCTGAACAATTCAAATTAATTATAAAGTTTTTTATAGCTCATGAAATTTCTCACTATATCTATGAATGGTATTTAATGACACAAACTTCAGATTTCAGATCAATTCATGGTGGAATTTCTATGGATATGAACCAAAAAATTCAAGATGAATATAATAATTCTGTATTCAAAAACATAAGTTTAAAAGATTTTGGCTTATTGTCAACAGAGAGTCATGTTGAAGTAGATTGGATTGCTCTAGCTGTAATGAAAGAGCTTGGCCTGAAACTTTCATGGAATCAATACAAAGAGGGAACAAGTATAATGTATATATCATTGAGCGAGCAAGATCACTTTATTGATATTGAATCAGTAAATAGCAACTACATCAGGTTTGATACAATGAAAGCCTCTTGGAATAACTTTTAGGTTGATTCTTGTCAAAAATAGACTGTCAACACAATCTCTCACAATTCATCGATAAGTTTAATTAATTTTATAAATCAAAAGCAAAGTCCCTCTCCAATCAAGAGGGTTTTGTTTGTTAGGATTTTATTAATCCTGATCATCTCCATCATTTGCTTCTTCTGTTTCAGAAATCGCAATGGTCAGATTGGCATCAAACATAGATGATCCAGAAATCACCGTGCTCACTGATTGACGATTGTTATATTCATAAATTTGACGAAGAGTGATTTTATCTAAATTTTTTAAAAACGTCGCACCATCTGAATTGTAATCTTGAGACTCATAGACTGAAATCAGCGACGAAGGGACAAAGACACTGGCAGCAGTGTCAATTCCCAAAGTCATATTCATTGTGTGACCCATTGAACTTCCAGAGGTATAAATTTTTTGACCTCTATCAAAAGCCGCATTGATAGTTACAGATGAATTTAATTGAGAGTATAGATAGATACCACCCCAATTCATATCTGGATAACTTCCAGAGTTTGAACAAGTAGTGCTATCCATTGTATAAGAACCCGCTAAACGAAGTGGATTGCTTCTTGTACTTAAAAGCGCGCCTGTTGAAGAATCAATCCACTGATAATCAGTATTAGCACAAACCTCTGTACTCGTTGCTTTTACACAAGCTAAAATATCTCCTGCATAAACCCCTGTAGCTCCGGTCCACAAGAGTCCTTTAACAGCTACTTCAGCTAATGTACTCACATCTAAAGAGCAGCCAGAAATAGCCGCCCCTAAAGTTGCGGGTTGATCTACAAACATGTAACGAACATGAATGTATTTACCCATCACATTATGCACAATATCTAAATATTTCGTATCAATTGCCACACCTGTGTAAGTGACTTGGCCATTATCTTGGAGATTATCATCCCCATCCATAAAAATGGTTTGACTCAAATCAAACTTTGCTTGTCTAAAAACATCCTCCAAACCATGATATTTAGATCCACCACCTAAAAGGCGGGCAGTTTTTCCTCCAGCAAAATTTGTAATAGTGGCTTTATTAAATGTGCCGCTCATGTTGTGAGGCGTGTAGCAATTGCCCACCGCAGGATTGCCGTCCATCACGCTGCAAGAGACTCCTGTCATAGTTCTCACAAGAACGGGAAGGGCCGTTACAGCAAAGTTGAGGTTTCCGGTTCCGCCACCCTCTGCGCCGTGATGACCTTCTCCTTTTTTATGACAAGAAACACTGATTAGTGCGATTAATAAAAAATGCATAATAAGATATTGTTTCATAAGTCTCCTTGATTACTATAATGCAAAACCTCAGAATCCAAATCTGATACGGATGACTTTTAAAAATGAGAAAAAATAAAATTACTTTTTATCAGTTTCAGCAGGAGCTTGATTAGAATCATCAAGAGCGTTCGTTACACACTTAATGTTGATTTTCTCATGATGAACAATATTACCTGTGATAAAAATTATGAAATTCCCTAAAAATCCTGCATTTTTGATTTCAAAACTTCTCACATCATCTTCATCACAGTAGCGAGTCATATCAATGGGGTTCGGTTGGCTGAATGCCGTTGGGAACTCAGAATTAAAAACATAGTCATCTTTTGAATTCAAAAGATTTGAATTTTCTCTATCATCCACTAAAGAAATTCCTGCACAGCCAGAAAGTAAAACTATGAGACTCAGATTAGTTATCGATTTTAGCACACCAGACCTCAACATTTCTAGGAGTGTAGATACCCACAGTGAGTACAGAAAGAATAGACTGCGTGAGCGTAGAATAAGCTTTTGCCTCAATAAAAACATCTTCGCTGCAGGCTTCTTTAATGCTCACATCTTTATTGAGTGGAAGTAAACCCGCGAGCATTAAGTGCTGAGTTTCCATATAGGAACTCTCTTTTCTAACAGCAAGGGGTTTTTCGTTCGTATCAGTTGGCACTTCAGCTTTATAATAATCTTTAGATCGAATGATATAGCTAGAAGAACATCCAACATTCACTAATATTAATAAAGATAGAATCGATTTTTTTGAAAACATAGGCCTATTATCCACACAAAAAAAGAAACTTGTCACAGGGACACTTTTAAAAACTAGACCAAAGTCTTTTTAAGATTCCTTAACTTCTTAAATGCTTCTCTAAAAGTAAGCGAGTTTTGTTATTAGATTCTGAAAAACTCCCCTTAATATAAAAACCTTCTTCAAGAAAATTTATAATACGATGATTCTGCCGACTCGAAGAAATCGCTCGCACTTTTTTAAAACCTAAAAGATGAGCCCACTCCATGACTTGTTTTAAGACAAAGGGAGCCATTTCTAGATTTCTAAATTGAGGATGAATGCCCTCCATCCACAAATAGTAACATTTATTTTGAGACTCATATCCAATTCTAAAACCAATCACTTTTTGATTCAGTTCAACCACATGAATGTACGCATTCTTTTTACTTAAAAGTCTTTCGCTCAAGCGAACCGCATGCTGAGATCCATAAAGTGCCGCATAGAGATTGAGTGTTTGATTCAACAGGGGGTTGGAGCTATTTAATAATTCCAAATTTATTTTGAGTGGCGTCACAATGATTTCTTGAGGCGCAAATCGATCCTGTTCTTGATTTTCGATCACTACTTTTTCAAAAAACATCTCTTTAGGTCGCACCCAAATTTGCCCTTGTTTGTTCTCGTAGAGCGCTTCATAGAGCGCAAGCTCCTCCAGAGTTTCAGAATGTCTCGCAACCCCTAGATATTTGTAAAGCTTATTTTTATAGTGTCTGTAAAGAGGTTTCATCAGGAAGTTTCTCCAGAAAGGTATTGGAATCATTTCTTTTTTAATTATTATCAGTTAAATTGATAATAATTAAAAATACAAAATATTTTAAGTCGTTTCTTATTATTCTGGCTGGCTTGTTAAAAAAGAAAACTTAGAAAAAAAGGATGATGCTCCAAGAATGGGTATTGGTTTTTTAACTCCCATCTTTAATAAAGACGACAAATTTAAATGAGCCGTTGCTGCCATCGTGAGAAATTTTGGATTTGCAAAGTACCTGACAAAGGGGCAAGTGGCTCTTACTAAAAATGATTCTAATTTTTTAATCACCAATGAGGCCAGTGCGGAATTTAAAGAGGATCTTGAAAAATTTAAAGCCAACACACCGAGAGATCGTATTTTTTCTAAAAAAAATAAAATTAAAAGTGGTTTTGGGTGAGATTGATCACAGCCATTCGCTGATTGAACAATCTTTGGATGAGAGCCTTGTTAAAATGGCTTCCGTATTAAGATCTTTAAAAAATATTGAACTCAAAACAAATGATATTGAGGACATAGTTTTTAAAACAAAACTTTTATCTTTTAATGCCTCTGTGGAAGCCGCTCGTGCGAGAGAAGCCGGAAAAGGTTTTACTGTAGTGACAACAGAGGTTGGTATGTTGGCAGAGTCGAGCCAAAAAGCTTCTTTTGAAATTAAAAGCATTATTCAAAAAGGACTCGAGAAACTGAGTTGATCATCCATTCTATGCAAGAGACCATTAAAAAATCTATGGAGCAATCAAAAGATAAACGCTTATCTCAGTTCTCAAAGGAGATTGAAGAAATTCTTGTAAAACAAAAAGTAGGAATTTCTGAAATCAATCATGCGATCTCGCTTTATTCCTCAAGCGCTCAAGAAATTAAAGAAAGCTCAGAAAACGTGCATGGCCAATCGGATCATATCAAAGAGCAAGTGGAGTACTTTGATGGATTGGCTTCAACTCTGGCTGAGAAAATCTAAAGTTTTCAAATTACCATTTTAAAAACGACAATAGTCTTGCAAGCCCCTAGGGCTTGCGACTATATTTTAGCGCCTATGAGTGCTTACGCTGATTATATTCAATATTTAACAAATACCCTTGGAATCAAGAGCCCGCTCTTAATTGGGACTCCTAGAGATCCTTCTCGTGATTCTACTCATGCTTCTAATCTTGATCCTTCTAGAGAGACTTCGATCACAATGGGTGCCAGCCAAGCTTTTTTTGAATCCACTCCAGCGGGATTTCACTCTATTTATGAAGACGAGAGCTCTCAGCCACAGTTTGTTTTTACGGTGGTGGCAGATTCTGCGGGTTTTGGCCTTGAAGAGCAGGAGTTGTTTTATAAAATCCTTGAGGCTGTTAAGATCCCAAGTGAGCAACGAGCTTGTTATTTGGTGAGTTCCTTTGATGAGACTAAAAAGCAAGAGTTGCTTAAAAAAGAAGCAGTTGAGTGGTTAGTGTATTTTTCGAGCCAGCCGGTTTTGGATTTAAGGATTAACCAGATTAAAACGACTCAGGTGGGGAACCGCACCCTGCGCCAGTTGTGGTTAAACAGCCCTCAGGAGTTGGTTTTGAAGCCAGATTTGAAAAAAATCACCTGGAAAGCCTTAAAAGGGCTCATGGGCCAATTATAAAGCGTGTTAGATTTTGAATTTATTCATTTTTTTAATTGCACAATCAAAAATAAATATATAAAAATGTGGCCTCTATTTCAGTGGTGGATGTAGCTCAGTTGGTAGAGCATCGGATTGTGATTCCGAGTGTCGCGGGTTCAAGCCCCGTCATTCACCCCAATTTTCTTCCTGAAGATTGGATTTTTACTGAAACTTCTTTTTTTTTTAAATCCGAAAATTTTGAGTAGCCTTGAATCTTTAAGATTCAGGATGATTCATATCATTTCGCTGCATCTATAACGCAATTTCTCCTGGAAACCCTAAGTAAGAATGATTCTCCGGTTCTCTATAATCGATAGAGTAATTCTCTCAAAATTCAAAGCACCATTAGATAAAATGATACAATTTTAATAAATTTATTCTTCTCATTTTAAGACTGCTTTCTCAAAAGATTTAATTCTCTCATTTCACTCAAGTTAACTCCTAAAAAGCCGATCAAAGTCTAGGTATAAGGAGTTGATATGCGCGCAATTTTTTGCGCTTTTTTAATTATTATTTTAGCTGGCTGTAAACTTTTAGGAGGTGGGGGTAAAGGTGGTTCACCAAACCCAACTAACACTCAATCTCCTCCCAGTGATGGCTCCACCGTAACCACACCACCCAACAATGGAGCTGGTGTAAAATCCATTTTTATTTCTAAAACCATCAGCCAAGTTAGCGCCCTCCCCAGCTGTGATGACACTCTTGAAGGACAAGCCTACTTAATTTTAGATACAATTGATTTAAAAGTTTGCCAAAGTGGCAATTGGACTACGATCAATCTGAAAGGGGCTAAGGGAGATACTGGAAATCAGGGTGTTGCTGGACCCATGGGACCTCAAGGACCCAATGGCGCCGCCGCCTCTCCCAATACAGATGCAGTTGATTATGATTTTATTGATTACACTTATCAAAATAATATCACCACAAGTAATTACTACTTAAATGGAAATAAAATTAGAACCTGCCATTCAAAAACGACTTCAACTTTTTATTTAAAAAATGGATCCGAATCTTCTGGTTATATGAATAATTATTTAAATTGGGGCGACTCTGGTTGTTACAGCGTCTTTCAATCTACAATTGGATGTTATTCAGGCTACAAGCTTGCAAATAATATCTGCATTAAAGATTTTGAATCCCTCGGCACAATGCCAACCTGTACTTTTCAACAGTCCACCAATTTAAATGGCACTTGCAGTGATCTTCAGTTTACAGATGTGAGCGGAAATTTATGTGGAGTTTATGATAAGCCCCTTCGCATAAAAGCGGGACTCCATTATGTTACTTGCGATGTCACTTTCTTTCATCGGATTATTATCGAACCAGGTGCCGAATTGAGATTTGATGATGCTTGGGAATGGTTCTCAAGTGCGGGCGTTCAAGCTATTGGGAGCGAAGGTTATCCCATTAAATTCACAGTCTCTACAAATAGCCCGCAAAACTCTTGGAAGACTTTAAGTTTTACTTCCAATGAACTCCCCGCCGTCAATCCTAAATACGAACTTCAGTATGCAATGAATTCCTTTAAGTACATTCAGTTATCAACAAAAAGTGGAGCCATGAGTTCTGCAAATACCACTTTTACCAATGCCTTTATTAATTACGCAACAATTGCTGTTCCCTCCCATAAAGTGACTTTAAGTCATTCTATGATGTGGAACAGTTCCATCAGTTCTACGATCAGACCTACGTATTCAGATATCTTTAGATCCACCGGGAATGGAGGCCTCGTTTCGGTCGGAGATGGCACCATGATGTTTTGGAACTCTGGACTCTCGCTGCAATTCACAACATATTATTCAGCACCTTCAATTATTGCGTATAATGTGATTCCAAATTTACAATGTGGAACCTCATCAATCACTTCACAAATGTTATACGGCAATATTTATTCTTCAAATGGTTGTGCCAGTTATGTGACAGGATCTAACAACACAACAAACACTTATCCAATGACTTCATTGCCCTTGCTCTTTAATCTGGGCGCCACCAATATGACAGTCAAAGCTCAACAAGAATTACCCATTTTAAGAATTTTAGCTCTCGACAAAAATGATTTTTTAACTGCTCCAACCATTCACTGGAGAGCCAACTACACTTTTGATGGTTCTACTAATCTCTATCCCACCGAATGGAACACAGATACTTTGCCATCCATTACAATTAACACCGCTGAATATTATAAACTCACACCCACGTCAGTGAATAGTGATGCTTTTATGAATGCTTTTACGATTAATGTTTTGGTGAATCATGATCCGAATAGCGGTTATTAGATTTCATTTAAATGAACCCCTCAGAACTATAAATATTTATTATAATTGAATATTATTAATTCTCTGCGCCAAATAATTTAATTTAAATCAAATTTTAATAGATTATATATTAAATATGGAGTGAAAATAAATTAATTTCTTTCATTTAGATTAATTTAGATCTATATTTAATAGTATGAATATTAAAATTAGATCTAAATTAAATGAATTGATCACTCATTGGATCCCTGGAGCTGTGTATTCTGTTAAATGGCTCATAGAAAACGGGTACTCGTATTCTAATCTACAAATATATAAAAAAAGTGGTTGGGTTAAATCTTTTGGCGCAGGTGCACTTATAAAAAATGGCGATGACGTAAGATGGTATGGTGCTGTTTGGAATCTACAAGAACAGTTAAAAATTCCGGTTCATGTGGGTGGTAAAACTGCGATTGAACAAGCCGGTAGTGCACAATTTCTAACTTTGGGTAAAGAACGAATCTTTCTGATTAGTGAGCCAAAAACAAAATTACCAACTTGGTTCAAATCTAAAAAATGGAATGCTGATTTAATCTTTTTACAGTCATCATTGTTTGATAAAAAATTCAGGTCTTTTTCAATAAGTGAGCAATGCCTTATTTTAGTAAAATTTGAAAGACTCGATTTGATCTACTCTAATCGAGAAAGAGCGATGCTTGAATATTTGGATTTAGTTCCAGAAAGACATTCTTTCACCGAAGCTCAAGAAATAATGGAAAACCTGGTCACACTAAGACCAAAACTTGTACAAAAGCTTCTTGAACATTGCACCTCGGTAAAAGCTAAGAGGCTTTTTCTTGCGCTTGCAGAAAGAGTCAAACACCCTTGGCTAAAAAAATTAGAACTCTCTAAAATTGATTTAGGAACAGGCAGTCGACAGTTAATAATTGGTGGTGAATTTGATAGTAAATATAAAATCACAGTAGGAAAGTCGAATGAGTAAAGAAAAATATATTCCCTACGTGGACCTTATGCTTAAAGTACTTCCCTATGTTGCAAATGAGGATTGTTTCAGTTTAAAAGGTGGAACTGCAATAAATCTTTTTGTAAGAAATCTACCTCGTTTGAGTGTTGATATAGATTTGTCTTACGTAGGACTCGATCCAAGAAAAGAAGCCATCCAAAAGGCAGAAGCGGCTCTTCGTAGAATTAAAGTTGAAATTGAAAGAACGCTGCCTAAAACTAAGGTCATTGCTCCAACAAAATCAGATTCAGACAACATGGGAAACTCATCGTTATCAAAAATAATATTCAAATTAAAATTGAAGCTAATCCAGTTATCAGAGGAACCGTATTTGAAACTGAGCGCCGCGATTTGGTAGAGAATGCTGAAAAACAATTTGGCGTAGCTTTTGACTGTCCTGTTGTCTCAATTCCTGACCTTTATGGTGGAAAAATAGTTGCAGCTCTTGATCGCCAACATCCTCGTGATATTTTTGATATAAAGCTTCTTATGGAAAACGAAGGTCTTAGTTCTGATATAATAACTGGTTTTTTAATATATCTCTCAAGTCACAACAGACCGTTTCATGAGGTTCTCAGTCCAACTAAAAAAAATATGCAAAAAACTTTTAACGACGAATTTATTGGAATGACTAATATTGATTTTTCATATGAAGAATTTGAAAAAGTGCGAGAAAAACTGAGCTCAGACATTCTAAAAATACTTAGCATTGATCAACGAAATTTTTTGCTATCACTTCAGATTGGAACCCCGAACTGGACCTTGCTTAACATTCAAGGTGTTGAACAATTGCCAGCCGTAAAATGGAAGTTGGAGAATATCCAAAAAATGAGCCCCGAACGAAGAGCTCAAGACTTTAAATCTTTACAACAGATTTTGAACTACTGACACTTAAATTTCATTTGAGTCGTGTAACCTTCACCCAAAATTGAATCCGAAACATGTCCACCAATTGCTACAGCACCACCTACATTTTTTTCTTTTTGACCGCCAAACACATAACCTGCACCGCCAATGGCCTCAGCGACTTTAGATGCCGTCTTTGCTTTTTTATAAGTTTCCTCATCCATTGAACCCTCATAGTTGCTGCTCTCTTCTATAAAGGCTGCCGTGTTGTGATAAGTTGTTTCACAAAAATGTTGTGCTTGAGCAATCGCATCTTGAGATCCATCGCCTTTGTTTGCAGCTTTAATCTTTACAATATGTACTCCATTCACACCTGGTCTTACGTCTCGATGATGAGCACAACTCACAAAGAAAAGACTTAACAGAATAAGAATCGATTTTTTATTAATAGTTTTTGAGCACATCAATGAAACCCCTTTTTAATTGCAAGTATAGGCGACCCTTAAAATGTTAAATTAAAACTGGTGTTATTCAAGATTAATTTTTTTATAATTTATTTTTTTGTTACCACTCATTATAAATTCATCTGCAATGACGAAAATGCCAATCTCAATTGAGAGCTTGAAAATTTAGGTAATTTAAAAGCCGAGGACCTCCTGAGTCCTCAGAAAATTGCAGAAAGCTTTCTTATTATAAATTTTTCATTTACAAAGATTTTAAATCAAATCGAGGCTATCAAAGCCTGCTTTTATAATGGAGGTTTTATGAAAAAAATGATGATCGTTGCCTTTTTTACTTTTATGAACTCTTTTGCATTTGCTTATGACAGTTCTTATGTCGTTCTCTGTGATCATTCGATTGACCAACTTAATTCTAAACTAGAAAAGCTACTCGTTAATCACAATATAATTTCTGTATCTGCTCCTGCACTAAATAGTGGATTCATTTGTCTCACAGTTAATTTTAGACCGCTTGTTTCTCCGTATTAACAAAAAAAAAGCGTCTGCAAGAGTGGCTCTGCTGACGCTTTTTTATTTTATCAAAATATTTTTTTAATAAGTCTCTCTTACAATTCTCTTGGAATTAAACATTGTGGTCTGGGAGTTTGAAGGATCGTTTGAATGTCGTTATCGAGGTCAATCTCAACTGGACATTCTTTTGATGCCGCATCAAAAATAAACTCAAGTTTCCTTTTATATTCTTTAAAAATTCTCTCAGCATTGTCATCTGATTGAGAATTACTCTCATCACCTACCATTAATCTTAATCCTTGAACAATGCTTTTAAAATTTTCATCAACAACCCTAAGTTTCAAATAGTTATGGCGGACACCATAAGCCACATCCTCAAAATCATGAGAAATTACAAAATAATTACCGCCGGCAGTGTAATAAAAATTGGAATCTGGATTATGACCCACAATTTTAACCATGGTTTTTCCGAAAGACACTCCCGAAATCAGCATCACAAATACAAACATTATATTCTTCATAGATTCTCCTTAATAAACAGCAAATATTTGCTGCCAAATGTTTTAATTGCAGAAAATATAAATCTTTAATTGGAGAAGTTTAAGAAGTTTTAAAATATCTGAGGACCACAGAGGTCTATGAAGTTAGGTCCTTAGATTTTATTGGTTTCAACAAATAAACGAATCAGATCTAAAGCTTTACTTGGCTGATTATTGAAAATTGCAAAATCATTTTGATCTCCTTGGATCTGAAAGCATTGTTCATATTTTTTAAGATCGTTCGGCTGAACAATCCTTAAACCCATTGACCAATTCGAAAAATCTCTTTTTGCAACGCTTTGGTTTTGAATAATGATAATATTATAATGACGTTTATCATTTAAAATCTTGTTCATTAATTTTTGAATATTATCTTTTGGCCCCTCTATGACTTGCATAAAATTACCAGAGCAATAGAGGAGCATACCCGTAATCCCCATAAGACTATTGTTAAGAATCGCTTTTTCAATAATTTTTTCGATTTCAGCTATTTGAAGATCTTGAACCGAAGTGCTGTAATAAATAAGTTTTTGAAGCTTCATGGCAATCACCTTGTTTCAATTGTTGAGTAGCCCTCTCTTAACAAGCTTGGATCTACTCCCACATATCAAAAAACAAAAACTCACTCCCCTGCTCAATCTCTAATTCAAAGCTCGCAAGCTGACTAAGACCTAGACCATCTCCTTCGGTGAGCTTTTGCCTATCTACAATCACACAACCTCGGATTATTTGAATCCAATAGGCTTTATTGCTTGCATCAGTCACTTTATGTTTAAAGGCAAGTGAATCACTCACGGCCCAAATTTTTGCATTTTGATGAATGCGCAAGAGAGAGTCACCCTCGCTCCCCATAGGAGCCACAATTAAATTAAGTTGATCCTTGCGCGAAGCTTGGATCCAATTGCATTGCTCATAGCTTGGCGTGAGCCCTTGCTCCTGAGGAAGAATCCAAATTTGCAACAAGTGGCAGTTTTCTTGAGCAGAGGGATTTTTTTCTGAATGAGAAATGCGAGTGCCCGCAGTCATTCGTTGAATTTCTCCTGCCTTGATTTGATTTTTACTCCCCAGAGAATCTTCGTGCGCGATGGTGCCAGAGATCACATAAGTCACGATCTCCATATTGCGATGAGAGTGAGTAGGAAATCCCGTTGCAGCCGCAATCCAATCATCATTGATCACACGCAAATAACCAAACCCCATATGCTCGGGATCCATATAATCTGCAAAAGAAAAACTGTAACGAGTTTTTAACCATCCCATATCGGCTTGGCCACGCTCATTGGCTGGACGAAGGTACTTCATAAGCTTGCTCCTTTGCTCCGTAGAAACTTAAATCCAGTCTATTCAATCCCCACATAATTAGTTAGTCTTTTTTTAACCAATAACAAGTTTTCAGAGGAGTCCCCGATGGCCGGCAAAGTTCATTTTCACAGAGTTATGACCGCTCCACCGGAGAGAATATTTAGAGCTTTTTCGACACCAGAGGCTCTTGCTAAATGGCTTCCGCCTCATGGATTTTCAGCAAAAATGCACACTTTTGAATTTAAAGTGGGTGGTGGTTATAAAATGTCTTTTCATAATCTCACCACGGGCAGCAGCCATTCTTTTAATGCCAAATACACTGAAATTAAAGAGAACCAAAGCCTTAAATATCTCAATATTTTTGACAATCCTCATATGCCGGGAGAAATGCTCACAACTGTGCAACTTAAAAAAGTCATGTGTGGAACTGAACTCACGATCACACAAGAGGGTATCCCAGATATGATCCCAGTAGAGATGTGCACTCTTGGATGGCAACAATCACTTGAGTTACTCACACAACTTGTGACACCGGAAATCCCAGATCAAGGATAATTTTTAAAATCAATGAGCTCAGTATAAAAATGAGAATTTTTATTTTTTAAGTGTTTCAAAAAAAGACAAAAGTTCTCTATTTTTTAGGCCACTCCAATCAACCTCTACGTTTGTCTAGAATTTAAAATACAATATTGAAATAAAATAGTGAAATCAGCAAAGCTTATAGGATCTAAAAATAAATTCACTTTTTAGAAAGGATGCTTAATGTCTCCAATTATAACTCTTGGGAGTGCTAGCAAAAGGGGTTTTGGTGGAGGTGGCTCCAATTTCGTAACAAATATGTCTGAACTCCAAATAACAGGCAATGGGCCATCATATAATAGTTCATCAACTGCTTGGGGTTGGATTGGACCTGGTGTAAATATAAATGGACCCTATTCGCCCTACTTTTCAATTAATCTTACCAATAAAAAATTTTTAGTCGGATTAAGATTTATATTACAGGCTGCAGGAGGATGTAGTTCAAATAATGATGGCGATGGAGACTCCAGTGGGAACTCTGGTGCCACTCAAGTTTTTGATATTCCAGCGACGGGTTTAAATGGTACTATTAATGTTTACCTTGGTCCTGCTGGACCCAACCTCGCAAACAGTGGAGGCAATTATATTAATGTCAATCCCCGCACATTACCAACAGTAGGAAATCCCCTAGGAGCCTACGGGGTATCTTCAGGTCAATCAGGATTTACTGGAAACGCTGCTTTTGATTCCGCAGTGTTATTTGAATCTACTATTATTGGATATGCAGAAGGCGGCGCTGCCACAGTTAATTATGACTCTCCAAATGGAAGCACAGCTAGACCTTGGTATCACCCCTCTTATGTAACAAGTATAGTTCTCATATAACGGCCCAATGAGTCCGGGAAGAGGCGTTGCTGCAACAAATGACAGTTATCCAAATTGGAACTTTAACTTGTACTCAGATTTAGCCACTTGTTATGGTAAATACGGTTCTGTAGCGAGTAGCAAATACGGTAAAGGTGGAGCAGAAGCTGCCTTAAGCTCTGCTGGATATAATGGTTATCCGGCATTTATTTGGATTTCAATTCTTTAATAATCAAACCAGATGGCCGGCAAAGTTTATTTTCACAGAGTTTTACCTGCAAAACCGGATAAAACTTTTATCTCATTATTTTTTTATGATTTAGTTTTTTTTATTTTGTTTTTTAGTCAGCCAGTCCCTTACCAGCCAAAATGCGCGCAGTGTGTTTATCAATGCGCGCTTGGCGAGTTTCAGATTTTTTTGCTTCCGTAAAATGCAAAAGATAAGCACGTTGTCTTCCGGGAGTGAGAGCTTCAAAAGATTTTTTGAGTTTTGGATTTTTAGAAAAAGTTTTTTTCAACTCCTCTGGGATTTCATAATCTTTTTTCTTAAACTCAATTTTTTGCCCAGACTCTTCTATCGCCACAGCTTCTTTAATATAGGCTTTAATGATTGCGGCATGTTTTTTAATATCTTGAACTGATGTAAACTCTAACCTCTTACTTGCCTGAGAATTTGGACCATTCTCTATCAACACACCCTCTTTATCTTTTAATAAAGTGCCTTTAAAAAACATAAGCCCAAGACAAGCTTTGAAGGGTTGAATGATCACGATATTAGCTTCACCCTCACAATAACATGGTTTTTGCCATTTAAAGGATTCCTCAAGTCCCGTTTTTAAAATAATCGCTCTCAGCTCTTCAATTTCAACTTTCCAAGCCTTAGTATTTTTTAAAAACAGTTCCACCTCATTTGCCATGATCCCATCCTTATAGAAAATAAAAAACTCTCTCGACCCAAACCCATTTTAGTCATACGATTTGACTCTTAAATTTTAACTCTTAAATTTTACCAATAAATTTTCAGCCTTGAAAAAATAAAAATTAATACCAAGACCATTTCAACAAATATAACAAAACAATCTCTCCAATAATAAAATCTGAATTTACAACCTCCACCCATAACACACTGTCTCCTTGAAACCCTATTAAGGCATTTACCTGATCCCAACCCCCTCGAAAGTCCCCCAAAAACCAAAGCATCCAAACTTATTTTTAAAATCCCAAACTAAATTCAATTTAAGTATTGATTGAGGCCCCTTGGGGGATCTTTTTTCTTTCAAAAACGAGTTCGGAGCGCAGACGAAGCCAAAGGCGAGGCGAGCACTGTATGTTTGAGCTTTTTGAAAGAGAAAAATCCCCCAAGGGGCCGTCTTGCAAAACTCAAACTCAATTTCAATCGGCATTTTAAAAACCAAGTCCGCGGCAGAGCACCGTATGTTTGAGCTTTTTGAAAGAGAAAAATCCCCCAAGGGGCCGTCTTGCAAAACTCAAACTCAATTTTTTAAAAGTGCAAGGAGAAAAACCCAATTGTGTCTAAATCTTTACAATTGCCTTCCAGCAACTAGACTTTCTTAAAAAGAATGACAACAAAAGTGAAATTCTAAATTTTAGTCTATACAAAAAACAATACGAGGTGTTTAGTCAGTTCAAGAAAAGAGTTCGCGATATGATATCAAGTATAAAATCCAATCAAAAATTATTCTTCACCTTATTTATAAGCTATTTATTGGTTTCTTTTTTCTTTTCATTTCAAAACTTTTTTTTTTTAAAAGATCTCCAAAAAGTAGTCGACAACTCAAAAGATCTTTATATTCATCCCTTTACAGTCAATATCCAAGCCCGAGACATCAAACAAAAAATCACTTTAATAAGAACAAAAATGCTTTATGCTTCAATCCTAAAAGATCTCTCAAGCATTCAAATAACAGAAGCCGAAGTCTATGACTTAGATTTCGAAATCAAAAAATCAATGGAGATCATCGAGAAAAGCTTCTTGGGTGATCTCAATCGATTGTCTCAACTCAATGAAGATATCATTTATTGGAATACGGTCCGCGGAAAAATTCTTTTGTTTTATAAACTCAAGGATTATAAAAAAGCCAATAAAGTTCTTATCTCAGAAGCCACTTTTGTTTACGAGAGACTCAAAGACAATATCGATTATATTATAGATTTTTCCTCAAAAAAAGCCTCGTTTTTTATAGATCAAAATCTAATACACGAAAAACAAGCCATTAAAAATGTTTGGGTATTTACTGTTTCAAGCTTTTTTATTTCACTCTTTTTAGGTTTCCTCTCCTTGTATTTACTCACTAAAAAATTTAAAATTGATGATGCCAAAAAGTATAATCTTTTAGAAAAATTTAAAATCATTACCGATAAAGTTCCGGGCTTTTCAACTTTTTTCTTAAATAACGAGGGGCTCATTCAGAGTTGGAATGAAGGCTCTGAAAAACTTTATGGATTTGAATGGTCTGAAGTCCTTGGCAAAAAATTCAGTATTTTTGATTCCTCAATACACCCTGAGGAAAATCTGAATTTTTATCAGCTCATTCAAAAAATGAATGATCATCATTATGAATTTGAGAGATGGCAAAAACGCAAAGATAAATCCCTCTTTTTTGCAGATATTATTTTGATCAAATCCTTTGACGAAAAAAACCTCCCAAACGGTTTTGTCCTCATTATTCGAGACATCACAAATTTAAAAAGCACACTCATCGAACTCGAAGTTGCCAAAAATAAAACTGATGAAGCCAATAAGGCTAGAGGACTCTTTTTAGCCAACATGAGCCATGAGATCCGAACACCACTGAATGGGATATTAGGAATTGCGGAGCTGATGAAAGACGATTTGGTTCCTAAAGAAGATTTCTCTAAAAACATCAATATTATTTTTAACTCTGGCAAGCATCTCCTCCACACGCTCAATGATATTTTAGATTTTTCTAAAATCGAAGCCGGTGAAATTAAATTAGAACTCAATTATTTTGACCCTGAAAAATTAATTTCAGATACATGCAATTTGTATTCAAAAATGGCGGAGTCTAAAAATATCCAGCTCAATTACAGTCTTGATATCGAAGAAAAAAATCAATACGTGGGAGATTATTTTAGATTGCACCAAGTGCTTGCAAATTTAATTTGTAATAGCATTAAGTTTACTGACCAAGGCTCAGTAAAAGTTTTTGCTCAAATTAAAAAAACAAATATTCCTAATCAGGATTATACCTTTTATGTGCAAATTCAAGACACCGGAATTGGAATTGAGCCCGATCATATTGATAAGATTTTCACAAAATTTACGCAAATTGACCCGACCTCTACTCGTAAATATGGAGGAACTGGTCTTGGCCTTAGCATTGCGCAAAAACTTTGCAATCTTATGAAGGGGAACTTAGGTGTGATGAGCGAAAAGGGTAAAGGTTCCACTTTTTGGTTTAAAGTTCCACTTCAAAAACCCAAAGTTGAGTATTGCGCTCAGAACGCACTCACCAATTTGAACCCAGCTCATCTTAAACGCCCTCTGAATATTCTTGTAATTGAGGACAATGAAATCAATGCCATCGTCATCGGAAAATATCTTGATAAACTCGGACATCAATATCAATTTGCAGTGAATGGCCAAAAGGGTGTTGATCTCTTTAAAAAAATAAAATTTGATTTGGTTTTGATGGATTGTCAAATGCCAGTAATGGATGGCTATGAGGCCACAACACAAATTCGCATTTGGGAAGGCGAAAACAAAATCATACAAACACCCGTGATCGCTTTATCTGCAGCTATCTTTCCGGAAGAAATTGATAAATGCTATTCAAGTGGAATGAATTACTTTATTAAAAAACCTCTTAATATGAGCACTCTCTCCTCTTCTATCATGAGAGCCTGTAAAGATTTTTACCATGAATTAGTTGTTGATACAGAAGTTGAATTATAAGTGGTTCATCAGATCATGTGTTTTTTGCGATAAAGATATTTCCATACTGAGTCTATACCCTGTTCCATAAACAGTCTGAATGAGACTTTGATGAATGCCTAGTTTTTTTCTGAGTGATGATACATGTTGATCCACCACTCTATTTCCCACAAAAATATTTTTACCCCAAGCTTCATCAATTAATAAAGCTCGTGGCACCACTTTTTCAGAATGAGCGACAAGGGAAATTAAAATTTTATACTCAATGGGAGTTAAATCTAAGACTTCCTCTTGACGAAGAACATTTAAAATCACTTTTTGTTTGAGTTTATCAATGGAGATCGGGCCAAAGACAACTTTATCTAATGGGGGAAGATGATCTTTGAGTTTACTTACAATTCTTGCTCTAAAAGAACCCATTTTGATGGGCTTTAAAATATAGTCGTCAGCTCCTAAAGTAAAACCCGTGATCTGTGAAGCTTCAGAATCATCGGCAGTGAGAAAGATAATAGCAGCACTTCTATTTTTAACACTGTCACGGATCATTTGATAAATCTCATATCCGTGACAGTCTGGTAAATTCAAATCAACAATAACCAAATCATAGGTTTTTTCTGCGAGAATAAATTCAACCTCTTTACGTAAGTACACTCTCTCCACATTGGCTATTGACTTAAGGGAGTTAATAACCAAATCACCCATCTCTAAATTATCTTCAACTAATAAAATCTTTTTCATTGTATAACTTTTCATCTCCCTCGATTTTCACAATGTGGTAACGAAGGGTTAATTCGTATTCTTGCAAGAGATCCTTAAGAAGTTTTTCATTCTTAGAAATTGCTGCCATCTCAACTCTCTTGCCTATTTCTACTAAAAAATTATATCCAAAAGCCCCAGGAATGCCTCTTAAATCGTGGCCAATTTTTTTAATTTCTGCAAAATCTAGAGCTTCTAAATAAGTTTTGAGCTTTTTAATCTCGACATGTCTGTTAATTAAAAATGCAGGCAATAAATCAAGAAGCTCTGCTTCCACTCGTGCCGTGTGAATAAAAGTGATTTCAATAAGCGGATTATTATTTTGAATTTGTGTTTGTGTGTTCATTTGATCCTCCTTGAATTTGAATCTTTTGAGATTCTCAACAAAGCCCCTTCAATGGGGCTTTGTTTTTTATTTATTTTAAAACAAACTAGATATGTGCAAATAAACTGTCTAATCTGCGTCTTAATTGTGACGGAGGCATTTTTTTATTTAATGACTCCATCATTCTAAAGTGATCAAGATCAAGATCAGACCAGTTATAATGTGAATCACTCGCGTATTCTATAACTGGTAGTTTTTTTAAATACACTACAAAATTATCATTGAGTGCATCATCAGCTAACTGTAGAGTCTCTGATCCATTCACTTCTGGCATAGCATAATCAATAAAAACTAAGTCAAAGGCTGTTTTTTTAAGTGCCTCAATAGCTTCAAAACCATTTTTTACAACTTTGAGGATACAGTGACGAGCTTTTAAAATTCCTTCGAGAACTACAAGTGTAGAAGGGTTGTCGTCTACTATAAGCACTTCGAACTCTTTGATTTTTTCTTTGACCAATAAAGGATCTAAGTAAATGTAACCCAGTGCTAAAAAAGGGATCACCAAAATACACAAAGGTGCTAAAACAATCATGACCCATGGTAAGATTAATAAAAGATCTAATAAAATGATTAACGAAGTGACGAACATAATTTCCCCTTTAACAAGACATTTTCATGAGCCCCTGAGACACATCCCTTGTGTTCAGTGAACTCACTTTCACTCTGTCATTGTATTTGTTGAACCCATATTGACAGAACTAAAGTCAAGAAGGTGTCTAGAGTTTGTAAAGTTCTTCTTACAATTCAACTTTTATTTGGGGAAATTGATAAAAAACAACCGCCTTGATGTGGTAATTTAAGATTTTTCTGGGATTTCGAATCACTAAAACTAGACTAGACATCAGCCTCATCCGTTTCTAATCTCAAATTTCATCTCATTATTCTTAAAGGTGTTTTTATGAAAAAACAAAGCGAGTCCACTCAAGATCATAAACACTCTACTCAACCAGAATTTACCAATCCTAAAAAACAAAGCTTTCCCTCTTTTTTTGTGACTCGAAGAAAACTTTTAAAATTTTCTCTCCTTTTAAGCTTTGCTGAGTTTTTGCAAAATCTATTTTCATGGAAAGCCCAAGCTGGAGGCTTTGTCCCTTTTGCCTTTATAAATAAAGCAATTCCTCTGCCTTCCACTTATGTGGATGATGTTTTTAGCACTTACATCTATAAAGCCAATGGCTCTAACCAAACAGTTTCAAATGGAATTGATCTTTTAACTAAATCTGGATTGATTTGGGTCAAATCTAGAAACTCATCGGCATCTCATTATTTAATCGACACTGTTCGAGGAGGCGATAGCTGGCTCTCATCAGCTGGATTAGCCGTTGCAAATCCTGGAACTGGAAACAACGTTAAAGTTTCATTTTCAGCTACTGGATGGTCCGCAGACACTTCTACAGGAGCCAATTTTACCACAAACACTGTTAATTTTGTGAGTTGGACTTTTCAAAAAGCGAACAAATTTTTTGATATCGTGAGATACAGTGGAAACGGCTCCACACAGTCCATCAGCCATTCTTTAGGAACCAGTCCTGGAATGATATTGATCAAACGCCTGGATTCAGCTTCAACAAAGGGATGGATGGTTTGGCACAATGGCATCAGCTCGGGTAACTATATGGTTTTAAACTCTACTGCCGTACAAACAACAACAAGTGCAGTAAATATTTTTGGCAACAATTCTGCAACAGTTGATCCAACAACCAGTCAATTCACGGTGGGTAGTCACGCAGATGTAAATGCAAGTGGAACCAATAACTATATCGCCTATTTATTTGCAAATGATCAAGGTACAAACAGCCTTATAAAATGCGGCTCCTATGTGGGCGATGGAACTACCAATGGCACTCGCTTTATCAATTTGGGTTTTGAACCTCAATTTATTCTCTTAAAAAATTCTACGAATGATCCGAGTACGAGCGGACCTTGGCAACTTTTTGATCACATCAGAGGACTCAATAATGGTTACAATGATCCAAGTTTAGCTGCCAATGTCGATGGAACAGAAGACACCACTAATAATATGTTTACTGTGAGTCCGGGTGGATTCACGCACACCTACCCTGGGACTGCATGGAATTATTCTGGCTCCAGTTATATTTACATGGCCATCCGCAGACCCAACAAACCTCCAACTGCAGGAACTCAAGTTTTTAGTGCAACTACTTACAACCAAACTTCCCCTTCTCCCTCTGTTTTTGGAACTGTCACTCCAGATCTAGTGATTCGACTTTTAAGAACGGGTGGAAATAGTTATTTTGCTCAGGAGTTTGATCGCCTCAGAGGAGGTGGAGTTGGTTTAGTGATTCCCTCTAATGCGGCAGAGGGGGCCGGAACTTCTTATTTTGATGGAATGTTTGGTCACAATCAAGGAAGTGGCGGAAGCGGTGAATCTGCATGCAATCTACACTTCAAACGCGCTCCAGGATTTTTTGATATTATTTGTTATACTGGCAATGGAGCCACTTCAAATTCAATTGCCCATTCTCTCACTGTTGCTCCGGAACTGATGATTGTTAAAAAACGAACTCCTGCTGGTGGTAATTGGGTTTTTTATCATAAATACTTAACAGCCACACAGTTCATGAATGTCAACGAAGCCTTAATGGCTTATTCCTTTCAACATTGGGCCAACACCGAACCCACTAACACCAATTTTTCTGTTGGGTATTCAGGAGCCAACTATTTAAATGTAAATGGTGATACTTATTTAACTTATCTTTTTGCAACTAAAGCCGGAGTTTCAAAAGTTGGAAACTACACAGGCTCTGCAAGTGGGGCCGTGACTGTACCTTGTGGTTTTACAGGTGCTGCACGTTTTGTTTTGATAAAAAGAACTGATGCTACTGGTGATTGGATCGTTGTCGATTACGCCAGAGGAACTGGCTACTACATCACTCTCAACAATAATGCCGCAGACCAGGCTTCAAGCGTTGTGACCTTCACCACAGGAGGATTTACAACCGCAGCACCTGGCTCCATTACTAATATTTCTGGAGCCAGCTATGTGTTTTTGGCAATTTCTTAGAGCCCTTTAAATTTGTAGCCCTTTTTTTCAAAAATTGCTTTTATCTGAGGGCGTTTGTCGCCCTGGATTTCTATAATGCCAGCCGCTTCCATTTTATAAGTGCCGCCAGTGCCGCATTTATTTTTTAATTCCTTCGTGAGCTCTTTTAAAAAAGCCTCATTACGAGGAAGAGTGTCGATCACAGTCACAGTTTTTCCGCCGCGACCCGAAGTCTCAATACGACATCTTGCAATCCACTTTGTCTTCTCTGCAGATTCCTCAGGTAAACAATTGCAATGCACCATAAAGTTTCCGCACTTTTCGCATTTTTTATCTTTAGGATCCGTTGAATAAACTAATACGCTCATATTCGCAAACTCCTATAAATTACGACGATACTGTCCGCCCACTTCATAAAGGGCTTGAGACATCTGAGCCAATGAACAATAACGTGAAGACTCCATCAAGGCGGCAAAAATATTTCCACCCTTTAAAGCCGTAGCTTGTAAATCTTGGAGAGCTTTTTGAGCTTTTGAACCATGATCCGCTTGGTAGCCTTTCACATTGGTGAGCTGTTGATTTTTTTCTTCATAAGAAGCTCTCGCTAATTCAATTGGTGGAGCCACATAACCCGCTTCTAAAGTTTTTGGATCCATAAAGGTGTTCACACCAATGATTGGCAATTCACCCGAATGTTTTAAATGTTCGTAGTGCAAAGACTCTTCTTGAATTTTAGATCTTTGATACTGAGTTTCCATCGCTCCTAAAACCCCACCACGTTGGTTGATTTTTAAGAACTCCTCAAGCACGGCTTCTTCTACTAAATCCGTAAGCTCATCAATAAAGTAAGCCCCTTGAGTTGGGTTTTCGTTTTTAGTCATTCCAAACTCACGATTAATAATCATCTGAATCGCCATCGCTCTTCTCACAGAAGACTCCGTAGGCGTTGTAATCGCCTCATCATACGCATTTGTATGAAGAGAGTTACAGTTATCATAGATTGCAAGTAATGCCTGTAGCGTGGTTCTAATGTCGTTAAAATCAATTTCCTGAGCATGCAGTGAACGCCCTGAAGTTTGAATATGATATTTAAGTTTTTGCGAACGATCATTACCTTTATACAAATCTCGCATCGCAATTGCCCAAATACGACGAGCCACTCTGCCCAGCACCGAATACTCTGGATCAAGTCCATTGCTAAAAAAGAACGAAAGATTGTTGGCAAACTCATCCACATTTAAGCCACGACCTCTATAATACTCTACAAATGTAAAACCATTTGAAAGAGTGAAGGCCAATTGACTGATAGGATTCGCGCCCGCTTCAGCAATATGGTAACCAGAAATACTCACAGAGTAAAAATTGCGGATCTTTTGACGCACAAAATACTCCTGCATATCGCCCATCATCTTCAACGCAAAATTAATCGAGAAGATACAAGTGTTCTGACCTTGATCCTCTTTAAGGATATCGGCTTGAACCGTTCCTCTCACTTGACTGAGAGTGATATTTTTAATCTCTTCAATTTCTTTTTCGTTTAAAGCACGACCTAGAGCTTCTTGTTTTTTAGCCAACTGCTGATCAATCGCCGTGTTAAAATAAAAAGCCAAAATCATTGGAGCCGGACCATTAATGGTCATGCTCACGCTCGTTGAGGGAGCACAGAGATCAAAACCTGCAAAAAGTTTTTTCATATCATTGAGAGTGCAAATACTCACTCCGCTCTCGCCGACTTTGCCAAAAATATCTGGGCGTTGATCAGGATCTTGTCCATACAAAGTCACCGAATCAAAAGCTGTTGAAAGCCTTTGTGCCGCTTCTCCCTTACAGAGATAATGAAAGCGCTTATTCGTTCTCTCAGGAGTGCCTTCTCCGGCAAACATTCTCTTAGGATCTTCATCAGCACGTTTAAGCGGAAACACACCCGCCGTGAACGGAAATTCACCCGGAACATTTTCAAGTTTTAAATATTTAAAGCGATCGCCCCAATCTTTAATATGAGGAACCACCACTTTGCGGATTTTTAATCCACTCAAAGATTTACTAATGAGTGGTTGACGGATTTCTTTGTCTCTCACTTTAAAAACAAGTTCATCACCAGAGTAGCGCGCAGTAAACTCATCCCAATTTTTAAGGGAGTCCATTTCTTCGGTCGTAAATTCACTCGACCATTCAGAGATTTTTTCTTGTAAATGTTTTTTATCCGCAGCGAGTTCATTTTTGAAGATGTCATTTTTTAATAATTCAACAGCACCAAGCTTAGAGGCTCTGTCTGCTAACATTTGAGTGCGTTTTTTATAAGTTCTCACGCTCTCAACAATCTCTGCGAGATAGTTTTGACGTTGCGCTGGAATAATCACGTTTTCTTCTGACGATAATAAACTGTTTTTAAATTCAGGTGTTAATTGCCAATGAGATTTTTTTGAATCTTTGGCTTCTAATAAATCTGTGATTTGAAAAAATAATTTATTCACGCCCCCATCATTAAACTGAGAGGCTTGAGTTAAAAATACTGGGACTTCATGTTCTTGATCAAAAATCTTGCGGGATCTTCTAAATTGCTTTGCCACATCTCTCAGAGCATCGTGCGCTCCTCGGCGATCGGCTTTATTAACAGCAATAATATCCGCGTAATCAATCATATCAATTTTTTCAAGTTGTGATTGAGCCCCAAAATCAGAAGTCATCACATACAAACTAATATCACTCACTTCAGTAATCGCCACACTGCCTTGGCCAATACCAGAAGTCTCTGCAATAATGACATCAAAAGGAAGTTCTTTGAGGTAATTCACAATTTGTGGAAGAGCATTTGAAATCTCTTTACCACTTCCACGGCTCGCCACTGAGCGCATATAAACACGCTCTCGCGCGAGAGAGTTCATACGGATACGATCCCCCAATAATGCGCCACCGGTTTTGCGTTTTGAAGGATCCACACATACCACCGCAATTTTTTTATCGGGATAAGTGTTTAAAAATCTTTGCAAGAGTTCATCAATAAGACTTGATTTACCGGCTCCACCAGTGCCTGTCATTCCTAACACAAGAGGCTTTTGAGCAGGGTTTGCAGAATTTAAAGTAAATGGAAGAGCTTCTTGATTTTCGAGGGCTGTAATATTGACGCCTAAATTAAAATCATTGAGAGCAGTTAACGGAGTGGCTTTTTGTGCCAGCACATCTGCGATCGAAAAATCACAGGAGTCGATGATCATTTGAATCATTCCCTCTAAACCGAGTCTTCTGCCATCGTCTGGATGAAAAATCTGAGCGATGCCATATTTTTCGAGTTCGGCTTTTTCTTCGTGGATGATCACTCCCCCGCCGCCGCCAAAAATTTTAACGTAGCCAGCTCCCATTTGATCCAAGAGATCCTTCATGTATTTGAAGTACTCCATGTGACCACCCTGATAAGAACTGATACAAACGCCTTGAGCTCCTTCTTGAAGAACCGCTTTAACGACCTCACTCACAGAACGATTGTGACCTAAGTGAATCACTTCGGCCCCAGCGTCCTGCAAAATTCTACGAATGATATTTATACTCGCATCATGTCCATCAAAAAGACTGGCTGCTGTAACAATTCTTATCGGGTTTTTCATTTTTTAAACTCCTTGAAACTGCGCTTTACGCTTTTCAATAAAAGCGCGAGTTCCCTCGCGAACATCTTTTGAATCAAACAAATCCGAAAAATTTTGTGATTCAGTTTTCATTCCCACTTCAATCGATTGATCAAAAGCTTCATTAATGCTGGCTTTTGCATGAGCCACTGCAAGAGGGGCTCTGAGAGCAATCGTTTGTGCCATTTTTAAGGTGGCTGCCATCAACTCATTAGCCGGACAAACCTTCGCTGCCAAGCCTAAATTTAGGGCTTCTTGAGCCGAAAGCATCTCTCCAGAGTAAATAAGCGATTTTGCTTTAGAAAGACTGATCGTTCTAGCTAAACGAACTGTGCCTCCAAAGCCTGGGATCAACCCTAAAGTCACCTCTGGAAGTCCAAATTTGGCATTTTCGCTGGCCATGATAAAATCACAAGCAAGCGCTAATTCTAAACCTCCGCCAAGAGCAAAGCCATTAACAGCCGCAATAACGGGAATTTTTAGTTTTTCAAATCTTCTAAAAATGGATTGGCCTTTTTCTGCAAAGATATGCGCGTTTTGCACATTCAAATCAGAAATTTCTTTAATGTCTGCTCCCGCAACAAAAGCCTTTTCTCCAGCACCGGTTACGATCAAACAACGAATTTCTGAAAAAGACATTTTATCAATCTGAACTAAAAACTCATTGAGCTCTGCCAACACATGCGTGTTCAAAGCATTCAAAGAGTCTGGACGATTGATGGTGAGTGAATAAATAAATTCTGCTTCTTTTTTTAATTCTACGACGCTCATAAATATTCCTTATTTATTGTAATTATAAAAACCACGACCCGACTTACGACCTAACCATCCTGCCTCAACGTATTTTACCAACAACGGACAAGGGCGGTATTTAGAATCTCCGAGGCCTTCAAACAAAACATTCATAATCGAAAGACAAGTATCTAAACCAATAAAGTCTGCTAATGTTAACGGCCCCATGGGTTGGTTGGTTCCCAACTTCATCGCATTATCAATGGCTTCAACTTCAGCAATGCCTTCATGAAGTGTGTAAACAGCTTCATTAATCATAGGCATTAAAATACGATTCACAATAAAACCTGGCATGTCTTTAACAGACTCTACAAAAACTTTATCGAGTTTTTCTGCTAAGAGTTTGACTGTTTGAAATGTCTCAGTGCTGGTTTGTAAACCTTTAATGCCCTCAACTAATTTCATCAATGGCACTGGATTCATAAAATGCATTCCTGCCACTAAGTGAGGACGACGAGTGACCGCTGCAATTTTAGTGATAGAAATTGAAGACGTGTTTGAAGTAAGAATCGCCGTTGATTTAACGATTTCATCAAGTTGTTTAAAAATTTGTAATTTTAAATCGATGTTTTCAGTGGCTGCTTCAACCACGAAATCACAATCAGCTAGACCTTTTAGATCAGTGGTCGTCTTGATTTTTGAAAGCAAAGTCTTTTTTTGATCTTCAGTCATCGCCGCTTTTTTAATCAAACGATCACAACTTGTCGCTATCGTGACCATGGCTTTTTCAAGAGCCGCCGCAGAAATATCCGTCATCACAACATCAAAACCAAATTGCGCTGCCACTTGCACAATTCCATTACCCATTTGACCTGAACCCACAACACCGATTTTTTTAATATCTTGAATCGTCATCCCGAACTCCTCTAGTTTAAATATCTACTTTTTATTAAGTCTAGTTAGAACGAAAGAAGCATAATCTGGTCTTGGGAAATCCTCAACGAATTGAGACACTAAAATACATGACAAGTTGCGTATTTTTTAATTTATTATTAATTTTTGCCCCACTTTCTCTCCTCTTTCCCTCTCTGGGGCATGCGGAAGATCCTGTGCAAAATCAAGAGAGCCCTACCACGGACTCATCTGCTCGTTCTTTGGGCATTTCTTTTTATCGTTCTCCTCTCAGCCTCTTTGCTTCGGGGCAATCTGGATTAGCGGAATTAGAATCCACCATGAAACGCACTCAACTTGAGTACAATTACATTGTCACGAATGGCTCATTAAAAACTAAAATTCCAAGCTCGTTGATTCTGCGCGATATTCAATTGAGCTATAAAGGCTTTCTCAAAGAGCGAGCCTCTTTAAAATCAGAAGCTTATGCTGAGAGTGCGGATCTCGCGGGATTGCCGCCAAAAACTCCCTTTGAAATCCAGTTGATTGAAGGGGCTTGGGCAAAAATAATTGTCAACCAAGTGGGCCCTCAAAAAGCCTATTTAGTGGGTTGGATTCCTCTGCACTTGCTCTCACCAGCTTTTGAAGATTTAGGTTTTGGCGTGACTCTCATTGATAGTTTTCTTAAAAAAACTCCACAACTCAATGGCGAACTTATCACGACTATTCCTCGCAATAAAAGAGTCACTGTTTTAAATTACCAAAACACTTGGGCCCTGATTAAATACGATCAGTGGCAAGGTTACGTTGATATCAATCACCTCGTATTAAAAGCTGATTTTGCTTACTCAGCTCTTGATGAAAAAAATCAATGGCACCCAATTCTCTATCGAGAAAACGACCAATTAATCACTCAGCAAAATAAAAAACTGAGTCTTGCAAAAATCAGAGGATTAGCCACTCAAGAAAACCTCGGAATCGTGATCAATGCCCAACCCCCAGATTTTACTTTGCGCAATCGATTAAAAATCAATGAGACCCTTAATCAATATTGGGTGCTCAGCACTCTCCCTAATCATGGAGATGTGTGGTGGCAAAAAACTCCTAAAGTGGCTCTGACCACTCAGCTAACCTCCATAAAAGGAATGTTGACCACTGAAGAACTTTTAAGAAAAAATATTTTTTCGATCGCTTTTTTAAAAGATAAAACTCTTTCGGGATTTGCTTCAGCTCGCGGAATTTATAAAACCGACGATGCTTTGAACTGGGAACCAATTCCTCTTTTTGGAACTCAAGATTACCCCATCACCATCGGCGAAAATGGCTTGATTTGGATTGGCCCCTACCGCAGTTTAGATAACGGAAAAACTTTTGAACAACAGATTAAATGGGATCAACTCACGCGAGTGGTGCAAGGACAACTCACCATTGCGCCTTCATTTTTAAAATTGAATGAATTAGAAATTATTAATAAACAAAATATTAAGCTTTCAGTGGATACGGGTTACCAACATCTTCAAGTTCTTGGCAACCCTGAAAGCAATCAATGGAAAGTCCTAAGACTTAAAAGATAACTCACTGTAAGAGCCTACAAGCATTCTTAAAGCGATTTTTTTACTGTACTCTGGGATTGGAGCCACATTCCACTTCCACACATGTTGCCAATTGATTTGCAGTGAATCTAAAGTTGATTTTTGAACCGTATCTTCAGCTTTGGTCACTTCGCCTTTGGCATTGAGATACTCTAATTTAAAATCAGAAAAAATTAAAAACGCCGCGCCACTTTTTCGGAGATTGTCAAAGTGCTCGAGATGTAAAAATTGAATCTCCTCAGGAGTTAAACCTTTAATCATCGAAAGCTGCGCTAAAATATTGGCAGAGATAATCAAATCGTATTTTTCGGTTGGGAATTTTTCTGTTAAATCCATTTCTACAAATTTAAATTTTGGATCTAATTTTTGCGCTCTGATTTGTTTCAAATGCACAATATCCACCAAATGCACTTCTTCACAACTTTCAAAAAGCTGAGGAGGAGTTTCTAACATCAAACCGCTGCCTAAAATACAAACCTTTTTCGGTTTCACTTGGCGCACGATTCTTTGAATCACACGATGACATTCATTTAAATGACTTTGCCATGACTCCTGACATCTTTTAGCTCTGTAAGCTAAAGCGATGCTGTTATAAAGATATCCTTTTTTTCGGGCCTCAGAAGAAGCTGGTGTCGTAATAAAATCCCAAAATTCGAGAATCATATATGTTTAACCTTTGGAATGAGTTTTCTCATATTCTCCATGCGCTTCGTATCAGACGGATGTGTGCTCAAAATCTCTGGAGGTTTACCACCACTATTTGCAGACATTTTTTTCCACAACATGATGGCTTCCTCAGGATTAAACCCCGCTCTTGCCATGAGCTCTAAACCCACTTCATCAGCTTCGGTTTCTTGTCCTCTTGAATGAGGAAGAGTCATCACTAAAGAACTCACAAGGGCTGCGTAAGGAACATAATTCTCCTTCAGCTCACCGCTTGCAATCAGTGCTTGCAATGCCAAATTCTTCACTAACTCTTCTGACATTCTTTCGCGACCATGTTCTCTGAGTGCATGCGCAATTTCATGTCCCATAATCGCGGCAATCTCACCATCCGTTAGATTCAACTGCTCAATAATTCCTGTGTAAAATACGATTTTTCCACCGGGCATGCAATAGGCGTTGAGTTCGGGTGAACTTATAACATGAATGTCCCAGTTCCATGCAGGAGCATCAGATCTAAAAACAGCTGTTTGAGGAATGAGTTTTTTACCAATGGCTTTAACTCTTTGAACTTGGCTGGAATTTCTATCAAGAGTGCCTTTACTTTGAGCTTCTTCGAGAGTTTTTATATAACTTTGCTCTGACATTGAAAGGATTTCAGAGTTTGGCAAAAGCAGTAGTTGCTTTCTTTCAACTCCGATATCGCCTTCTTTAGTGCTGCTCACACAAGAAATCAAAGGCATCAAAATAAAGAAAATTAAAAATGAATTTTTAAGATTTATTTTTTTTGTATTTTTTGTCGTACTTAAAAAAGTTTCCATTCATGGAAACTAACTCTTTAACTATAAAGAATCAAGAGGTTCACCTGAAGCATCCCATAATTTTTTAGAATTCATGAGATCATACCAACGAGTGTAAACATCTTTAACCACAAAAATTTCGTACTTCACATCAGAAAAAACTTCTTTCAAAGCGGGATCCTGAGTAACATCCACTCCTTTATTGAATGGATCGGCAAATGCTTTAATATCAGCCGCCTCTTTTAATTGAAATACACGCGTTGGTTCTACATAAAGCCATCCACCTTTTTTAACACCTTTAGATAAAATAGTATGAGAATCTGCAAAAGGAGCTGTTTGAATTGTTTGACTTGAGAACTCTCCTTGAACTTCCTTCATTTTTAAAAATAAGTTTTCTAACTCACCTTTACGATCAGCAATGTTACGCATTTGTTCGATATCTTGATTCGATAAAACCGTCATTTTTGAATCGCCAAACTTTACATTCACCACTCCAGCAACAGCTGTGTTCACTGGTAGATAATAAGATCTCACAAAAAAAGTTCCTGGTGGAATAAAAACGCGAAATTTTCTTTTAGGAACAGTTTTTAAATTAGAATCATTGCCGCGAGCCGAAACTCTTAAGATCACATATTTATCAAAATCAGTGGCATTAATAGCTGCCTCATTAGGGCAACCCTCTTTTTGAATATTCATTTCGCAGGCCATTTGAAAGTTTTTGTAATTGAAAAGTTCTTTAAAACTCTTTTTAGTCACAGAAGGATACTTAGCATTTCCTGTGATTTTTTGATCCAAAAGAGTCACACTTGTAAAATCACTATGAGCATTGGCTACAGGTAATTTTTTAAGAAGATCCTCATCTGTCATATCATCTAATCCAAGATAAGTACTTAAGCTTGGACACTCTCCATCTGGATTTTTTTCTTTCATCAGATCCACGGTTTCATCTTTAGTGATGATCCCGTTCATTTGACACTGCATTGAGGACACTATTTTATTGGGGGCGCAATTCTGAAAAGTAAAGCCCATCGCCAAAGCAAATACGATCAACCCAAAATAAATTTTGTTGGAATTCATAATAGCCCCCAAAGAACAAAGTCTTTACATAAGGCTAGCATAAAAAGTGCTTTTTACTCGTAATTTCTCACAAAAAACACTTTTTTATCAAAATGAGACATTCAAAGTGTCTTATTTAGAGAAATTTGAATTTAAATTGAGGTTTTTAAACAGAGTCATTTCTTTAAGGTTTTCTAAAAATTTAAAAAACATTCTAATCCCTGGCGGCTCATTTCCATTGCCATGAATAAGAATAATGCTCCCATCATGAGGAACTTGATCAATGGCCAACCACGCATCACTCGCTAAAGCCACTAATCCATATTTTTCGATTTGTTTGATTTGCTCTTCATTTGAAATCAATCCCGGAAATCTAAAATAAATAGAGGGGGTCAAACCATTGGCAATCATATTTTGCTCTTGGCCGATCACCTCTTCATAAAAATTCACACCTTTTAATAATAAAAAATTATCTTTATCAGGAAGAGACTTTATATACGGGTGAGAGTAAGAATGATTGATCCAAACAACATCTAATTGATGATTGAGGACTTTGTTTTTAAGCCAATTCACCTCTTGAGGATAATTCTTCATCCACAAACCCGTAATGGCAACTCCTACCGGAAAATTCTGCTGAGATTGAACTCGTAGATTATCAAATACTGAAAACTCAAAAGGCTTGCGTGAGGGGCACAAATCTACCGTTAAAAAATATCCCTTTTGTTGAGGCAAATGAGTGAGTCCATCATTAAAAAAAGGATAGGGTGCTGAGGAATGAGTGCGCACTCTTTCTAAATAGGGACTTTGTGGTAAATCATTTAATTGGGTTTCATGACAGCTCACACAACTCATATCCAGAATTTGTGTTTCTAATGTTTTGGGATTTACAAACAGACCATAGTCTTGCTCTTCCACTTGAAATTCACGCAGCCCTATGAGTGGAACTCCCTTCAAATTACAACTTCTAAACTGAACTTCATAATTTGAAATCTTTAAAGGATTTGTGAGCTCTAGAACAGACCTCGTTTTAAATAAACTGCACTGAGAGGAGATTACCGTCTCTTCACCTTGAGAAAAGGCGGGGAGAGATTGGAAGCATAAAACAATGATGAAGAACCCAAGTTTGTATTTCATGGCGGTTCTATAAAATAAAAACTCTCACTTAACAGACTGTTATTTTTATAATTTGCTCATTTTTGCTCAGCTTTGAAATTAACACCGCATCATGAAGTCTTTTTGATGAGTTCTTTCGCTATTTAATTCTTGGCATCATAATTGATCTTATAATTTTGTGTGAATTTAATTTCTATTTTTAATAGCTGGGGATTGCTGATGAGCTGTCTAAGACCTAGACGACTGTCAATTGTGATGTTCACTTTGCAGAAACTTTTTAAGCTTCTGCTGCCTCTCTTTTTATTAAGCGCGACTCAATTGAGTGCTGCCGCGGCTCCTGTGAGTTCTGAAACTCCGCCTCTTTGCCGAAAAGTTTTTTTATCTGAATCAGAAATCATCAACTTAGATACTTTTGCCGATGCCATGACAAAAGGTATGCTTCTTTTGCCAGAACAATCTGATCTCTTTGAAATTTATAGAAAAATTTATTTTGGAGATCCCTATTACTTTATCAGTAATAAATTTGATGAACTCGCAGAATTTCTTGATGAATATCCTGAAATCGAAAAACCTCCTTTTAGAGAGTATGAGATCTCTACTATTTTAAATTCTTATGAAGCCCCACTGGCTCTCACAAAATTTGTGAAGTCGCAAATACAGACTTCGGCACAAATCCGAAGCAATCTCTTTCAAATTCAAGCCAACTTGGGTTATTGGAAAAAGCTCCTCGCTTATGAAGACCCTCAACTTGATCCTCAACTCTCCAAAGATCAGCAAAAAGAGCAACTCCATCACAACCACGCAAGATTTGTAAAATACCTCGAAAAAATGATTTCTGTAAAAAATCAGAATCTTTTATCTGAACTCAAAAGCAAAGACGAAGATTATAAGAAAAAAACAAAAGCTCTCTTTCAAACTCTCAAATACATTCAAGAGTGGATGAATCAACGTGGCCGCAATACAGAACCCCTTAGACAAGCCATGGTGGATTTAATTCAAAATGTGGGCTTTGGAAACAGTGCCACTCGGGCCCTTTTAAAAAGTAAAAATGCCCTTGATCAAATTGAAGGACTTCATAAAATCTTAGAAGAAAGAGATCTTGTGGCCGCTGAGCTTGGCTATAAAAATCGTTTTTACGAACTCCAAAAGTCTTTGAACATTGAATTCCCAAGTGGGTTTTCTAAAAATGAAGATCTCCGCAATTTGATTCCAGACTTTGAAAAAGAAGTTAAAGCTGGCCCCAAGCAAACTCAAATTATAGATCCTATTCGTGTGCGCACTCTCTCGCTTCATGAATCTCCCTTTAGATCTTGTTTAGGAGATAATGACTGTGCCTCGCGAACCTATTTTGAAAAAGCCCTAGATCCTAATTATTTTTATTTTACCATGACAGACTCTCAACTCCATTCAGATGGTCAAGTGGCTTTAGTGCTTGGAACTGCTTACGACGCTGAATTAGAAAAAAAAGTTAAAATTGCCTTTGTCGACAAAATTCAAAATATATCTAACCAAAAAATCCCTGTGATTTTAGAAACTCTTTCGCAAATCGTGAATGAAAAAGGCTATCGGCTCGCTTTGCCAGAATCCGTAGGAGAGCATAATGGCGTCTCTAACTTTTTAATCACTCGACATTTTATCGATCAAGAAATTCTCCCCAAACTTCGCCACTTCTATTCTAACTTTATTCCCCACTCTAATAACTATACTTTTAAAAGAGGCTATACGAGAGTTGAGGAAAACATAAAACTCAAACTCTATGATCTCAAAATAAATGATAAAAACACTCTCATAAAACCAGGCCAGAGTTATAAGGCCTTTAAAGCACATAAAAATCTCAATAAAGAGCAACTTATCACAGAGCTTTTGCTGATCAAAGAATCACGCAACCCTTCGGATCTCTCAAAATATATTGCTATGGCGCCTTTAATCCCAAAACTCAATCGTTTTGGTCTGTATTCAAGCTATTCTTTTCAGTTAGATCTCATTAAATTTGGTCGCAATGAGGAACTTCCCTTTAAAATTAGAAAACAAGCTATCACAGAGCTTCTTCTGCTTGTTTTTGAATCTGAAAAATCTATTTATGATCTTAATAAATTTAACTTAACAGAGGCAGAAAAAACACAACTCTTATCCGAAATCAAACAATGGCCAAAAACGTCTGACTTGCGCAAAAATCAATTTATGCAAGGTTTTGCAGATCTTGTACGTAAAGCGGTACAGAATGAAGATTTAGAGATCTTAAAGACCCATTTAGAAAATAAATTATTAGATGTGAATGCTCGTGATGAGAGTGAAATCACCCTTCTTCATTATGCCATTGCTAAAAATAAACAAAAAGTGATTCACTGGCTGTTGCAAATTCCACAGTTAGATTTAAAACAAAAAGATTCTCTCGGCTTTACGGATTTAGAACATGCTCGTCTCCTTGGGCAAAATCAAATGGCTGATTGGATTCTCCAAGAAAGACCCGAAGCTACTGCTCGATCTTTTAAAGTCCAAGAAAGAGATTCTGATGGCTCACCTAAAATGAGTTTTGTTAAAGTTCCAAAGGGAGCTTTTAAAATGCAGACTCATAACAATAAACTTTCGATTAAAATCTCACATGATTTTGAATTATTCTCTACCCCTACCACTCAAAAAACTTGGGCACAGATTTTAGAATTGCACCATCAATTTACAAACACTCAAGTCCCAGAAAATAAAAATTCAATTCATAAAATGATTACTAAAACTATTTCTCATCTCACAGGGTTTGCCAAAAAAGTGACTCAGCCTGAGTTTCTTCCGCTCTATCCTTCTTCGCAAATTGAACCTCTTAATCCTGTCGAAAATATTTCTTATGAACAGGTTTCTGAATGGCTTAAAATTTTGAATTCACTTTCAGATAATCCTCACTCTGAAGTTCAGGCTAAACTTAAAGAAATCTTTCCGGAACATTTGCAAGGACTCATTTACAGACTTCCTACTCAAGCTGAATGGGAGTTTGTGGCTCGATTAAGAGGACTTGAAACCGGTGAAAACAGTCATGACTACTCTAACTTTGAAATTCATCAAATGGCTTGGTATGCAGAAAACTCCCAATTAAAAACTCAACCCGTAGGACTTAAAAAACCTTTCTTTTTGAATGGTCAGCCCATCTACGATTTTTTTGGTAACGTCAATGTATGGTGCTCTGATTGGTATGGAGATATTCAAGGAGGATTGGATCCGGCTGGTCCCGCGATTTCTGAATTAGGAAAAGTCGTTAAAGGCAATAGCTACTACAGCCTGATGGAAGATTTTTATCCGGGTTTTTTAACCAATCAAATTCGATTTCAAAATCCTGAAGTGGGCACTGCTTATGTAGGTTTTAGAATTGTTCGGTCTCCCAAAAAAAATGAGCCTTAAAATTTTTTTCCGGTAAATCTAAGTTCATCCACTTCACACGAAGTCGATCCCTCAGATTTTAAATAGGTCTTTACACTCAAAATCCCAGATCCTGCAATAGCCGTAAAAGTATCTAAATGCTCTCGAAGATCAGAACCCACGCTGGCAGTGGCATATTCGCTAGAAATTACCCATGCTGTTCCATTCCATGAATAAAAATGGGTGCCATCAGAACTTAAAGCATATTTAACACCTGAACAATTTGTAGAAATTGTTTCTATAAATCCCTGAGGATTTAAACTTTTAAAACTCGAACCCATAGAAACTTTTGTAATCACGCTTTGAACTCCAGTATCATAACGGTTGGGACCAATCCCCACCGATTTTAACTCTGGCGAACAAATCTCTGGACCTGATCCGTAATCACAAAGGTCATTGAGATCATCACTTTCAAAAATTGTTTTGTATTGAAAGTATCTGTTATTGGGAACCACTAAGTTAGAAAAATTAGCAAATGGCAAAAATAAATTACGACTGGCTGCGGACTCTCCGAGAATATTTGAGACCGTATTATAGAGTTCAGAAAAATAAGAAAGCTGACTGCCATCTGGCCCCAACCACCCTTGACCCGCTATTTGATTTTTATCGGCACAATCTAAAGTTGAACAAGTTCTCACTTGAAATTTAAGTCTGTTGGCACCACGACGATAAATTTGCAGAGCTTCTTCGGGAGTGAGATTTTTTGTCCAAATACCGACTTCATCAATCATCCCTTTAAAGTACTGCCAGCCGCCATTACAAGCGGGCCAACTGCAATGTCCGGCTCCAATTTGATTGAAATACATTTCAAGGTGATCAATTTGTCCATCTAGGTGTCCTTGAACTTTTCCATCTAAATAAAGAGATTGATAATTTCCACTGGCAGTAAGCAGCACATGATGCCAGTTACCATCATTCACAGGCGTTAAAGACATCATGGGATTGACTCCTCCATTCCAAAATTCGCCTCTTAAATTTCCATCCACACCAATATATAAAATAGGAACCCAATTGCTCAAACCCTGCTGCAGTTCACTATTTTGATAACCAATAAGAATTCCACCATTGCTGCGAGTTTTAAACCACATGCTCACGGCAACACTTGTAGACCGACTGAGTGTTGTTTGTGGCAACGAAATCGCATCGTCGACACCATCAAACACCAAAGCATTATTAAAATATCCTTTTTCAAAATTGAGGCCGTAACCATTGGCATTCCATACTTTAGCAGCAGCTCCCACCTCTGGAGTGTAGTCACTCTGATGGATCAAGGAATCATTTCCATTAAATGAAAAATAAGAGAGCATATCTTGCACCAGATTATTTGAAATCGCAGAGTAATCAGTAGATGATTCACTACCAATAACTCCCGTAAGCTCTTTATAAAATGGCAAGGTTGTTAATGAAAGCAATTGAGTCCAAGGTTGATTTGCCGAGAGTGAATCCACCACTCTTGATTTTATTTCTCCTGCAAATGCAGGAGATTGCCGCTCATAAATGAGATTGATTTGATCTTTTGTCAGAGCTTTATTCCAAATAACCACTTCATCAATGAAGCCTTCAAAGTATTCATGGTTGCCAGGAAAAGTTCTTCCAATTGCAAAGTTACTCACCACCACACTGGGTGGTGTGGGTCTATCAGAACCTAAAAGCACTCCATCTAAATAAATAGATCTCACCGTTCCATCCCATGTTGCCACCACATAATGCCATGAGTTTTCAATCGGAAATGGAACATTCAAAGTTAAATCATTGGCCCACCAATAATTAACTATCATTGGATTATCAGGAGAACCCTCTAATCTAAATGCATTCACCCGGTTATAACCACCAAAATCACCATAACCAATAATACCTTGAGTGCCTGTATGATAACTTGGATTGATCCATGCTGATAACGTATATTGAGAATCTCCGCTCGGAAGATTTTGAGGATTTTCAACTGTGACGAGGGCTTCATTAGAACCATCGAAATCTGCTGCTAAATTGAGTTTGCCGTTATTTCCTAATGTAACTCCACTATGTAAAATGGCTGCATTGGCAGAACTCGTAGAATCAGAAACACTGGAAGTCCCTAACTCTTCATTCATTTTCCAATAACTCACTATGTGACTCCACTCAGGAGCCCATGAAGCATTCAATTCAGATTGATTGGTTTGTGTATCCATTCTCAAAACATTGGCTGTGGCATCCCATTTTGTGCCCTTTAATGTGCCCGCACCAAAACCGTTGTTGCCACCATTGTTATCCATTTGGCCGTAAGGCACTAATCGAAGTTTACCATTTGAAAATTCAATTTTTTGAGGATCACTAAAAATATAATTTGATTCAGTTCCTACATTAAAAGGAACAGAAAAATTAAAAGTTTGAAATTCAGAATTAGTCAGCTCATTGGTAGATAATTGAAGTCCTGTTCCAAAATGAGCTCTCACTCTAAAATAATAAGTGGTTCCAGCTGTGAGTCCAGTCACTGATACCCCACTGGTTACGCCCGTCATGATGTGCGCATAAGTTCCACTATTTTGTCGTGAAACGGAATCATACATAACATCATAACTGAGCGCACCCTCTGCTAGATCCCAGTAAATACTGGCAGAAGTCGCTGTGGGATTCAGTGTGGTCATTTTAAATTGCGAAAGCGGAGTAGAGATTGTGGCTGGTTCATAGAGCATTTTGTTTCCGGCTTCATCTTTAACTATGACGACAAAAAAGTAGCTGGTTCCGGGTGTGAGATTGTGCGCCGTTGTTGTTAAAATATTTTCTGTCCAATCCATCACTTGATTGGCCGCCTCAGCTTGAGCCACTGTAGATAACAAGACCTCATTTGGGGCACTCATCACTTTGTATTTTAAATTTTCATAAAAAGTTTTATTATCAAGAGCTGCATTCCAATTTAAAACCACTCCACTGGCACTCATTTCTGCGTTTACTTTTGTTGAAATCAAAGTTGGCTCTGCAACATCCACAGATTCTAAACTAGAACCCAAAGAGCAGCGAGCATCATGAGCACTTGCTGAATTGTATTCACTATTCAGAGTCACATTGGTATCGTTCGCAATATCTACTTGCGTCTCACCTAAAACATAAACCGCCGGAAACTGCGCAACATTATTGAGAGCCGTTGATGTGAGAGGATTGATTCCACACCCCCCCACACTCTTTAAACCCAAAAGTTGAAATTTACGAGCTTTACCCGTTGGGATGGTGATCGAAACTGAACTCCCCGTTTTGATAGAAATCAAACTCGAGTAATTAGAAAAATAACTGCACATTTTTTGATCTTTAGTTTGATTTATAAATTGCGCGTACTCTCCGATGCCATCGCCCATTACGTTAATCAAATAACAATCAAAACTTTCTAAACTCGCAGGCCCAGTATTGGCAGTAGCCATTCCAAAATAATGAAGGGCTTGAGAAATTTTATTCTCCAACCAGCTCTTATGTTTTTGCAATTGCAACTCTTGTGAATTTGTTTGAAGCCCCGGAATAACAAAAGATACAGATGCCTTTTCACTTTTGGATTCCTCAACGCGAGTGCAACCCACAAAAGTAAAAACTCCCATACAAAAAAGCACTATAATTTTATAAAAATTAAAAGTCTTTTTAAGATTCATAAGCTCCCTATATTACTTTGAATCTATCGACATTTTGAGACTCAAACTTGAAGGGATTTGCACTTTTTTTTACTGGGTTTTGGTCTTATTTTTATACACTCACTAGGCTTTTATAGGGCCTATTTGTTTATTTTTAATGAAGAGGTTTAAAGCCGGGGATATGGGGGTTTTTATATTTTAAAAAAGCTTAGACAAAAAGCTCAGACAAGCGGTACTCGGCTCGCCTTTGGCTTCGCCTCCGTTCCGAACTCGTTTTTTAAAATATAAAAACCCCCTTATCCCCTCCTTCAATGATCATTTAAAAATAAATAACCCTAAACAATGTGTCCAAAGAATATCTCAAATAAACTACTTATGGAAAAATGAAATCGAAGATTTGTTTTATTCCCTCATTTGCTTAGCCAATAACACAAACGTATTTCAAACACAGGTTTGCCAGGATCCGGCACACACACTCATTCAATTTAAATTATATGTGAAGGAGGGGGGCGGGGGAGTATTCTATTTTTTAAAAAACGAGTTCGGAACGGAGGCGAAGTTGCGCGAAAAGTTTTAACTTTTCGCAAATGCAACGAGCCGAGTACCGCTTGTCTGAGCTTTTTTAGAAAATAGAATACTCCCCCGCCCCCCGGCTTTAAACCACATAATTTAAACCCAACTAAGAACCTGCGTAAAAAGGTGCCGATGGCGGCGTAAAATTTGCTGTGTATCGGGCGATCCCTTTAGTGATGCGGACTTCATCCATATAACCACGTACCGAGTATTCGTATCCGTTAAGACCAGTCCATCCAATATTTTGAACAGTGCTATCTCCACCAAAAACAAAATTCACACTGGCAGCATTCAAAGTGGAGCTAAGAACTCCATTCACATAGAGGTTAATACTATAGCTGGAGCTTGAAGGTCGCACGATGGCCAAGTGATACCAAGTATTAATAGAAAGCGGAGTGGTTAAGGCTGTAGAGACACTCGAAGTGGCTAAACCATTGCCACTGCTTCTTAACCAAAATGTGTCCCATGCGGTTCCTGCTGATGACGTGATAGAAAAAAAAGTTCTCCACGCAGCAAGCGAAAAGGCAGAATCACTCCAGCCAAACAAAGTCATTTGTCCACCACCCGTTGTATTATAACCAATCGTTTGGGTCGCAGGTGGAATTTCTGTCATGTATAAAAAACATTCGAGCGTAAAGGGATCATTATTTAAAACATAATAAGAGGACGGAGGAAAATAAACCCCTGTTCCTGCCGCAAACAAAACACTGCTCGTTCCAAATTTTTTCTGAGCCGTACTCACCTGCGCCGTGCTTTGTGTGTACATGGTCGTTTTACCAGTGCTGTCGATAATTCCTCCATTCGTAAAACTACAAAGGAGAGAGGTGTTGGCCGCAGCAAAAGAAGTGTTCACATTGGTTGTCACGGGATATGAAGTTGCCGAAGTAGAACCCGCCGTTGTAAGTGGTTTTGTTGGTGGTTTAAATGCTCCCGTGTAGACGGCCACATCTTTAACAATTCTTAAATTTGAAATGAATCCACCAAAATATCCTCCTGCCACATCATCACCAGCAGTGCCAATCCAAATATTATTTTGAGTTCCAGCCACAGTGGCTGTGCTGGTACTTTGTCCTTCTAAAACTCCATTCACATAAAATTTAATATTGTTAGATCCTGATCCACTTCTCACCAGTGCTATATGCGACCACTGATTCACCTTAAAGGGAGAAGCGCTCGTGATAAATGGAAAGATTCCATTAAAAGAAATACACCACTGAGTGGTAGAAGCACTCACATGACCACAAAAAATACAAACAGATCCATTCGCCGCCCAAGTTGAATAATTCGAAACTATTCCGTTCCAATTTCCAATCTGCACATCTGGATACACCCAGCATTCAATTGTAAAATCATTCGGCATATTAAAAGCCGTTGAATAAGGGACTGTGAGATAATCACCCGTTCCATCTAAATAGGCACTTCCTCCAATATTGGCCACACTATAGGCTTCATAATAAGGACCAAATTTATCTATTTTTGGAGTTCCAATCAAAGTGGCAGCAAGGTTGTCTAAACCACCCTCATTAAAACGATTGGAGTGACAAGTTAATAAATAAGTTCCGGCAATCGCCGTGAGAGGAGAAGAAGAGGGAGTAAAGCTTGCAGTGTATAAAGCTGAGCCTTTTACAATTCTTAAATTCGAAATATAACCCGTATAAGAATAATTTTTTGAAGCATCTAAAGTGCCAACATAAAGTGCTGTATTGGAGCCAAAATTAGTGGAGTCTGTGACAGTAGCCACAAGAACTCCACCTACAAACATTCTTAATTGATTGCCTGATCTGGATATTGCAATATGAGTCCAAGTGACTAACGGAAAATCATTAGGGTCATTAAAAATGAGAACTCCATTTCCATTCATAAATGAAAGCTTCTTAATTCCTGCACTGGTATAAAAAAGAATTCCGTAACCCACTCCACTGCCCGTGCCCCACTTTGACAACACGGTATTGCTGCCCTCACTAACTCGGTACAACCAAGCTTCTATGGTAAAATCACCGGTTGCAAAATCTGTATTCGTATTGGCCGGAAAGGACACACCATCAGTCGTCCCATTAAAATATTGGCTCCAGTTTTTTCCATAGGGACCATTTGTTCCTTGAGTGATATTTCCATTGCGGGTGATGGTCGAGGCCACACTTGAGCTATCTAAAATAGTATAGTTTTGCGCTCCATTGCTCCCCTCACCACTCATCAGGAGCGTGACATTTGCGTATCTCGTATCACCGACAGCAACTGGGGAGGAATTTTTTTTAACAAAAGCAAAAGAAATAAAACCACCCGCCTGAGCGGCTTGCAGTTTAAAAAATTGCACAAATTGATTGATGAATGCAAAAAGAGAAAGTTTTAATAAACTTCTTCGGGGAATTTTAAATTCGGACTCTTTCGTATTAGAAACACTCTCTGGCTTCGTCATCTAAATCCCTTGTGATTGAATCATCGCAAATTATATTTTAATTTAAACATCAATGACTTAGTAAATAAAGAGCTAAAATCTAAGAATGAAACAGTGTTAAGATTCATTATGAGAACCTCTCATAAATTTAAAATGATCTCTCAATAATTAAGCTTTAAACTAATAAAAGCCTCATTAAAGAAACTCATAGGAGCTACGATGATTAAGCAATCTTTTCCGTTGGATTTTCAATGGCCCACTCAAGAGCCGTTTTTATTTTGCGTGCACCACAATGATTTGTTTCCTAAAGGGCTTCCCCATTTAGGGCCCGATAAAAAATATTTAAAAGGTCGCAATATGGGTTCTGACTTTGAACTCAAAGATGGATTTCGCATGTATCATGGAGAAGAAATCCCAGGGTTCCCGGTTCATCCTCATCGGGGTTTTGAAACCATCACCATTGTTCGTAAAGGTCTCGTAGATCACGCAGACTCACTTGGAGCTGCAGGTCGCTATGGAGAGGGGGATGTGCAATGGATGACTGCGGGCGCAGGTGTGCAACATTCAGAGATGATGCCACTTCTTCATCAAGATCGAGAAAATCCCATTGAGCTTTTTCAGATTTGGTTGAATCTTCCAAAAATAAATAAAATGGCTCAACCCATTTATAAAATGTTTTGGCATGAACAAATTCCTAAAATTCATCTCGATCATGATAAAATTCTGATTCAAATCATTGCTGGAGAATACAAAGGCACTAAAGCCCTTATCCCTCCTCATAATAGTTGGGCTTATGATCCTGTTAATGAGACTTCGATTTTGTTGGTTAAAATGAAAGCCGGCACAGAATTAAAACTCCCCGCTTCAAAATCTAAGACAGCACGGAGTCTTTATTTTTTTTCGGGCAAAGGATTAGTTCTAAACGGCAAACCTCTGAATGCCCATACGGGACATTTTTTAGACAGCCAGTATGAAATGGATTTTAAATCCACATCAGAAGAAATCGAATTTTTAATTTTACAATCTCGCCCCATTGGAGAACCGATTTATCAACATGGTCCCTTTGTCATGAACACGCGAGAAGAAATCGTCAAAGCTTTTCAAGATTTTCAGCAAACTTCGTTTGGAGGATGGCCTTGGCCGCGACCCGATATGGTTCATGGAAATAAAAAAGAACGCTTTGCCAAGTTTCCCGAAGGACACACAGAGCATCCGCCAAAATCAGCAAAGGATACGAAGTGATTTTTGAGATTTAATTTTGAGATTGAGTTATGACGATTGAGTTACGACAAAGGTCTAGTTAAGAGTTTCACTGGACCTTTGTTTTAAGAGGAGTTTATTCTGTGATGATACAAGTGAATTATATTTAGTTTTGTTATTACTGGAGTCATTGATGAGTGGAGTTCCTGTAAAAAAAGAAAATCTAAAGCAAACCCGAAGAAAGTTCTTAAAGCTTTCGGCTTTATTTTCTGCCAGCAGTTTTTTACAATCCCTCATCCCATTTAAATCTTTTGCAGGTGGTTTTGTTGCCTTTTCTTTTTTTAAAAAATCTGCTGTTGTTGCAGCCAAGGATACTTTTTTTAAATATGTGGCGGTTCTCATCACTGGTGATGGAGCCAACGCCGCTCAAAATAACACCATTATAGATAGCTCTAGTAACAATCTCTCTTTTACAAGAAATGGAAATATCACTCAAGGCAGCTTCAGTCCTTTTGGCAATAGCTGGAGTGTTTTTTTTAATGGCACGGACTATGTGAACACTCCTTCGAGCGCAGCCTTTAATTTTGGCACTGGTGATTTTACGATTGAAGGTTGGATGTATGTGCAAACAATCGGCAGCTTAGGGAGCTTTATTGTTTGTTCTAATGTTCAATCCTATCAGCCTTATGTGGCCATACGAAGTGGTGTTATTTCTTTTGGTCGCACTTTGGCCTATCCCATACTTCTTGGTGTAACACCAGTTCCCATGAACACATGGGTTCATTTTGCAGCGACAAGAACATCTTCTACCTTGCGCTTATTTTTAAATGGAAATTACGAAAGCTCTCTCACTGATACTACAAATTACTCAACCACTGGATCTTGGAGTTTTGCCACCAATAGAGCCACAGATGGCAACTGGGATTTTACTGGTTACCTCTCTAATCTGCGCATTGTTGTTGGCACATCAGTTTATAATTCAAATTCAAATTTCACTCCCAGCACAACTCCCCTCACAGCCATTAGCGGAACTGTTCTCCTCACTTGCCAATCAAATAATTTTAAAGATAACAGCACCAATAATTTTGCACTCACTCCCTTTGGCACCACTAAGATTCAAAGATTCAGCCCCTTTCCAAGTGCGATTGTTGGCAGTAGCGCCTATTTTGATGGCTCAGGTGATTACCTCAGTATAAACAACGCACCAGCGAGTGTGCGAGATTGGTTTTCATCCAGCTTTACGATTGAGATGTGGGTGTTTCCGTTGCAATATTCTAATGGGAGTAACTACGATTCAGTTCTTATTGGGCACATGACCCCCGGCAGCTCTTCTGACTATTGGTCTTTTGGTTTAATCACTACAGGAATTATTAAATTTTATTATTACAACGGATCTCCTCAAGGATTTCAAACCACAGCCACCATTCCATTAAATGCTTGGTCACATATTGCCTTTGTCAATAATGGAGGATCAAATCTCACGATTTATATCAATGGTGTTTCATCTGCTACATCCACAAAATCTGGAACTCCTCAATCAGACAATGCGGGAATTTCAACTTTTGTTATTGGGCAAACAAGTAATGTTTCTTATAATGGGTATCTTTCTAATTTACGAGTTGTGAGTGGCACCGCTGTTTACACTTCAAACTTTACACCACCCACAAGTCCCCTCACTGCGATTGCAAATACCTCCTTACTTTTTAATTTTAACAATGCTGGTATTGTTGATTCTGCAGGAATGAATGCGATTGAAACTGGTGGAACCGCTCAATTGAGCACCTCAACTAAAAAATTTGGCTCAGCAAGTATAGCCTTAAATGGAGCGGGTACTTATTTACTTCTTCACTCAAATCCCATTCATTATATTGGCACTGGTGATTACACGATTGAAGGATGGTTTAACTTTACGGTTTTATCGGGCGAACAAGATTTTATTTTATACGACACAACTGGAGCTCTTGGCTTTGGCATGAATGGCACATATCCTTTTATTGGCCGCAGAGCCACGGCCATTGATTTAACTTCTTCGACACCTCTTACAACAAGCACATGGTATTATTTAGCAGCCACTCGCTCTACAAGTGGCGGTGTTTCAACCACTAGAATTTATATTAATGGAACTCAAACCGCTTCGAGCACTTCAGTTACTTTTAATTATCCCATGGCCCCTCTCGGAGTTGGCGGAGTGCCATCAGGTTATAATGTGACTGGTTTTGTAGATGATTTAAGAATCACCATTGGATACGCTCGTTACAACACCGCTTCGCACACGGTGCCAACGAGCGCATTGCCAACATCTTAGATTATTAATTTAGAATCGTTAACACGATGAAGGAGTCTCAATGCCTACAATTGGAAGAATTGGAAGCACCTCACACTTTGGATTTGATCGTAATGCTGCTGGAAGTTCAGTTTATCCTTTTACAACATTTACTTTTACACCTTGTGGAATAACCGGAAGATATGGCCCAACTCTGGCTAATATGAAAAGTGCTTACAGTGCCACTCCTTGGACTCAAAACACCCTTTACTTAAATTGCATCACTCAAGGTTTTCAAAAGTGGACAATACCTGCAACTCGTACTTACACAATTACGATTGCAGGAGCTGCAGGTGGAACAGGCCAAACCTATGCAGGAGGTACTGGCTCAATTTTTTCTTTTAATATCTCTCTCACAAAAAATGATTTTCTCACTTTAATTGTGGGTCAAATGGGAACTAGCGGTTCCATCTCAGGTTATACAGGTGGCTCAGGTGGTGGAGGTTCCTTTATCTACAATTCATCAAATACTGTTCTTGCTGTTGCAGGCGGTGGTGGGGGTGCTGGGAGTGGTTCTGGACAATCTGCTAAAAGTTATAATGATACTTCTGGTGGTGCAGGTATCACCCAGCCAGGAACCCACGGTGCTGGACTAGGAGGTACCAGTGGTGCTGGTGGCGGCAGCGGACCAAATAATGGAGGATCTGGAGGAGCTGGCGTGAATTCTAATGGAATCAAGTGTTCGTCCTATGGCGGAGAACCTGGAGTTTCATTTGCGAGCGGATTTGTGGGCGGAAATTTTTTAAATTACTCAGGTACAGCAACTGGCAATGGCGTTGGTGGATTCGGTGGTGGAGCTGGAATCGGTTACCACTCTGGATTTGAATTAAATGTCGGCGGTGGTGGCGGATATTCTGGAGGTGGAGGAGGAGCCCATTTTAATGCTGGACCCGGTCCAAGTGGCGGTGGCGGTGGAGGCTCTTACTTAACTCCAAGTGCTTCAATCATCTCACAACTGACTGGGAACACAGGCCTGGGATATATTACTATTACAGCAGTTTAAAAATAGAGAAACAATTCTGATTTTTATACTATTTTTAAATTGATAAATTGAACTAAAAATCTCAATCTTAAATAAAGCTACGAAGGTTCATCTTTTCAAAATTTTAATTGGAGAAATTATGCCTATTTTTACTTCTAAAGGTTCTCTTTCTGCAATTGGATTTGGATTAAATGGTAAAACTGGAATGACTGTTACTAATCGTAGTTTTACAGCTGCCCAAGCTGCATCAGTAGCCAGTTGGGGTATAGGCGATACAATTACATATTCTAATACAAATTCTTATCAAACCTTTAATAAGTTGAATTCTTCGTCAATTAGAATTCAACTTATTGGTGCAAGTGGTAATGATGGAAATTCTGCTTCTAGAGGCGGAGGTGGTGCTACAGTCGTTGGTGTTTTTAATCCTACAACTCCAACTTATTATGTTTTTGTTGGAGGAAGAGGATTAGTTGGACCATGTAATCCAACTGGAGGTGCTGGTGGCTGGAATGGTGGTGGATCAGGATATGATTCAGGTAATAGCGGATCTTCTTGGTCTATTGCGGGAGGTGGCGGTGCAACTGATTTTAGAACTTCTATTGGTTCAGGCGCATGGAATGATTCTACAGGATTAAATGCAAGAATACTTGTTGCTGGCGGTGGAGGTTCTAGTTCTCGTAATGGAGGAACTGGTCATGGAGGTTGTGGTGGTTATCCTTCTGGCACTCAATCACAAGCAGATGGAGGGAATGGCAATGGCATTGGTGTAAATGGTTTGGGTGGAACTCAATCTGCTGGTGGCACAGGTGGTGCTTCAACTCCTCCGGCAACAGGTTCTCATAATGGATCATTTGGACAAGGTGGAAGTTACAGTGGTAGTTACAATATCCTCTCCGGCTGTGGTGGAGGAGGATGGTACGGTGGTGGAGCTGGATCTTTTCATATGGGGCAAGGTGGAGGGGGTTCATCCTATTACAATTCTTCTTACATTACTTCATTTACTCATTCAACTGGGGTTGCTGGTTCAAATAATTTAGGTAGTGCAGTTATTACAATTTTAGGATAACGACTACGTTGCCAACTTCTTAAAATCAGTCTATTCAATCTAAAAGGTTTTTTATGAAATCATTCCACCAAAATATTTTTAAACTCAGTCTTAGACTTATATTTTAGATCTCTGTTTGTTTCTTACAATGTAGTTTAATAGCTTCTTGTGCACTTTCACAAAAAATCCCTGAGTCCAGCAACCTAAAAGTTATCGTATACCGTTATTTATGGTAAATAGTGCATAATTTAGTCCGCAGTATTCTTATCATGGTAATATAGATGTTCTATTGGATAAGTCGTATCCAGATAACAATCAAACCCATTCACTGCTGCTCGAACAAAAAATGCTCTATCTTCCCAATTAGTGCATGATAAATTATATATTGGGTTGTAATTTACTCCTGCCAATAATACAGTCCGTTTGATTAAATAACATCCACCCATCATACCAACTTTATATAATCCCGGAGTTCTGAATAATTCTATTGGAAAGTTTCCAAATTCGTAAAAATCAGACATCCATGCATTTGGCATTTCTTTCTCAGACTCTTTCCATTTCGTCCAAATTATTTCTCCAACAATATCTTTGTCTAATGATAATAAATGCTGAAGCATATTAGGATGGGCAATCTGATCACTGTCAAATGTTAAAAAATAATCATATTCATTATCTATTGCGTAGTCTAACAACATATTACGCATCTGACCAACTTCTTTTAAATTCTTAGGATTCCAAGAATGTGGCTGATAGGTTGTGCTAGTATTAACCTCTGTATATTCACTATCATTTAAGAATTGTTTAAGGTGAGGGGAATTATGTAGCATAAAGAATAAATCAAAATCACCTTCCATTTCTCGTAATGCGGAAATATATTGTTCAAAAATTTCAGTAGTTTGATTTACTGGTGCGCCAACTAATATTTTCATAAATTTACCAATGAATATAAATTAAATCCACCTTTATAATGGTGTAATGCCGAATTCCATATAACATACGCTGGAACTCGGTAAGTCTGGGTTAACGTAAATGCAAATAATATATCTTCAGAAGTAATATCATTTTTAGATTCCCGCCATATATTCTTAGGTAACTTTTGAACTATTCTTCTGTGCAGGAAAATTCCAGAACCACCAAATATATTAGTTTGTTTCAATTCATACTCACCACTTGGGTTATATTCGGTTAAATCCAATAATTCAGAAGTATCTAATGACATATTCCATTTTAGTTTATTGGTAATACCAGGAACAAACAAACAATCAGCGGTTTGTTGTTCTACAAACTCAAATATATTAGGAGTTGCGGGACACATATCAGAATCAAGATAGAATAACCAATCAGCGGTAGATTCATTCAAAAATCGTTCCATTAATTGGTTACGACCTTTGCATACAGAATAAGACTTTTGTAAGAATGGTTTATGGTTATTGTCAGTTAGCCATTCTACTAGATTTGCATCTATTTCACCGGTATGTGGAATACAAATTTGAATCATATTAAATCCAATAAATTTACAATAGTGTTGGTATCTTTAATTAGTATTTCGCCATTTCCCACGATACACGATTGAAGAATATTCCAATTACGGTCACTTAATGGCGTGTCAACAAAAGTTGTATATCCAAATAAACTAGCATCAATTGAGCAATTTGAAATCGGTGTAGTGGTTGGTTTACAACATCTATTATACCAATCTAGTTTTTCTAAATATATGCCATCAATGAAAGTTTCAAATAATGGACATTTTTGTTCTGTATATGTTGCATTCGTAACTGCTGGCACTAATACTTGTGCGGTATCTAATTGCAATGTACGTAGAAACTGTACTTCCCAAAATTTAGGTAAGTAGCAATCGTTTACTATCACGATTACTACTCTATTCTCAATTGACAGTTCTGGAGTTTTAGTAACCGTAATTTTTACACTTGGATTAGTATTAGTATCATCAAACGGTGTAATTATATGAAATGAATTACTACTAGATTTTAGTGTTTGATCTAAAACATGATTTGCCATTTTAGCACTAGATAAAACTATAATATCAAACATTATAAACCTGTATTATGTATTATGCATTAGTAATCGTTCAGCAAAATAGACTTTTGTATTGGCCACTGACATGTTACCAACTTCAACACTTTCTGGATAATGAGATGGTTCTACAGAAGTAACTGTTACAAATTTTAGGTCTTCTGATAGTAATTCATCACCAACCAACACATCTTTAGCCTCACACCAAAATGTGATACCATTTCTACTTATCCAAACTTCATGCTCTGGTGTCGGCTCTAGTATAATATGATTCATGTTTTAACCTGTATTATGCATTAGTAATCGTTCAGCAAAATAGACTTTTGCATTGGCTACTGACATGTTACCAACTTCAACACCTTCTGGATAATGAATTGGCTCTATTTTGTTTATATTAGTATACGATAAGTCTGCTGATAATAATTCATCGTTAACTAGTACATCTTTTGCTTCAACCCACATAGTGATACTGTCGCGACGTACCCACACTTCATGTTCCGGTGTCGGTTCTATTGTATTGTTGTTTGCGCAAGTTATTCGTATCAAATCATATGATATGTTAGTGTCTAGAACAAATGTAACTTTTTCGTTAGATATTTCGTGTGTTTTTGGATCAATGGCTTTTACCATATCACCAACTTTAATTTTACCCATTTGTCGTTGTGTGTTATCAGCCATGGTAATTAGAGTTGTTAATGGTAAACAAGTATACGTTACATAGATTGTACCATACACCCCAGATGCAACATCAGTTGCAATAATGTATCCTGGTGTCGCTATGCTTCCACCGACATTGCCAGTGGTAGATAACCTTACATCTGCTGCGGTAACTACTAATGTTTTTAACCCAGCGACTAGTGGAGTCCCAGTGGGTGCAGTGCCATTACGATGATCCCATGTTAGCAATGTACAATTTGTACTAGTGGTACCATTTGAGTATGTAATAAGAACTGTCCATACTACTGTAGACCAATTAGCCGGTGTATAGTTACCGCTGAATCCAGAAATAACTACTGATGTGACTACTGGTCCACCCGCCACAACTTTCCTGACAGCAATACCACCAAACCCCGTGATTGACCCTGTTCCAATTGTAATTAAACTAGGCATATTATAAAAAAAGACTTTTTCTTTTCAGTAGATTCTTGTTTGAAAGTTGGCGTTGAAGCATAAAAACCCCCTACAAATATCTGAATTTGGCAATACAAATGCCAAATCCATCATAATTAGGCATTAATGCTGCTTAATTGTGATGAATTTGGCACTAAATGACAAGGCCTTTCTTTATATGTTTGCTGAAAAAATCAGGTCCAGCTGTAGTTTGATGACAACAACGGCTCCGCCAAAGGTTCAGTTAGGATCAATGTTTCCATCACCACCAAAGAGAGTTTTTAAAAGCCCTGAACTGAACTTAAAAAGCAAGGAAGAAACAATAATTGAGCTTGTTCTTTCATCAAGAGATGCAAACTCTTCTGTTAAATAATAAATTTCCTGAGATGCTGTAGTGTCATCTTGAAAAAGTTTAAGTTTTTCCGAAATCTTGTATTCTTAAATACCCACTCGAAAGTAAATGGCTTCGATGACAAAGCTTTCAGAATATGGACCAGATGGGTCCACAGATTTTTGATCATATTAGTTTTATACTAATTTTCTATGTTAAAAAGAGTCTGGCAAAAATACAAATTACTGTATTTTAAAAAAAATAAAGGAATACGAAAATGAAAACAAAAATAGTAATTTGCGCAATCACAATAGTAACAGCACTCACGGCTCTAAATGCCAATGCTCAATCCTTCGATCAAAAAGATTTAATTAAAAATTGTAACTTAGAAAAAAGCAGTGTTTTTATGTTTAAAGAAAAGCTCACTTCTTTATCTGCTGATTTTGTTTTTAATCAAAACAAAGCAGAAGCAAATTTTTATTTTAATGGGTATCAAGAAGATGTTCATTTAGTAAATCCAGAAATCAGTCAAATTGACAATGTTGTTTCAATTTCAGGAACACATAGAGGTGTAAATTCATTGGATCAAGATATTACAATCAATACTTTAATAAAAGCTAAGTATGAAAATAATCAACTCATTGCCATTGAATTAAAGAAAAGTGGATTTTTATTATTTGAAAAATATTTTTGCACTGTTAAATAATCAATTTAGCATTCAAAGTTTCCAGTCCCGCTAAAATAACACCTTCTTCTTCGGGCCAAAAAGCACTCAGCAATTGACTGTCATTGGCGGCATGAAGATTTTGCGGAGGAATCGGTCTTGCTTCATTGGGTAAATAGGATTTTTTTGAACAACAAGGGGATCAACCGGTTCTGGTCCAGGTGGCGGTAGTTTAAATTGTTCAAGTAGTTATTGCGCTGGCGGCGGCGGTAGTGCTGGTGGTGGCGGCGGTGGAAACATTGGTGCCGGTGGCGGCGGTGGTGGATACGCTGGTGGGTCAGGTGGAGGTAATCAAGGTGCTGGGGGCGGAGCCAGTGGAAATGTTTTTAGCATTAGAAGTGCCAGTGCCACTTCATTAATAGGTGGCAACTATTCAACTCCAGGAAATAATACTGATGCAAACTATACCAGCCCCGCTGGACAATCTAATAAAGACGGTCAGCTCTATATCAAATGGCAATAATCAATAGAGTTTGCTTTTGTTGCATATTTAAAATACGAACCTTCTAATTTTAGAAGGTTCACAAATTTTCTATTTTAATCTAAAGACTGAAAATTTAATTTGGACGCTTAATAAAAGATCTATCCTTCATCAACTTGCTATCTTGAACATCCGTAGGAATGCCCGTCCCAGACCACTTAGTGGTTTGGTAAGATCCAATTTTTACTTTTTTAGAATTGGTCGTCACATCGATGATGGCATTGTATTCAAGTTTTAAAGCAACAAAAGCCATCTTCATCAAAACATCTGCTTCTGAATCACAATCTGTGATCACAAGAGGTTCTTCTATTCTTTTAATAAAATGAGTCTCTTTATTTTGTGCCTTTGAAAAAATCATGATGTTCTTAGCCGCTTTAAGCTGCTCATCGTAATCTTCTAATACAGGAGCCACTTGCTCAGTGTAACAAGGATAGCAATAAACGGTGTGAGAGAGTTCTGTAGGAACTGGAGTTAAATAAGGGGCTCGGTCTTCTTCCAAAAACTGAGCACAGTATTTACAAACTACGGTTTGACAGAGACCACAATTGAGAAGCGCTTTAGATTTACCACAAGAGAAACAAGATTCATTTTTCATGGCTCTTACCTAGCACAGGACCCCTCACGAACACAAAACAAAAGGTCATTTGGCTTTAAAAATTAAACCTCAGATCTAATATAATGCCATTTGAATCAATAGAGGGGGTGTTAACCTAATACTTTAGTCTTGGATTCGATTCACTCTAACTAAAACGAATGACCTAGCCCTTGGCAATCGGGAACCTTGCTAGAATTTTTAGTTTATATCACAATAAATTCATTCAAGGAGAGAGACCATGTCTAAAAAAATTTTTTCAAAAAATAATTTAAATTTAGCTGGTGGAATTATATTAGGTTTTTTAGTGGTCACGAGCTTTCAAAATTGTTTACCGACTTCACAAAAAACTAAAATTGAATTGGTTCATTCCAATCTGGGAGCCAGTGTTGGTAAAGCTGACAACTCAACGAACCTCTCTTCAACAACTCCCACAAACACGACAACAAGTAGTGAAACTCCAGTCACGCATAGACTCCAAGTAAGAACTTACGCAAAAAACAGTCCATTTGAATTTAATAATCAATCCCCTAATTATGAAATTCCTTTTACAGTAGCCGCTGTTGAATCAGATAAAAATGCCCTCTATCAGGATTTTACTCCTCAAATCCCCGTGTTTATAGCCGATATCTCCAATAATTATCAATTTCGTGATAGTGATCTGAATTGCATTACGACTTTGTTAACTTTTGTTGATTCTAAAAATCAGCTAAGAGTCCTCAACAGCTTAGACCAAATTTCTTTGAGATTTGAACTCCCGGTTTCAAATACAGAAAAGATTGTTAGACCCATTCCTTTTTATAAGGGAGCCAGTTGTATCAAATCCGCTACGAATCCATCTCTGGATAAAGCCGCTATATTTAGTGCAAATCCTCACGAACAAATCATTAGCTTTCTCATTCCAACGGATGTGGCCATAAGACTTTTAGATGGTGTTGGCACTTTACCAATCCCAGACCCGCAAAATCCAGGTTTACATTTTGATTCGCTCTCACTTCCAAAAGCTGAGATTTTTATTAAGCTAGATCATCAAACCAGTGAAACTGATTTGTTTTCTGAATATTCTTTTTACTTAAATCTCCTCTAAACTACTTGAGTTCATATTTTTGGCAAGATTGAGTGGCAAAACAAGAGTTAAAATCTAACAAACTCTGTTTAATCACTTCTGTCACTTTATCTCTTAATTTATCCATGCCACTTTTTAAAATCACCACCTGATAAGCCTCTACAAGTGTTTGGTGATCGTTGTAAGAACTCATTTGAGTGGAACTAAAAGAATTTTCAAAACCTAAGGACCAATCTTCTCCCGCTTGATCCATTTCATAAAAACTCTCTGGCTCTTGTTTATGAAAATCATAATGAGCAATATAATGAACATTTAATCCATACACCTTTTGAGTGGCACGACAGTTTAAAGTATTGCAGTCACTAAATTGAATGTTTTTAAAAAATTTTTTTTGCATTTGTGGACGAGCATAAACAGCTCTTTCAAATTCACTCAAGGGAGCTTCTATTAAAAAGATCTCTCTAAAAACTAAAACTCCACTGCTTTGACCATAACTCTTTTGCAACTGGCCACGCTTATCTCTTTTTTGAATTTCTGGATTTTCACGAACTTTGTCTAATGATAAAAAACTTGAGTAATATTGGATTTTACGAGCTTCAATCAAAGCAGAATTGCTTACAAAGTCTAAGGATTTTTCACGCACAAAGGATGGATTGAGTGCCTGAGCTTTGACTGATATTAATAATAAAATGAATTGCAAAAAAGATTTCATATTAGCCCCCAAAAAAACCTATTCTTGCAGGCAAAACTAGTCAACTAATCAGACCTTCTATGACTCAGTGATCACTCATTCTCATCAGATTCATTTAAATGGAGTAAAATTCTCTCAGCTAACACTCGATTAAAACTTTTTAAAGTGGCGATTTCTTCCACATTAGCATCTTTTAACTCTTCAACAGATTGGAACTTCTTCAATAAAATCTTTTTACGCTGCGGACCTAAACCAGAAATCAAATCCAACTCGGATTCTAAAGTTGTCGCTTCTCTGAGTTTACGATGATAAGTGATAGCAAAACGATGAGCTTCATCCCGAATCCCCGTTAAAATATGCAAAGCTTGAGCATTGCGTGCAAACACCACGGGGTTTTGTCGGCCCGGAATAAAAACTCTTTCTTCAGTTGAAGACACTTCTTGATCTTGAAAATCACTTTGCGTGCGTGATTTTGCCAATCCTACAATCGGAATATGAGCCTTGCCAATTTCTTGCAACACTTTAACCGCCACGCCCAATTGACCTTTGCCTCCATCAACCACAATGAGTTGAGGTTCTTCGTATTCATGATGTTCAAAACGGCGAGAGAGAACTTCTTTCATGGAGGCATAATCATTGGCCCCTTCCACCGTTTTAATTTTGTAGCGGCGGTAATGCTCTTTGCTTGGCACACCTTCTTCAAACACCACTTGGCTGGCCACTGATTCTTGTCCTTGAAAGTTTGAAATATCATAACACTCAATTCTCTGAGGAGATTGAGGCAAGTTTAATTTCTTTTGAATCTCATCAAGACCAGCTTGTTTTTCTTGTGATTTATTGACGTATTTTTCAAAATAAGATTTTGCATTCTCATTGGCCATTTCAATCAAATCGCGACCTTTTTCATCCGTCGGATATCTCAACGTGACTTTACGACCTGCTCTCTCAAGCATCACGGCTTCAAACAGTTTAATCAGATCACTGCCAATTTCTACAGCCAATAAAATCTCATCAGGAATAATATTATCTTCGTAATATTGATTGATAAAAGAAACAAACCACTCGCGCACATCTTCTGAGGTGTCGTGAGGATTGATTTGCGGCAAAAAGTGAGGACGAATCCCAATCACGCGACCGCCACGAATGTGAACAGTCTCAATAAGCACTCCCCGTTCATCCCCATAAAAGCCAATCGCATCTTGATCTTTGTCCGTAATATCACTATTGATCACGGCTTGTTTTTCAAGCACGGCTTCAATAGAGCGAATCGAATCTCGCAAACGAGCAGCGAGTTCAAATCTTTCTTCGCTCGCGTACAACATCATTTTATCTTTTAATTGCGAAACCGCTTTTTGATCTTGGCCTTTGAGAAAAAACAAAGCCCCTTCGATTTCTTGGTGATAATCTTTTTGATTGATGAGCTTCACACAAGGAGCCGTGCAACGACCAATTTGATGAGTCATACATGGGCGACTTCGACTTTTAAAAACGGGATCGGTGCAATCTCTGATTTTAAATGTTCTATTTAAAAAACGAATCGTGCCATGTACAGCACCCCCACTGGTGTAGGGACCAAAATAAAATGCGCCATCCTTTTGCACTTTTCGAGCTAAATAAAGCCGAGGGTACTCCTCTTGAAAAGTAAATTTAATATAAGGATAGGCCTTATCATCTTTGAGGCGAATGTTGTATTTGGGACGATGTTTTTTAATCATCGAGGCTTCTAATAAAAAGGCCTCGACTTCTGTTTTAGTCAGAATGTATTCAACTTCAAAAATATTTTGCACTAAGAGCCGCGTCTTAGGACTCATGTCTTTAGTGTCTAAAAAATAACTACGAACTCTATTTCGGAGGATTTTGGCTTTTCCAACGTAAATGATTTTCCCGGTTTGGGATTTCATCAAATAAATTCCCGGTTGAGTCGGAAACTCTTTCACTCGAGCCTTTAAACTTTCAAAACGATCGAGTTCACTCACCGGCAGAATTCTCCTTAATCACATCGTGCATTTCTAATTCTAAGATCTGCAATCGCTTAATTTCATCCCTAATTTTTGCGGCTTCTTCAAACTCTAAGGCGTCTGAAGCTTTATGCATTTTAACTTTTAATTTTTGAATTTCTTCGACTAATTTTTGCGGATTTTTTGAAATCTTTTGAGCTTGTTCTGCCAACGTAAGCCCTTTAATTCCCAACTTGTTCACCGCAGGCACACCATCATAGACTTCGCCCAAACCATCTTTAATTTTTTTCTTAATAGAAGTCGGAGTGATGCCATGATCTAAATTATATTGAGATTGAATTTCACGACGACGAGCCGTCTCCTTCATCGCTTTTTTAATGGAGTCCGTCTCGCGATCCGCATACAAAATCACGCGCCCATTTAAATTACGAGCGGCACGACCAATCGTTTGAATTAAAGATCTTTCAGAGCGCAAAAAACCCTCTTTATCAGCGTCTGTAATGCCCACTAAACTCACTTCAGGAATGTCTAATCCCTCTCGCAAAAGATTGATCCCTACAAGCACATCAAACACACCCAAACGCAAATCGCGAATAATTTCTGTTCTCTCAACGGTTTTAATTTCGCTGTGCAAGTATTTAACTTTTACACCCAGAGATTCAAAATATTCGGTGAGATCTTCAGAAGATCTTTTAGTTAGAGTGGTAATAAGAACTCTTTCTTTTTTAGGAAGTCTCAGCCGAATTTCTTTAAGCAAGTCATCCACTTGATTTTTAACTGGGCGTATTTCCACAATGGGATCAATCAAACCCGTGGGGCGAATAATTTGCTCAACAATGAGCCCTTCACTTTTTTGAAATTCATAATCACTCGGAGTGGCCGAAACATAAACCACTTTGTCCATCATCCCTTCAAACTCCTGAAAGTTTAAAGGGCGATTGTCTAAAGCGGATGGCAATCTAAATCCATGCTCGACCAAAGTCATTTTACGAGCACGATCTCCACGGTACATGCCCCCGATTTGCGGAACCGTAATGTGGCTCTCATCTATAAAGGTGATAAAATCATTCGGAAAATACTCCAGCAATGTTGGAGGAGGTTGCCCAGCTTGCCGACCCGTCATGTGCCGAGAGTAGTTTTCAATGCCCTGACAAAAACCCATTTGCTCGATCATCTCGATATCATAATAAGTTCTTTGCTCAATTCTTTGAGCTTCAAGAGGTTTGATTTCGTCTTTGAGAGTTTTAATTCTTTCACGCAGTTCTTCTTGAATGGTCGTGATAGCATTTTTAATATTATCATCACTGGTCACATGGTGAGTTCCAGGATAAAGCCCCACACGATCCAATTCTTGATAAATTTGGCCAGTTAAAGCATCCACCCAAGATAGTTTATCAATGTAGTCACCAAAAAACTCCACTCTCAGAGATTTATCTTCTTCGTAGGGAGGAAATATCTCCACAATATCCCCACGCACTCTAAAAGTTCCACGATGAAAATCCACGTTGTTTCTCTGATACTGAATGCGAATGAGTTCTTTTAAAAGCTGATCTCTTTTTATTTTTTGATTCGCTTCTAAGTGAATCATCATATTTAAATAGGCTTCAGGGCTTCCGAGACCATAAATACAAGACACACTGCTCACGATGATCACATCTTTGCGATCAAATAAAGAACGAGTTGCTGAATGTCTCATGCGATCAATTTGTTCATTAATGGCAGAGTCTTTTTCAATATAAGTATCGGTTGAAGGAATATAGGCTTCGGGTTGGTAGTAATCGTAATAAGAAACAAAGTACTCAACCGCATTGTGCGGAAAGAGTTCTTTAAATTCAGCATAGAGTTGAGCTGCTAAGGTTTTATTGGGAGCAAGCACCAACGCAGGAACATTCATCTGTGCAATGGTGTTGGCCATGGTAAAGGTTTTACCACTTCCCGTAACCCCCAAGAGAGTTTGATGATGATGATTTTTTTTAAAGTTATCTACCAACTCTGCAATGGCTTTGGGCTGATCCCCTGCAGGGCTCACTTCGGCGACCAACTCAAAGAGTTGTCCCTCTTTTTTAGACCCTGCTTTTTTTTGTACCACTTTTTTAGGAGGCACTATTTGGTAACCTCCCAAAATGTTCCTGAAGGGGTGTCACTGACTGAAATTCCCATAGCTAATAATTGATCTCTCAATTCATCAGATTTTTTAAAATCTTTAGCCGCTCTCACTTGTGTGCGCTCACTAATGATTTTTTCAATATCAGCTCTGTTCAAAGCCAGTTTTTCTAAAAGCATATTATCTAAAGTCGTTAAATACTCTAGAGCGTTCTCTTGAAACAGAGACATCATCAGACCGCTCTTATGAACAAAGTTTTTAAACTGTTGCGAGAGACCTATCACTGCCGGAGTGGCTTTGAGTCCTCTCTTCACTTTATTGTTGTAAGCGCGCACGACTTCAAAAATTCTCGCAAAAACTTCTGGCGTGTTAAAATCATCATTAAGTGCTGTCACAATTCCATTCCAAGCTTCTAGCGTGAGTTTTTCAAACGCCGCATCCACTGCTGGTGCTACAGATGGTGTTGCTGCAGAAGATGATTCTGTTAAAAAAGAATCCGCTAATGCAAGAGCTGAATAAACTCTGGCTAGACCTTTAATAGACAACTCAATCGCAGTTTCTCCAAACTCAGCCACAGAACGATAGTGTGCTGAGAGAGTGATGTATTTTAAAATTTCTGGATTGTATTTTTCCATAAAATCGCGGCCCGTTAAGATGTTCCCGAGGGATTTAGACATCTTTTGTCCGCCAAAGTTGAACATATTATTGTGCATCCAATATTTAACAAAGTGGTGCCCAGTACAAGCTTCACTCTGAGCCAATTCATTTTCATGATGAGGAAAGAGTAAATCCATTCCACCACCATGAATATCAATTTGATCTCCTAAAATTGAGCGTGCCATGGCTGAGCACTCAATATGCCAACCGGGTCTTCCTGGACCCCAAGGACTTTCCCAAAAAGGTTCCCCTGGTTTTGAAGGTTTCCAAAGAGCAAAATCAAGAGGATCACGTTTTTTACGATCCACTTCCACTCTTGAACCAGCAATCATATCATCTGGATTGCGTCCGCTGAGCTTTCCGTATTCAGGAAAAGATTTAATCGAGTAAAGAACTTCACCTTCGACTTCATAGGCGTGATCTTTTTTAACAAGTTCAGAAACAAAATCTTTGATGGAATCCATATACTGAGTCACTTTTGGATTCACCGTGTGCGCTCTTAATTTAAGAGCGCCAAAATCTTTTTTAAATTCAGCAATGTATTTTTCAGAAATTTCAGTGCAGCTCACTTTTTCTTGTTGAGCGCGATCAATGATTTTATCATCCACATCGGTAAAGTTATAAACATAAGTCACTTGATAACCAATTTGCTCGAGCCAGTTTCTCACCAAATTATAAAATATGGCTCCTCTAAAATTTCCGACATGAAGCAAACCATAAACTGTAGGGCCGCAACAATACATACGAACTTTACCAGCTTCGAGGGGAATAAATTCTTCTTTTTTTCTCGAGAGAGAATTGTAAACGACCAAGGACATCTTAGTTTCCTCCTGAGCTGCCTTTAATAAATACTTTAAATCACTCACCTAAACTAACCTGATTTTAGACAAAAAAAAACACAAAGTTTTGGGCTTTGTGTTTTTTGATTTTTACATTTTAAGACTACTTTTTTTGAGGCTTTGACTCAACTGATTTGAGTCATTTTAAATTACATTCCAAAAATAGCTTTAACTTCGTCTTGTTGAGCTAACTCACCTTGAGAATAAGCTAAAGTTAATTCCTTCATCAGAAGATTTCGCGCTGTATCGAGCATTTTTCTTTCGCCAAATGAAAGCTCTTTATCCACTTTAAGAAGAAATAAATCTCTAAGAACTTCTGCGATTTCATACACAGAACCTGTTTTGATTTTTTCCATGTACTCGCGATAACGGCGGTTCCATGTTTGATTGTCGACTTTAATTTGTGTTTCTTTAAGGATGCCGATAACAACAGCAGCCTCTTCTTTAGAAATGATAGGTCTTAGACCTACACTGGCAACATTTGATTTAGGAATCATAATTTTCATACCAGTTTCAATGATCTGAATTGTATAGAATTCTTGTTTGTTTCCTAAAATTTCTTTCGTCTCAATGGCGATGACACGACCCACACCATGACCTGGATAGACCGCATTGTCTCCGACTTTAAATTGGACCATTGTTACCTCCAGTGAATTTGCGCAAGAAAAACCTCACCGGTTATATCAGAGATGACACGATTAATCAATGGGAAAGATATTTTTATCCTGAGTTCTCAAGATTTTGTATAAAAAAAAAGGCCCCCATTGGGAGCCTTTAAGTATCTAAAATCACTCTTTATAAGTGAATTAGAACAAACTGTAAAAAAGAGCGTAAGGTTGGCCGTTTCCATTTTTTAATTGTGGAACTTTCTCACCTTTTACGATCAATTGATATTGACCTGGCTCAAGAGTGATATCTAGGTACTCAGAATTATTGATTAAATCATCTTTTTTAACTGCTTCGCCGTTAGGTTTAACAATTGTTAAAGAAAGATTATTAATTAATGAAGTCGCCGCTGATGGAGAAGCCGGAGCATCAGAGTAAACAAGAGTTGCAGTGATTCTTGTTGGACGATTCACAACAAAGCTCACTTTTTCTTGAGAACCTTCTTTAACACCCGTTCTGTTATCAACCAATTTAGAATTGTTTGAAGAGTCCACAACGTTTTTCATGTTAATACGACCAAAACCTTGATCAGTATTTGGTTTATGAGTGAGGATTTCTTGTCCTTTTGCCACTCCCACTTCGCCATATTGACCTGGGTAAAGATCAATTGCCGTGTTCATCAACAATGCTTTGATAGCTGCTGCAGAAGGATTCGCAAATCCAAACTTTTCAGCAATGTATTGTCTTGCCACAGTCGCACCACCAGCAGCTAATGGACATGCCATTGAAGTTCCACCAGAGTAAGCGTATTTATCGTTGTAAGCACCCCAAAGAGGTGAAGAATCTTTAACACTTGATTTAGTAGAAAGGATGTTTGTTCCTGGAGCTACGATATCTGGTTTAAAACGACCATCAAGAGTCGGTCCACGAGAGCTAAACATTGCAATTCCGTTTTCATTATCAGACATTTTTGAAGATGAAATAGGTTCTGCTGGCCAGTTTGTTGAAGCCACTTTTAAATCTTTGATGTAAGCTTGAATTCCACCAAAGTTATTTAAGTTTTCGCTCGCACCCACTGTTAATGAGTTCTTAGCAGTTCCTGGTGAGCTGACTGATCCTGGATCAATACGACCATCTTTATCCATATCTGTTCCAGAGTTTCCGGCAGCAAATACGATTAACATGTCATCGTTGTTCCATACATATTCATCCACTTGTGATGCGAAAGCATCATAAGCGCCTAAACTTTTTGGTGAACCCCATGAGTTAGAGTGAATACGTGCTCCTGCTTTGTACGCAGAATCAAATAATTTATCTAATTTTGGTGGAACTGTTAAGTTCTCAGCCATTGGAGACCACATGCCTTCAGGAATAAATTGAGCTTCATAAGCTCCACCTTTTAGAAGACCATTTGAATGAGTTCCGCGTCCTACGATTGAACCCGCAACGTGAGTACCGTGGCCCATTGGATCTTCCCAAGATTTAGCAAAAAGACCAAAGAAAAAACCTGTAGGAATAGCTCCTGTAAAATCTGGGTGAATGGTTGCCATATCACCAGTATCAAGACCTGTATCAGCCATAGAAGCGATTTGACCTTTTCCAGTAAAACCAGCCGCCCATGCCGCCTCAAAATCCATTACTTTTGTTCCAGATTGGTAACCATCTAAATCAGAGTAATCACCTTTATAAGCAAAAAGAGAAACATCAGAATTTGCAATCAAATCCTTAAAAGTTTCCATTTCAAAATAAGGCTCAATAAATTCGATACCTGAATTTTGAGCAAAGTTCCAAAGAGCATTATCAGGAAGTTGCAGTCTTAAGAATTTTCCATCAGCATAAATTTTTGTAGCACCCATTTTTTGGGCTGCTTGAGCAAGCTCTCTTGCATCTTGTGCTTCAAAAGTTTTAACTAAAAGCGCACGTGTTTTTTGTGAATTAAAAACACTCATATTGTTAAATTGAGGACTCATTTTGAATCCTGCGCTGTAAAGTGCAAAACCTTTTACATTAGGATTATTTTTTTTGAATTGAGATAAAATATCTGGAGTTGCTTTCACAAGGTAAGCATCATCTGGCAAATAAGAGTAAATTTTAGCACCTAAATTTACCAGCATTTTTTTATCAGTTGCAGTCGCAGTTTTATTGAATTGAACAATAAAATTTGCTGGTGCAGATGTATTCAAAGTTGTTGAAAAAAATGACTGTTGATCTAGGCGTAATGCACCAGACTTAAGTTTTACTAATTCACCCGCAGAGGCTCCTCCTGCTGCTAAAGTGAATGATAATAACACGGCCCCCCAAGAACTTGCTTTCATTAGATTTCTATTTTTAATCATGTTGCTCCCCCTCTGAAAAATAGATCTTCCAAAGAACAGATCACGCCCCTTGATTTATTTAAAGAAAATAATAGCTTAATTTTGTTTTTTTAATTTTTGAGATGCGCTCAAAAGAAATTTTTTGATTTTTTTTTGTGAAATAAATTCTTTGTATTTGGCTCCTAGACCTCATTTTTATGAATTAATTTCAGATCAAAGTCCTGAGGTTTTTCCAAAATTTTCAAGATGACACGTTGTGGTGTATTTAGAGAATCTTCCATATTATTAACCGCGTCAGTAGCCCCAAATTAAGAATTTTAGCCACACTGAGGAGCCTGCATGCGAATGATTTCAAAAAACTTTTTGTTCCTTAAGAAAAAATCTTTAATCAAAATCAAATCGACGCAAGTTTTAAGTTCATTTTTTTTAATCAGCTCTCTATTTTCAACTCAAAGTTCTTTTGCACGCGAAGACTTATTTTCAAATCCAATTCCTAAAATTCACTCACGCTCTTATTTAACTTCTGCAGATTATGATTCTTTTTTTGCCACTAAAAACATCACTCAGTTTGGGTTAAGAGGAACTAAAAAAATTGTTCTTACTTTTGATGATGGCCCCGCTGCTCAATCTACCGAAGCCATTTTAGACACACTTAAAAAGTATAATATTAGAGCCACATTTTTTATGTTGGGAATGAGAGCTGCTGGCCACCCAGAAATTCTCCGCCGTATGAAAGAAGAAGGTCACATTCTTGCTAATCACTCTTATGAACACAACAACCTGAGAGGCTCTGCTTATAAAGATGGCAAAGAGAGCAGTAAAAAAATCCTCTCTGATTTAGGCAAAACTCATCATTATATTTCTACTTATGCGGATCCGACTCATAAACTTTATTTTAGAGCTCCCTTTGGATCATGGCTTTCAACTCATCCTGATCTGCTCAATAATGACCCTGTTCTTTCTAAATACGTTGGCCCCATTTTTTGGGATATCGGCGGAGAAGTCACGCTTGATAAAAATGGCAAAATTTTAGCAGCTGCAGACTGGTCTTGCTGGTCTTCAAAATATAATTTCACTCCAGATAAATGTGCTGAGGGTTATTTAGCTGAAACGAATAGACATCAAGGTGGGATTATTTTGATTCATGATATCACTATGAATTCTTCAGAAATGGTAGAAATCCTGATCCCTAAATTAATTGAAGAGGATTATGAGTTCGTCACTTTAGATGATATTACTTCTTTGGATGCCTACACCGTTCCACCTTTATTAAGAGCCCTTAACGTAGATGACAAAAAAAAGTAAAATATTGGGAAATATCAATAACTAACAAGCCTCATCAACTTCTCATATGAGGCTTAAAAACCCTAAAAAACTCAATCATTAGTTGACACTGAGTGTGCCCTCTCGTAGGTTTTCCGCTTGGAATTTTTAAAGATCATCTCATCCGAGATCGTCATTTTTTTAAGGAGAATACATAATGCTAAACTCATCACTTTTACTTGCACCTATGATTGCAAGTGGTGTTGGATTGATTGCTGCTTTATTCCTGTATTTCAGGGTTAAATCACAACCATCTGGCAACGAAACTATGAACCGTATTGCACAATATATCCGCGAAGGCGCTATGGCGTTTCTTGTGCGCGAATATAAATGGCTTTCTGTCTACGCTATCGTAGTTGGAACTTTGATCGGTCTTTCTCTTGGCTGGTTAGCTGCTGGATCTTTTGTATTTGGTGCTTTCCTCAGCTTATTAGCAGGTTTCTTTGGTATGAAAGCAGCAACTTACGCAAACGTAAGAACTACCCAAGCTGCTACTAGCAACGTAAAAGGTTTAGCTCTTTTGACTGCAATCGACGGCGGCGCCGTGATGGGTCTTTCTGTAGCTGGTCTTGGCTTGTTAGGTTTAGGTCTTCTTTATTATGTATTCCAAGGTCAAGAAATCGTAAGCACGATTCTTCACTCATTTGCAGTGGGCGCAAGCTCGATCGCACTTTTTGCAAGAATCGGTGGCGGTATTTACACTAAAGCTGCTGACGTAGGTGCTGACATCGCTGGAAAAGTGATTGAAGGTATTCCTGAAGATGATCCACGTAACCCAGGCGTTATTGCTGATAATGTGGGCGACAATGTGGGTGACGTTGCTGGTATGGGCGCAGACATTTATGAATCAATGGTTGCGGCTATTGTTTCTGCAATGGCGATTGCATTCACACTTCCTGCAGATCAACTCGAAAGACTTTTACCAGCTATCGATGCTGCCACTCAAAAATCATGGGCTTTAGGACTTCCAATCCTACTTTCTACTCTTGGTCTTTTGATTTCAATCGTAGTTATTTTTGTTTGCAGATTGTTTTCTAAATCTTCTCCTGCAACTGTTTTAAGAAGCGCCTTAATTGTGCCTCCATTTATTTTAACAGCGGCTGCTTATGTGATTCTTCCAAGTTTTGGTCTTACTCAAAGCATCACTGTAGCTCTTGCTGCAGGTGCCTTTGGTGGAGCTCTTATTGGTCTTATTACTGAGTACTACACTGCTGCAAAACCAATCCGTTTAGTAGCTGAAGCTAATATGACTGGTGCTGCTACGGGCGTGATCCGTGGTCTTGCTGTGGGTATGGAATCAGTTGCGATCCCAACATTTATCGTTGTGGTTGTAGCTTACTTTGCTGACCGTGCATTAGGTCTTTATGGTATTGCACTTTCTGCAGTGGGAATGTTAGGCGGAACTGCAGTTGTTATGACTGTGGATGCTTACGGTCCTATCGCTGATAATGCGGGTGGTATTTCTGAAATGTCGGGCCTTGGTCCTGATGTTCGTGCGATCACTGATGAGTTAGATGCTGTTGGTAATACAACGGCAGCTATCGGAAAAGGTTTCGCAATCGGTTCTGCGATCCTAACTGTGTTAGCACTTTTCTCTGCATTCAATATGGAAGTAAATCATTTCCGTCTTTTAGGTGGAAAAGAAAAAATCTCTCTTGAACTCACTAACTCTGGCGTATTGATCGGTATCCTTATCGGTTCAATTCTTCCATTCTTAGTAGGTAGCACAACAATGACTGCTGTGGGTCGTGCTGCTGGTAAAATCGTAGATGAAATCAGAAGACAATTTAAAGAAATCCCAGGTCTTCTCCAAGGAAAAGCTGAACCAGAACCAGCTAAAATCGTGGACATTGCAACTCATGCTGCTTTGAACGAAATGATTTTACCAGGTATGATCGCTATTCTTGCTCCAGTTGCAACCGGATTTATCTTAGGCCCTGCAGCTCTTGCAGGAACTCTTGCGGGTGCTTTAGCTGTGGGTGCAACTATGGCTACATTTATGGCTAACGCAGGTGGCGCTTGGGATAACGCTAAAAAATTCATCGAAAAAGGCGGACTTCCTGGACATAAAAAAGGAAGCGATGTTCATAAAAATGCGGTTATCGGCGATACAGTTGGTGATCCATTCAAAGATACATCTGGTCCAGGTATTGCGATCTTGATCAAAGTAATGAGCGTTGTTTCATTAATGATTGCTCAATTGATTGCAATGATTGGTTAATTAAAATTTTTAAAAATTCGATTTGAATTTTTAAAACAATAAAATTATTTCTTAAAAGCCATTCCCCAAACACACTTCGTGAGTCGGGAATGGCTTTTTTTTATTCAAAAACTCAGTCCAAGGTCTAGAGTTCAGCTTCACACAATGCGTTCCTCTATCTCAGCCCCACATTTATTCATATAATATGAGGAGTAATTTCTAATTAGAATAAATGAGGTCGATGTGAACATTCATGTTTTTGATAATATGTTAGATGGTGTTTTAATTATTGATCGTGAACACAATATTTTTTACACCAATGAATCATTTGCGAACCTTATTGATATTCCCCACAAGCGTTTAAAAGTCGGCAAAAAAATCACAGATTATGTGAACCTTAAACCCGAGTTTCTTCAAAAATTAGATCACTTAAAAGAAGTCGGCGAAGCCACTCCTTATGACGAACTTGTCTTTGACACTCATTCTTCTAAACCGGTTCATTGCCAGTACTCATTACAACTTTTGAATGAAAACCAATTTCAATTTTACTTTCGAGACATCACTCTCGAAAAAAATCTCCAAATTAAATACCGCAAAGAATTGGGCGCTAAAGAGAATGTAATCCAACAATTAGACAGAAAACTTTTTGAAGTTTCTTTTTTACTCGAAATCTCCTCGTTGATTAATTCCTCAACTGGAGAAGATAGCATTTTAAATTTAGCTCTTAAAAAAACGAATCAAATTTTTAACTTTAAACAATCTTACTTTTTTACTTCTGAAGAGGCTAAATCGCCAATTACATTTAGAATTGAATCTTGTTTAGATAAATCAGGTGTCGTTGATAATAACGAACTCAAAGTAAGAACTCAAAATCTTTTAAACAATGAACTCTCAGTGAATATTTTAAAAGAAGAGCCTTTAATTCTTCAAAAAGAAGACTCCACTTTTTATTGTCTCTTTTTACAAGGTAAGAACACTCCATTGGGTTTTATTGTTTTTGAACATGATATCAATATTGAACCCCTCAAACAAACTGACCTTGCTCTCCTTGGTTCGCTTGTTCGACAACTCTCTGTAACTTTTGATAACGAAGTTCTTTATTACAAATCTATTACTGACGAAAAAACAAAACTCTATAATAATAGATACTTCCAAACCAGTTTGAAGAGCGAAATCAACCGCAGTCTTCGCAACCAATCTATTTTTGGATTGATTATTATTGATATCGATCACTTTAAAAAATTCAACGATACTTACGGGCATCAACTCGGTGACCAAGTTCTTAAACATGTGGCTTTACAAATTAAATCAGCTTTAAGAACCACAGATATTGCTTCTCGTTTTGGGGGAGAAGAGTTCTCAGTCATCATGATGGGAATCACTCCAGAAACTGTTAAAGCGGCTGCTGATCGCGTGCGCCATAGTATTGAGTCCATTGGATTGCCAACAGAAGAGTTCGGAGTTTTAAAAGTGACTGCTAGCTTAGGTGTTTCACTTTGCCCTGCTCATGCAAGCAATGAAAAGGATCTTATGGAGTGCGCGGATCGTGCTCTTTATTACGCTAAAAGAAATGGCCGTAATAATACGCAACTCTTTAATCCTGACATCATGCAATCTATTAGCTAGGAAGAAGTCCCTTTGTGTTTAATCGAAAAGAAAAAATATTATTGGCAATTCTTGCCATAATTCAATTTAGTCATATTGTGGATTTTATGATTATGATGCCCCTTGGGCCTCAGATCATGCGGCTGTTTTCGATTCCCCCACAAAAATTTGGCTTCTTAGTTTCATCCTATAATTTTGCAGCTGGACTCAGTGGCTTATTAGCTTCTTTTTTTATTGATAAATATGATCGTAAAAAAGCCCTGCTCTTTGTGTATGTAGGGTTTGCTCTTGCCACTCTGTCTTGTGCTCTTAGTAAAGAGTATTCAAGCTTATTATTTTCACGCGCACTGACGGGAGTTTTTGGTGGAGTTTTGAACTCATTAATACTTTCTGTCTTAAGTGATTCCTTTGAAAGTTCCCGTCGAGGTTCTGCAATGGGAATCCTCATGACTTCGTTTTCTTTTGCTTCCATCATGGGTGTTCCCATGAGTCTCTTTTTAGCCAATCACTTTAGTTGGCACGCCCCTTTTGTTTTTTTAGGACTCATAAGTCTTTTGATAATTTTTGTGGCTGGATTTACTCTCCCTTCCATGAATCAACATCTCAAAGGGCCTCATCAACATCAAAATCCCCTACTCAATGTGATTGGAATCGCAGCCAATCCAAATCAAGTTTTAGCACTGACTTTTTTATTTATCCTCATATTAGGTCAGTTTACTGTGATCCCCTTTTTAAGCTCTACATTTGTGGCTAATGCAGGACTGCAAGAGGCGCAACTCCCTTTGATTTATTTAGTGGGCGGATGCTTTACGATCTTTAGTTCGCCGATGATTGGAAGACTTTCTGATAAAATCGGCAAACGTAAAATCTTTTTAATCACATCAACGATTTCAATTCCTGTTATTTTATTTATGACTCAATTAGGACAAACTCCACTGTGGATCATCCTTGCTGGGGCCGCTTTATTTTTTGTTTGCACGGGCGGTAGAATGATTCCAGCTATGGCACTGATTACAACCACAAGCACTCCGCAAAAACGTGGCAGTTTTATGAGCATCACGTCGTCTGTGCAACAGGTGGCTAGTGCTTTTTCATCCTTCTTGGCAGGTCTCATCATTATTCAAAGTCCTGAGGGAATGATTCTCCATTATAATTACGTGGGATATCTTGCAGCATTGTGCACAGTCATTGCCATGTTCCTGATTCTGAGGATAAAATCCGTGGAGGACAAGGAGGCACTATGAAATGGATTTTTTTAAGAGGTCTAGGACGTTCTCCTATTCATTGGGGAGATTTTGATTCCATTTGGAAACAACACTTCCCTCAAGATGAAATCATTCATTGGACTCTCCCAGGTTGCGGCTCCAGATACAAAGAGTCTTCACCTCTCAACCTTCAAAGCGCAGTGGCGGATCTCCGAGAGTTTTTAAAAAATGATCCTGATCATGAATCTCATCCCAAGTACAATGTGCTTGCTCTTTCTTTAGGAGGCATGATTGCTGCTGAATGGTTGCAACAAGCTCCTCACGAAATCGCCTCAATGGTTTTTATTAATTCATCGAGCAAAGGACACTCACCAATTTTTGATAGAATCAAACCAAATGCAATTTTAACTTTAATTCAATCTGGCCAAAAAAAATCCTCTTATGAGAGAGAACTTAATATTTTAAGACTCACAACCAACACCACTCCTCATTTAAAAAAATGGGCCCAAGTTTTTGCTGAAGATTTTGATAAAAATCCAGTGTCTCCTCTCAATATTGGAAGACAACTGGTTGCTGCTTCTCGGACTTCTTGGCCTCTCAAAGACCCTTCTCCTGAAATCCCCAAATTGTTTTTAACGGCGGTCAAAGATCGCATGGTGTCTTACCATTGCAGCAAAAAAATTTCTGAAAGTTGGAGTTGTCCGTTAGAGATTCACCCGACGGCGGGTCATGAACTTTTATTGGATGCACCTGATTG
>JBIIER010000051.1:0-4852 GCA_044237745.1 Pseudobdellovibrionaceae bacterium
ACTAGATGATTCCTAATTCATTTTTTGTATAAAAAGCTTGATAAAAACTAATTTCACTTTATGTGAGCGTGAATGACTTGGGCTTAGCAGGTTATTTTTAGAATATTTTACTCGCAATAAAAATTATTTCACACAAAAATACACCCTACTTTTATACATAAGCCTAATTTTGTCACTGAATCTTTCCAATTTAATATCGAGTAGACCTAGGGTTTGACTGCAAATTTTAAATTTCACAAAAAGATTTGTAAGGCTTACTTTTGCTGAGTCAATAACCTCGACACCCCCTTAAAAAAATCTCATTGCAAATAAAAATCACACTGCTAAATGCAGCGAGCAAATAAAAAATTTGAATTAAAAAAAACGCTTACGAAAGTAACCTTAAAGGAGAGAGAAATGTTTAAACGCTTAAGAGCACTGACTGCATCAGCAGTACTTTTAATGATGGCGCATAATGCAAATGCGATTTCATTAAATTTTAAATTTAAAACTTTTAGTTCTGGACCAGAAATTTACGCATGTAATGCTGGTTTGAGACACGAAGATACCAAACATCAAGTTTGTTATTTTGAAAACACTCAGACTGCATGTACTCCTCAAGCTTGTACAGGCAATGCTTGTGACACTCGTTGTGTTTGTACAGGTATTCAAGGTGGCGAATACTTAATGGATTATATGTCAGCTTCTTACAATCGTTGGAATGCTGCTAGCACTAGCAATGATGGTGGTTTTTGGAGTTCAACTTGGACAGCTGTTAATAAACAAGCTGGACATAGCAATTATGAAACTCTTGTGAATCATACTGATGCTTTTGGAACAAGAATTAAAAATTTATCTTTTAAACTTGGTTCAGAACTTTACGGTGCAGAATACTTTGTTGACGTTTGTTTTAAAGGTCCACAAATGGAGTACAGTGAAGATGGTATCACAACTAACTTCTCATTACTTGCTCAAGCTTCGGCAACTGATTTTATTTCTAATTCTGTAAATTATGGTGATGATCACCCTTACAGCGATGGATTTGGAGATGGTCGCAAAGGCTTAACAATGAATCCATCAGGTATTAAATATACAAAATTAGCTGATCTTTCAGTTCAAGCTGTGACTATTTGTGACGTTCAAGGATCTGGAAAATACCAAACTTCAAATGTTGGTGACGAGTACAATACCTTAGCGAACGAAGCTATTTTCAACAACTGGAACAATGCTGCAGCAGGTGGACCAAGTTCTGAATTCAATGCTCAATCAAGCGTTACTACAATTGGCGCAGCTTCAGATCTTATCAACACTTCAATCACTTCAAACAGCACAAGCGCTCCACGCTTTTGCAGAATTCGTTATATCTTTAAAGAAAACAACGGTGCTGCAGATTCTACTTTTAAAATTAAAAACTTAAGAAAATGGCAACGTCACGGTGCTGAAATGTGCACATACACTAAAATTGAAGAAAACAGTTCAGGTGCTGATGACAGTGGCGATAACTGGTCTATCTCAGACACTTCAGAAGAAGGTGGTTCAGGCGGCGGTTCTGGAGGCGGAGGATCTGGCGGTGGTTCAGATGACAACTCTGGCGGCGGCGGATCTGGTGATGATGATGATGATGACGACGATAACGGCAATAATGGAAATAACGGCAACGGCGGTGATGGAAATAACGGAAATGGCAACGGCAACGGCGGTGGCAATGGAAGCAACGGCAACGGTGGCGGAAACGGCAACGATAACGATTAATGCTTAATTACTAAAAAGTAATTTCCGTTAATAAACCCAGAATTGAGTGGATGACAAATCTCCTCGTTCTGGGTTTTTTTTTATCACAAACGAGAATTCTTATTCAGCTAGACTTTAATCTTTATATTTTTTAAATTTTCAATTAATTATCATTTAAATTTCAGTAAATTTCCAATTATCAAAATAGAACTTCTTTTATTTGCCATCCTTAAAATCTTTCATCTAACTTGAGATTCAGTTCTTTAATTCCATGGAAAGGAATTTATTATGATGGATCGCAAATCTTTTCAAAAACTCAATTATCATCTTCTCTTTATCGTCAAAGATGCTCAATCCTTGTCTGTTCATTGTGATTCTACTTTTCATAAAAAAATTTGTCCTGTTGTTAAAAGCTTTATTAACTATTTAGAAAAAAAAACTTCAAAAGGGGAACTCTAAACATGATATCTTGGTACATCGGCAAAATCTTAAAATTGAGTTTATTCATAGTGATTTTAACTGCTCAGGCAGGTGCAAATGACTTATGTTCAAATCATCCTGGAATTTTAATTTTAGCCCACGGTAGCCATCATCAAAACTCACACGAGGGCCATCACTCATTACAAAATATCCCCTTTGCACAAGAACCTCTTCCTCTATGGGAGCAAACTGTTCTTAATTTAGTAGAGGAAACAAAAAAGCAAATTCACTTTCCGGTAGAAGTGGCTTTTGGAATGTGGGATCAAAAATCCTTTCAGGCGGGAATTGATCTCTTGGCTCAACAAGGGATTTGTGAACTCAGAGTGATTCCTCTCTTTGTAAGTAGCCATAGCGAAGTGATTGAAGTGCAAAAATATATGTTTCATCAAACCACTTCTAAATCTTTTCCGATAAATGTGAGTCCCTTAAAAATTCCGGAGTCCATTCAAAAAGTGGAATTTAAAAAGAGTCTTGATGATCATATCCATTTAACAGATATTTTATGGGATAGATTATTTGAGAGTTCTCAAAATTTAGAACATGAAGGATTTATTTTTGTGGCTCATGGCCCCTTTGGGGATGCTCTTGAATTAAAATGGCAACAAGATCTTAAAACACACCTTGAAAGACTCCAACAAAGAATTCAAAATCAAGGACAACACATCGGTGATTTAAGTGCTCTCACTCTCCGAGATGATGCTCTTCCACCCATACGCAAACAACGAACTGAACAATTAAGAGCAAAAGTGAATGAGCTTAATTCACAAAATCTTAAACCTATTATTATTCCTGTCCTCTTAGCGCCTGGTGGAATTGAAGATGGTTTGATCGAAAGGCTTCAAGGACTCAATTACAGGTTTACAGCAAATATGCTGGCTCCCCATCCTAAACTTGTTGAATGGATCATTCAAAGTGCAGAAACACCCTCGCATTAAGGAAGAGGTTTCTCTCTAAGAATTCTAAAACCTAGACCCTCGAATCGTTCTGGAGAAGATTTGCTGATATCGCTCGGCTCAATAAAGAGAAATCGTTCTCTTCTTGTAACAGTTCCTGGGGAATCCCCAAAGCCCGCACCTAACTTAACGTGAGCTTTGCCACCCTCAGGACCTTGTGGATTCACTCCACCCCTTAATCTGTCGTGATACCAATCCGAAACCCAATCAATAGTATTACCCTGCACATCATAAATAGGATGCCCATTGATCATCAGAGGTCTTTTTTGACCCACTGGGTGGATTTCATCTTTAGAATTAAAAGCCAACCATGAATAAGCCAACCAGTCTGAATGCCCCTGTGAAAACCACGTGAGAGAAAGCCCACGATTGGTCGTCACAAACATAGCCTCGGCTTCTGTCGGCAATCTATAGATGTATCCCATTTCATGATCAGGAAAAATCGCTTTGAGGGCATCCTGAACTTCTGGAACCTCTAAATTGGATAAAATATTTGCTGTTGTTAACCAGGATTGAACTTCTTCAAAAGAAATATGATCTATCGGAATTCCATCAGAACTAAAATCGTAATTATTGCCTTTGACTTGATACTTGCTGATAAACTTTTTAGTTAAGGCCACTAAATTTTGAAAGGAACTTTGAAAGGGTGTGGGATTGAGGGTCAGAGATCCTTTTAAATGCTTCGCAGAAAGCTTGATTAAATCTGCCCACATTTTGCGAGTGGTTTTAACCGACAAGACTTCAAAATCTCGAGTTATGGTGACTGGGGCCCAAGTTGTGCCTCTTAAGACTGAGGTGCCCATTTTAAAGCTTCCTGCTGGAATTTTAACAAACTCAATAATGGGGCTGCCATCGGCGTTTCGTTCTTGTGGGGGATTATTAAAGTTGGCAATTTTGCTTTCATACTTTTTTAAAATGGGGAGATCACCGAGACCAGAATGAACAGCCCACTCAAGATCATTCATTCCAAATTTGTTTTTACTTTCTAAATCAATGTCTGGTTGATTGAGAAACCATTTTATTAAATTTTCATTGCGGTGATAAAGAGCATACAATAACGGTGAGAATCCGCTTTCATTGCGTTTGTTAAGATCAAATAATTTTAGATCAATAAAGTTTTCAATTGTTTTATAATCACCTTTAACAAAGGCCATTCTCCATACGTAATTAATCTCTTGAATGGCTCTGTTTTTTCTCTGATCCGAAGACTTAGACCATTGATGAATTTCTGAAGCCATTTGGGTTTTTTCGCTGTCATTTAATGGAATTAAAATTTTTCGGATTGGCCAATCAGACTTTTTATTGGCCTCTCTGATCAATAAGGTCATCATAATCTGTTTTCGCAGATTAAAACTCATATTTTCTCTTTGCCCGATTTGTTCGATGTCCTTTAAAAACTCTGGCATTGAATAAAGGCCTAATTGATCTAATTGCTGAACAAGTTTTTCACTCGTCACATATTTAAAAAGGTCTTTTTGATTTTCTGATTCTCGGAGTTTAAAAAACTCATCCAATAAGGTTGATTTATCAAGTTTTCGATCGGCTCGAGTTGTTTCATAGTGCCGTCCGAGTTGAATCACCGTATCGGTTTCAAGTTTTCTTAAATCATAAACAAGCAAGTTTAAAAAATTATAAGCACGAGAATACACATTTTTAAATTTATACTTTTTATCATCGACTTCAAAAGTCAGAAGTTTATGATTAAGAGC
>JBIIER010000052.1:0-4813 GCA_044237745.1 Pseudobdellovibrionaceae bacterium
ATCCATCAGGAGACACTGTTTCTTGGTCTTCAGCAGGTCACTTGGGTTTCAAAGGAAGCAGAAAAGGTACTCCGTTCGCAGCTCAAATGGCAGCAGAAGATGCAGCTAAAAAAGCTATGGATGCAGGAATGAGATCTGTTGATGTTTTCCTAAAAGGTCCTGGAGCTGGTCGTGAACCGGCAATTAGAGCCTTGGCTGCTGCTGGAATGCGTGTTCTTTCATTAAAAGACGTAACTCCAATTCCACACAACGGATGTCGTCCACCAAAAAGACGACGTATCTAATAATTTAATATTATAATAAGAGGTATTTGTGAGCTGTGCAAAAGTAAGTGCATGTAAGTTGTGTAGAAGAGAAAATACAAAGTTATTTCTCAAGGGTGACAGATGTTTTTCTGATAAGTGTTCTTTTGATCGTAGACCTTATCCTCCAGGTCAACATGGTCAACAAAGATTGAAATTCTCTGAATTCGCTTTGCAATTAAGAGAAAAACAAAAAGCTAAAAGATATTACGGTGTTTCTGAGAAACAATTCAGAAGATATTTCAGTTCTGCTGATGCGTCAAAAGAAGTTACTGGTCTATCTCTTTTAAAAATTCTAGAGTTGAGATTGGATAATGTAGTATATTCAATGGGTTTTGCTAGTTCAAGAAAAGAAGCAAGACAAATTGTTTCACATAATCATGTACTTTTGAATGGTAAGAGATCTAATATTTCTAGTATGTTAGTAAGAAAGGGTGATGTTGTTGAAATTGCTCCAGATAGCAAAGAAAACATCAGAATCTTGTCTTCTATGCAGGGAGTAGCTCGTCGCCAAGTTCCAGCTTGGATCGAAGCTGACCACGGTGCTTTTAAAGGGACTGTGAAAGACTATCCTACTAGAGATGAGATCACTCTTCCTGTTGAAGAAAACATGATCGTTGAGTACTATTCTAGATAGTTTTAACCCGGGGGTATTATGCAGGAGCACTACTATAAATTTTGGAGAGATTTGATTAAGCCTAAAGGATTTGAGGTTGATCGGGATTCATTAAGAGAAGATTATGCTAAGTTTAGCGTAAAACCTCTTGAAAAAGGTTTTGGCGTTACTCTTGGGAACTCTTTAAGAAGAATTCTTTTAAGTTCTATGATGGGCTCTGCAGTTTCTGCAGTTAAATTTGATAGTGTTCTTCATGAATTCACTACTATCCCTGACGTACTTGAAGATGTAACTGATATTATTTTGAATTTAAAAGAAGTCAGATTTAGACAATACAATTCAGAGCCTCAAGTTTTGAGAATTCATAAAAAAGGTCCTGGCGTTGTAACGGCTGCTGATATTCAGTCTAACGATAAAATTGATGTGTTGAATTTAAACCAACATATTGCAACTTTGGGTGCTAACGCTACTTTTACTGCTGAGATTATCGTTTCCTACGGAAGAGGATATGTTTCTGCAGAACAAAGAGATGGCGATTTGCCAGTTGGTTTTATTGGCGTGGATTCAATCCATAGCCCAATCAGAAAAGTAAACTATTCTGTTGCTAACGCTCGCGTTGGTCAAAGAACTGATTACGATTCATTGGTTTTAGAAGTTTGGACTGATGGTTCTTTAAAACCTGAAGAAGCAGTTGCATTGGCTTCAAAAATCATGAAAGAGCAAATCCAAATTTTCATGACTTTTGATGAGACGATGGAACCAAACGAAGAAATGCGGGATCTAAAAAATCCTATGTTGAATGATAATTTGTTTAGATCTGTTGATGATCTTGAGCTATCAGTAAGAAGCGCTAATTGTCTTAAAAATGCAAATATAAGATACATTGGTGAGTTGGTAGTAAGATCTGAGGCTGAAATGCTTAAGACTAAAAATTTCGGAAGAAAATCTTTAAATGAAATTAAAGAAATTTTGACTGAAATGGGTCTTGGCCTAGGCATGAAAATCGAAGGCTGGCCGCCAGTTGGTTGGGATCCAAATATCCCGCCACAAAAACGTGAGCAGCAATAATCTGTTATTAACTGGAGTTTCCAATGAGACATAAAAGAAAAGTAAAACATTTTAGTAGAAAATCAGGGCCAAGAAAAGCCTTGTTAAGAGGGCTTGTTGCTTCTCTAGTTGAGCACGGACGTATTTCTACTACTGTAGATAAAGCTAAAGAATTAAGAAGACATGTAGAAAAAGCTATTACTTTAGGTAAAAAAGAAGGTTTAGCTACTAGAAGACTCTTGTTATCTAGATTCCCAAACAAAGAAACTGTTTCAACAATCGTTGATGATTTATCAAAAAGATTTTTTGATAGACCAGGTGGTTACACTAGAATCATCAAAACTGGTAAAAGACCAGGTGATTCTGCTGAAATGGCTTTCATTGAATTAGTTGATTATGACTACACTAAAGCTAAAGATGCTGCTGTAGAAACTAAAGAAGCTAAAACTAAAGATGCTAAAACTGCTGATAAAGCTGTTAAAGCAAAAAAAGTTGTTAGTCCTCTAGTTGCTGCTAAAGCAAAAAAGAAAGCTGTTAGCAAAATTCAAAAGAAAAGCAGAACTGCTTCAAGAGCATAGTTCTTTTTCTTTCTGAAAAAATAGAATCCCTAAAGTGAACCTTTAGGGATTTTTTTTATCTAAAGGGGTCCATTGTATGAACACATACACTAGAGCATTGATTGCTGTTGTTGTTTGCGTTTTGGTATTGTTTTCTTTCAAAGATAAATTAAATTTTACCAATGAATCGACTTCAAAGGCTCATGAGTTTCTTAATAATTTAGAGACTAAGGGTGCTGTAGAGTTTGATTTTTCAATCTTTAAAAACCCTCAAGAAAAATACTCCCTCTCTAGCTTCAAAGATAAAATTGTTATCATTAACTTTTGGGCCTCTTGGTGTTCTCCCTGCGTAGAAGAGATCCCCTCGCTCATTAGGCTCGTCGAAAAATATAAGGGTGAGATTGTATTGGTTGCGGTCTCAACGGACTCTAATGAGGGCGATGTGAGCTCTTTTTTAAAGAGCTTCCCCGGTTTAAATAATCCAAATATCAAAATCGTATTAGATTCTAATAATGAGATCTCAAAAAAGTATCTGATCAGCAGAATGCCTGAGTCTTATATCTTTAGTAAGAACTTAAAATTCCAAAAAAAGATTGTTGGTTCAATAGATTGGTTTAGCAACGATGCTAATTCATATATTGAGACACTAAAAAACTTATAAATCAAAGTACCATCCCTGGTACTTTATATTTATAGAAGTTAGTGTAGTGAGAAGTGTTACAAGGAAACGACCTCAAGATAATTCCATTTATAATCAAGGTTCATTTTTTTTTCGATGACACCCATAATTTTAAAATTAGGGTCTTTTAGATTTACGAGCATAAAAAGGTTGTCGTTATATTGTTTAAGCATCCACTCATTGGGATCAAGTCCATAGAGGGTGAGATCAGCATTTAATTTCGAAGTGATTTTGATAAATTTTTGGATCGAAATTTCGTTATTGCAGTTGTCCTGAGACATATCTAGCTTCTCCTTATTGGTAATAAGGGCTAGAGCAAGATGGTTGCCAACTTCATCTCAAAATAAACGCTATTAGAAGCAATTTGCCTTAGTTTTTGTCTTAGAATTAAGAATTTCACCCAGCAAAAGTTTAAAAACTCGGACAAAACTCTCTATAAATTTTTTAACATCAGATAAATTTTAGGTAAGATTTCATATTTTGAAAATTGATTATTCCTCAACAGATTTTCAATTTTTGAATTACTAGAATCTTCTTTTACTAAATAAAATGGAGCATTTGCCTTTGCTTCAAATTCTTTTAAATTAAGTGCTTTGCAATCAGCAATAGCATCGGGAGAAATCCGGGCTCCGACAGCCGAATTGACCGACCATCCTTTTCGAGTAAGGGCGAGCATGACTTTACCCCATTCCTCCATAGTCCATTGCTTTGGTTCAAATCCACAAAATATCGAAACCACATGTGGGTAAAGCTCAATCACCCGCTGATCTCCATTGGCTTCAGGTAAGTGATCAAGTTTAACTTGGCTATAACTTTTATCTTCATAAAAATGGGGATTTTTAATCAAACCATAGAGCGGGATAAACTCAATAAAGTGTAAAACTACCAAAGCACTAACAAGGTACTTGCGGTATTGAATATTTTTCTTATCAAAACAATACAGAATGGCCACGGTTAACAAATAATAAACAGGCCATATGAATCTGCCAGTGGCTCTAAAAATCGTAGGTAGTGGCTCTATCCATTTATAAAAGGGGAGGTAAAGAATTGGGTTCCCGCCAAAACGTATTGGAGAGCCCATAGCATAAATAATAAATAAAAAAGGCAGTGATATGAGAATTTTGTGCGCAAGAGATTGCGACCAGATCTTTTTAACTAATAATTTGAGATCCTTAAAAGTATAAAAAAGTAGCCCAATCATTGAGAGGCCCATGTAGCAAAAGCCTTCAACTTGCCCCCAAAAGCTTTTTAATTTAGGTAAAAAAACTGACGTGCCATAAGAATTCAATAAACCTAATAAATCGGTTCCAAATGCACCAAAATCATCACCGCGCGGATCTTTGACTCCTGCAAAGCCTAAAAACTTAAAAGTAAATAAAAAACAAATTCCAAAAACCACCAAAAAACTTACTTTTTCAGCCTTCTTATTAGGCCCTAATAAAAGGCTCATAACTATGAGAGGAGTGATGATGGCAAATAAGTAAGGGTGATCTCCAATCGAAAAAATCATCAAAAATAAAGCATGGCCATAATCTAATAACTTAAAACTCTCTTGTTTAATGGCCTTCAAATATAAATAAATAGCACCCAATACCAGCCAATGAGACATCAA
>JBIIER010000053.1:0-4586 GCA_044237745.1 Pseudobdellovibrionaceae bacterium
ATTCTAAACCTGTTTTGATCGGAAAAAATATTATTTTAAAGGGCAAATACTTTTGCAAACCCTCAAGAGCTCCTTCGACCATATCAAAACTAATCGGAGAAAAAGTTACCGGAGAAACTTTGACGGAGTTAAAGAAAAAATCCCCCAGCATGGATCTAAAACTAAATTTACCCAAGTTGTAACCCGTTAAAAAATACACCACAAAAAAATTCTTTTTAGTATCGGGTTCCACATGAGCACAGATATAAACAATGTCTCTCTCACGAGAGAGATCCACAGTGATTAATGGGATGGGAATGGCCGAAAATCTCCCGTTTTTTTCGATACGCACAAAGGCTTCATAGGTGGCGGTGATTTGATTGCCGCCTTCTTGATTAGTAAAATTGACTTCCATATCAGATCGAATCACTGAGCTGCCAGGGTAATTCAATCCGGCTTTGCGATAATTTCTTAAAATTTTGGTGGCCACTGGACCCAGCTGACTCGGTTTTAGGGTGCACTGTTGTTCAATGCTCGAAATTGCAAAGGCAAAACTAGAGCAGAGAATAAAGAATATTCCTAAAAGATATTTCATTCTAAAACTCCAGACGATAAGGGCTGAGCTAAGGGCGAATCAATAATCGTGCGCATTTCGTTGGAGTTCAAATCACTTTGAACTTTTAAAAAGAACTTACGATCCATTTGCACCAGATTCAGATTGGTTTCGATATTAAAATAAAGAATGTGCTGATTCGAGAGATGTTTATGATGTGTCTCCAGAGAATCAAACTCATTGATTAAAGGCTCTTGTTTTTTTAACAGAGCTTCGATGCGCCCCTCATAAACCACAAGACCATTTTGGCGAAGCATGGGTTTTAATTTAATCTGAAACCTTTTAAATTTTTTAAGAAATTTACCCACCAGAGAAGTTGAACCATTTGCATGGGCCTCATTATTATTAGAGTCCTCATGAAGAATGATTTCTATATCTCCCCCAAGGAACTCTTCAAAGTGAAGGCCTTCTGCAGCCTTTCTAGAATGGGTTTGTTCTCGCAACCAATAGAGGGGTTTTTCTAGTTTCATTTCAAAAACTTGTTGCACGATTTTTAAAAAGCCCCCACGCGGTGGACGCCATCGGATTTCAATAGGATCGGTTTGTGCTTCAGTGCCTTTTGGCCAAAAATAAGTGACTCCAGAAAGTGAATCTACAGTCATTGAATCCACAAAGTTTTCATAAAGACAAGCACCTAAACCACGATACGAGATCGATTCTTTTTTACGAGCACTTTTATAAACGCAGTATTTAATTTCAAGCCCTTGCTCTTTTAAGAGGTCGTCAATATCAACAATGGCTTTTTTAACCATCCAGAGTTTAATATCTTGATCTTGAATCAGTTGTTGAGTGTCAGCTTGTATATTTAAGGGTGGAAGATCCATGGCAAAGAGAGAACTTCCACATAATCCCCCCACTAAAAAGATCGCTAAATTTAAAAAAATCCTCAAGCTGAATAAGCGCATCTTAAAACTTCCTTATTAAAGTTTTGCAGGTGTTGCAGGAATCGCAGAAGGCGCCGATGAAGGTGTCGCTGAAGGTTTAGCATTTAAATATTTAAAACGAATATTGTAACCAGCTTCAGAATAAGTCCCTTCAAATTCACAATAAACAGGAACAGAAATATTAAGCCCTGTTGTAAAATCTAAAAGTGATTTTTCTGAAGAACAAATTCCTTTAACAAGACTTGGTTGAGTTTCATCTGCAGATTTTGCGATTTCAACTTTAACCCAATTGAATTTAATTTTTATAAGAGCTTTATTAAGCTGGTTGCTAATTGTCACCATCAGAGGACGAGGGTTCCATTTTTTCTTTTTCTTATCGTAGGGAGCAAAGAACTCAAGATTCATTTTGGTTTGATCTTTGGTTTGATCCACATTGACTGAGGTCACAAGACTTTTAGAATCCATGTGCATGATGGGAATTAATTTTTCGATTTGATCTGATGAAGAGTCTTTTTGATTTTTTTCATCCCCTGTTTTTGGAACGCGAATCGCCGCTCTCCAATCCGCATTAAATTCAGAAAGTCCCGTAAGTTTAAAGGTGTCTGGTAAAAATCCTTTTTCAGAATCAATCACGCCTTGAACTTCAAAATCAACACTGGCTTTTTCAACTGAATTTAAAAGTTGCTCCAAAAGAACATTGGCGACAGTGGCATCAGCCCCGGTCATAGGCTCAAGAGTTTTATTGGTTGCTAAAGCCTTTTGAGATTTACCGGCTGTCACTTTTTTTACGGGTGCAGTTGTTGAATTAGCAGCTCCTCCAACAGAAGATAAAAAAGTCAAAACAAGACTCATCATTAAACTTTTTTTCAAAACCGAACTCACCATAAATTCTCCTTTGTGACGTCGCAAAAAAACAATGCAAATTAAAGTCCGTTTTTTGATGTCCCTAAAAGAGTTTATTTGGATTTTATGAATTGATTTTAATAAATGAGGTTCTAAAAAAGTCCACCAATGTCATTTTGACTATGAAATCGACAAATTTAAAAACTTGCAAGTTATTGTAAAAACAAGGTGTTTTGAAATAATTACACCCATTAAAAATCTAATTTTGCAACTTTAAAATCAGATTCGTAACGGGTGTCCAAAGGAGGCTCAATCAAATTAAGATTAATAAGGACCTCTCAAAAAGTACAGTCCAGAATAGTCTAGTCTAGAAAAAACCCATCGAGCGTTCTTATCAAATAACGCATATTTTCAATTTATAAATCCAATATTTTAGAATTTAAAATGACACCAATCTTTCCTTTTTTTAATTGCAAAAGCAAATCACCTCACCTTAGATATTTGTAAAAATCTTAGTCTCTCAATTTTAAAAATTATTTAAGGACTCTAGCATTTATGACAGCGACATCATCTCACATAAATAGTTCATCTAAGAATTCTTCTCATGTTAAAAAAATTCTTCTTTTAGGGAGTGGAGAATTGGGTCGAGAACTCACTATTTCGCTCAAAAGATTGGGTTGCACGGTGATTGCAGTAGATAACTATCACAATGCACCTGCACACCAAGTGGCTGATCAATTTGAAGTCATTGATATGCTTAATGGAGAGGCGTTGGCTCAAATTGTTTATCGTCACCAACCTGATTTGATCGTGCCTGAGGTGGAGGCGATCCGCACTGAAAAGCTCTTAGAACTTGAAAAAGAAAACTTCGAAGTGATCCCTAATGCCAATGCCGCCTACTTAACGATGAACCGTATTGCCATTCGTGAAATGGCGGCGCAAAAACTTAAATTAAGAACGGCTCGTTATGCTTATGCGAGTTCTGAACAAGAATTGCGCGAAAAAATTCTTTCAGAAATCAAACTTCCTTGCGTGGTAAAACCTGTGATGAGTTCTTCTGGCAAAGGGCAATCGACATTAAGAACAGAAGAAGATATTGCAAAAAGTTGGACCTATGCTTGCGAAGGCATGAGAGGCGATATTAAAAAAGTGATCGTTGAAGAATTCATTCAATTTGAATCTGAGATCACTCTTTTAACCATTCGCACTCGTGATCAACAAACTCTTTTTGTAAAACCCATTGGGCATCGACAAGAGAGAGGAGACTTTCAAGAGTCTTGGCTCCCCGCTCGTATTTCTGAGCAACAACTGGCTCAAGCTCAAGACATGGCTCAAAAAGTCACGACGGCTCTTGGTGGATATGGATTATTTGGGGTGGAGTTTTTTCTTACAAAAGATGAAGTGATTTTTAGTGAACTCTCACCTCGACCTCATGATACGGGGATGGTGACTTTGATTTCCCAAGATCTTTCGGAGTTTGATCTTCATGCTCGTGCGATTTTAGGGTTGCCGATTCCTGAAATTCAATATCAAACTCCGGCGGCTGCTTGTGCGGTGATTTTAGCTTCGCAAAACTCTACGGACTATAAAATTCATGGGGTGAGCCAAGCTCTTTCGCAAAAAGGGATTGATGTGCGCTTGTTTCAAAAACCCAGCACTCGCCCCTATCGCCGCATGGGAATTGTTTTGGCTCGTGGAGAAAATATTGAATCTTGTAAACAAAAAGCTATTCATGCGGCTCAAGAAATCCATATAGAATATGGCACTCATGCAAATATTTCTGTGGAGCCTTCATGAGTGTTTCTTATTGGCAAAATAATTTGGCCCAAAAACCAGTTCAAGAAGCTGACATTGTTATTATTGGTGGAGGGATCGCGGGATTTTCTACGGCCTATTGGTTAAAAAAAGAAGATCCCCAACTCAAAATTGTGATCCTCGAAAAACACGAAATCGGCGAAGGTGCCACTGGTCGCAATGCGGGTTTTATCACTTGTGGTTCTGTGGAGCATTTTAACCGCATCGTGGGTAAGCATGGGATTATCGAAGCCTCTGCCATTTGGAAGTTCAGCGAAGACAATCTTAAGCTTTTGCAAGAACACATTATTCAAGATCAAGACAATTTGATTGATTTTAAAAAACAGGGCAGTTTTTCTTTAGCTTCTACAGAGAGCGAAATCAAAGAATTAAAAAAAACAGCTTCTCTGATGGAGTCTTTAAATATTCCTGTTGAAGTTCTCAATGAATCTCAAGTGCAAAAACGATTAGGT
>JBIIER010000054.1:0-4493 GCA_044237745.1 Pseudobdellovibrionaceae bacterium
TTGTTGATGGACCAGTAGAAAAACTTTGTGAATTGATCAATGACTGGGAAATCTGGAAAAAAAGAGAACTTCCAGAACCAGTTTGGGATTTTATTAAAAAAGAAAAGTTTTTAGGAATGATCATTCCTAAGGCTTATGGTGGTTTAGAGTTTTCTGCTCTTGCCCATTCTGCAGTGATCAAAAAAATCTCTTCTCGTAATATCACTACAGCGATCACAGTAATGGTTCCTAATTCATTAGGACCTGCTGAGTTGTTGAATCATTACGGAACAGAAGCTCAAAAAAATTATTATCTTCCACGTTTAGCTACAGGTGAAGAAATTCCTTGTTTTGGTCTCACTGAACCAGCAGCGGGAAGTGATGCCGGTTCAATCACTTCGAGTGGTGAACTTTTTAAAGGTGAAGACGGAAAACTTTATCTTCGTTTAAATTGGAACAAACGTTACATCACTCTTGCAGCGATTGCGACTGTGATTGGTTTAGCGGTGAGAGTGCGCGATCCTAAAAATCTTTTAGGAAAAGGTGAAGACCTTGGTATTACTGCGGCGTTAATTCCTTCGAATCTCCCAGGTGTGGTGATCGGAAGAAGACATGATCCATTAAATGTTCCTTTCTACAATTGTCCTACACAAGGTAAAGATGTGATCATTTCTGTTGATCAAGTTGTGGGTGGCGTTGATGGAATCGGTCGTGGTTGGTCCATGTTGATGGAATGTCTTGCGGCTGGTCGCGGAATTTCTCTCCCAGCACAAAGTGTGGGTGGTTCTCAATTAGTGGCTCGTGCAGCGAGTGCACATTGTGTGGTTCGTAAACAATTTGGTGTTTCAATCGGTAAATTCGAAGGTATTGAAGAACCACTTTGCAGAATCATCTCTTCAACTTACGCTCTCGAAGCCATGCGCGTATTTACCTGTGGAGCTCTTGATAAAGGAATTAAACCACCAGTTATCACGGCTATGGCTAAATATTATTCTACAGAGCTTTCTCGTAAAAATATCAACGACGGTATGGATATCGTTGGTGGGGGCGGGATCTCTATGGGACCTCGTAATTTAATTGGTGTGCAATACATTGCGACTCCAATTGGAATCACAGTTGAGGGTGCTAATATCCTGACTAGAACTTTGATCGTGTTTGGACAAGGAGCTTTAAGAGCTCATCCTTATGCATTTAAAGAAGTAAATGCTTTTGAAAAAGGGGATTTAAAAGCTTTTGACGAAGCTTTCTGGGGTCACGTTGGACACGTTGTTCGTAATCTCACTCGCGCTAAAATTTTAAGTCTTACAAGAGGTTATATTGCGACTTCTCCAGTGAGCGGCGAAACAGCTGTTTACTATCGTCGTTTAAAATGGGCTTCTGCAAGTTATGCCATTTTAGCTGACGTTGCGATGGGTGCCTTGGGTGGAGCTCTTAAACAAAAAGAAAAAATCACAGGTCGTTTTGCAGATATCCTTGCTTGGATGTATATCGGAACTTCTGTCTTAAGAAGATTTGAAGCTGAAGGCAGACGTTCTGAAGATCTTCCAGTGGTTCACTTCATCATGAAGCACTCACTTGTAGAAATCCAAAAAGCATTTGATGGAATTTTTGATAACATGAAAATACCAGGAATGCGTTGGTTCTTTAAAGGTTGGTTAGGTGCTTGGTCACGTATCAATTCCATTGGTAGTCAAGGAAGTGATGCTCTTCAACACCGTGTTTGTGAAACACTTTTACAACCAGGTGAACAAAGAGATCGTTTTACTCACGGAATTTATATCCCTAAAAATAAACAAGAAGCTTTGGGTCGTTTAGAAAACGCTCTTACTCTTGTTAAAAAAGCAGAATCAGTGGATAAAAAAATCCGCGCGGCTGTTAAATCAGGAAATCTCCCAAAAATAAAAGGCCCAGCTTTAGTAGAAGAAGCTCGTAAAAAAGCTGTGATTACTGAAGAAGAGTATTTAGTTCTTGGTCAAGCTGAAGAAGCGCGTTTAGATGCTATTCAAGTAGATGACTTTAGTGAAGCAGAGTACAAAGCAAATACTCATGTTTTAGGTCATCATCAAAATGATAAAATGAAAGGCTCGTCTTCTATCGTAGGACAAGCCTAGACTCTTGTCTAAAAGATGTCGTTCCAGAAAAAAAGGGGAAAAAATATCCTCTTTTTTCTGGACCATCGCTGAGTTTTCTTAAAATACAGTTCAAAAAACACCTCTCTTTTTAATTCTAGACCTCACATTATTTCTAATAATTCCGATCCTTAGTTCATCATAAAAAAACAATAAGCTAAGGAGAATCCTGTGAGTTTTAGAACAAGAATAATAATTACCATCTTAATTGCATGTGCAATTTGTTCTGCAGCAGCTATTTTTGTTTCTACGAAACAAATTAAAACAATCAGCGAACAAGGTTACACAGATCAAGGACGCACTATATTAGAACGCTTAGAGTCTGTAAGGGGATATATAGCTCAACAAGGTGGATTACAAGATGCGATTAAAAAAGTGGTCACGGATCATCCAGAAGGTAATCTTGATCAAGAAGATAAATTAGTTATTTTAAAACAAGTTCCTATTTTTGCTTCTATGAAAATCGGAGAAGAAAATGCTGATAAAAGTAATTATAAATTCAAAATTTTTGCTGAAGAGCCTAGAAATAAAGACAACGCTCCAAATGAGCATGAAAAAGAAATTCTCAAAAGATTTGAAAGCGATCCTAAACTCAGTGAAATCGTCGATAAAACTGATCACACTATTGCTATTTATCGTCCAATTAAACTCAGTGAATCCCAAGGTTGTTTGACTTGTCATGGTCATCCAAGCACTTCTCCATGGAAAAATGGAAAAGATATATTAGGATATCCAATGGAAAACTGGAAAGATGGTTACATGCACGGTGTTTTTGGTGTGATCATGGATTTAGACGAGCAGAAAAAAGCGATGGCTGCAGCAACTTGGAGCATTATCTACTGGGCATCCGGCTTAACTTTACTGGCTCTTGTGCTTGGTTTCTTTTTGATCAAACGTCAATTAAAAGATCTTCATGATGCAGCTATTGCTCTTCAATCAGCGGGTGAGCAAGTGGCTTCTGCAGCCAATGAGATTTCAAATTCTTCACAAGATTTAAGCGCATCAGCTTCACAAGCAGCGGCTTCAATAGAAGAAACAACAGCCTCAACTGAAGAAGTGTCTTCAATGATTAAACTCAATGCGAGCCATTCGTCTGAGGCTAAGAATCTTTCACAAACGGCTCAAGTGAACGCTAAGCACGGTCAAACAGAAGTTCAAAAATTGATTAAATCAATGGATGAAATTCAAAATTCATCACAAAAAATTGAAGAAATCATTTCAGTGATTGATGATATTGCCTTCCAAACAAATCTCTTAGCTCTTAATGCTGCTGTAGAGGCCGCAAGAGCGGGCGATCAAGGTAAAGGGTTCTCTGTGGTTGCAGAAGCGGTGAGAGGTCTTGCGCAAAGATCTGCAACGTCTGCTAAAGAGATCACAGATCTTATTAAAAATAGCGGACACTTAATTGAAGAAGGTGTGAACATCGCTCAAAGTTCTGGTAAGGCTCTTAACGATATCGTGGCTTCATCAGAAAAAGTAGCAGCTCTCACAACAGAAATTGCCGATGCCTCTGCAGAGCAATCTCGTGGTGTGACGGATATTAACAAAGCCATCAACGAATTAGATAAAGTGACTCAAAATAACGCCGCTGCGGCTGAAGAAACTGCTGCAGCCTCTGAGGAGTTGTCTGCGCAAAGCACTCAGCTCCATGAAATCGTAGGATCTTTAATGGAAGTGATTGATGGTAAATCAACTCATTCACCAGGAGCTTCTCGTGGACATGGTTCAGGTGGTGGAAAATCATTTGATCTTGGAGCGCCAAAAAGTTCTGGCTTACAAAAATATAAAAAAGCAGCATAAGATATAAAACTTAAAATTAAGCAAAAAAAAAGCCTCTTATTCAGAGGCTTTTTTTTATTTAAAATATGTGTTTAGATTTTTTTAGGGAGTGCACTCTTTAACAGGATCTACAATTTTACCAGAATAAGTTCCTGATACTGTAATTGTTGTGTCATCTTCTGCAGCTTTAAGGACAACATCTGTTAATTGAATAGTAAAAGCTTGTCCATTTGTTAAATCTCCGGCAATTTTTTTGATGATGATGTGGCCTGGGCTTCCAGCACTCAGACTGTAGGTATGTAATATTGCTGGAGAGGCAGCACCTTCAGAATCAACAGTGATATTAGTGTCTGTAATGTAAAATTCAGGAAAAAGAGTTGAAATCTCAATAGGCTCTTGATTGGCTTGAGGGTCTTCTAGATTGATATCTTGATCAAATACAGACATGAGATTATCGCAGGTTTTGGATGCCGTATTATCCGTACTGCAAAGTGCGCTAATATTGAGTCCTAATTTGTGATCAATATTAACTGCAGCTGGACATTTTCCGCCATGGGTACTTTCTTGAGTGTCACACTCTGAACTTGCAATGAGTTTAATATGAGT
>JBIIER010000016.1:0-65691 GCA_044237745.1 Pseudobdellovibrionaceae bacterium
TTTCATGGATCGAGGCACAAGGAAGCCCCTCAACACCCATACAAATCTTGCCCATTTGATCGCCACAATTTTGTTTGCAACGTTGATTTTGAAAAAGAATGTTGCGATTTAGATCTCTATAACAAAAACCCAGATCTGATCCTTCGAGTTTTTCAAGGAATGAGTTCATGTTTACCTCCCCTTTTTAATTATTTTTTTGTGAGGGTTAATTTTTGATTCACGGTAATGTGTGTAGGTCGCAATGGCTGCGATCCCCACTAAAATGACTAACCAAATTAATTGAAGCCAGACTAAAAACATGGGCACGGAAGCCAAACTTCCGTAGACTTTACCAAATTTAAAGAACTTTTTAAAAAGCCAAGCATAAGATTCTTCAAGAGCTGAAAGAAGCCCCATCACAATCACAGAACCAATGAATGCAGTATGGGTTTCTACATTTTTAATCGGCCACCACTTAAAGATTGAAAACAATGTGATCCAAATAAAAAATACGGCTACATAATCGCGAGGTATCTCTTGAAAGAGAGCCATACCCTTTGGCCCTAAAACACCAAAAATAAGTGCCATTGAGACTGGGACTGAAAATGTAAGGAGCATGTAAATTAAAATACGTTTCCAAAAACTACGAGTTTCTTCGATCTCCCAAATGCGACTTTGCGCTTTATCAAAATCATGAAATAACTTAAAGGTCGTGATAACCATTCCTATAATACCGGCGATACCAAGAACACCAGAATGAACTCTTTCGATCGAAACTTGAAGTTGTTTAATGATATTAAGTCCCGTTCCTGAAAGGAGGAAATCTAGAATCATAGGTTCTGCTCTTTTAAGGATTTTCTCGGTAGCACCGGAGAGGCGAAGTAAACTTAAACTAATCGCAATCCATGGAATAAATGCGATGACTGTTGAAAAAGCCATTCCTGAGGCCTGTAACGACACATCTGATTTTTGCAATCTTCTTAAGAATTCTTTAAAAAAGTTCCATACACGCATATTTTGAACACTATCATAAAATACGAGAGATGGAACTCTTAAAACGAGAATTCTAAATTAATTTTTTAGTTTTAATGAAGTGTGAATAATTTTGGTTTAGAATTCAAATTGCAAAAAGAACATATTGAGACTTCTTGAATTTGTTTTCCGTCAGCAGAAACATCATGATTAAAATTTAAGTGTGAACCACAGAGAGGGCAATAATTAACTTCTAACAAAAAACTTTCAACTCTTGAGTAATGATCTGATTTTTCAGAGCTAGTTTGCCCTTCTTGATTTTGAGCGTCTTTCAAACGAACTGATATATTAGCAATCTCCATAAACCCTCCTAGTTTAGAGTCAAATTTTTCAAATAGAAATATTTTATGAAAAATTCGTGATTGATTTTTTTTAAATATATCGTCTCAATTTGAAAAAACTTGAGGCTAGTTTTCTAAAGACTACCCTCAAGTTAAATTTTGTCATGAGTTTTTGGAAATTTAATACAAAGGTTTGTCTGGACCAAAATTCTTACAGGCCTTATCGTACTCTTCCCACCAGTACTTTAGGCTCTCTAAATTAGTGATCCTAGGCTCATCTCCAGCTCCCGCTAATTTTAAGTACTCCAAAAGTAGAGGTCTAAAGTAAGGATGCGCACATTTTTCAATCATCTCTTTTGCACGTTTTTCAGGAGAGCGAATTTCTGTATTCAACACTAATCCCTGCTCTGTTACAATACACTTAATGTCATGCTCAGTGTGATCAATGTGTCGCACATAAGGCATCACACAACTCACCACACTTCCATCTCTCAATCGTCGGATCGAAGGCGTGTGCACCATACTAATGTAAGCATTTCTTAAAAAGTCACCACTTCCACCAAGTCCATTAATAATTTTTGAACCATCCACGTGAGTAGAATTCGCATGACCATAAATATCCACTTCCACAGGTGTGTTCATGGCAATCACAAAAAGTCTGGAAATAATTTCGGGAGAATTCGACAACCAAGTTGGGCGCAAAATCACACGATCACGGCATTTATCAAAAAGTTCAAAGAATTTTTTCCAAGAGTCTTTTGAAAACGAAACTGCTGTCGATGAGGCCACTTCAAACTTATCTTCATTCTCAATGTAGCGAAGCATTCCATCTTGAAACACCTCAGTCCAAAAACGAATTCTTTGAAATGGAGAATCATACAACTCACTCACTACGGCATTAGCAATATTACCCACACCTGATTGGATCGGTGGAATTTTATTTCCCCAGTTGTAACGAGTTTTACAGTCCCCCAAAAATCCTATCACATTTTCGGCAATTTTTTTATCAATGGCCGAAGTCTCTTTAAAAGCCACTCCATAATCAGGAATTTTAGATTCAACAATAGCCACAACTTTACTCATGTCGATCGGCACATGAAAGGAACCTACACGATCTCCCACATTCGTCACAGGCACTGGCCAACCAATGCGCGGATAAACACGGGGTTGAGTCATATCATGAAAGCCCGTGTAATCAGGGCCGGCGGTATTGACTTCTAAAATAATTTTTTTAGCTTTAGTGAGAGCCTCACCAGAAATTCCCACCGAAGAAGTTAAAATCACTCCACCAGATGGAAGGATTCGAGAGACTTCCACAACTGCAAAATCAATCTCCCCATAAAAACCATACATGAGATTGCGTGAAAACTGTGAAAGATGAATATCGCTAAAATCCATTGTGCGAGCTAAGATTCTTTTTCTGGATTCAGAAGAAGACATGTAAGGAGCTCTTTTAGCCACAAAGGGAGCTAAGGGATTTTCAACATCTTCAGAAAGTGAAGCTCCGCTTAAAAGTGTGATTTTATAATCGGGATGATTGGCAGCAAAATGTCGACCCAAAGCAGGAATAAAAACCTTAGGCTCTCCTGATTTTGTAAACCCACTGATGGCCAAAGTAGAACCATCATGAATAAATTTGACGGCTTCCTCAACAGGCATAACTTTTTTTAATAACTCCGCACATTCTATTCTTTGAGTCAGTTCACTCATTACAATCTCCCCAATAAATCCGTTAAATTTTGATTATGACTCTTCTCTTGAGATAATCAACTTATGCAAACAGGAGCGAAATTTTTTTAACAACTTCAAAAACTCCCCAAGAAAGAGGAATCACTACAAGCGACCAATATACGAATAATTGTAATTTTGCCATAAAAATACCCCTAACCTTTACTTTCTACTGACGCAAGATTCATAACTTTTCTGTTTGCAATAAAACCCACTAAGAGAACCACTAACATGATTTGAAGAGTCAAAGTGTAGCTATCAGCGGCACTCACTCCCCGTTTAATTTGTGCTTCTCTCAAATAGGTAATGAGAGCGGGACCTAAAATACCAGCAGTTGACCATGCCGTTAATAAACGACCATGGATAGCTCCCACATTGTAGAGACCAAAAATATCTTTTAAATAAGCAGGAATTGTTGCAAAGCCGCCACCATACATGCTGATTATTAAACAAGCAGTCCCAATAAAAAGACCCAAGTAATGACCTTTGCCTATTTGTGGAATCAAACTGTATAAAATAATCCCGAGACCAAAATAAATTGTATAAGTTAATTTTCGACCCAGTTTATCAGAAAAAGAAGACCACAAGAATCTTCCGCCTAAATTAAATAAACTCAAAAGACCTACAAAACCTGCTGCACCGGCTGCAGTCACATGGTCTGGAAACATTTCTTGAATCATTGGAGACGCTTGAGAAAGAATCGCAATCCCCGCAGTGACATTCGTGCAAAGGACTAACCATAAAAGCCAAAATTGTTTTGTTCTCACGGCTTCTTCAACGCTCACATTTCTGACAGGATTTTTTGAATCTTTATTTTTGTTAGCTTCATTATTTTGAGATAAGCCCGCTTTTTCTAACAAACTTGGGTGTGGCATTCTGATATTAAAAACCCCAAATAGCATCAGCACTAAATACAAAATGCCCATCACTAAAAAGGTTTCAAGAACACCATTACCAGTGGCCGATTTAAAATGGTTCATGAGTGAAACCGCCAATGGTGAACCAATAATCGCCCCACCCCCAAAGCCCATAATGGCTAAACCTGTGGCCATACCTGGTTTATCTGGAAACCATTTCATCAAAGTAGAGACTGGAGAAATATAGCCCATACCGAGCCCTATCCCTCCAATAATACCGTAACCAAAATAAAGTAAAAAGATTTGATGAAAATAAACTCCGAGGGCTGCTAAAAAAAATCCACTCGTAAAACAAACTGTCGAAATAGCCATGGCCATTCGAGGACCTGCTTTTTCAAGCCACTTTCCAAAAAGAGCTGCTGATAAACCTAGCATCACAAAAGCTAATGAAAATATCCAAGTCACTGTTGAGAGCTTCCAATCTTCAGGAGCTGATTGAGTCACCCCAAGGACTTGAGTTAAGGGAATATTAAACACACTGAAGGAGTAAGCTTGCCCAATGGCCAAATGAATTGCTAAAGCGGCAGGAGGGACCAACCAACGATTGTATCCAAGGGGCGCATAGGTGTTTTCTTTTTGTAAAAACCGATGTTGTAAAAGAGATGAGATCATAACTGTTCCTTATTCTTTGAAATCTTTTTTAGTATTTTCTCAAGAGTAAAAGTAATGACATAACAGAGTTCTGGCCATCAAAGATTAGAGCTTGTGCAGAATTTAAAATAAAATTGGGATATTATAGCACTCCCCTCTTCACACTTAGTCATGAGCTTTAAAGAAACCTAGTCTAGTTATTGGGTTCTTAAGAGGAGAAAAACCCTTTTTGATAGAGTCCCTCATTTTTTTTGGGTAATATCTTCCCATATGGAAAAATTAAAAAATTGGAAAATTTTCTCAGTGGCCTTCATCATGATGTTTTCACTTTTACCTCATTCTTCTCTAGGAAAAGTCAAAAAATCAAAAAAATCTCCTCAAAAAAGTGAATCGGAATCTCCAAACATAGTGATCAATGACTTGGATTTTGAATTTAAAGATCATCGTGTTTATATCAAAATCAAAAAAGCAAAAGACACTTTTGAAATTACAGATGAACTCGGCACCCGTGCTCTGCAAATAAAAAACTGCAATAAAAAAATTATTCACGAGTTTTCAGAAGACATCCTCACGCATATTAAAGGCCTTCAAACGTCTCAATCATCCAACAAAAAAAACCCAGATCGATGGGTTAAATTTGAGGGCATTCAGTATCCGGTGCTCACTTTTGAACCTGCATTTAAGTTTTTTCATGAAACTTCTCATCGATCTCATGCTTTATTTATGGAGAGCCATAGACTGTGCAAAAATTAACTTTTATGAATAAAAAATTCTTTATCTTAACAGTTTGTTTAACGTCTTTCTTTTTATTTTTTTCACAAACTCAATTGGCTCAGGCAGAGATTGGAAAAAAAATAAACAAAGCCATTCATAAACTCAACAAACTCTCTCCTAATACGGATTGTGAGGATTGCAATCTATCCTCCTCTGGCCAAAACCTCGAAGAATCAGCAGAACAAATAAAAGCAACCAATGCCATCAAAAGTTGTGTAGAAAACATTTGTCCCAATCCAGAGTTCTCCTCTGCAGCAACTATCGAAAAAATATTTAAACAATCTATGGTGTTACACCCCAATTTGGACAGAGAATTTAACAATCTCTTTAAAGGCCTGCACCAACAAGATCTCTTAGTTAAAATTAAAAAGACTCAACTGCTCTTAGATTGGATCAAAACTAAGCCCACAGTAAAAGACCCCGCAGTGATTCGCTTTTACAATCTCACTAAAAGTATTAAATTATTTTCTAAATTTAAATTTAAAGATGAAGGTCAAAACTTAGTTGTGGATGTTGAGAACACTAAAAAAGAATTTCCAAATCTGACAGATGCTCAAATGGATTTACAAATTGAAATTGGCAAGCATGCTTTAAAAGCATTTATGCAACCCGTGTTTCAAGAAACTGATCCCGAACGAATTAAATTTATTTATCCAGATAATCAATTAAAAGCTCATGTTCAAACTCTGATAAAAAAATATGAAGTCACTCAAAATAAAATACAAAATAATCCTGATTTAGCTTTTGTGAGATTTATTCCCTCTCTCGCTAAATCTAAAGTCCCGACAATTCTTCAAGATCTTTTAAAAGGAAACGACTTTACTCCTCAAGCCATTGCGGATGTAAACCAATACTTTACGACCTTACAAGTTCTAGATGAAGCCACCACCGACGAAGCCTTTAAAAAAATCCTCGACACCCCTCAATCGACAGTTCAAGAAGATATTGATAATAATCAAATTGAATCTTACTTACAGGGTTTATTGAAAAAGAGTTATGAACAACTCAATGCGGATCCCAACCCTAAGGAGTTTGAATCCTGCTTAGTGGCTGTCAATATGGGACAAGAGTTTCTCCCGTCCAATGATGAGCTCCTGCAATACAGAGCTCAAGCCAGCCAAATTAAACCCAATTATTTTAAAAAAATTAAACCCCTTCTTTCGGAACATTCTTTTGGAATTCTCCAAAAAGAAAGCGCCAACTGGAAACTTCTACTCCCTCAGAGCAAAGAATATCATCTTTCAAAAATCAGAAGTTCTCTGACCGACGAACTCAATAGTCTTAAGGAGGATGTCAATCGCTGGAGTGCCATGCCTCAATCTCCAATTAAAGAGATTGCTTATCTGGCGCAAATTCCTTCAGTAAAAAATTGGGATGAAAAAAATGAGACCTACACTGAACTGTGCAACAAAACGATTCCCAATATTTTTCCGGATGCTTCTTCTTACAACTCAGGAAAAGTGTTAATTGGCCCCATGGCTGTTAAATTCCCTCAAGAGGGAGCCGGAATTGTAGAGCATGAACTCAGTCATCTTGTGTACCACACCCTCTTAGAAAAAGAGATTAGTAAAGAAACTTATAATTGGTTTCAAAAATCAAGAGCCTGTATTTTAGATAACCACACTGAAATGCCTGCTGAAGTTTTTAAACAACAAAAAGCCAATCTTTTGACTCAGCCTACAACTTATGAGTCCGAGGATTTTGCTGATTTATTGGCTGCAAAGGCGGTTTATAATAAACAAGATTCTAAAAACTTTTCTTGTTTATTTGCTCGCAAAATCGATAAAGAACAGTATGCTCCAATGAATTTAAGCAAACCCGATACACAGGAACCTCATTCTAGCGACTTTTTTAGACTTCTCCATATTGAATTCTTAAAAAATGGAAAAGTCCCAGATGAGTGTCTCTCAGCAGTCAAAAACAGAGGTCAAATTTTGAATTTTAAAGATTGCTCTCAAAAGTAAACTGGGCAAACCCAGTTTTTTTAAAGATTCACAGGAAGATAGAGTTCAACGGCATTGCCATCTGGATCTAAAAAGTTGGCTGATTTTCTATCCGGAAATTCAGTCAATTCAAGAATTTCAATTCCCAACTCTTGCTCTTTAAGACGCTGACAAACGGCTTCGATATTTTGCACTAAAAATGAAAACTGAAAACTCGGCATTTTTGAATCTTGAGCAACAGCACTCGGAATGAGCTTAAACTCCATCTCATTAACCAAGGTTTTTTCAATAAAAGAGCCTTTATTGACCTGTGTGGTCTCAAATTTGAGCCCTAAAGCAGAATAAAAATTTTTCATTTTTTCAATTTGTGTCGTTTTTATGCTTAATGAATTAATTTTCATCATTTTTATGGCCCTACCTATGACTCTATGCCACTCTGATTGACCTCAGATGTCAAGGCCGGATATACCATTTGGTCTTTAACTTAATGAACTTTTTGAGAGCCTCAGACGCTCCTTCAAAGGACTCCTTTTATGAATCAAAATTCTACGCCGAACCAATTTATTTATTTAAAAGACTATCAAAAGCCTCATTTTGTAGTGGAGTCCATTGAACTCTTCTTTAATATTGAAAAAGAAGTCACCACCGTCACAGCTTTGCAAAATTTAAAACGCCAAGGAACTGGACCCCTTCTCCTTAATGGTGAAGAATTGGAATTGGTTTCGATTAAAATCAACGGCCAAGAGTTAGCTAAAAATGAATTTGAAAAAACTGAGGAAACTCTAAAAATCCTCAATCCGCCTGACCAATTTAAATTAGAAGTTATCACTCTCACTAAACCTCATCTTAACACTTCATTAGATGGACTCTACAAAAGTAAAGATTTTTTAGTCACTCAATGTGAAGCTGAAGGCTTTAGAAAAATCACGTATTTTATGGACCGCCCTGATGTGATGACAAAGTACACGGTGACTATTGAAGCTGATGCCACTCAATATCCTATTTTACTTTCTAATGGAGATCGCCAATGGAAAAAAGATTTAGGAAATGGTCGTCACCAAGTGCAATGGAAAGACCCCTTCAATAAGCCTTGTTATCTCTTTGCTCTTGTTGCTGGAGATCTTGGCGTGATTAAAGATACATTCAAAACAATGACAGGCAAATCAATCAACTTAGAAATCTATGCTTCTCATGGCAAACAAGATCGTTGTCATCATGCCATGGTGTCTCTCAAAAAATCGATGGAATGGGATGAACAGGCCTTTGGTAGAGAGTATGATTTAAATGATTACATGATTGTGGCTATTGATGACTTCAATGCAGGGGCCATGGAAAACAAAGGTCTTAACATTTTTAATGCTAAGTACATTTTAGCTGATTCAAAAACAGCGACTGACCTAGACTTTGATCTTGTTGAAAGCGTTGTGGCTCATGAGTACTTCCATAACTGGACTGGAAATAGAATCACTTGCCGTGATTGGTTTCAGCTTTCTCTCAAAGAAGGCTTAACAGTTTATCGCGATCAAGAGTTTTCTGCAGATATGGGTTCACGCGAAGTGAAGAGAATAGAAGATGTGGTTTCTCTTAGAAACCGTCAGTTTTCAGAAGACGCAGGACCGAATGCCCATCCTGTTCGCCCTACAAAAGCGATGAGTGTCGATAACTTTTTTACTGCCACTATTTATGAAAAAGGGGCTGAACTCATTCGCATGATGCAAACCATGACCGGAAAGAAAAACTTTCGCAAAGGTATGGATCGATACTTTGAACTTTATGATGGCCAAGCTGTGACCACAGAAGATTTTGTACATGCAATCAGCTCTGCAAATGGACTTGATTGGACTCTTTTTAAAAATTGGTATGATCAAGCGGGAACTCCAGTTGTTGAAGTGACAGAAAAATATTTACCTGAACAAAAAGTTTATGAATTGCACTTTAAACAAAGCTGTCCTCCAACTCCTGAACAAGAAACTAAAAAGCCATTTCATATTCCCATAAAATTTGCTTTATTAGACCCTTCAGGAAAAGAAATTCCAATAAATTCTCCTCAGATTGCCAAAGACTCTGAAGGAAACCCTCTCATCAACCTCACTCAAGCTTCAGAAGTTTATAAGTTTGAGAACATGGCAGCTCGTCCAGTGCCAAGTCTCTTAAGAGGATTTTCTGCACCTGTTCATTTAAAATGGGATGTTTCAGATGAAACTCTTTTATTTTTATTAAAGCATGATCAGGATGGCTTTAATCGTTGGGAAGCCCTCCAGACTCTCACTTTAAAATACTTTGAAAAACTGATTTCAAGATCCAATGAAAGCCGTTTTAAAATTCCTGATTCTTATTTTGAAGCCTTCGATGTGATTTTAAAAGACGAACACATTCCTGCTGGATTTAAAGCTAAGTTATTAGAGCTTCCTTCGGATGAGTTCTTAATTCAAATGATGCCTGAGTTTTCTTCTGAAGAATTCTTTCAAGCACGCCAAGAGTTAGAAATTGGCATTGCTCAAAAATGCCATGCTAGTTTGCTAAAAATCTATGAACAGTATCACAATAAAAATTTAGAAACTCTCAATGCCAAAGTTTTTGGCGAGCGCCAGCTTAAAAATATCGCTCTTATTTACTTAGCCGCTGATGAAGCTGCTTCTGATTTTAAAAAAATCACCACCATGATTTGGGATCAGTTTTCAAAAGCTGCTAACATGACCGATAAAATGTGGGCTCTTTCTATGATGAATGATTCTGAGAATGAGGTTCTTAAAGAGATGAGAGAAAAAGCTCTGACTCAGTTTTTTGAAGAATGGAAAGACGATACCTTAGTTTTGGATAAATGGTTTGGTATTCAAGCTCGAAGCTTGCAAAAAAATACCTTCGAAAGAGTGAAAGCTCTTACAAAACATTCGCATTTTGATTATGGGAACCCGAATAAGATCTATGCCCTGTTAAGAACATTTTCAGGCGTAAATCTGATTCGTTTTAATGATGAACGCTATGATGCATATGACTTTTTAGCTGATGAAATCATTAAAATTGACGAGAAAAACCCGCAAGTGGCTTCTCGTTTGTGTGCTGCTTTTAATCCATGGAAAAAGCTCACTCCAGATCAACAGAAAAAAGCGAAGGCTTCGTTAGAAAAGATTTTAAAGTTTCCTAAACTTTCTAAAAACTCAAAGGAATTGATTTTAAAATCTTTAGGATCTTAAATGAAAAACTCGTTTTTTATTAAATTATTTGCGACTTTACTGACTGGAGTGCTTGTCACTTCAGTTTGGTACCTTAAGAAGTCTGAAGATCCTGTTCAGACTTCTGTGATTGAAGATTTACTAGCTAAACAAAATATTTTTGGATTTAATTATAAAAATCCCAAACCTGAGGTAGAGTATTATATCTTAAATTTTTGGGCTTCATGGTGCCCTCCGTGTATAGAGGAGACACCCTCACTGATTCGCATGACTCAAAAAAATGCGCCTAAATATCATTTATTTGCCATCTCTCAAAACTCATCTTCTCAAGAAATAGACGAGTTTTTAAAAACTTTCCCCACTCTCAGCAATCAAAATACTGAGATCCTTTGGGATGATAATAGAAATCTAGCACGTAAACTCAATGTCGAGAGACTTCCAGAAACCTTTATCTATTCTGTGAAAAAGAAAAAGTTTTTAAAAATCAGTGGTTCCACGGATTGGGAGTCTCCTGAAGTTGAAAAATACATTCAAAATTATTTTAACAACTAACCAAGTTTTTTATTGATCACTTGGCACCAGTTAAAAGCTTCACCTAAGCAGGTTTCTATTGCTGGAGTGACCCAATTATCTTGCTCAACAAAATACACCCGATCAGCAAAAGGTTGGAAGGCCTTATCAACGATTTTTTGAGCAATCATCCCTGGTTTTGCCACAGGCATTGGATGTCCCCATCGGGCAATTCTGAGTTCTTCGACATCATTTGAACTCAAGCCTAAAGCTGGAAGAATTTGTTCATTGATTTGTTGTTGGAATTCTTTATTGTAATCTTCCCAACTTTTATCTGAAAGAATTGTGGCTCTGGCACCTGTAAAAGGAAAGCCTCGATACAGAGTCAAAATCCCCTGATTTTTGGTTTTACAAGCATAGTTAGCAAACACCACATCTGTGACTTTGTGATTGAGAGTCGATTCAGTAATATCCTCAGTGTTTACTTTTCCGTCTCCTAAAAGATAAAGGTCATAGTAATCTTGAGAGATTTCTTTATCGAGCAGCACATTAGCCACTAAATAACTATTATAAGAAAATTTTTGAAGAGCTTGTAGACGCTCAGGCTCTAAATCTTGCAATATATGTTTCACTACAAATTTTGGACAAGCCATGACCACGTATTCTGCTTCAATGGCCTTAATCTCACCAGCTGTTTCGTAATAAACAGCCACACAATTTTTTTCGACTTTGACTTTAAAGACTAAAGATTGAGCTCTAAAATTATCAACATGAATTTGATCTAAAGACTTCTCCATGATGTGCTCTGCTATGCGGGCATTTCCACCTGCAGCCACATAAACTTTACCGAATTCAGCAGCAAACGCATTGAGTGCCACCGCCGCACTCATTTCAGACGCAGGCGTTGCAAAAGTAGACCAGCAGTAATGCTCTAGCATAGTCATAATATGCGGATGAATCCTTGGAATTTTAAGAGTCTCCTGAATATGAAAAATAAAATCTGTCGAATCTAACTTATCTACAAATTCTCTTTCTTTACCTGGAGCTGGGGGGATTTCAGGATACTGGCGATCGTTTTTGCCTTCATTCACTTCTTTAAAATATTTTGCAAGAAATTGAAACTGATCTTTGGCTTCAGGATCCGTTTCTCCTTCCCAAAAATTTTTCAAAATTTGGTTTTTAAATAAAATAGGATCATCTTCGTTTTTAGCTCTCACAATTGAGTAAATGCCTAAGTCTTTATAAAATTGATCTATTGGAGAGCCATCATCGGCTTCCATAAAATAAGCAGCCCCAATAGAGTAATCTAAGCCTCTCCAAGATTCTCCCTTAGCATTTCCTCCAAAACGATCGGCTCTCTCTAAAACAATAGGATTGTGTTTTTTAAGTTGATGAGCAGAAATAATTCCACTCATTCCCCCACCCACAATAACAACTTTGGTTTTTTCACGAGGAATTTGCTCAATGGTCAGATTATTTTTTTTCAAATAGGCTTCAAGACTCCATAAAACCTTGTGAGTTTTGTCGGGTTGATCTCCCGAGTACACAGCACCTAATTGTTCTCCAAGTGTGCGGTCAATGGGGTTGTAATCATAGCCTTTGGAATTTTTAAGAAGATTTTTTTTAGTCACTCTGGTGGGATCTGAGGAGGTGCTCGATGTTAAACCGCCATCTGACTTTTTAACAACTGTGGTGCAACTTAAAAGCTCTGGAATAAGAAGCATCGATGAACTGTAACTTAACCACTTTAAAAAGACCCTGCGATTTGTAATCATTTTGCATCCTTACGCTCAAGATTATTTCTGAAAACTCCTTAAAAATAATCTCGTAACTTCAAGAATTTGTCTAGACTCCTGCCTAGCTATTCACAAGACCAAAGTCTACCCAAAGTGGCACCAATATTGAATTGTTAAGTAAAAAATCCTTGTGATTTAAAAGAGAAGACTTAATTAAGAGGCCCTTATCTGACTAAAAATCAGACAGGTGTCTAACAATTTACATTTTAGAGGGCCCACAATGAAGATTCTTTTAAATTTAACTCTATCTTTAGTTATTTTTATAAGTATTCAAAATTCTCATGCAAATTCCCATTTGCAATGCCCTCAGGTCTTCAACCGCCCCCTCAAAAATATCAAAAATCAAAAAACTGAAGTCACGGACCTCTTTACTTTTGGCCAGGCCATGACTGAAGGGATGTTGTTGCATCCCGACCAAGAAGACCTTTTTGAAATCTACAGAAAGACTTTTTTTGGCGACCCCAAGGTGTCTGTTGACAATAAAACGCTTAATGATGTTTCTGAAATCCTTAGCAAAAACCCAGAACTTAAAAAAATTCCTTTTAGAGAGTACGAAGTCTCCTCCGTTAAAAAACTCTATTCAGTTCCAGATTCGCTCTCAAAGTATGTCACTTCTCAAATTCAATCTGCCGGCAATGTGAGAAGCAACCTCCTTCAAATTGAAGCCAATATCGGTTATTGGCGCAAAATTTTAGATTACCAAGAACCGCAAATGCCCGAAGGGCTTGCAAAAGATCAGCAAAAAGAATGGTCTGCAAAAGCAAAATTTAAATTTGAGAAATATTTAAATAGAATCATTTCTAAAACAAATCGCGGTCTCTTGAGTGATTTAAAAAATGAACAGATCGACTATGATAAAAAAGTCATTACACTTTTTAAGACTCTTGATTACCTTTCAAAATGGATGCAAACAAAAAACCGAAATACTCAACCCATCAGACAAGCCATGGTGGATCTAGTTCATACAGTCGGTTTTGGAAATCAGGCCACTTTGGCTCTTCTTAAAAGTAAAAATGGTCTCGATAAAATTGAAGGACTTAAAAAGATTTTGGATGAAAGAGATTCCATCGCTATGGAGCTTGAGTTCCATGGGCACTTTCAAGAATTACAAAAATCTTTAAAGGTAGATTTTCCGACGGGTCTTTCAAAAAATGAAAACCCTTCAGTAAATATTCAAAAACTAGAAAAAGAAGTATTGAACAGTCCTTTTACCAGTCTGCCTGTTGAAACCTATAGAGTCAGAAGCCTCTCTATTCAAGAAGCCCCTTTTAGATCCTGCTTAGGAGGCTCTGATTGTTCTTCTCGAACTTATTTTAGCAAAGCCTTAGATCCAAATTTTAATTATTTTACCATGACTGACAATGCTTCTTATTCAACGGGTCATGTGACTGTAGTTTTAGGAGAGGCCACCAATCCTAAAACCAAACATTTAGAACCAGTTGCGTTTGTGGATAAAATTCAAAATATCCCTAATTCACAATTGCCCGTATTTTTTCAGGCCATTGCTTTAAGTCTCAATGAATACGGATATAAACTCGGCCTTCCTGAAGATGTAGGAGATCACAATGGACTTTCTAACTTAGAAAACACTCGCGTATTTGTAAAAAATGATGTTCTCCCTCTATTGAGTCATAAACTCTCTAAGTTTAAACCCCATGCCCATAAATACAATTTTCAGAATAGATACTCTCGAGCCTACAATGACCTCAGCCTTAAAATTTACGAGCCTGTTTTAATTGATAAAGAAACAGAGATTAAGGTGGGAAGGCATTATAAAACAACTCTTGCTAAAAAAAATCTCGACAAGAATCAATTAATTACTGACTTCCTCAATCTTAAAGACTCAAAAGAATCTCAAGATGTTTTAAAATATGTTTCTAGCGGCCTGTTTATTGAGTCACTTGAAAAACTCAATTTATACACAACTGCTGAATACGAAAAAGATTTAGAAAAGATTCTTCAACGCAAAGACATTGATTTTAGCATTAAGAAACAAGCACTTTATGAATCATTTTTTGTAAACCCTTCGAGCAAAATACTTAAAAAATCTAAAAATATATTCTTAAATAAAATCAGCAGTTTTAATCAGGTTGAAAAACACCAAATAGGCTCTGAAATTAAACAATGGAGTCAGTCGTCTGATAAAAGAAAACAAATTTTTGCAGATCAGTTGAGAACCTCTTGGAACGTTGCCATTACGAAGGGTGAGCTTGAACAAGTGAAGTCCTTTATTGATCTTAATTTATTTGATGTGAATTACAAAAATGAAAATGGATTTTCTGGATTTTTAATGGCTGTAGAAGCTGAACAAAAAGCTATTATAGAATTTTTTATGAACCATCCTCAATTTAACCTCTCTGAAAAAAATGAAAATGGTCATAATCTCATTGAACAAGCTCAACTCATTGGCAAAACAAGTTTAGCAAATGAACTTGAAAGCCAACGAAGTGATATCAAAGTTAAAAACTTTAATGTTCAAGATAAAACCACTAAGGGAAGACCCATTTTTAATTTTGTTAAAATCAATCCTGGACAATATTTTGTAGGCGATCAAAAAAAGGTGGCGGTGACCATTACCAAGCCTTTTGATTTTATGTCGACAATGACATCTCTAAAATTGTGGACAGATGTCGTGCAACTGGCAGAACGCCACCTCTCAATTGATTATCAACTTGTTAAAGACCCCTATGCAAACCGTTTTGATGATTTTTGGTTTTCTTCTCACTATGATTTAATTGTGTCTCAACATCAAAATAATCAAAAAGGATTGCTCTCCCATATTTTTAATAAATTTTTAAATATTGGAAATAAAACTAATCCAGATATTATCAGAAATAACAGTGAAGACTTTGCCGTTGATTGGGTCTCACAAGTAGATATCAGTGATTGGATCAAAGCACTTAACCAGCTTTCTGAACTCAATGACCCTGTTGTTCAAATTGAGTTAGAAAAACTTTTACCCGGTCATCAGTATGGAGATAAATATGATCTGCCTACAAATGCTCAATGGGAGTATGTTGCTCGCATGAGAGGTTTAATCGCTGAACATATTTTTAGAGATCATCAAGTCTATCCAATCTATAGTGTGCAAGATCCTAAAAAATACGTTTCTACTATTTTTCCGATGGGTACTTTTAAACCTCTATTTATTGAGGGGCAGCCCATCTACGATATGAATTCTGAAGTTTGGGAGTTCATGAAGGACTCTTACAATCAAAACAGACCCCTTGGTGGAGTGGATCCGGGAATGGCCCATATCATTACTTCAGCCGACTACATTATTCGCAGATCTTCTGAAAGCAGTACAAAGCTTTTCAAAACTCGCGAAAACAATTTGAGTTTTCGATTGGTACGAAATCCCCGATAAATTTTTGTAAAATAATTTTATGGAATCCCTCATTCAACTAGAGGAGTCTGAAAATCACTGAACCATTTCCAGAATTTCCACCCGTTGTATTTGATTGATTGGTGCCTCCGTTATAGGAGCCACCTCCACCTCCTCTGTAGCCGGTATTGGTCCAAGAAGCTCCACCACCGCCTGCATAACCGCCGCCGCCGGGTGAGCTATGTCCACTTGACGCGGAACCACCACCGCCACCAAATCCTCCATTGGCTCCATCTCGACCGACTCCTCCCGTGCCACCATTTAAAAAACTCATTCCTCCACCACTTGTTGCAGAAACTCCATCATTGGCATTACTTCCATTGGCACCATTTGAATAAAATCCTCCGCCGCCCCCAGAGGAACCATAGGTTCCACTTCCTCCTCCGGCCCCAGCAGAACCTCCAGCGCCGTTATCGTACCAAGTACCACTTACGGTTCCTAACCCCCCGAGCTGTTTTTCCCGGAACTTCCAATATCTCCATGTGCTGCAGTATAAGTAATGGAATTGTAGGCACCGGCACCACCACCCGCAATTATTACTGGTCCATAAACATCAGTTGAAACAAAAGTGCCACCACCGGCACCATTATTATAAACAGCTGTTGAAATTCCCATTTGACCGACCATAATTCTCAGAATTTGCGATTTAGTTAAATTAAACGTACCAACCATGACTGCACCTAATCCACCACCTGCAGCACTTGTTCCCGCACCTGAAGCTCCATAAGCAGTAATTTGATAACTGCCAGATACAGGAACAGTCCAAAGCTGAATTCCATTAGTGACGCTATAATAAAGTGGATTATTTAACCATGGATAGGGCTAGCATTATATGAGCTGATCAGCGTTGCTTGAGAAGGCCCCGTACGTCCTGTTGTTCCTGCTGAAGTAAAAGTAAAAGTTGTAAATGGATAAAGTGGGACATTAGCACCATTACCTGCATTTCTCCCAAATCCACCAGAAGAAGCTCCACCTCTTGATCCCATTAATGGCATAATATTCTCCTACTTTTTTTATATTTCTTATTAAAATATGTAAAAATTTACATTGTTCCAATCTCTTCTAAAACCTGCTCGCAATCAGTATCTTTTAAGGGAATTTCAGAGTTGATCAAACTCGCAGTTCCTTTAATTTGATTTTGCATTTTAATATCACTCACTGGTTTTTGAAGGACTTCATAAATTTTAGTTCTTTCATTGGGAGAATGATTCATTCCTGTTTCAACCACATTTTGCAATCTATGGACTCTTTGATAGAGTTCAGGATTTTTTACTTTGAGTTCTGCATATTGATCAAAATATTCATTCACCTTACTCGTTACTTGCCCATGAACTTTTTCAGTCATGTGGGATTCATAAAATTTTGAATTATGGCGAGCTGATTGAAGTGGGCTCTCTCCTGCCATCATATTGTAAATAGAACTCGAATAAGAGTAGATATCTTGTTCGTGAGTCGCAATTGAGGACATATTGACTTCAGGTGAAGCAAAATCTTTAGTCATCCCATTAATATGAGAACCTTTTTTTACCATAAAATCATAATCAGCTAATTCAAATTCTATATCGTTAGCCGTGATCTCACTGATCCCTTTTCCACTCTGGGTAGAGTAGAGAATATTCTCGGGTTTAATGTCAGAGTGAATGAGATCATGTTTTTTAAGTGCATCAAGGGTTTGCCCACCATTTTGTGCGAATTTTTCAATGATTCCTAATTTACGTTCAAACTCTTTAGGGTTTTTTAAGGCTTCTTGAGGATCTAATTTTAAATTTGGTATTAATGAATTTGTAGACCCTTGCGCTAAATTTAAAACCACCACTCGCTCAATCTGAATAGACTCCCCTTTAACTCCGGTATTGACTGTGCACTTGAGATTCGATCCAAAAATCTTGTTAAAATGGCGAGCATCCGCAGATTTTAAGATGGGTTTTAACAACTTCTCATTAGCTTCCAATTTACCTTGTAGAGCCGCTAAGGTGCTTTTAAATGCTACCTTTTGAATGGTTCCATCGGGCAATCGAACACTGCCTTGATAAATAGAACTTGTAGCCCCCTTACCAATCGGCTCGGGATTGAATTCATAAATTTTGAGAGAGTCCGCATCTACATGAGGATTCATCGAAGTGCACCAACCAATGGGTTGATTTCCCCAAGCTATATTATCTTGCAAAAAAGAAATTAAAGACGCGAAGACAAAAAGTACATAGATGAAAGTTTTAAAATTAAGGAGCATGGGAACCTTTTTTGAGGCTGAGACAAGATTTTACAAATTCGACTTTTTCTTTTTTAAAAATTGAAGACTTATTTTTAAAGCTTTGATTCTGCTCTAGGATCTCTTGAATAGACTCATCTACAGCCAATTGGCGTTTTTTTAAATCCGCCCCCGCTCTGAAATTTTTTAATTTTTCTTCAACCCCATTCATTATTTTTTGAACTCCCAAAAGGGTGCGAGGGGATTTTTGATTCCATTGAGATATTTTTTTTGAAAACTCTTGTGTGTTTTGCCATCCATTTTGTTGAGCTTTTTTAACAAGGGCTTTGAGTCCATTAGAGCTCATCGCTTTGCCTAAAGGAAAATCCAAAATTGCGGCTGGGGCCATGATCATTTGATGACTGAGTTCGGTTTGTTGTTTGACCACTTCTGTGTAAGATTGAATTTGCGCGCTTTGTTCTGCATTCACTTGGTCCACACGATTTTTTTGAGAGATTAAATCTTTGCCAGTTAAGCTCACGCCCACAAGTCCACACACAACGGGAGAGGTAAACACACAAGTCGTTGTGAGCCCAGCTACTGCCACCAGGGCCTTATTCTGCTCCTTTGATTGACATTCTTGTTCGAGGGACTCTGCAAGTCTGCAATAAGTAAGATTGGCGGGTTTTTGCGATTCCACATTTTGGGTGAGGATTTGATTAAATGCTTGGGTATGATTGTATTCACAAAGATTTATTTTTTCGTTTTTTAATTTTTCTAAAGCTGTTTTTTGCTGCTGAGCTAAAGTGGAATAGGCTTTTTTAAGTTGAGAATCTGACAACTCATAATTTTTGGTGGGATCAGCCTCACTAAGAAGTAATTTAAGGACTGGATTTTGAGAGAGAATGTTTTGACATCTAAGTTCAAAGTTCTCTCCCACTTTTTGAACCAATTGAGGAACCTGATCATGAAAGGCCAGATTTTTAGCTGACTCAGGGAATTCTTGATAGCTCCCCTCGCTGAGTTTTTGTTCGAGATCTTGGATTTGAGTTTGTTCTTGAGATTCTAATTTAAGAATTTTTTCTGCAGTTTTTATTTCTTCATTTGTAGCTGCTGGAATATCTAGCTTTATTTTTTGAGGAATCCAAGTCAGAGGATTTTTATAGGCCCCCGATTTATTTTTAAGTGGCTCAGGGGGTTGAGATAAAATTTTAAAGGCTCTGGCGAGTTTTAAGTTTTCATGGAGAGATTTTAATTCTTCATTTTTAAATTTTTGGCAAGCTGGATCTTGAGAGCCTTTGGCTGATTCAAAACAATTTAAATAGGTCTGAGTTTGAGCTTGCGTATAACTCCCCTGCTCTAAAATCTTTTTTTGAACTTGATCTTGCATTTGCTTAAGAATTACTTGGTCTAGAGAATTTTTAAGAGAGTCTGATACAATTTGGGTTTGAGATTGAGGATCGCAGGTGAGAACTTTTTGGAGAGGCTTTTTTAAGTTTTTTTGAGAAGACAATTGCTTAAATGTAGACTGATCCATCCATTTAAATTGATGTTTATTACAAACGGCGTATTGAGATTCATTGAGGAGATTTGCAACCGCCGGAAGTTTTTTGTTATTCACAGCTAAAACCCTTGAGTTTAAAAACAAACTCAAAAACAAAATCAAAATGTGCAAAACTTGAAAGACTTCCTTGTATTTCATAAACTCGATTGTACATTCTCACATCACAAATTAAAATCTAAAACTAGACCTTTAACCATATGTCTGAATGAAATTCTTTTTTCTAAAGCTTCTTTGCGAAATCAATTTGCGAATTCAAGATCCTCAATTGAAAATAGTCAAATGAAAGCCAAAATCTTATTTTTAAAATTCTCTGCTATTGTGTTCTTGGCCATTTTACTTTTACCAAAGGGATCCTCGGCTTCTCTCTTTAATTTTGGTCTTTTTGATCAGCCTTGTCCTTACGAGGACTTCAAACCATTGAATCAATGTCGTATAGAGGGAGAAGTTCAAACACAAAAAGAACTGAGCCTTCAAGCACGAACGCTCACTTGCCATGAAACTCAAAAATCAAAGCTTTGTTCAGAGACTCCTAAGAGATATCCCTTTTTAAAAACTCAAATGAGGGAGTGTCATGTCGAAGGACTCTGTAAGACTCATCTTCTAGGTTCTAAAAAAGAAGCCATTGAAGGATGCCAAAAAGGTTTGCAAGAGGCCGCTCATCATATTGGAAAGGAACTTCCTAAATCCCTTCATGATGCTGAAGAAATGATTTTGCATTTAGGAAAAACTCTTGCACAATTTCTTATAAAGGCCCCTGGGGTCACTTGGAATCAAATCAAACTTTGTTTGTATGATTCAGAACACTGTACTTTTGCAGATCTTAAAAAATTTATTGCGAGTCTTCCTGAAAAAACTCAGAACGAAATTCTAGACCTTATGAGCAGTTTGGACCGATTTGAGTGTCTTGATAACATCGGACGATTTGAACTTCTTTGCTATCGCAGTGCTTTGATCTCTGCAAATCTTGCAGGTGGTTTCGCGGCTGTGGGTGTTGGCAAAGTGGTTGTGCGAGAAGCGTTTCTTCCTCTTATTAAAGAGGGGATTCCTAAAAAACCCCTTCCTGAAATAAAAACTGCTGAAACAGTCAAACAACCACCTCCTCCACCAATACCTGCCAATGCAGTTGAAAGACTTGAGCAACGTTACGGAAAAAAGGTGAACCTTTTTGTAGATTACCGAGGGGATGAAAACTACCCCATGGTGTTTCTAAGAGATTATGACACTAATGCATTCATGGGTACTCTCGATGTTCATTACATTTCAGCAAATAAATCTCTAGAAATGGGCAATCTTTTTACTTATGAAAATTATCGAAATATGGGTGTGAGTGAAGCCCTTGTTGAAAGCATGCTTAAGGAATTTCCGAAAGTAGAAGTAATTTCCACGGATTCACTTACACAAACAAATTTAAAGGTTGTCGAAGATCATATAAAAAAAGGAAAATCAGTCACCGATTCGATTAAAGAATCTCCTGCCTACAAGGTGCGAGCAAAATTTGGATTTACAGAAATCATTCCCGAATCAATCAATAACAATACTTACGGCTTTAAAGTCCGCCGTCCGACTCAACCTTGAGACTTTAATTGACTTCCTCTTTTTCAATATCGATTTGATTTCCTGGCTGAGGGACTTCTGCCAACCATTTCCCATCAGGGCAAGATGTGCCAGAGAGTTTCACTTTGACTTTCATAAAGCACCCGCAAACAGAACATCGAGCTAGGGTGCTATTAAAAAAAGTGCATTGTTTGCAAATATCAAATCTTGATTGAGCTTTTGCTTGATCGACAAACATTAAGTCACCTCGTAATCAGGCACTTTTTCCCAACTTAAAGTTTGAGAATTCCATGCGAGACCATTTTGTTCATTGGTTGCTAAAGAAGGATTTAAATTCCAAATTTGCTGAGACTCATCCCAAGTATAAATCTCACCCTCTTTAAAAGCAGGCCTTGCCACAGGAGCGAACCAGGCTTGATCTTTCCATTTCCAAGACGGGAATGGTTGCTGAGGTTGTGAAGTTTTAAATTTAAAACTCACATCCATTTGAACGCCTTCTTCATGGGACCAAATATTTAAGGTGTAACTATGGAAGGCTTTCAGATGGAGACTGACCAGCTCAATAAATAATTGATCAGTACTTTCGTAAGTGAGCCCTGGACGAGGAAATTTTTGAAAATCCACCCTTTGATTATTTTCGTCGAACAATTCATAACCAAAAGATAAATTATTAAAGACCACTGTTTGAGTTTGCTTGGTAAAACGGAATTGCAATTCTGCATATACCGAACCCAGATCAACAACACTCATGTTCCATTTTTTATTTATTAAATCGTTTGTAGCTATTATTGAACTCATTTTTACACCGCATACTTTATCATAATGATTCCTGATCCACCTTTACCGCCACCAGCTGAAGTATAGCCATTTCCATTAGTACCAGAGCCTCCACCACCACCAGTATTAGCTCCACCGGCGCCACCCCAAGTTGGATCTCCAGATGGCCCTGCAGCACCTGCATTTCTGGCACTTCCACCTCCAGAACTTCCGCCACTCTGGCCAGAACCGCCACCGCCGCCGCCAATTCCACCATTACCGCCAGCATTACTACAATAACCATCATTACCGCCACCACCAGACCAATAGTAGCCGATACCATCAATACTTAAAGCGATACCTGGGCCGCCATCGCGGCTTGCATATCCATAACCGTTACCACCGGCACCACCACCGCCACCGCCACGACATGAGCAGCAACCTGCATCATTGGCGCCTCCATTATAACCACCATAGGCGGTTCCTGTCCAACCTGCTGGCAATGTCATCGATCCCACAGTAGCTCCAGTTCTTGTACTGTAACTATATCCACCAGTATTGGCGACGCCCTGGTTTCGAGAGGGCACATTTCCAGTGTAACAATGTCCAGCACCACCACCCAAGGCTGTTAAGCCAAAGGCTGTTGTGCTCTCCCCAGGATATCCATCGGCCCAACCAATGGCTCCAGCACCCCCATTACCCACATAGAGTCCGTATGTTCCAGGCAACATCTGAGCAGAGGCATAGATAATTCCTCCACCGCCGCCGCCACCACCAAGCATACCACCGCCACCACCACCGCCAACAAGCATAGCGGTCACAGAACCTTTGCCTGTAAAAGTAATGGAAGCGCTACCCACAGCTAAAAAAGTATGAATTTTATAATTGATACCACCAATATTTACAGTTGTGATGGTTCCGCCCGTTCCGACCAATGGGCCCACTCCTGAGTTTCTTTGTCCAAAATTACTTGCAGCAGTCACTCCTCGACGACCGACAAATGGCATAAGAATTCCTTTCAAGAATTTTAATAGCAATTAAATTTATTTTTAAATTGATTCACAAAAAAGTAAAGCTTCAAGGATTTTAATATAACAAAGTGGCGGAGCCAGCCGAAGTCCGCAGACAGCTCGAAGAGCTGTGGCGAGACGAAGGCTGGTGATTCCGGCCTGGATTGAACAGGCGACCCCCAGTTTAGGAAACTAGTGCTCTATCCAACTGAGCTACGGAATCACTCACTTATTTAGTCTCCCAAAAACTGGGAGACGTCAAGAAAGATGAAAAAGAGAAGGGATGGATTGTGCAATGATTGCGCAATGAGTGAGGTTTATTCGTCCTCTAATTCCTCATCACCCACTGAACCCAATGAGTATTTTTCAATACGATAGCGCATAGATCTAAAAGTGATATTTAAAAGCTTAGCCGCTTTCTTTTTCACACCGTTAGCTTGATGAATCGCTTTAATAAGAATTTCTTTTTCGATTTGGCCCATGATTTTTTCTAAATCAATGCCGTCTTCTCCCACAATGATTTCGTGAGAAGAAGCCACTTTACGACCAGAAACAGTATTCACAAAAGGAGGAAGACTCTCTGGCAAAATAGTGGCGCCGCTCTCAAGAGCGACTGTTCTTTCAATAATATTTTCTAACTCTCTCACGTTACCAGGGTAATCATAAGATTTTAAAGTGGCCAAGGCTTCATCGCTGATGCCACCAATATTTTTAGAAAGCTTATCGTTATATTTTTTAAGAAAGTGATTGGCTAAAAGCTCAATATCATCTCTTCTCTCTCTTAAAGGAGGAGATTTAATATTGATCACATTAAGACGGTAATAAAGATCTTGTCTAAAAGTTCCTTTTGCCACCATGTCTTCTAAATTTCTGTTAGTCGCCGCGATGATTCTCACATCCACTTTTGTATCATCTGTGCAACCCACTTTACGAATGATTCTTTCTTGAATCGCTCTTAAGAGTTTTACTTGGATGTTTAATGGCAACTCACCGATTTCATCTAAAAAGAGAGTCCCACCATTAGCAGCCTCAAAGAGACCTGTTTTGTCCATCATCGCGCCAGTAAAACTGCCTTTTTTATGACCGAACATTTCTGATTCCATCAGAGCTTCAGGAATAGCTCCGCAGTTAATACTGATAAAAGCTTTATCTTTAAGGGGGCCATTAAAATGAATGCTTTTTGCAATCACTTCTTTACCCGTACCACTCTCTCCAGTGATTAATACATTGGTAGGAGACGATGAAACTCTTTTAATCAAATCATAAACTCGATGCATGGGTTCTGTATTCCCAATTAGGTTTTGCAAAGAGTATTCTTTTTTAAGAACTTTTTTAAGAACGCGGTTTTCTAATTCTAAATTTTGCGAACGAAGAGCATTATTAACATTCATTCTCACTTCATCAAGTTTGAATGGTTTTGTTAAATAATCATAAGCACCGAGCTTCATGGCTTCAACGGCAATTTCTGTAGAGCCAAAAGCAGTGATCATCATAAACACCACTTCAGGATAAATTTCTTTAACGTGTTTTAAGAGTTCCATGCCTGAAACATTCGGCATCTGAAGATCCGAAATAATCATATCAAAAGTTTTTTTCTTAAGAAGATCAATTGCACGAGAACCGTCTTCGGCTGTCGTAATCTCGAAACCCTCTTTTTTTAACATGATTTCTAAAAATTCTCGTATTGATTCTTCATCATCTACTATTAATATCCTGGATTTCATTTTCACTCCGTTAAAGTCATTCTCTAGTAACCAAAATTCTTTATCAATCTAAAACGTATCCCCTGGAAAGCGAATTGTAAAATCAGTGCCTATTCCTAGACCAGAGTCCACATAAATATGGGCCTTGTGATTTTCAAATATTTTATGAGTCATCGCTAACCCTAAACCTGTGCCTTTAGGCTTGGTTGTATGAAAGGGTTCAAACATTCTTTTTTTAGTTTCCTCAGACATCCCACAACCAGAATCTTTGATTCTTAAAACCACTTGCGAACCTTGATCCCAAGTTTCTACAAAAAGTTTAGGCTGACTTGTTTTTTCCATCGCTTGAAAGGCATTGATCATAATATTTAAAAAGGCTTGTTTCAATTTATCTTTTTCAGCTTTGATCATTTGGGTGCTTTTTAACTGAATCTCCACACTGACATCTTGTCTCAATTGAGCATTGAGCTTCATGCTTTCTAAAATCTCCGCCACTAATCCATTGATTTGGAGCTTGTCTTGAGGGGGCACAGGTGGTTTTGAGTAGTCTAAAAACTCCGAGATTAAATTATTTAAGCGGCTGATTTCTTTAAGAATAATTCGCATGAGCTTTTTGTCGTCTTCATCCGCACTGGTCTCACTGAGCATTTCAATGGAGCCCGAAATGCTCGCCAGCGGGTTTCTGATTTCATGAGCAATCCCGGCCGCCAACTGCCCTACGGCTGCCATTTTTTCGGATTGTCGGAGCGAAAATTCCATTTTTTTAAAGTCCGTAATGTCTTCGATAATAAAAAGGTAGCCCTTATGGGTTAAATCCGGAGCCCAAAAAAGCGAGGCATTCACAGCCAAAACCCGCATTTCTTCACCTTCAAAAAGTGTGATTTCTTTTTTAAGAACAGGTTGATTTTTATGATTCTGCAAGACCTCTCTAGCCATTGTTTTGAGGTCCTCTGAAAAATCAAACAAGCTGGAGCTTTCAGAAATTTTATGGTTTTTAAAAATGCTTTGAGCTTTTAGATTGGATTGAACTATCTGCCCGTTGATCTCCGTTGTAAAAACTGCCGTCGGAATATTTTCTAAAACCAGAGTGTTTAGATTTTTAAGTTCCTTTAAACTCTCTGAGCTTTCGAGCCATTTAAGACCCAAAAAATCCAGTTGTTCGCTCAAATAACCCGACACCGCAGAGATAGAAAAAAATGAAATGTTATTTAAAAGAATCATAAAGAGATTCGAAAAGTTTTTAATTTCTGGAGCAAAAATCGAGTTGGCCGTAAAGCCAATACTCGAAATCAAAGCGACTGCCACTCCCGCTTTTGAAGGCAAAATGAGTCCTGCAATCAGAATATTTACAAAGTACATAAACAAAAAAAGTGTTTGATGAATGCCACTAAAAAATATCAAGAGCGAAATCAAAATCGCGTCTAAAAAAAAGGAACCCATCATCCAAGATGATTTAGCCATAAAGGTTTCTATTTTTAAAATCATGGCTAAATGAAAGCCAAAACCGGCAATCAAAATCATATAGGTTGGAAAGATAAAATCCCAATTCGTAAATGCATTTTGTGTGAATTGAGAAAGCAATACTAATGCTAAGAGCAGAAAATAAATTCCCACTCTTGCTGTTTGTAAAAATAAAAACCTCTTATGAGCTTCTTCTTGATTTTTTAACTGCGCTGTTAAAATCATGATCTAGCCTCCAGCAACAGAGCCCATCTCAAAGACAGGAAGATACATTGCCAATACAAGAACCGCAATAATGGAGCCCAAGACCACCATTAAAATGGGTTCAATCAAGGAGGTTGCCGATTTGATCGCTGTTTCAATATCTTCTTCATAAAAATCAGCCATTTTAGACAAGAGAACATCTAAATTTCCCGACTGCTCACCGATATTCACCATGTGGCTCACCATATGAGGAATTCTTTTTTGTTGAAACATAGGAACCGCTAAGGGCTTACCACCGATAACGGAATCTCGACACTGATTCAGTGATTTTTCGATCACAGAATTACCCGCTGTTTTAGCGGCAATATCGATGGCTTCAACAACTCCCACACCTGAAGAAAGAAGTGTCGAAAGAGTTCTCGTCATTTTAGCAACAGCTCCTTTTTGGACAACGGTCCCAAAAACTGGAAGTGAAATAAAGAGTTCATCAAAAAACTCTTTTCCCTGTTCTGTTTTATAAAAAGACATGACCGACAATGGAATGCCTATCATAAATCCTAAAAAGAAATGCCAGTATTCTCTGACAAAATCACTCAAGGCCATCACTTGTTGTGTGAGAAACGGTAGCTCCCTTCCTCCTGAGGCATAAAGAGCTGCAAACTTTGGAATTAAGAAATAAAGAATGGCCCAAATAATTAAACCCGAAACAGCTGTGACAACTCCAGGGTACCAAAGGGCCCCTTTGACTTGCTTTTGAATTTTATCGGCTTTTTCAATGTAAACAGAAAGTCGGCCTAAAATTCCATCCAAGATCCCGGCTTTTTCTCCGGCACTGACCATGTTCACATAAAATCTATCAAATACATCGCCCCTTTGAGCCATTGATTCTGAAAGCGTTCGACCAGATTCAATATTAGTTCTGAGTTTATTTAAAACTAATTTAAATTGCTTACTCTGAAATCCTTCTTCAAGAATTTTAAGAGAGTCAGAAATAGGAATCCCTGCACTGATTAAAGTTGAAAATTGTCTTGTAAAAAGCTTGAGATCTTCGTCTTTAATCCCATTACCAATTCTCAAATACTCTGCCAGACTAAAGCTTTCTGACTTTTTAAGAATATAGATTTTTTCGGGAATGAGTTTAATACTGCGAAGTTTTACCCTCACTTCGTTTTCGTTATCAGCGGTGATTTGCCCTCTGACTAACTTGCCTTCAAGATCTTTAGCTTGATACAAATAATTTCTCATTTTTTAGATCCCAACTTTTTTCATCATTTGATCTAAATCATCTAGATCAGGGCTTGTTAAAAAAGCTGTTTTAATTTCAATTCTTCGTTTCATCACTAAATTTAACAAAGATTGATTCATCGTCGTCATTCCGTATTTTTCTTGTCCTTCACGAATGATTTTTTGAAAATCATTCCATTTTTCTTCTTTAATGGCTTGTTGAATCCACTGATTGCCCACAACCACTTCTTGAACAAGTTGCTCGCCTTCTCCCATTGCAGCCACTAGCCTTTGATTCACTCCACCAATAAAAACTTGTGAGAGTTCATCAGCTCGTTGCGCTCGTTGTGAGTTCTCAAATTGATTTAAAATGTATTTTAAACTTTGCAAAATAGAAGTCGCAGGAAGCACTAAAAATACCATCTTACCTTGAAGAGCCCAATCTAAAGCTTGCTTGACTCTATGTGAACCTTCATCAAGAGCAATAATTTGACTATTTGAAATCGAAAATGGAGTCTCAGTGGGCATTTTTTCGATTTCTCTTTTTGAACAAGTTGAGTTTCCGGCTTTAAAATCGAATAAATCCCAATCTTGAAAAAGTGTTGCGTGAATATTTTTTTTATTCATTGCTTTTTGAATTAATGAAGCCAGTGTTGAAGACTTACCGGAGCGACTGACTCCTGAAATCAACATGAGGCCACCTGGTTTAAGAGCCATTTTTTCGCAAGCTTCTAAAATCCCAAGATCTTGAGGGTCCATGTTTTTTTCACTAAAAATTCTTAATTGTAATTGAATTTCGCCAAAACTTTCAGTGGCATTAAATAAAATTCTTTCGCCACTTTTTAAAAGATTTAAACCTTCGCAAGTGCCTTGATGTTCCCATCTCTTTTTTTGTTCTTCCGTGAGGAATGAAAACAAAATATTTTTAATTTCAGTAGATGTTAAAATAGAATCATCAAAAGAGGCCCATTCAGCACCCTTTAAAAAACGCAAGGAGTGACCACTTGCTGCCATCACATCAAATAATTTTTTTTTCTTAGAATAATCTATGATCAAATCCATCATTCTCATGATTACATATCCTTTATGGAGGAATTTACAACCTCCTCAATAGTCGTTTCGCCACGTTTTAATTTCAGCAAAGCACTTCTTCTTAAAGTTCTCATTCCATGAGTTCTGCAAACTCTTCTGATTTCTGCGGCGGATCCACCTTTAAGCACAAGATCTTTTATCGGTTCAATCATTGGCATCACTTCGTAAATAGCCAATCGACCTTTGACGCCCGTGTTGTTACAAATATTGCAACCCTTACCTTTAAAAATTTTGTATTCGGCGACTTCTTTAGGATCGACTCCTAAATTGATTAAAACTTCTGGTGTTACTTCGATGGGAATTTTACAAGAGTCACAGATTTTTCCGACAAGCCTTTGGGCCACTACAAGACTCAAACTCGAACCAATCACATAACCTGCAATGCCCATCTCAATTAATCTCACCACAGTTTGCGGAGCATCGTTTGTATGGAGCGTGCTTAAAACTAAATGGCCTGTTGAGGCCGCTTTAAAAGAAACTTCAGCCGTTTCTAAATCACGAATCTCCCCCACCATCACGATATCTGGATCTTGACGAAGAAACGATCTCAGTGCCGCTGCAAAATCTAATTCAATATCAGAATGCATTTGCACCTGATTAATCCCGTCTAAATTAAACTCCACCGGGTCTTCTGCTGTGCAAATATTGGTGTCTAATTTATTGAGTTCCGCGAGGGCTGAATAAATAGTGGTGGTTTTTCCAGATCCCGTGGGACCGGTAATAAGAACCATTCCTTGTGGTAAATTAATGGCATGTTTAAAAATTTTAAGATCATCTGGTTCAAATCCCAACTTAGTCATATCAAGTTGTAAATTAGATTTATCCAAAAGCCTCATCACCACTTTTTCGCCCCAAATAGTTGGAATGATACTCACCCTGAATGCCATCTCTTGACCACGAGCTGTGGTGATTTTTATACGACCATCTTGAGGGCGACGTTTTTCTGCAATATCTAATTTAGCCATAATTTTAATACGACTGATAATTGCGGGAGCGACTTTATAAGGAGGATGAGTGGCTTCGATCAAGATCCCATCAATGCGGTATCTCACACGGAATTTTTTTTCGTATGATTCAAAGTGAATATCAGAGGCTTTTCTTTTAATGGCTTCCACTAAAACGGAATTCACAAATTTAATGACGGGCTGCTCATCACTGTCGTCATCGTTCATGAGCTCAGAATTTTTGAGTGCTTCCTCGCCATCAGAATCTTCGTCTTCTGTTCTGGCCACATCTGAATTTTTAAGATTCACACCACCATAGATTTTTTCAAGAGAACCTAAAATAGAACTCTCTGGAGCCACTACAGGTTGAATTTTGCATTTAGTAATAAATCTTAAATCTTCTTTGACATAAAGATTCGAGGGATCAGAAAATGCGACCACTAATGTTTGTCCCATTTTTTGAACCGGCACAAGAACATGCTTTTCGCAAAAATCACGAGGAATTAAGGGTTGAAGACTGGGATCAAAAGTAAACGCGTTAAGATCAATACTTGGAACTTGATAATGTTTTTCAAGAGCCTCACGCATTTGAGGTTCACGCACTTTTCCTTGAGTGAGTAAAACCATACTGATAGGCACACCGGTACGGCCGTTTTCTTTAATTGCATCATTGAGTACTTCGGGCTTTATGTAGCCTTGAGTGACGAGAATTTCACCCAACTTTAATCCAGACATAAGACCTTCCCTCCAAGGAAAGCTTTATCTTAACTTGAGTGTCAAATTTTGTAACTGAACTTTGGGCGAGAATTTCTAGGATTTTTTGATGAATTCCATCCAAGAATTAAAATACTCATCAGCAGAAATTTTTTTTTCAAAGAGATCTTCTAAAATTCTGGCATCCATCCAACCATAAATATCAACTGCCGCTAAAGTGGACATCCCCAAGTGCGCGGCTTCAACTAACAACTGAGGCTCAATCGGAAATAAATTAAAATCAATTATCAGTGCATTCTTTTTTGCAAAATTAAAATAATATAAATCGGTGAGCAGATCAGAATCCATGGCAGGACTGATGGTATTCACGACACATGAAGAATGAGCTTGTTCTAAAGTGATCTCACTGGGATCCAGAGTAGAAAACTTCACACTAAAATATTGCCTTTCCAGCTCTTTCACAAGCTTTTGTGCTTTTTCTATATCTCGACTGACAAAGACGATATTTGAAAATCCCAAACTAATCAGCACAAAGGCGCTGAGTCTTACTAAAGCTCCATCTCCCACCATAAATGCAGAGGCTCGAGTTTCGAGTTGAGGGGATTTTAAAAAAATAAACTTTTTTAAAACTTCTAATAAATAAATTCTGGGCCAAATTTGACCTTTACTTTTAATGATGGTGTCGGCCAAACCAACTCGTCTTACTATTTCAGGAAGTTTAAAATATTCAGCCGCACAGCTTTCCATGTGTTCTGGGGCTAACCACAGCCAATCAAATTGACTTTGATGTGCCGGAATTAATTCATTCCAATTGAGATCTTTTTCGAGAGTTGTTTTTTCAACCTTGATGCCTTTTTTTTGAAGAAACTCTTCAACATGTAGACTTCTTAATTTACTTTCGTTTTGTCCTATTTCTAAGAGTTTCAAACTTGTCATAAAGAATTCCATTTCCTTAAAGTACGAGTCAGTTATTTTAAAATGCTTTTAGCTAATTTTATATCTTCTTGTATCTGATTTTTTAATTCTTCTATTCCTGAAAATTTTTTTTCATCTCGCAAAAATTGAATCAATTCCACTTTTAAAGTTTTACCGTAAATATCTTCTTTAAAGTCAAAAAGATGAGTTTCAATTTTAGGTTCTGGAAGCTGATTCTCAAACGTTGGATTAAATCCCACACTTGTAACTCCCTTGATCACTTGTAGTTCTTGTTGAGTGACAGGATCTATCAAAATAGATCTTGTGGCAAACACTCCCGCTTTAGGAACAATTCCCATTTTGATTTTTAAATTAGCCGTTGGCACATTGATTGTGCGCCCTCTTTGCGCTCCCTTTATAACTTCTCCTTGAAGATAATAAGGTCGCCCCAAAAGTTGATGAGCTTTTTCAACGCTTCCTTGTAAAAGATATTTGCGAATCAATGAAGAAGAAACAATCTCTCCCTCTAACTCAATGGCCGCAATCACATCAAAGGCTATATTTTTTTGCAAACACTCTTGATTTAAAACAGAAATATTACCAGCACGGTTTTTACCAATCGCAAAATCATGACCCACAATCAAAGCCTGAGCTTTAAGTCCTTGCACAACCCATTGATCTATAAACTCAGCCGGACTTTTTTGTGAAAACTCTGAAGTAAATTTTTGTATCAGTAAAACATCCACACCCATCGCCTGGAGCTGGGCTATTTGATCTTCTTGATTAAAGAGTTTTTCGATTTTGGTATTTTGCATAATCACAGTTCTAGGATGAGGATCAAAGGTCATCACAACAGCAAGCGCTCCTAGCTCCTTGCTTTTACGAACTGTCGCTTCAATCAACTTTTGGTGCCCCAGATGAAGACCATCAAAATTGCCGATGGTGACCACTGACTTTATGTCTTTACTTCCGTTCATCTGAACCGGAAAATCCCTTAAATTATCAATCACTTTCATGATATAACCTTTGATTTATTCACTGAATAACTGAGACCACTCTCACAGCTTAATACGGAGACCCACTTTTTTAAATGCTTTTCGTTCAGAAAGAATTGATTTTTTTGATTTTTTTGGTATTGTGCGATGCGTGAGTCATTCATATTTTTCCAATTTCAAAATTCGTTTTCTTCATAAGTTGCTCAAGCTCCAAAATTTTTTAGGGGCTTTGTGGGTTTATACTTATCGTCATCGCGGATTTTGGCTCAGATGTCTACTGTGTTGGGGAATTGGATGTTTTGCGCTCAGAAATGATGAAGTTTCTTCCTATGAGCCGCGCTTTCAACTCCGTGGACTCCAACAATCTTCAAAAGATATTATCCTCATTAATTTAAAACCCAGTGATTTTATCACCAACCAAAAATTTGATAACTTTGGAATGATGATGAGTCGTGATTTAGGGGAACTCACCGATAGCTTCTATTGGGACCCTAAATTATGGTCTGAATTGCTCATTAAACTCCTGGAGAGCAACCCCAAATCCATCGGCATAAGTTTTTATTTTGGAGACTCCATGGGGCAATCAGAAGTTTTTAGAGACCCTCGAGTGGTATGGTCTGCTTTTTCTAATTACCTTGAAGAACCCCTCTTACAAAATGCGAATAACCCCAACGGCACCACGGTGGCAAATAGCGCCCTTTACAAAGAGGAAGACGGCATCATACGTAAATTCCCCTTCTTTTCTACAGAGTTCAAACATTTAACTGAGCAAATCTCTGGCGTGGATTTTCCGAATCTTGATTATTCAATCAGTCGCACGATCAACTATCGTGGAGGCCCCGACACTTTTTACTCGATCACTATCCAAGATGTTTTTTCAGACTCCCTCTCTAAAGATTTTTTTAAAGATAAAATCATTATCATTGGACCAGAATCACATCCCGGCAACCCCCTTCTCACACCTTATGGATCCATGAATCGTTCAGAAATTTTAGCTAATATTGTCGACAATTTAACTGAGTCTCGATGGATTCATCGCTTAGATAATTACTGGTATTATGTGATTCTCTTTTTTATCATGCTTTTGGCCGTTTACTTAATCAGCCACTACCCTCAGGCCATCGCTTTTACGGGTCTGATTCTCCTCTCCACACTTTTGTCGGCCCTCTCAGTTTGGGTCTTTGACACCTATTACTTTTGGTTTCCAATTATTTCGCCCTTAGTGATGATTTTGTGTATTTGGGTGGTGTTGATTGGTTATCAGGCCACCACCATTGAAAGAAAAAACTGGGTTCTTCATCGCGAAAAAAAATACCTCGAAGAACTCGAACAGCTTAAAAATAACTTTATCAGCTTGATTTCTCATGACTTAAAAACTCCTATTGCTAAAATTCAAGCCATTGTGGATCGACTGACTACGAATCCTAAAAATAATGAAATCATGGGAGACCTTCAGGCACTTCGACTCAGTGGCGAAGAACTGAACAAATACATTCAAAGCATTCTTAAACTTTTGCGCGTAGAATCTCGAGATTTTAAAATCATTAAAGAGGTTTCTGATATCAATGAAGTCATCGAAGATGTTCTTCAGCAACTGCGCCCACTGGCCGCCGAAAAACAAATAGTTTTAGACACCTTTTTAGAACCCATGTTCTCTGTAGAATTTGATGCCACTTTGATTCGTGAGGTGATTTTAAATTTAATCGAAAATGCGATTAAATACACTCCCACGACAGGAGTTGTTAAAATTGAGTCACGTGAAGTGGACAACCACATAGAAGTTGACATCACAGACAACGGCGAGGGAATAAAGCCAGAGGATTTAAAAAACATTTGGGGTAAATTTGTACGTGGCTCCAATCAAGATCTTAAATCTAAGGGTACGGGCCTTGGACTTTATTTAGTTAAATATTTTATCGAACTGCATGGTGGCCAAGTGAAATTAGAAAGTCAGTATGGAGTGGGAACTAAAGTGGGCTTTAATTTACCAATCGATTCTGAAGAATCCAATTAAGGGAATTGTATATGATGAATAATTTAAAAGTATTAATTGTGGATGATGAATCTGAACTGCGTAAATCGGTTTCATCCATTTTATTAAGCACCCTTCAGGATGTCGCATTTGTAATTGAAGAGGCTGAGAACGGCAAAGTGGCTTTTGAAAAAATCCAAGCTCAAGATTTTGATCTTGTCCTGATGGATGTTAAAATGCCTGAGTGGAATGGCATTGAAACTCTTGTGGCGATTAAAGAATATGATCCACGTATTTTTGTGGTTCTCATGACGGCTCATAGCAATGTTCAAGATGCCATTCTTGCGATTAAAGAAGGCGCCTACGATTATTTTGAAAAACCTATTAATCCGCAAAAACTTGTTGAAGTGGTCAGAAAATGTCTTGAGGCCCGAGAAATGGTTTCTAACCTCGCCCTCTCAAATCCTATTTTTGATGACGATGTGGAGAGTGAATTTGTAGGTGGCTCTTCTAAAATGAAAGAAGTTTTTAATCTCATCTACAAACTTTGCAAAGTCGACACCACAGTGATTGTTCGTGGTGAGAACGGAACAGGCAAAGAGCTTGTGGCTAAAGCGATTCACTTTAACTCTCCTCGCAAGAGTGGTTCTTTTGTGGCCATCAATTGCGGAGCCATCCCTGAAAATTTAATGGAGAGCGAACTCTTTGGTCACGAAAAGGGAGCTTTTACTGGTGCTATTGAACGCAAAATCGGAAAGTTTCAATTAGCTAATAACGGGACTCTCTTTTTAGATGAAATCGGCGAATTAAAACCCGATATGCAAGTGAAGCTCCTCAGAGTTCTTCAAGAAAAAAAGTTTGTTCCGGTTGGAAGTAATCGTGAGATTAAAACCAACACTCGCATTATCGCTGCGACTAATCGCAATCTTGAAAAAATGATTGAGGACAATCAGTTTAGAGAAGATCTTTTTTATCGCCTCAATGTGATGCCGATTTATCTTCCACCACTCAGAGAAAGAGCCGATGATATTCCGGCTCTTGTTCAATATTTTATTCGCAAGTTTACAAAATTGCATGACAGCCCTATTCAAGGAGCCTCTCAGCAGTTTTTAGACTTGTTAAAAAAATATCGTTGGCCAGGAAACATCCGTGAACTTGAAAACATCATTGAGCGAGCTTTTATTTTAGAATCCAACTCCATGATCACAGAAAAAAGTTTGCCCGATCTTATTTTAAATGTGGAACAAGAAGAGTCTGAAAAATCTGAAGCCGAAAGCAATTTGAGCGCCCTTGATTTTGATGTTTTTAAAGAACAGGCTGAAAAAGAATTTATCATCAGTGCTTTAAAAGCCAATAAAGGTAAAATCAATCAAACTGTGGCTCAGGCTAATATTCCTAAGAACACACTTTTAAGAAAAATTAAAAAATATAATATCCAAGTTAAAGATTACATTTCGTAAAAAAATTGGGATTAGTTCTTAAATTGAGAATTGATAAAAAGAACTGTTTTAAGAACCAGTTGATGTTCAAGCTCATGAACTTTTTGTTCGGCCTCCTCGAGGCTCAGAGCATGAGCTTGATGATTCGCATTGGCTTGTATACAAGCTTCTTGAAAAAGAATCTCCCCTTCATCGAGCCCTTCTGTGACCCAATGAACAGTGGCACCCATAGCGGCTCCATCTTGATAGCTTTTTTCAATGGATTTGAGTCCTGGATAAAGAGGCAAAAGACTCGGATGCAAGTTGAGCATTTTTTGAGTCCACTTTTGCACAAAACTGGGTGGAATGATTTTTAAAAAACCTAATAAAAAAATAAAATCTATTTTTAAATCTTGAAGCTGTTGAGTGAGTTGATTCCAATCAGCTTCTAAGATTTTAGGCGGTAACACTAATGTAGGGACACCGGCTTTTTGAGCACGTTCTAAACCAAATGCTTGAGCCTTGCTAGAAACCACAAGACCCACTTCAAAATCATTGTCTTGATGATCCAATAGAACTTGAAGATTGGAACCATTTCCAGAAATAAAAACAGCCCACTTGATTTTAGTTTTCAAACTCTTTGTGCTTAAATCCACTTCCCAACTCCTGAGTTCTGTTTAAACAAAAGAGTTGTTCATGATTTCGCCAAAACCACCCGCACCCGGAACAATATAGTCTTTAGAGTTCAGACCTTTTTCTTGTTCCCAACGCTCACCTGGTGGAAGCTTTTGAATCTCTGCACTCGACATGCCACGATCCACTCTTAAAGCATAAATCACCACATCAGGATGATGAGTGATCACATTTTTTAAATACTCTGGAGTCACAATTAAATGCAAAGCGATGTATTTTTTAGCAGAGCCTTTAAGATTCTTTTTATAATATTCAATCGTTGAAACTAAAGTATTGCCCGTGGCACCCATAGGGTCTGGAATAAAAACAAAAGACCCTTGCACATCACCACCAATTTTAGCTCCCCCAATTTGCGTGCCCGTTACTTGCTCTTGCGTATTGGTTAAACGAGAAGCAAAAATATGATCTTGGCGAATTTCAGAATAAGGCAGCACCCAATGCAATTGCTCATAGCAAATATGGCTCGGAAAAGTTCCCGCTCTTGCAAGGTTAATCACCACCGCTTTTTGATGAGGAGAGATTCTCTCCGTATGCAACAGGGCTTCAGGATGTGATTCAGTCATTCGAGTGGGCAAATTGAGAGTTTCAATTTCAAGCTCGCGGCTCATCGCCCAATTCATGAGGTGAGTGTAAAGCAATTGGGTCATGGAATTGATTTGAGGTTGAAAGGTTTTAGGCGAACACAGTTGCGCTAAAACTCCTCTTAATAAAGGATCTTCAGAAATATGAACATTGTTACCGTATTTATGTTGGAGCGTTCTCATCATCACACCTTTTATGTATTTTTAGGGAGTTGTTTTTTAAGTTTTCTTTTTATTTTTGCCAAAAAAGTTTCAAGAGTTGTGGTGAGCTCTTCACTTTTTAAAATATAACTGACAATAAAATAGCTGATGCCGGCTAAAGCAATGGTAAAAAACAGAGCCATGATTTTAGTCAACACACTCTCTCCTAAAAACTCTAAAGTGGGTTGATAAGCCAATAAGGCTACCCAAAGTACAATTCCTGAGAGAATAAATTTGATCACACTTTTTGAAAGCGTGAGAAGTCCAAAAGGACCAATAAAATAAAAGTAACCCGCCATTAAAAGCACTAAATTAATAAATGAACTTAAAAATGTAGAAGAAGAAAGCCCGACTAAGCCCCATTGTTTCATCAAGAGCGGAGCAAAAAATAAATGCGAAATTAAAGACACCACTGAAACCGCCGCGGGAAACCAAGTATTTTTAATGGCATAAAATGAAGGTACAAATACCCTCACACAGCTCGTAGAAATTAAAATCAATGAGTAGACTTGAACAACTTTTGAAGTTTGCAAAGCGTCTTCCATAGAGAATCGTCCTCTTAAAAAGAGCACCTCAATAATTGGCAATGCTAAAACATAAAGTCCAATGGCTGCGGGAATAGAAATAAAAAGATTGAGTCTTAAATAGTAATTGGCTGTTTGTGACATCTTGTCTTTTTCTTGCAAACTCCACATTTTAGAAAGCGTGGGCAAGAGGGCTGTTCCTAAACTCACACTCACTAAAGATAAGGGCAGCTCTAATAAACGATCGGCCCAATAAATATAAGAGATCGCACCTTCTCCTAATGAAGAGGCAAATTTTAAATTTATGATGGTGGTAATTTGCAATAAACCCATTCCTAATAATCCAGGCACCATATTTTTTAAAACTCGGCGCACATCTGGATTTTGCCACGCTCTTTTAATATTTAAATCTGCCTTGGGTAAATAATTATGGCGAATCAAACTCGGCACTAAGATCAGAGTTTGAAACAAACCCCCAACAACCACACCCCACGCTAAACCATCGCCCGGACTTTTGAGCCAGCTCAAAGGAATAAAGGTGGAAATAATCATCGCAATATTAAAAAGAGCCGGAGCCATAGCAGCTAGAGCGTATTTACCAAGGGCATTGAGGATTCCCATAAAGTAGGCGTAAGAACTCATCAGAAAAATAAATGTAAACATGATTTGAGCCATGCGCACAGTGAGTTCAAATTTACCGGGAATCGCTCCGTAGTTTTCATCTAATAAAAGTTTTAAGATAGGATCTGCCCATACGATTCCGGCCACTGTTAAAGTCGACAATACTAATAAGAGAAGAGTGTAAAAAGAGTTGATAAGATTTTGCACTCGCGCGCTTGGCAACCCTTCTGCTTGATCTGGATTTTGAACTCGAGCTTCAACAAAGACTGGAATAAAACTGACGGATAAAGAACCTTCACCTAATAGTCTGCGAAATAAATTGGGCAAACGAAACGCCGTTGTCCAAGCATCTGTAACAGTTCTACTAAAGAGGGCGGCAAAAGCCATATCCCTAAAAAGCCCCAAAACTCGGCTGGTCAGGGTTCCAAAAGCCATGCTCAAGGCATGAACCACAATGTTTTTTCTCTCATCAGCACCCGTTTGCTGACCGGATTGAGGAGAAAAACCCCCGTCATTAAGGGTATTTACAGATGAATTTGTGCTCTCATTAGTAGGGTCTGATTTAATTTTATCCATATTTTTCAGATATTTACAGAGTGCAGCGAAAAAGCCAAGAGATTTCATTGAGTTCAACTTGCATATCGAGAAGCCCTATGTTATCCCCTTAGAGCTTCGATAATACTCAGGAGGAAACTTTGGCTAATCATAAATCCGCTGCAAAAAGAGCACGTCAAACTATTAAAAAAACAGCTGTTAACACAATGGCTCGTAATTCAGTTAAAACAAGCGAAAAAAACGTTCTTAAAGCTATTGATAAAAAAGACAGTCAATCAATCGCTGAACTTTTGAGACTTTTCACAAAAAAAATCTCTTCTGCTGCTTCAAAAGGTATTTTAACTAAATCAGCTGCTTCTAGAAAAGTAAGCCGTATTTCTAAACGCGTTCATACATTTTTAACTGCTGGTAAGTAGTATTTATTTTTCCAGAGTCATTAAGAACCCACCCTCTTCGAACGGTGGGTTTTTTATGAACTAATTTGTTTTAAATGAAAGAGATTTTGTTTTTTAATGGCTCACAAAAATAAAACGAACATCAGTCCGTATAAAACCCGTCAAATAAAACGGGAATCAGAAAAGCATCCCAGTGCACCAAAGCCCGGATCGAACAAAGTTCTTATGGGTCGGCACAAAAAAGCGGATGTTATTTATTCTGCACAAGAAGCCAACGACAGGCTTTTTGATATCTTTAAAAATCATGAATTTGATCATATCACTCATCAGCAACGAATGAAGCTCGCTGAGTTTTATCATTTACTCATGACCACTCAAGAAAACGAAAACTTCACAAGACTTTTAAAATTCAGAGACATTGCGATCAGACATTTTATTGATTGCATGATAGTTGCAAAACTTACCAAACTGACTTTTCCATTAATGGATGTTGGAACGGGACCTGGGTTTCCGGGAATGCCTCTTAAAGTTTTGTTTCCTCAAGAAACCATTGTTCTTGCGGAAGGTGTTCAACGCCGTGTGGAGTTTCTTAAAAAAGTCAGAGATGAATTACAGCTTCCAAATTTAAAAATTCTTGGCCGCAATATTAATCAATCGGTCACTTATCCAGTGAACGGTGTGATTACTAGAGCCGTTGAAGATGTGGGAAACACACTCGGAAATGTGCTTTACAGCTTACAAACTGGTGGAAAAGTTTTTTTAATGAAGGGCCCGAATGTGGACCCTGAAATCCCTGACGCTCTTCAAAAATGGGGACAGTACTATGAGCTTGAACAAGACATTGCTTATACACTGCCTCAAACTCCTCATGAGAGAAGATTGCTTGTCTTTAAAAAAATCAAGGCTCCAGAATTAATTGATCTAGAAACTCTTTTAGATATGGAATACGCTGATTCATCAGACGACGAATAGTCTTTGATTAAGGACGTAAATTTATGATTCAAATCACCAGCCCTCAAAATGCTTTGTTTAAAATTTGGATGAGCCTGCACTCTTCTAAAGGAATTAAAAAAGAAAAACAGTTTTTAGTCAGCGGACAAAAACTTGTTGATGAACTTTTAAAAAATAAAAACATTAAAGTTGAGGGTGAAATCATTCATGGTGGTCTTGAATCACGCGCCCCCCATGGCACTAAAGTTTATTGTCTCGACAAAACTCTCTTTAACGAAATCGATCTCGTAGGCACTCACTACAATATTTTTGTGTGTCAGCTCCCTGAGATCTCTCCCTTAAAACCAGATCATCAACCCAATGGACTTGAACTCATCACTCCACTTGGAGACCCTAATAATTTAGGAGCTCTTGTGAGAAGCGCAGAAGCTTTTGGTGTGCGCACGATGATTTTAACTGAAGATGCCTGCAATCCCTTTCATCCAAAATCAGTGAAGGCAAGCAGTGGCAGTGTTTTAAGAATGAACTTTTTAAAAGCACCCTCTCTTAAAAATCTTCCTGTGCTTAAAAACATTTGGGCTCTTGATGGACATGGCAAACCCCTTCCACAATTTAAATGGCCTAAGGATTTATTTTTATTAGTGGGTGAAGAAGGTCCAGGACTGGCGCAAGCAGATTTAGAATTTAAAATTCCAACTTTGTCGATTCCCACAGAATCTGTTGAATCGCTCAATGCTGTTGTTGCCACCAGCATTGCTCTTTACAGTTATAAATTACAATCTCACTAAATTCGTTTTAAACACCACAAGCTCACATCGAGTCCGCCATTGTGAGTTTGTGCGATCACTTCTAAATGATAATTTGCAGGAGCTTTTAACTGCGCTCTTTTTGGCAAAAGAATCACAGCCTTAATCGGACCCCAAGCAGCACAACGATGGATGATTTTTTGAAAATACTCATTCGGTGATTCTGCAATATTTAATCTCTCTCCGTAAGGAGGATTTAGTGCCATCATAAATGGCGCCGACATCTCAGGCTTTTCACAAGTAAAAAAATCTTGGCCCTTAGAATCCACTTCAATCTCAATATGAGCAAGCTCTGCATTTTTTTGGGTGAGTTCTAAATTGCCCGCTTCTTTATCTCCGGCAAAAAGTTTGCCGAAACTTTGAGAAGACGATTTAATATTTGATAAAAAGGCTGAAGTTCTTAAAATCTTTGGGCAGAAATTCCACTTTTGAAAAGCAAAATCTCGCATTTTTTGTGGCGCAAAAATTTGCGAAGCCTCGAGCGCTAATGTGCCAGCTCCCGACATAGGATCTATAAAATTCATCTTCTGAAGCTCAACAGTTGAATAACCTTTGATCATTTGACGAATCATCCAAGCGGCTAAGGTTTCACGCAGTGAAGCCTCTGCTACATAAGTTCTAAAGCCCCTTTTATGAAGATGTTTACCCGAAGTGTTTAAACTTAAAGTGAACTCATCATCAAAAACTCGCACATATAAAAAGGATTCTTCATCCCCTTTTTGAAATTGATTGCCCCATTGCTTACAAAAAGTTTCTAAAACTCTTTTTTCGTTATTGAGTCTAGACTTTTGCGCAGCCACTTTAATTCCAGGAGTTTCTTTAAAAGGTATTCCGTCAAAAATGGTTTTATCTTTTTTGAGTTGTTGAAGTCTTCTCTCAAGATCCGGAAAGGATTGGCAATGAAAGCTTGTCCATCTTAATAAAATTCTTGAGGCCAAGCGCAAATGAAAGTTTAATTGCAAACCGATTTCAAGAGGCAATTTAAGATGCACTCCTCCGAGCTCTACCTTTAAGTTTTCGCGGCTCAGATCCATGACTCCACTCCATGGGAACCCATCAAGACCCACCAGCCAAGGACGAACCTCTTGAAGCTCTTCTATGAGAAGGTCTTCCCAACCAGGTTGAGTGGAAATAAAAAAATCTCTGAGTTCGCTCATTCATACCGCCAATACATATCAAAGCCCACAATGAAACCCTTATTAGGATCCATCTTAAAATAAGTTATATCTGCCGTGGCCGCACTTAAAATCAAATGAAACTCATCCCAGATATAAACATAGTTGAAATACCCACCCACGGACTTTAAGTCAAAATTATAGCGAGGCCCCAATAAAATACGATCCCATTTATCGGTGATAAATTCATATCCCGTTTGCAGTGAGGTTCCGGTAATAATATTGGCTTCACGGTCTCTTGTTCTAAAAGGTTCAATATTTAAAGTCAGCATAGTATGGGCAATTTGGTTTCCGGAGTTAATTGAATCCCAAAAAAACTGCACAGTCCCTTGAGTTTTTAATGCCTCTTGATCATGAAACACGTTTCCGGCCACAGAAAGAATGTGTAAATCAGAAGCAAAAAATTGTTTTTTAATGCCCAGATTGTAGAACTTAAAAAAGAAACCCGGAATAAAGGCAGTGGCCATCACGTCGTTATCGACACCGTAAGAATAATTCCCCAGAAAATTAATCATGTTCTCATCTTTTTTTAACACTTCAGCCGTGTATCCCACCGTTAAGCCTTGATAAAGAAGCGGCTTATAACGAGCCGAAACATTGGGTGTTTGAGTGCGCACTAAAAGTTCAGTTCCACCAAGGTACTCATTGTTTTGTGTGGAGAGATCAATTTTTAAAAGATAATCCCCTGGCTTAATAAAAAAATCACGACTGTGACGGAGTAATAAACAGTAGAGCTTACGAGGTGAACCCTCATCAATTTTTAAAATTTGCACGTAGCCCACGGATTTATTTTCCATGGATTCAGAATAAACTGGGAGATAGTCACCCACTTTAAATAAAAAATTGTCTGTTTCAGCTAAAAGGATTTTTTGATTTTTAAATTCTGTGACCACCGCTTTAGGTGTGGGACCTAATCCCGGACTGATAAAAACGTCAGAAGCTTGAACTGTCAGACTTCTAAATATTATCAAACACAAGAATATAAAAATCAATCGAACCATTTTTTAAATCTCACTGGTAAAGAAAATAATAAAACAAGACTGATTAAAGCCCCCACGAAGCCCACCCAAAGTGCTTGCTCTATTCCAAAATGATCGGTGACCCACCCTACTGTCAAATTCATAATCACAATAAAAAATGAACTGAGCGCTAAGATATAAGAAAGAGCGGAATTCATTTTTGATGCAGGGAATAGTTCTGAGGCATAAGTCAGCGCCAAAGGATAAAAAGGCGCCATGCATAAACCACACAAAGCAAAAAACTGAGTGCTTTTCCAAAAACCCAATAAAAAACATCCGAGTGTTAAAATCAAAGAAGTCATGAGTTGAGTTCTGAGTGGAAAACGAAATTTCACAAAACTAAAAAAGATTCTGCCCATTAATAAAAACATAAAAAAGTAAGAAACAAATAAACTCGAATGTGCCAAATCGAGCAGTTGAGTTCGACGCACATACAAAGCCAGTCGAGTCGAAATTAAAATTTCTGACATCACATAGGTGGCCATGATAATGCCAAAATAAATTTGAGCTTTATGATCATTAAGAGTGTTTGGATCTTCGTGGACATGTGCGCTCTGGCGATTTTTACGACTTTTATAAAATAAAGAACTGATTAAAACGAGGGCGGGCACTAAACTCGCAAATGCAAAATTTGATTTCCAATCATTCGAAACATGGGCCACAGAAGCTACTAGCACTGGAGCTAAATACGAGGCCACTCCATACATACTGTGAAGCCCACTCATCATTTGTTGCAATTTATGAGGGGGAGCTCCCACAGAGACCATATAGTTTTGCGAAAGGGCCATCAGACCAAAAGAAACTCCTAAAAATCCAGAGGCCACAAGCACCAAGGTAAAGGTGGGAGAATAAGCAATCCCTAACATTCCTAAAATCATAAACACTAAACTCAGACGAAGTGTATTCACGCTCCCAAGGCGTTTCATCACAAATCGGGCGCCATAGCTGCCTAAAAAACTAAGTGTGGAACAGACAGAAAAAAACCAACTGCCTTGAGAATCAGAAAGAGAAAAACTTTTAAGGATTTCAGGAAAGAGCGGTCCTCGAATATTATCACTTAATCCAAGGGCCACAAGACTTGCATACGCTAAAAAAATAAACCAAATATTCATATCTCCTTAGGCTATCTTGTCTCCCTAAAAGGTGCAATGAGTTCTTCTATTTTGGCTTACTCAAGACCCCAAAGACTTTGAGAATTTGAAGAGGGCCGACTTCGCCCAAACCTTTGGTAGTTTTTTCAACTTCAAAGGCCAAATAACCCGTTAAATCTGGCTGCTTACCTTTGTATAAGAGATATAAAAAGGCATCTTCTAAAATCACATCTGATGAAAAACTCGAATACTTTTTAAGTAAGGTCGAAAATCTTGGGTAAGCTTTAAGGGCCTCCTGAGAATCTAACACTCCATTATGGTTGCTATCAAATTGGGTGATAAGAGATTCCGTATAAACCAACATCATCACCATAGTGTTCACATCTGATGTTTCAATGAGTTTGCCATCAGGATGAGAGCTGCGAGCCACACTGATGAGAGTCTTCATAAAATCTTGTTTTTGTTTAAGACTTAACTTTTGATAATAGGGTCTAAAATTTTTTAAGTTCCCCATCCACTGCGGGAGCTTTAAAATACCTAGGTTTTCAAAGCACTCTTCATGCAAATACTGATTGCCAAAAATATCTCTTTTAAAAACTTGGCAGTTTACAAAATCCTTTTTCCATTCAGGGGCTTTTTTAAAGGCTCCATAAAATAGAAGTTGAAACCATTCAAAAGTTTCTTCTTTATTTAAAAAAGCATCTCCATCGCCAATGGATGTAAACAAATTCCCCTCAATTAAAGATCTCTCTGGAGCGCCTTTAACTCGAGGATCAATAAATCCCATTTCTAGACCAAAATCAGTTAAATCAGAATAAGCTAAACGCAATGAATTTAAACTCAGCCACGAGAGATTCATAGAAGAAAATTGTTGAGCGTAACCAATAAAAACAAATCTCGTGAGCATTTGATAGCAATGAGAGATGGCTAAACCCTCTCTGGTGTAAGTTCGGTTTTGTGATGAATTGTTTTTGGGTTGAATTTTTAAACTGCCATTTGCCCACTGAATTTGTGAGGTTTTATCAAGGAGATTCCAAAATTCTTTCCAGCTTCGTTTAATCTCATCTTCATCATAACTATTAAGGCCCGACATCAAAGAAATCTTTTTCTCAACAGAATAACTTTTAATCAAGTCCTGCAGCCGTTGAGATGTGATTTCACCAGAGGGTAAGTCCTTTAAAAAATCCTGAATCAATGTCCAAACACTGAGTTCTCTTTTTAATAGAGCTAGATGCCGCTCTTCTAAACCTAAAATATATGTTTGATCATCTCCACGGCGAGTGTCTAAAAGAACACTGATGGCTTTTTTGTAGAGACTTTTAAGAATTTTTTGCGAAATCGGTAAATGAAAAAAAGAAACTTTTTGCAATTCATCAATCACATGATCAATTTCTTTAAATGATAATCTTTTAGATTTATTCAGTGAGATTGTTTTTTCTACAAGATTAAAACTCCGTAACAAAAACTCATTCCACCCAGTTGTGTATTGAGGTTCATAAAAAGATTTTCCACTCAAGTTGAGTTCGTAATGCAAAAAAAGCTTGTAGCCTTCTAAGACTGTGTCTTGATTCATACTCCATTGAGTGAGGGAGTTTAAAACAGGAATCCATTTTTCCCAGATCGAAACCTGGCTCAACAACGGATTGCGATTCATAAAAACATTGAGTTCTCGCAAAAAAATCTGCAGATCTAATAAATTGAGATCCAGTCGAACGCGACGATTTTGCGGCCAGAGCGCATTGAGTGACAAACCTAACTGATCCACAGCTGCATCTATTTGATGGAACTCTATGGGATTCAATTGAGAAGGATCTGGGAGAGTCACAGTAAGAGTTTTTAGATAAGGTTTTAACAGAGCTAATTCAACCTTGAGGGACCCTAAAAGTTTTTGGGTTTCGGCAATTTCCTCTTTAGTGATAGCGTCTTCTGTGCCACCAATAAAAGCTTTTTTGAATTTCATCACCACGCGTACAAGATCTTTTGAAAGAATGTTTTCTTTAAAAAAATATCTCGCAAAAAATAACCTTAAATCCTCTGGAGTGTATGAGTCAGCTGTGACTCCTCGGGTGTATTTAGTAAAATGGCCTAAGGAACTTTTAAGACAGTCGACACCCAGTTCCCAATCAGAAGAGTCAGATTCAAAATATTTTTTAAGATGAACCGGAATAGCTTGAACGCATTGAAGACTTTGAGTTTCGATTTCAATGACTTCATCTTGATGTTTTTTATTATCAATAAATTTGGAGAAATAATTTTTACATCCTGTTAAGCTCAGGAGAATTATTATTGTCAATGTGAGTAATTTTTGAAGAGGGTGAAATTTAAAATTCATAGCGTATTCCTGCCCCTATACGGTCATTATCAGCAAATTGATTGAGATCCGTAACTAGTAACGAACCCCCTTCAACTTCTTTGGCTTGGATCAATTGGGCTTCGGTAAAAAATAACCAATTTTTATAGAGATTCATTTCAAAATCTGCAGAAATGAGTTCATTCTCTTCACTCATCAGCCAGCGCAATTGTGCGCCCCAATTGTTATGATTAATTTTGCTCGGCACTCTAATTTTTGATGCCTTCAGTTGATAGGCCATTTTAAAGGGATATCTAACTAAAGCAAGCCCACCTGAAGAAGAAGCCAAGTCTCCTTGAAGTTCCGTTTTGCCACCAAAAAATTGCAACTCAGAAAAACTCAATTTGTATTCTTTTTCTCTCACAAAAGCTCCAACTTGAAGAGCTGAAAGCGAACTCATTTGCGGTGTGGTCCAAGTTTCAAGTGGAACAATGCTATTAGGCTCATCATGCAAGCCCCCCATAAATAAACCAAAGTTTTTATTCGACCAGCCTAAATCATAACTTGTTAAACTGTGGTTAAAAACAGCCGGAAAGATATCAACCAAACCCGCATTTTTAGACAGATCAAATGCGCCTCTGTATCTCATGGCCATTTGATTCGAGGGTTTATGTGCCCAAGCAAAGCGCATAAAAAAACCAGGGTCCACTTCATTATTAAGTTGGTATTTAAAAGCAATTGAAGGCTGTGAAATCACCTCAACAGTAGAGGGCAGAATGATATTGTATTTTACATCCGTATCTTCGCCCCACAAACGCATTTTAGCAGGAGGCGTTTTAAACCATGGGTTCACTTTTTTAAATTCACCATTATCAATTTCGTATTTTGCCCCCTGATTAGGAATATAAATATTGGATGCAAAAAAATCTAAAGTGGAGCGTCCAAAATCTCCATCACCCCACCACTGAGTAAAAAAACCTGTGAGCCCTTGTTCTTCAGGGTTTAAAGGATTCCACTTAAAAAGAGGCTGCCAAAATCCAAGAGTCCAGTCAGAATCTAAAGCACTCCAACGATGAAGACTGCGGCCCATCTGTAAAGATTGGTGTGGATGGAGCTTCCACTGGATAAAAATTTCACGAAAATTCACATAATTTAACAAGGGCTGCTGTGGAACCACTAAAAACTCTAATTTGACCTGAAACAAGGAATCGGTCCAAGTCTCTCGCTCATCAAAATGAGCACCCAAGCCCTTCCAAAAAGGATTCTGATCAGCTGAAAAAGCATTGCTTATAAATTCATCATTTCGATAAAAAATATGACCTTCGGGTTTAGCTTCTACAACTAAGGTGGTCAGGATGGAGAAAACAAGAATAAGGGGTAAAAACACTTTTGAAGAATTAAAGAACTTGAAAAAAAAACAATGACGAAGTTTTAGAAATAGCATAAATTTTTTTCTCATCCTCTCCGTCAATATTTGTTTCAGGGGTTTCATCCTTTAATGAGTTCATCTCCTTAATGTACTTGCTATCTTTGTGCCACCAAAATTCATATTTTGACACTGAGACTCACTGATGGACCTTTGTTTAAAGATAAGAGAACTTAAAGTAAGAGAGCTTGAATAAAAGGAGTACGTAAATTTTATGTCCTTAAATAATTTGAATGCGCAAAAAATTCTCATTCTTCGTTTTTCAAGCTTTGGTGATGTGACTGAATCTTTAAGCATTCCTAGTTTTATTCATCAGCACTGGCCGCAGTCAGAAATTCATTGGGCCGTGAGATCTGATTTATCTTCTCTGCTTAAAAATCATCCGCATATTTTTCAGATTCACGCTTATGATAAAAAAACAGGCTTGATGGGTCTTATCAAATTAGCTTTTCAATTAAGAAAATTAAATTTTACTCATGTTTATGATGCCCACAATAGCACCCGTTCGCGCCTCATTGCTTTGATCACAACTTTTTTAAAGGGCAATGAGCTCTTGAGAAAATCTCAATTTAGATGGAAAAGATTTTTACTTTTTAAATTCAGAATCAATCACTATGAAATGCCTTTTTCTGGGCAAAGAGATCTGTTAAAACCTCTGCAAAAATGGGAAATGCCTTTTAAGCTTCCTGAAGCTCCTCAGCTTTTTTTAGACTCTCAATTAAAAACTATTTTTGAAAAATTAAATTTTCCGAAAGGGCGTTGGATTGCTTGCGCTCCTTCTGCGGCTTTTGAACTTAAACGTTGGCCCCTAGAGTATTGGGAACAACTGGCGAGTTCTATGCTTAAAAAACTTCCAGAAGATTTTCATTTTATTTTTTTGGGCGGACCAGAGGATCACTTCATTCAAAAAATCATCGCCCTCAATCCATCACGTTTGCATAATTTTGCCGGCAAGCTTTCTCTCACAGAGAGCGCCAAGGTGATTGAGCAATCTGAACTCACGATTTCTAATGATACGGGTCTCTTGCATGTGGCCGAGCAATTGGGCCGCCCGGCCATTGCGTTGATGGGTCCAGCACCTTTTGGCTATCCTTCACGCCAGAGCACGCAAATTTTAGAACTTCAGTTAGAATGCAAACCATGTAGCAAGCATGGGCAAGGACCTTGTGTGAATGCAAAATATCATGAGTGCCTCAGAGGGATTTCTCCACAGCTCGTAGAACAACACGCTCTCAAAAAATTAGCGTTATAAATTTAATGAAATGAGATTTGATTTGAAACCCATGATTTATTTTATTCTCACTCAATTTGCCAAACTGATCTTAAAAGTTCTTGCGTGGACAGGGAACGAAAAAATTAAAGCTGTGCTCAAGGAGCGTGAGTCTCAAGATAGCTGGATTTTAAGAAAACCCCCACAATCTTGTATTTGGATTCATGCGGCCAGTGGCGAAGTAGAATATGCCAAACCACTCTTAAGGGAACTTAAAGCAAAATACCCGAATCAATATATTTTACTCACCTACACTTCTCCCTCAATCAAGAAATTGATTTTAAACGCCCCAGAATGGGATGCCTTGGTGCCACTCCCATGGGATGAGACCAATAAGCTTGAAGATTTTTTGAATCGCTTTAAACCCAAGGCATTGCTTTTTGCTCGTACAGACGTTTGGCCAGTACTTTCTCATTTAGCCCAACAAAAAAACATTCCGACATTGTTATTTTCGGCTACTTTTAATTCTGAGAGCTCTCGTTTTAAATGGCCTGGGATTATTTGGACTCGTTGGGCTCTTCAATCTTTAAAAAATATTTTTGTGGTGGAGGCCTCTGATCTTGAGGCACTAAAAAAAGTTTATTGCTCAAACAACTTACCCTCTTCAATCACTGTTGAGGGAGACACTCGCTACGATCAAGTTCTATGGCGCTTGCAACAAAATCCTCTTGAAGCTTCTTGTTTAAAATTTTCGGGAGCAACTGTTCGTAAAAAGTTTTTGATGGGCTCTACTTGGCCAGAGGATTTAAATGTTTTACTCCCTCCACTCTGTCAAAAAGTATTAGGCTCAAAAGTTCAATCGCCAGAATTGGCGCTCACGATTGCTCCTCATGAGCTCAAAGAGATCCCTCATTTAGTGATCTCTCTTAAAGATTTAGGTTTAGATCATCAGCTGTGGAGTGAGCTCAATAGAGAAGTTTGGGATCCTTGCAAAGCTTGGGATCCTTGCAAAGTTTTGATTATTGATAAAATCGGAGTCTTAGCTCCGCTTTATGCTCATTATGATTTTGCTTTTGTGGGTGGAAGCTTTAAAAAACAAGTTCACTCGGTGATGGAACCTTTGGCCGCAGGACTTTTTGTATTTGTGGGTCCTCATCATATTAACAACCGTGAGGCGGTGGTGTTTCAAAATATTTTTGTGAAGGATCATTCTTGCGTGAAGAGCGTGAATAATGAAGCTGAATTTTTGGAAAGTTTAAATGCCCTTTTAAAATTAGACATTGAGACTTTAAAACATTCATCTTTACAAATTAAGCAAGAGATTCAAAAACGATTGGGTGCCACTCAAAAAACCCTTGAATGGATTGAACAGAATGTTGAACTTTAAAAAAATTAAAATTTTTAATTTTAAGTCTTTGCGTTTAAAAAACTTCCCCTTAGTTTGGGGATTTTTTTTATTAAATCCAAATCTCCTACCAGAAAATCTTAAATCTGGTGACGTGCTTTTGCTCTCTTTAAATTGCTACGAGTGCCGCATGATTGAATCAGAAACCAACTCTGCTTATTCGCATTCAGGCGTAGTGATTAGAGATGAAAAAAATAATTTACAAATTGCTCAAGCATTGGGCGAGGTTCACCTCACGACTTTGCAAAACTTTGCCCGCAATATCACGGCAGGAACTGAGGTCTCGGTATTTCGTCCGCAAAAAAATATTTTTCAAGACAACCCTCAAAATATTTTAAGAACATTTAGAACTGATTTTGCGGGTGCCTCCTTTGATCCTGATTTTTTATGGACCAACAATGACATCTTTGGCAACGAAACCTACTACTGTGCTGAGTTTGTGGCTAAATTTATCAATCGCTTTTTATCTCAACCCATTCTCCCAAGACCTATGAGCTTTGCTAAAAATAAAGACTATTGGCAAAAACACTTTGGAGATCACCCCCCTCCTGAGGGAGAGCTGGGTGTATCTCCAGTGGATTTTTCAACGACTGAGGTTTTAGAATTTGTAGGGACTGTGAGGGTTCATTAAATCAAAAAAGAGGCTTCAACGTTCATGATTGATTTTATAAAAATCAATCTCCTAAATATCGGGCTCTATCTTGAACACAGGTTTTTTCGTACCAAACAGGATCAGCTAATTTTACTGCCTGACTGAAAACCACTTTTTCGCTCTGAGGATCAAACATATAAACATGAAGACAAGGGATACAGTCAGCGTAAAGAACTGCTCTTAAACGTTTTTGATTGGTGGAATTATAAACTTCATCAACCTTTACAACGCTCGCAGAATGACAACCCAGTGAATAAGAATCTTCATGAGAAGTTGCTAAAGCTAAAGCCATTGAAGAAGCTTCTCCATAGCCCATTTCGGCGCGTGAAATGGAACTCAAAACTAAAGATCCAGCCAATGCAGACAAGACTAAAAATGATCTAGATACTTTCATATAATTTCTGCTACCTAAAAGACTGATTTCCTTTGAGGTAGTCAGCTCCTTTAAAGAGAGTTCTTAATCTTAAGAACTCAACTCATGCTTTATTTTAATGATCTTAACCAGAAAAGTTTCAAGTAAGAACTTAAGCACAAACTCTTTAAAAGTTTTTTTAAAATTCAAAAATTATATTTACTCAACAATTGAGATTTTAAGACTCATTTAATTTTGTTGAGCCTGCTCTCTGGAGTAGTAATAATAAACTGGCAAACCCAAACACATAAAAATAAGTCCCTTAAAAAAGTGATTTGGATTCTCGAGGAGAGAGTTAATAATAATAAAAAAGGAACTCAAAATAAATACAATCGGCAACACCGGAAACAACGGCGACTTATAAGAAGACTGGTATTTATTTTTTCTGAAATAAAAAATAGTCGAAGCCGTGATCACATAAAAAATCCAGTTGATCACCACTACATACTCGGTGAGCTGATCAAAAGTTCCGGAGAGAGCTAAAAAGAGAGCAATTGTTCCCTGAATGATTAAACTCCATACGGGAGTGTGCATGTTTTGTTCAACATAAGCTAATTTTTTAGGAAGCAATCCATAAGCGGCCATCGCATAAGGCACTCGAGAACCCATGATGATGGAGCCATTCATTCCACCTAAGGCAGACACCACAAAAACTAAAGAGATAAAAGGCACTCCCCAACTGCTTAAAAACTTTTGTGCCGCGAGAGTGGCTACGGGCAGACTTTCAGGATGCAATTGAGAGTAAGCATTTTGAATTTCTCCCAATGAAAGAATATGAAAATAAGATAAGTTGATTAAAAGATACAAACACATCACTAAAAACAATCCCACACCAATGGCTCTTGGAATATTTTTTTGAGGATCTTTAACTTCTCCGGCAATTTTAGGCAAACCGTTCCAACCATCGTAAGCCCAAAGTGCTGCGATCATCGCAATGCCAAAAGCTTTGATAAATTCCATTGTTGATAAATTCATGGGCGGATTTGTATCTGAAGAAAAAATCTGTGAAAGTGAAAAACTCACATTATCTTGTGAGCCCACAAACCAGATGCCTAAGATTAAAAAAACAATGGCAAAAACTTTAAGTGAAGTGATTAAAAGATTAAATCGGGCACCGTACTTTACTTTTAAACAATTAATACCGGTGAGTAAAATGATGAGAGAAACAGAAACTATTTGAGTGCCATATTGGTATTCTTTGATCGGAAATATCGCACTTAAAAATTTACTCGAAGCCACCGCAAAAGCCGCAATGGAACCAGGAACCGCAATCGAAAACTTAGACCATCCACAAAAAAAAGCGAGAAATTTGCCGTAGGCTTCATGAATAATAGCAAACTCTCCACCTGTTTTAGAAACATAAGTCGAAAGCTCAGCATAAGTGAGGGCTCCTGTAAAAGAAAGTATCCCAGCAATCACCCAAACCGCCATGAGCCATGGAACCGATGGGAGAATCACACTCATTTTTGCCAGTTTTAAAAAAATCCCTGTACCAATAAGGGCACCCACAACAAAAGATGTCGATTGCCAAAAACCAAGGGAACGTTCGAGTTCAGGTGTTTTCATTCTTAATTTCCTTTAATGAGGATTTGTGGTTTTTTATCGGGATCTAACCATTTAAAAATCTCTTGAATGGTAGCCTTTGAAACAGCCACACATCCTGATGTCCCATGCTGAGGGGATTGCCAAATATGAAGAAAGATCGCGCTCCCAAATCCCTTGATAACTGGGTGGGAGTTATAATCTATGACGAGTCCTAATTCATAGAGATTATCAGACCTTTTCATTTTTTCAAAACTCTTGGCCGTAGTTGGGCCACGAACCCAAGTATTGTAATCATCTGAGTCAACATCATCGATGTATTTATCTTCATCGGTCGCCATGATGTAGGGCATTTTGGTCTCTGCCTGAGCGGCGTATCCCCAACTCGTTGAAAACTCATAAAGACCACTCGGAGTGCGTTTATCGCCCTCGCGTTTTTCTCCTTGGGGAGCAATTCCCTTTAACCCCACAACTGCGGGGAAGAATTTAATGGGTTGCCATTGGTTTTGGGCGTCTTTTTCATAAAGTGTGAGCGTGGCTTTAATATTTTGCAGGGATTTAACAATGATTAATTGCTGGCTGGATTCGAAGGAATTTAAATGGGTACTTGCTTGAATCTCAGGGCTTTTAAAAAACACGATCAGCAGGAATAAAAAAATAAATGATTTAATTTTATTCAAAAAAATAAATTGAAAGACATTTTGAAAATTATGTATTTGAGTCTTTGGATTTTTCGTAAGAAGCCTCTTTTAAAATTTCTATTTTAAGTAGAAATTGTAAAAAAAGCTTTTACCTTTGACCAGTCCAGTTCACCCCTTAAGATGAACTGGTCTAGTCAATTATGGATCCACTAAGAATGTGATTGTTACGTATCCGTCATTTGGATTTGAACCACCCACATTAGTTTGATTGGATCCGGTATTGTAAGATGAACCTCCACCACCCCATGTGCTGTAAGAACTCCAAGAGCCATTAATAGATCCACCAGAATAGCCGCCACCGGCACCAGGATTTCCTAAGGCACCAGGACCGCCACCGCCGAAGCCCCCATTGTGATTTCCACCATAACAACTGGAGATATATCCACCATTACCTCCGTTTGAGAATGAAGTTCCTCCTCGAGCCGTATCACAGTGACCTCCACCATTATTACCATTACCAGTTAATCCGCCACCGGCACCACCAGTATTACTTCCAATGACATTGCCTCCGGCACCGCCTGAAGCTCCACTCACATTTCCAGCACCGCTGTAATAACCTTGAGAGTTAGTAGTAGTCACACCATCTCCAAATGATGCATCTCTATAGGTCGATGTACCATAAGAAGCAGAAGGAGCTCCTCCTCCTCCACCAGCAACAATAAGTGCATTTGTTCCCGTCGCGCCGTTGATCACATAGGTTCCTCCACCACCGCCATTTTCATTATAGTGCGGACTCGTATCGGCTTGACCTTTTTGACCCACGAGAATTTGTAAAACAGTTCCTTGAGTGAGGCTAAAATCACCCGCCATCACGGCACCTGAACCGCCATTGTAATTTAAAGTTCCACCGGCAGCACCTGCTGCAACAATTCGATAGGTTCCTGTTTTAGGAACGGTCCATTTTTGAATTCCTTGAGAAGACATATTCAGATAGCTCGTATTGGAGGCCCAGGATTGAGAGCTGTAAGCTGATTGGCAAGTTCCTAAATTTGGCCCTGTATAACCAGTGGCTCCACAAGTTGTAAAAGTAAAAGCATTGAAAGGATAAAGCTGCGGAACAATGCTTCCTGTTTTGGCAAGAATCATCCAGTTCGCACCATCAGAAACTAAATTTAAATATTGATACTTAGTAGAAAGCACAGCTCCTGTATAATCATCTATTTTTTGCGAACTTGTAGTAGCAATAGTCACTGTGTTTACGGAGTTATCTATTTTTTTAATACGATACTCACGACCAGAAATCCCCACTGCAGTTGGGAGAGTTAAAGTGATGGAACCACTAGATACATTGGCTAATATATTTGTTTGAGAAGCAGTTAATGTTTGCGTGGTTGTCACAGTATTTAATCCCGCTGCAAAGGATCCTGAAACTTGCAAACTTGAAGTTGGAGAAGCTGTTCCCACACCCACACTCCCTGCTGTGTAAGAAACATTGCTTCCACTTACAGCCCAAACACCTGTGCTTGGTTGACTCTTCCACGTTGTTCCGTCGCTGGTTAACACATTACCAGAGGCGCCAGGAGCTACAGTTTGTACAGCGCTGGTTCCATTACCTAGAATCACACTGTTTGATGCCAAACTGGTAGAGCCTGTCCCTCCATTCGCGACTTCAATTTTATTACCATTCCAAGTTCCCGTTGTGATGGTTCCCAATATTGTAAGATTTGTTGATCCCGCTGTAGGAGAAGCTCCAATATCTGCAGCTGCGGCTCCTGTTTTATTTATTTTAGACCATGATATTGCGGCCGCCGCTGCAATGTCTTCATCGGCCAGAGAAGATTTTGCAGCTAGAGTTCCTAAGTTTGGTTTATTAATGAGATCACTATAACTTCCTGAAGTGGCCGCTGTTGATAAACCCGTCACTTGATCAGCTGGTAAAGAAATATTTTGACAAGAGAACTGATCCGTAATGGAAGACCAAATTAAAGTCTGCGAAGAATTGCAAGTATCCACATTAAATGCTGAAGAGGTCCCTAAACTATTTTTAAGATCAGAGAGTTTCATAAACTGAGGCTGCCATCCCATTCCATTTAAAAATCGCAAATACTTTCCATCATCAGTCGCTAATGCCTTACTCACATTCACACCATTGATTTTATCAACAATAGTTTGAGATTGAGTGCCCGAAACATCTCCAACAAGATTTCCGGTAAATGAAGTTGAGGTATTTGCGTTGCCAGTAATATCTATACCCCACTGGCCACTCGCTGCTGATTGAATTTCTGAAATATTTATTTTTAAAATATTTTCATCTATTTTTAATCCAGATCCAGGCGCGGCCTTGGCAAATGCCTGAACCGTTCCCGCATCAGGAGTACAAGTCCATACGCCGTTTGTTTTTTTAAGAATTTCACCGTCTGAGCAAGTCGTTGATGCTATTTCTCTTAAAGGCTCTGGAACACTTGTTAGTTTTGAATAGTTTAAACTCACAACACTTGAATCAGAAATTGAACTGCTCTTAATATTGGCCCCATTAAAATTATTGGCGTCAGACATTTTTAAATATTTATCTGTTGTGCCATTGATGATGGCTAATAAATCAGACAATTTTGTAGCATCCAACTCAGTATTTGTTGAATCAACTCCATCAGCTATTCTTAAAAGTCGTTCCTTTGAATAACCACCCACTTGTAAAGATTCAAGTGCCATTGGAACATATTGAATATCTTGCGCTGGCAAGGGATCGTAATCTGTAAAATTATAATCAGTGTTGTCCTTAAAATAAACATAGAACTTACGTCCCTCTGTTAATGGAGGAGGATTGTTAGTTGATCCATTGGCACACTCTATTGACTGAGTCGATGTCATAGTTTTGTTCGAAAAAATCTGACCCATGGTTAAACCGGTAGTGTCTGTTCTTGTGAGTGAGTCTTCTTTAATTTTAATAGAAAAAACACCGGCTGTATAAGATAAGTCTTTTTCTTGAATGTCTTCAAAAAGTATACAAGAACTTGGCGGCGCACTTTTAATCTGAACCTTTATGAGCACAGAATTGCTAATTAAAGGTTTACCATCTGGTTTCAGTAATCTTCCGTTATAAGATAAATACTGCATGCTTGGTGGCGCTTCTGCTTGCGCTGATAAATTAGAAAAGAAGATGATAGTAAACAAGCAAGTGATCCAAAATAGAATATTGCTTTGTTTTTTTGTTCGAAAATCTTCCACTGATAAATAACCAATTGGTCGTTCTCTCATGGGTTCTCCTAACAAATTACATAAAAATTAATCAACATTAACTCTTCGGAAGATCTAGTTAAAACTTAAACAAAAAATGCTTAATTCATGTCTCCTTTTGAGGAAAATAACTTAATTTTTGTTCAATTTGAGACATGCCAAAAAAATTAAAATCTGATGTTTCATATGTAAAAATAAACCCTTTTTTTCTTGCAAATTGAGGAGCTACTTTAATTGAAAAATGTTTTGTCGAGATTTTTTATAAATAATTTTAAATTCTTAATACTTGAGAATTAATCACCCAGATAGACCTCAATCTTTAATCTCAAGAAGATTCCTTCTCACATCTCTCCAAGATACCAACTAGACTTAACAAAGAAAAGAAAAGGGACTTAAAATTGAGGAGGAGTTATGGCAGATTTTAAATCAGAAAAAATCCTCGTTCATAAAAAAAATAATTTACATAAATTAAATATTCAATCGCATATTGAGTTTAATAAACTCAGCCAAGAAATCTCTTGGAAAGAAGAATTTAAAAAAAATAAAAACCAGAATTTTAATATCGGATATAGAACCACTAAAAAACATTTGCATTCAGAGATCTCTCACAAAATCGCACTTAAAATAGTTGGCAAAGAGTGGCCTCAAAAAAAAGAGGCTATAACCAATGTGACTTACCACCAACTGGATCAGCAAAGTGATTTGGTCTCATGGGGATTGCAAGAATTGGGAGTTCAACCTAAAGAGAGCGTTTTTTTAATTCTTCCAAGAAGAGCGGAATTTTATTCTCTAGCTTTAGGAGTTTTAAAAAGTGGAGCTCAACTCTCTTGTTTATTTTCTGCATTCGGACCTGAGCCATTGCAAGTTCGTCTTCTAAAAGGTCATGCAAAAATTCTCATCAGCTTAAAGTCTTATTACCAACGAAAAATTGAACCTATTCTCAAATTTTTACCTGAGTTAAAACACCTCATCCTTATCAATGATTTGCCAGAGTCTCTAGAAATTCCAAATACCTTAGAATATAAATCTTGGATGCAAAAAACAAAAATTCTCAGTCAAACTGGTTATTTTAACAACAAAGAATCTGTCGTTTTTTGCAAACCAGAAGACCCTGCATTGATTCATTTTACCAGCGGAACAACTGGACAACCCAAAGGGGCCGTCCATGTTCACGGGGCCGTTTTGTACCATGAGATCTCTGCAAAGTTATGCTTAGATCTTCAATCGGAAGATCTCTTTTGGTGCACGGCTGATCCTGGTTGGGTCACGGGCATGTCTTACGGAGTGATTGCTCCTCTATTGATTGGTGCCACATTGCTGATTGATGAGGCCGATTTTGAAGCACAGAGATGGATGCAAATTCTTCAAGAATTTAGAGTGACTAATTGGTACACAGCCCCCACTGCACTCAGAATGCTCATGAAACAAGGAAATGATTTTTTTAAACCCTTTCACTTTGAAAATTTAAGAATTGCCTCCAGTGTGGGAGAACCTCTGAATCCTGAAGTGATCTACTGGGCTAAAGAAAACCTCCATCTTTTGATTCATGATAATTGGTGGCAAACAGAAACTGGTGGGATTGCGATTTCAAATTTTGGCTTTATGAATATTAAACCTGGTTCCATGGGTAAAGCGGTTCCTGGAATGGAAATCCGTTTAGCTCAACAATTGGCAGACGGCACTTTAAAATTTATCACTCAACCCCATGAACAAGGTGAAATCATTCTTCACAAAGGATGGCCTTCACAATTTAAAACTTATCTTGAACAAGAAGATCGTTATCAAAAATGCTTTATAGGAGATTGGTACCTCTCAGGAGATTTAGCCACTCAAGACGAAGAAGGCTACTATTGGTTTGTGGGCAGAAAAGACGATGTCATTAAATCCTCTGGTCATCTTATTGGACCTTTTGAAGTTGAGAGTGTGCTCCTCGAACATCCTAAAGTGGCCGAAGCTGGAGTCATTGGCAAACCAGACCCAGTGGCCGGAGAAATCGTAAAAGCATTTATCTCTCTCAAAAAAGGTGAGGTTTTTTCTGAAGATTTAAAAATGGAAATCCTCGCACTTGCGAGAAAAAAATTAGGGCCCGCCGTTGCTCCTCGTGAACTCGACTTTATAGAAAGCCTCCCTAAAACAAGAAGCGGTAAAATTATGCGTCGTTTGCTAAGGGCCAGAGAGTTGCATTTGCCTGAAGGAGATTTATCAACCCTTGAGCCCTCTTAAAAATTTTTTACTTAAGAAGGATGATATGAAAAACATTTTAAAAAAAATGATCTTAATCCGCAAAATGGAAGAGGCCTGCGCAGAACTTTACACTCAACAAAAAATACGTGGCTTTTTACATCTCTACATTGGTGAAGAAGCCGTGGCTACGGGAGTTTTTGAAACCATCCGTCCCGAAGATAACGTGGTCGCAACCTACAGAGAACACGCCCATGCTCTTCTTAAAGGAATTCCATTAAAATCTATCATGGCAGAAATGTTTGGCAAAGAACAAGGCTGCTGCAAAGGCCATGGAGGGTCTATGCATTTATTTTCTCGAGAGGTAAATTTTTATGGAGGGCAGGCTATAGTCTCTGCGGGTCTCCCCTTAGCTGTAGGGCTTGCCTTAGGAAATCAATTGCAAAAAAAAGATCAAACCACTTTTTGTTTTTTTGGAGAAGGGGCCAGTGCCGAGGGGGAATTTCATGAATCTCTTAATTTGGCTTCACTATGGAATTTACCCATTTTATTTTGCTGTGAAAATAACCTCTATGCCATGGGCACTGCCTGGGACAGATTCTCTGCTCAAACCAATTTAATTAAAAAAGTTGAGGCCTACAAAATGTATGCACAAACTGTGGATGGAATGAATGTTTTAGAAGTCATTGAAAAAACCAAACAAGCCGTGAACTATATGCAGAGAGAGCATAAACCGGCATTTTTAGAATTTAAAACATATCGATTTAAGGCTCATTCAATGTTTGATCCTGACCTCTATCGACCTAAAGATGAAATTCTTTTTTGGAAACAGCATTGCCCGATTGATTCCTTAAAAAAATTTATGCTTGAATCAAAACTCATTTCTGAAAAAGAAATCTTTCAAATGGAGCAATTGATTGATGATGAAATTCAAAGTGCTTGTTTATTTGCCGAAGAATCTCCATTTGAATCTGTCGAAAATCTTTTAAATGATGTTTATGCAAAGGGGGGATTATGAAACTCACCTACCGTGAAGCTTTAAGGGAAGGAATTCGAGAAGCCATTTTAAATGACCCACGAGTTTTTTTAATGGGAGAAGACGTGGGAGCTTATGGAGGAGCCTATGCTGTGAGCAAGGGGTTCCTCAAAGAGTTTGGTCCTGAAAAAATTCGTGACACTCCTCTTTCTGAATCCACATTTGTAGGCGCAGGAATTGGCGCGGCCTTAAGTGGAATGAAACCCATTGTTGAAATCATGACAGTGAACTTTAGTTTGCTCGCTCTAGATCAAATTATTAATTCGGCGGCCTTATTAAGGCATATGTCTGGCGGTCAATTTAATGTTCCACTTATTATTAGAATGACCACAGGTGGAGGGCGACAGTTAGCGGCTCAGCATTCTCACTCTTTTGAAGGCTGGTTTGCTCATATTCCTGGTATAAAAATTTTAGCTCCTTCTAACGTCAAAGACGCCCGCTATATGCTCTCTGAAGCCCTGTTAGATTCTAATCCTGTTTTAATTTTTGAACACGCTCTTTTGTTGAATCAAACAGACGAAGTGGGACCCAAAGAATTTACTTATCAAGCCAACAAAAGTCAGGTTCTTCGAGAGGGAAATCAAATCACCCTCATAACCTATGGAGGAATGACATCAAAATGTTTAGAAGCGGCTCAACAATGCTCTCTTTCGGTTGAAGTCATAGATTTAAGAATTTTAAGACCACTGGATATGGAACCTCTTATAAAATCTGCTCGAAAAACAAAAAATGTTTTGATTGTAGAAGAGGGCTGGAGAAGTGGAAGCCTCTCGGCTGAAATTTCTGATCGAATTCACGAAAAGGCTTTTCATAGTCTTCAACAACCTGTGAGAAGACTCTGCAGTCAGGAGGTTCCAACTCCATACGCCAAACATCTTGAAGAGGCGACTATACCCCAAACAAAAGATATCTTGTCGGCACTTAATAAAATGTTTGTTTCTTAGAATTTATTTCTGTGATTGAGAGGTTTAAAATGGATTATGAAATAAAAATGCCCTCACTCGGCGCTGATATGGATCAAGCAAAGCTTTTAAAATGGAAAGTTCACGAAGGCGATCTCGTCACTAAAGGTCAAACCCTGGCAGAAATAGAAACCACAAAAGCCGCCGTTGAAATGGAAAGTTATAAAACGGGGGTGATTACAAAACTGATTGCTCACGAAGGTGACATGATTCCTGTGGGCCAGGTGATGGCTCAATTAGATTTTAGGGATGAAAAAATAGAAAAAACCCCTCTGCAAAAATTGGAGCCTGTTGATGTTCCTGCTCAAGAAGCTTCCATTTCCATTTTAAAAATCCGCGAAGCAATTGCTTTGGCTATGACAACCTCAAAAAAAGAAATTCCTCATTATTATTTAAAATCAAAAATTTTTGTAGACGATCTCATTCATTGGATGGACCTACAAAATAGTCAAAGAAGTGTCGAAAAAAGAATTCTTCTTCCTTCCCTATTTATAAAAGCACTTTCGGTGGCCTTACAAAAAAATCCTGATCTCAATGGTTTTTTTATAGATAATCATTTTCAAACAAGATCAGAAATACATATCAATATGGCTCTCGCACTCAAAGGAGGAGGAGTGAGTGTTCCGGCCTTATTAGACACTCATCAAAAAAATCTCGATCAAATCAATGAAGATCTTAAGGATCTCATAGAGAGAGCACGCTCGTTTAAATTAAAACAAAGGGAACTCACAGAAGGAACTTTTACTTTGAGTTTTTTAGGAGATCTGGGTGTGGAAGAAGTTTTTGGAATAATTTTTCCTCCACAAGTGGGAATTTTAGGCATTGGCTCACTCCATGAAGAGGTCGTGGCTAAAAATAAAAATATTAAAGTCGAAAAAGTGATCAATGTGATTTTAAGTGGCGATCATAGAGTGTCTGATGGACTTTGTGGAGCTAAGTTTTTAAAAGATTTTGAAAAAGAAATAAGAGGATTTTATGAATCAAAAAATAATGTCTAAAACGGAAGTTACAGATCTCTTAAAAAAAATTCTTCAAGCAGTGGCTCCAGAAATTAATTTTGCAGACCTTGATCTCTTGAGAACCTTAAAATCACAAGTTGATATTGATTCCTATGATTTTTATCAAATACTCTTAAAACTCGAGCAACAAACCGGTGTGAGTGTTCCAGATCCCGTGGTGAGAGAATTAAAAAATCTTAATGAGTTGATTCTTTATGTGGTTAAAAAAAGTGAGGATCAAGCTTTATTCGCAAACCAAGGAACTACTACTCACTGAAGCATCATGAGCGCCATCAGTCATTGCGGACTCAACAACTTGAGTGCCATCATAGACCCATTGGAGGACTTGCTTGACTGTTGTATTTGAGTTTTCTTCTGTTCCATAAATATAGAACTTATTTTGGAAGGTCGAAAGAGTGCTTGCTAAAGTGTCTTGTGATCCATCACCTAGGGTGATTGGTGTGATATTTGTTCCATCGTAGTTCCAAAGTTTGGCAACTTTGTAATTTCCATTAGATTCTTGACCGACTATGTGAATTTTATTTTCGTTAGTCAAAATTCCAAGGGCATCAGAAGCTTTTGTCGCATCTGTAGTGAGAGTGAGATTAGTGACCACACTTCCATCGTACTTCCAAAGTTTTGCCACATAAACAGATCCATTATGTTGTTTGCCCGCAATATAAATATCTTGACCTAAAATAGCCAAGGCATTTGGAGAGGCACTCACCACTCCTCCAGATAAATCAATTTCTGTGGTCGTTGTTGTGGAGGTCTCAAATTTCCATAATCTGGGACGCGGATAATTCACATAATTAAAACCAGAAATATAAAGATCTGTACCTTGAAGAATCATATCAGTAGCTTCATTATCGGTGCTAGAATTTGTTAAGTTATATTCAGTCACGCCACTGCTTGCATTGTATTTCCAAATTTTTGCCACAGATTTTACTGAGCTGCCATCAACTTGATTTCCAGAAATATAAACATCCTCACCAATAAGAATCATTCCAGTGGCTTTAGCTCCATAAAAAGTGACCACGACAGAAATCGGAACCGCAGTTGTGGAGGAACCATCGTACTTCCAAAATTTAATAATATCTAAATTAGAGGAACTCTCTTGCCCGACTCCATATACGAGACTTCCAGAACGAATGATCTTTATGGCTTTGGCGTGTTCGACTCCACTTGTAAAATTAACAGCAGAAATATTTGAACCTTGGGCTTTCCAAAATTTAGCCACGTTTTTTGTTCCATTAGAGCCAGCTAACTCATAGCCAACAACAGACACTGTCGGCGTTGAACAAACAGGAGTTGAAGAATTTTCTGAAGATTTTTTTTTGTTATTTTGATCGCATCCTAAATTGAAGAGGATCATAATAAATAACAATGAAAGAGAAAACTGTTTCATTATGAGAAACTCCTTGAATGCTAAAACATCATTCTAACAACTCCCTATTCTATCAGGAAGTCCAGTTTCTAGCGAATCAGGAATTCAAAAAATTATAATGATTCTCAATATAGTATATAAAAATGAATGATTCTCGAATTGAATAAGAACTCTCTAAAAGAGAGTTCTTATTTATTACTGACATGAGTATACATGGGCTCCTACGCCTTGATAAGTTGAAAAACATCCATCATAAACACAACAAGAAGCTTGCGATCCTGAGCAAGAAGCTCCTTTGGAAGGGCTTCCTGAACAAACGGAGGTGCAAGGAGAATTCACTGGGTCTGCCGGAATACAATTTCCCATAGACCAAGTTTTAGATGTCGTTGTAGTAGTGGTTGTTCCCGTACAAATTTTTCCATCGGTAGATGGTTTTTGACCTGCAGGACAAGCAGAACATGTTGAATATAAATAGGCTCCTGTAAGTGCTAATTTTTTAGTACTTGCTGCGTAACTACAATCACGTTTTTGAACATTTGCTGCTAATTCACAATCAGCATCTGTTTTAGCGTAACGAACTCTATAAACCTTGGCTAAGGACTCTCCCATTTTAATTTTTACGGATGTCTTAAGATCTGTATAAGTCATACTGCACTCTGCGACTTCACAAATATTTTTTGCATTTAAAAAGAATCCCTCATTACAACTGTATTCACAAGCATTGGCTGTATTACAAGATTTTTGATGAACTAAAGTCGTTTTAGAAGTTGATTTTACATTTGTATTAAATCCCGGACAAGCTGTTGCGTTCGTGAAAGTTGTCGGTACGGCAGGGCAAACGTTTGGAACACATTTCTTAGGTATTGATTTATCAAAGGATGCATTGGTTCCACAAGTAGAGCATTTTGCGTCTGTGGCGCCATTGGCACAAACACATTTATTTGTAGCTGCATCCATGACAAGTCCAGTAGCGCAAACATTTTGTAGTGGTTTTACACAATACATATGGGATGGATAAACTGGAACACCTTGATAAACATCGCTTGGCAATTTAAAATCCCAAAAATTTGCACCCTTACTTAATTTCTGTACGTGATCTAAAACAAAAATTCCTTTACCTGTCCATTTAGTTTTGTTGGCTGTCCATTTTTCGTAGGCACCGACATTTAGGACGACAAAGTTATCAGTCAATTGAGTTCCAACCCACATACCTGTGTAGCCTGCATTATTTTTAAAGATATCTTTAAAATCAGCCGCTGTGGATGGTTTGTGGACTAAATTTACTATTAAACCCATCATAGTGAGAACTGTATAGTTTGATTTAAATGAGCTTGCACTCTCATTATAACCACATAGGAATTCAGTATAAAATGCAGGATGAGATTCTGGCCCATAGAGCTTCTCACAAATCTTTTCTGCTGCTTCTGGCGTGATACTGTATTCTGTAGACCCAAACTGATAATGATTCCACTCATATCCGCAGGCATTAAATGGACTATCAGTGCCCCCAGTTGTTGGGGTTATTTTTGGAGTCATACACTGAGAACCATCTGCAGATGGTTCTTGCCCAGAAGGACAAACTTCACAGGACTTATTAAGCATTGATCCAGATAAGCTCACAGTTTTCTTATTTGCATCATAAGTACACTTTCTAATTTCAGATTGTCCTGTTGCCGAGCAGTCCGCTGCATTTTTTACGTAATGCAATTTATAAACATTAGAACCTGAAGCTCCTACTTTTATAGATTCAGTTACTTTTGTATCTGCATAAGTCAATGTACAATCTGATTTTTCACAAACGCCCTTAGCATTTAAAATGTATCCAGCATTACAACTGTACTCACAGGCATTAGCGGAATTACAGCTATTCTCACTCACTA
>JBIIER010000002.1:0-257259 GCA_044237745.1 Pseudobdellovibrionaceae bacterium
AGGGAGTCTTCTTTTTCTTGTTGAGTGACTTTAATTCTATTTTCTAAAACTTCAATACGGCCATTAAGATCTCTGAGATCAGAGTTAATTTGACTAAAACGTTCTGTATTTTCGGCGTTAGATTTTTGAAGATCTTGAATGTTGCCACTTGTTTCTCGAGCCATTTCAAGTTCTTTAATATCACTACGAGTTCGTAAGCAACCGATGCACATAAAAACTGTCACTAAACTTAGGATTAAGTTTTTGAATGTCATAACATATCTCCATTTTTAAAACGCATCACACGAGCAGAATTCTCTGCTTTTTCAGCAGTTAACCGAGCTTTGACAAATTCTTTTTTAGCTTCGTCGAACTCTTGTTCTTTATAAAAAATCTGAGCTTTTTGGTAGGATTCTTCGGCTTGATGAAAGTAACCAGAAGAATATCGGGCGGCTTCAACTTGACGGGCTGCCTCGAGGGCAGCTCTCGCTAAGATATAATCCTCAAGTGGAGGAGGGGTTGTAATACAACCTGATAGAATCAAGAAGCTTATAAATACAACCCATTTCATGAAAAGACTCTTTTAATTACTGAGCAAGTGGTAGGAAGTTAGCACGACGATTTTTAGCGTGGTCAGCTTCAGTTTCACCATTAGTTAAAAGTTTTTCTTTTCCGTAGCTGATAACGCTCAAACGAGCATTAGAAATTCCAAGACCCACTAAATAATCTTTAACAGCTTTAGCTCTTCTTTCGCCAAGTGCTAAATTGTACTCGATTGATCCACGAACATCACAATGTCCTTCGATTTGAAGATTTACATTGGCATTCTTTTTAATCCAATCAGCATTTTTAGTAAGTTTATCTTTCATTTCTGAAGAAAGAACAGATTTGTCATACTCAAAATTAACAGTGAGTAGGCCATTGATTTTGCCAGAATCACTTCCAGTAGCATCAAAATTCATAGGAGAAGTCTCAATTACAGAAGGAGGGTTTCCTTGAGCTGTTGAGTCTCCTTTTTTCTTAGTGCTAGAGCAGGCAGTAACAAAGCTCAACGCAAGAATGGCTAATGTTAGGTTTTTCAATGTGGATTTTATCATTTTATTCTCCTTAGCTATAGTCATTTGTTGATTCCATTGATCTTATAATGACTTGTGACAACTTTTTATATCGTAGTTTTAGTGCATAGACAACCAATGTCAAACTTTTGCTGAAATAAACTTAAATTTTCTTATGAAGTATTGATTGTAGGTCCCATCTCTTCATGTTGCAATTTAGGGATGTTGAAGATGATGATCAAAAAAATAGTAATCGCGATTTTGCTTTTGGTGGGAATTTTCCAAAATTCTCAAGCACAAGTTCGACCATCGATTGAGTGGAAAAAAATCGTCACACCCCACTTTGAGATCTTGTTCGATGCATCACATCCTTTAACAGCTCAACATTATGCCAACAGATTAGAAATAGCCTATGCTCAACTGAAACCTTCCTTTTCGATGGCACCACAACACTGGGTTGTTGTGCTAAATGATAGAACTGATTTAACAAATGGCTATGTGACTGCCATTCCCTACGGGATTATGATGCTTTATCCAGCTCCCCCAGAATCTACAGGCACTCTCAGTGAATATGATGACTGGGAACAAAATTTGGTCACTCATGAATTAACCCATGCCTTCTCCATGAATAATGTGATGGAACCTTTTAGAACCCTTCGGTCTATTTTTGGAACCATCGTGACTCCTAATATGTTTCTACCAAGATGGTGGTTGGAAGGGGTGGCTGTTTATACAGAAACTCGTCTTAGCCAAAAAGGTCGACTGCGATCGGCTTACCAGGATGCCAGTATCAGAGCATGGGTTATTGACGAAAAATGGCTCTCTGTTAATTTTCCTGAGATCAATGAGGTCTCTCTATCAACATGGCCTTATGGTGCCCGTCCTTATATTTTCGGTTCTTTGATGTGGGCTGAGATGATCGCTCAAAAAGGGGATCAAACAATTAAGGACTTGCACGATAAATATGGTGGAAGAATTCCTTTTGTTATCAATACTCCTTTTGAACATTACTTTCAAAAAGATCATGAACAGATGTTTGATGCCGTTAAAAATAAAATGCAAATGAGAGTTCAAAAGCAAATTGAAGAACTCTCAAAAGTTCCACCCTCTCCTTGGGAAAAACTCGATTTGCCAGAAAAAGAACAGTTTCTGCCGCAAGTTTCGCCTGATGGACTTAAGCTTGCTTACATAGCTAAAGATCAAAATAATAAAATGAGTTTAGTGATTAGAATCAGAAAAAGCTTAGATTCTCTATTTAAAGATTCGGAGGCAGAGTCTCAAAAAGTGGAATCTCTTTATGATTCTCCAGAGAGTGGAATGTTAGGGAGTTTAAACTGGTTCGCGGATTCAGATAGAATAGTTTATGATAAAATAGAAACTATTAATAGATTCCAAGAATTTTCTGATCTTTATATATACTCTTTAAAAGATCAGAAAAAAGATCGACTCACTAAAGGTATTCGCGGAAGAGAGCCCATCCCCTCGGCGGATCAACAAAAGATTGCCTTTATAAGATTAGAGGCAGGAGAAACACATCTTTCAATTTTAGATTTAAAAAATCGTCAAGTAAAAAAGCTATACTCAGCTCCCATTGGTGAAAGGCTTGCGAGTCCTTCATTTATTGATGATCACAAAATCATGTTCACATTAAGAAATAATAAAGCGGAAGAGTCTTTACGTATTTATAATTTAGAAATGAATCAATTAGAAAATACTCCAGAAGATAATTTAAAAACAATAACACAGCCCTTTTTAAGTCAGGGCCGTTTATTTTTTATTTCTTCTCAATCAGGATTATTTAACCTCTATGAATCAAAATCTTTTTTTAAGCCAGATTGTTTTGTGTGTGATATTCAGCCGCGCACCCATTCTCTAACTGGGGTTGTATCTGCAACTTATGATCCCTTAGGTAAAAACATCTTTGCATCTGTCATGACGGGTGAGGGGCCTAAGCTCATGAGGCTTTCAGAGGATAAATTTTTAAAAGATGAAAGTCTGCCCAAAGTGGAGCCGTTATGGAAACAAGAAATTCCAACTACTGAGCTACAAGTTGAAACTCAAAAATACCCTATTGAAAAATACAGCTCTCTTTCGTATTTATGGCCACATTACTGGTTGCCATTTGTGTCTTATTCAGATCAAGGTCTTTTTCTTCAGGTTTCAACTTCAGGTCAAGATCCTTTGCAAAAACATAGTTATGAAATCAGTGCTTCGTGGGACAGCTACATCAACAAAGGCAGCTGGATTTTTAATTATATCAATAATAACTACGAGCCTCAGTTGCAGTTTACAACTCAAGAATTTAATAGCTACCTTATTAATAGTGAAGTTCCCATCAGTGACGAATTGACAGAAGTAGATGCTACCTGGCCAATTACGTTTTGGAATAAAAAACTTGGGACATCTATTGGATGGACTTATAAATCCAGATCTATTCTGAAATATAAAATACGCCAAGTTGGACCACTTTTTAGACTCAGATATGGTGAAGTAGAGCAAACTTCAGCGCAGATTTCTCCTGAGAAAGGTCATGTTGGAGAAATTTATTATAGAAGTTTTCTTAAAGATATGAGTGATCTATCTTATCAGCAAGTATTTGCCCGAGGGAGAGTCTATTTACAAAAATTTTTACCCACTCATCATGTTTTTTATTCGGGATTAAATCTACTTTATACAGATAAAGATCTTTCAAAATATTATGCAGTAAGAACTCAAATGAGTTCCATTACGACAGATGAATTTTCTCTTCCTATGAGAGGTTATATGTCGAGCCAGTTTTTAGGTTCACAGATTGCAAATTTAAATCTGGAATATCGATTTCCACTCAAAGATTTAAATACGGGATTTGGAATTTTCCCGCTATTTTTTAAAAAACTTCATGGCAGCTTTATAAGCGATCATATTTTATTAAATGGTTATGTTTACAACTCATTCACTGAAAATTTTGGTATTGAGAATAATGCTCATTTATATTCTTCAGTGGGATTAGAAATGATGGTAGACACTACAATTGGATATAACCTGCCTATGACTTTTTTATTAGGTTTATACAATCCCTTAAACAGACAAGTGTCTAGTTCCAATACCTTCTTCTTTGGTCTTAAGTTGTAAGCACCTCCTTGACAAGAAATTCTCAAACTTTACACTGACTATGATGGGGGTGAAGGATGAGTTCAATCAACTGGATCAAGGATCTTGTCAAAGCAGAACAGCAAATGGAAGAGTCGGGAGTTGTGGATATTTCAGGGGCTTTTGATGTTGAAGAAGCTCTGACAAAAGAAACGCTCATGTTTATGAACCAACTTAAAAATGGTTTTGTTGAATCAGCAAATGCTTTTAATGAGTTGAAATCTTCGGCATTAGGTCGTGTTAAAATCTACGGAATTGCACAAACTCAAGCTGACTTTATGCTTTTTAGAAATAGCTTTAAAATGATTTTTTCAATGAAGGCTCCAGGAACAGTGAGTATTCGTTTTAACTTTATGTCTACGAATCACATACCACATCCTAATGTGCTTCAAACAGCCTCTGTGACTCCGACATCATTAATGGATGAACATCTTATCGATGCAAGATGGGGTGCCTTTGGAGAGCTTTTTTGGACGTATAAAAACGTTCCAGTTAAAGAAGAGTTCATCGTGAGACATCACATGACTCTTTTTATTAAAGAAAGTGCCAAATAAAAATAATGAAATTATAAGATCAGACTCTTTTTTCAAAGAGTCTTGATGGGTGAGCGCGGTAGACAGGGACTTGAAACTCTAATGGGTTAAGTCCTGTGACTTCTAAGCGAATAGAATCACCCTTTTGAAAATGTCTTTGAGTGCTATTTTTAGCTCTAATTAAGTCACCATAAAAATTAATAATAAGATATTGAGAAGAAATAACCTCTTCAACAGTTCCCTCAACGATTTGTCCAATTTTTATTTCAGGGATATAAAATTTCATAAAATTCTATCCTCCTTAGTTCAAATTAATCAGCTTAAATTTTGTTTAAAATCAATGCGTTTAAATTCAAAAGGTTTGATAATGAGGGGCTTTTTGCCTTCTCTTTCAATGACCTGTATATTTGGATCATTCTTCACATTTTGAGCATTAACAGTCGTTGCAATATTCTGCGGGATCGGAGTTTGTATTTTTGGTGTCACTAGAGGGGCCGTTGGAGTTATTTTGATATTTTGAATTTGCGGCACTTCTACTGGTACGGGGCCCATGTTTTCGATAAATGTTTCTTTAATGCTTGTTTCATTCTGAAGATTTAAAACTGGGGGAGTTTTAGATAAATAAGTAAATGGCGTTTTAAGAGCAAAATCATCTGAGTTAGGAGTTTCAAGAATTTCTTGTTGGGCCCAAGTAGGAAGGTCTTTTTCACTAAACATAAGGTTATTACGATTGACCTTTGCGATAAATTCAATTTCTCCAACTGATAGATCCACTTGCTTTGAAATATCTTCTGCAGAATATCCTTGGTGAGCCAGCTTAGCTGCTTTTACGTATTTAATAGTATTTTGTCTTTCGATGATTTCTTGATGAGGAATTTTATCTTGAAAAATTTGAGCCACTTCAATGCTTTTATTCATAGACTGTTCAATTTTAAGCATTTGGCTATCCGCTAAATCGATCTTTTTTTGCAGATCTAAACATTTTTGTTCTAACAGAGCTGTGAGTTGTGAAACCTGTGATTCTGTTCGATCCGAAAGATCTTCTAAAATTGAAATTTTGCTTTGAAGAACTTGAAGACCACGAGAGAGTCTTGGGTCATCCTTAGCAGGCTTGCGGAGTCGGGACCAAATAATGATTAAGAGAGAAAATAAAATAACGTTGAAAAGGATCTGAGTTAAAAACCAGTAATTCAATGTACCCTCCCAGGCTCACCATAAATTGTAAACTTTATGGGAGGGTCTTCACAAGATCTCTAAATTATTTTAAGGAGAGTCTCAATAAAATTGAGACCTTCGTCCTTAATGAGTGCTGCCAATTCCTATAGTGCCAGTATCTAAAACACGATATGGATTATCTGCATAACTTGTTAAGTAAAGAATGGGATCAATGTTTTTGTTAAAAACATTTTGAATGATATTAGCGCCTGGATAAAAGCCACCATTTCCGAATTGATTAGCTGGATCTAATTCAAATGTAAATGAAATGATGCCATGAACTCCAAAAGACCAATCAGTCGTATCACCGCTGGCTACGTAAAGTTCAGAAGATTGTTGGGGTCTATAGCGATTCCATTCAGCCATTTTTTTGGCCATAGCTTCATGAACTTTATAAGCTTTATCATTTTCAATGCGGTCATACTTGTGACCCCAAGGATAAAGAATCAACTCTGAGAAAGTATGAAATGAAAGCAAGATGCTAATGTTAGTATGAGCTTCGATATAGTTTTTAACAGCAATAGTTTCAACTTCACTAAAAGCATGTGGTCCCATATAGACATCGCTGTCAGTGCTTTTTGAAGAACCGCCCGTGCCCCATTGAAAGCCATAATTTCTGTTTAAATCAACACCGTAAGTGCCATCGCCATTGTTGCGACGATTTTTTCTCCAAGATTTATAAGAACCATCTTTGATATCGTACTCCAAACCATCTGGATTCACAGCTGGAATGATATGAATATCTCTTGAGTTGATTAAGCTCACAATTTTTGGATTGCCTTGTTTGTATTCAGTCACAAAATAGTTAATTGCCATCATTGGGATTTCTACGCTGAGATGTTCTCTAGAGTGATGGCCGCCCATAAAAATAATGGCTGGTTTTTCGTGAGCTTTTTCTTGCTGAGTTCCTAATCTCACCACCCAAATTTCTCGGCCTTCAGTAGATTTGCCAATACTTGACAGAGTCATGATATTAGAATGATTAGCCACTAAAGCTTTTAAATCACTCGTAACCTCAGTGTAGTTATGATAAGCCCCATCTTTAGCAGGGAAGTCCATAATTTTTGTAAGAGGAAAGGTCACATCAAGAAGACCTAATTTTTTAACAAGATTCATTTCCTCTTTATTTCCTGTTGCATAGAGGAACTCATCTTTTGCAAGTTCAATCGAAACACCTGTATTTGCAACCAGTGTTCTTTGAAATTTATCACTGGCTTTTATTTTCATCCAGTATTGAGTGCTATCCTTTGCTAATGAAATCTCTGCTTTGAGTAAAGCAGAAGCCACGAATAGAGCGTAAAAAAGAGTTTTTATTTTGGATATGAAGCTAGTATAAGCCTCACTATTTGGTTGAGCTTGCATATGAAATCCCCCCTCTGAGATTTTTCTGTTCACTTTTTTGTTTTTACATTTCCCCAAGTTGATTCTGAGTTAAGTCTAGTTAATGTCAATCATTAACAGTCAGAAAACTTAAAAAAACCAAACAAATTCAAGCTATAAGATGTTTTTATTTAAATTATAACTTGAAGAGAGGTTAGTTAGTGGAATTCTCAATTTCTTTTTTTAGATTGCCTGTGCCTTTTTTTTTTAATGATTTTCCCACAGAGCTAATTGATCTTTTTGCACTCGAATTGGGAGATACGTACTTTGGTATCATGGGTGGATTGGGGTTCTCTTGAAAATAGTTTGAAACAAGTGAGTACTGAGCAGCTGGAATATTAATAATTGTCCCTTTTGGAATGAGATATCTATTTTTTCTTCCGTCATTCATAATGTGGGGATTAAAAATTTGAATGGTTTCTTCTTCAGAATTATTAAGTGAGCTAAAAAAAGGAACGATTTCTTTAAAAGCAGCTCCACGAGTGAGTTTGAATTCTCGACTCTCTAAGGTCTCAGACCATTTTATGTCTGGAAAATAAGTGGGAGCGACTTGTTCAATTTCTAAAATAGCTAAGAAGCATGCATAAAAATTGCGTGAAGCAAATCCAAGTTTTTTTTCTGATTTTAAGTTTTGAACAATCTCTGCAATATTTTCGGTTTTTTGATGTTGAGAAATTCTTTTAACACCAGCGGAGCCGTGATTGTAGGCTGTGATCGCAAGAGGCCATGAGTTTAACACTTGAAAATTTTGTCTTAAGAGTTTTGCGGCAAGTTTTGTGGCCTCATTGGGGTGATTTCTGCGATCAATCACTTTGTTGATCGACATATATGGTTTAGCTGTATAGGACATGATTTGCCAAAGGCCACTGGCGCCTATTTTTGAGCGAGCCAAAACATTAAAGGAGCTTTCTACAAAAATAAGTCGCGTGAGTTCAATAGGGAGTCCTTCAGATTTAAATAGATCCTCAAAAGACTCTAAATAACGACCCGAAAAGTAAATGCCCATTTCGAGTCGGTTCTTTTGACCTAATTGAAATCGAATGCGGTCTATATTTGAAGCTTCAAAAAATTTATTTGGTTCATTTGAATTATCATAAAGTTTGCAAATTTTATTTTGTGACTCAGTCCAATTTTCTGCCTGGGGTTTGTCATGGCAACTTAACAAGACTTCAGCTATTTTTTTCTTTTTTTCTTCTACAAGCTTTTCTCTAACTTTTTGTTTTTGAAAGCTCGTTAAATTGGGGTCAGAATTTATAGAAGCAAAATCTATTGTTTCATAAATATTTTGAATGTTATCACGGTCATGTATGAGGCCCTGCTCAGTAGTGTATTGTGTGTAAATCTTCTTCCAAAAATCAACTTGTTTTTCCATTCCGATAGGAATGTTAAAGACTCCTTTAGAGTAACCTAAAGAATTTTCTTGGCCTGAATAATCAGGTTTACGCCAGTTTCGAGTGTTCGTAAGTTTTGGGTTCCCTGGGAATCCAGACTTTTTTTCAAGAGAAAAGGATTCATTATTTACATTGTCTTCAGCCAATAGTTGAAAAGTTGTAAATGTAAAAATCAATAAAAATAAAAAAGAAGCGCATTTAATTTTTTGTGTCATATGATTATTCTATGAATCTATTAGACTAAGGCAAATAGAATCATAAAATTGTTTTACTTTAGCTTCATCTTCTTGACCATTAAACATAAAAACAAATGTCATGATGGTTCCATCTGCTTTTGAAAGATAACCAGCTAAGCTGACTACATTAGTTAAGAAGCCGGTTTTAGCTCTCACCAATCGTTCTCCAGGAGTTCCTTTCATTCTTTTTTTAAGAGTTCCGTCTATGCCAGCAATAGGAAGTGAAGTCATAAACTCAGAGTGAAACGCAAACTGATTTTTCATATCATTTAAAACTCTCCAGAGAACTCTGGCCGTTACCTTATTATCTCGAGTGAGTCCTGACGGATTAAGGAGCTCAAAATCATTTTTTTGTGCACCTAAACTGATTAAATAAGATGAGATTTCATCCATAGCTACTTTTATAGACCCCGGAGTTTTAATTTGAGCCCCAATATTTTTTGCTAACATCTCTGCAACATAATTGTTCGAAAATTTATTCATATCACCTAAAATTTGCTCAATCCCTTTGCTCTCTGATTCAGCTACGAGAATAGCTTGCGGATTAATTTTTTGTGCTTTGACATTGCCTTTTACTTGGATGTTTCGTTGTTTTAAAAAAGATTTTAAATTGTAACCTGACCACAGATCGGGATTAGTTATATTTTTAAAGACTGTGACTTCATTTGAATTTTTTGGAATCACTCCTTTTACTATGATAACATCGCCAGGTCCTTCTTTGTCTGGATCTCTATCTACAGAAATATCTGAAGTTCCTTTTTCAACTGTTTTAACTTTATTGATCAGTCGTATGTATTCATTCTCAGGATCAATAAATACTTTGGCTAGTTCTCCTCCTTTTTCAGCAGGTCGAACAAAAATATTTACGGAGTTCCAATTAAAAGACATCGCTCCAGTAGGGGCATCATAGGCTCTATCCACTCGCTCTTCTTGGCGACTAGGATCAAAACGAATGGAGTCAAAGAGAGAATCATCCACTAAGATATTGCCTTCAATTATTTTAATTTCACTTCGTGTGAAGGCGTTTACCAAGTACCACAAGTTCTCAGATACAAAAGAAGGATCGCCCCCTCCTTTAAGGATGAGGTTTCCTTTTAAGACGCCATTCTCAATTTCTCCATCACGCCATAAAGAGGTTTTAATTTTTTGTCCTGGAGGTATTTTTTTGAGGGTAACAGCGGCTGTGGCTATTTTTGTAATTGAAGCTGGAATCATTTTTTTATCGGGTGAAGATTCAAAAATAATTTTTTCGTTATCGCCTTCACCAGAAGAAATAATCATCCCTAAATGTTCGGATTTAATTTTATTTTTTGCGCGAATTTTTTCAATTTTATCATGAATTAATTTTTTAAAAGCCGTGCCTTCAGTTGAAGCGTTACTTTTGTTAAATGAACGAATTGAGGCTAGACCATGGTCTAAATTTAAGCTTAAAAAGTTTACGAAGAGATAATTTAAAAAAATAAGAATTTTAATCAGATTTCGATTCATTTCAAATATCCTCTGCAATATTATTTTTTTGGTGCGTTTAATTATTCCACCTTAAAACTAAAGACGAGTCCATATTATCTTTTGGCTACTTGAACACTTTGTTAAAAAATTGATATTCTTTTAATCATGAATAAAAAAGAATGGTTTTATGTAATAATTCCCTTGCTTGTTACCTGGTTTTTAGATCGCATTTCTAAAGAATGGGCGACAACATTAGCTAATCAGATTCTGAATTATAAGTATTTAGCTTTTGCTTTACATCACAATCATGGTGCGATGTTGGGATTATTTGCTGAATTACCTCCAGTATTGCGTATTGTATCTCTATCAACTGGTGGTGCTTTTTTAGTTTGTACTTACGCCATCATTCAATATTTACTCCCAATTAAATCACTTCGTTTAAGAATTGGTATGTCCTTTTTATTGGGCGGAATTATTGGCAATGTGACAGATAGAATTATTTGGGGTTATGTAGTTGATTTTATCATTGTCGGGAATTCAAAATTTACAAGTCCAGCCTTTAACGTCGCAGATGCCCTTCAGTGGGTAGGTTATTTTTTAATTATTTATGCAATCGTTCAAGAAAGCGAACTTCTTTGGCCAGAGAATGACTTTCGTAAACGACTTTGGATTAACAGAAAGTTTCAATTAAAATATTGTCTAATTTTAGTTGGGGTGGGATTGAGTTTAACGGTGATCAGCCTTGTGTTCTCATACACCTTTTTAAGAGTCACTATTTTGGAATTAGTAGGACACAATATGTATCTTGCTAATCGCTTTTTGATGCCATTTTTAATAACTTATGTGATGATTTGTATCTTCTTTTGTGCGGCTTCATTTTTAATTGGTCGAATTATTTCTCACAAAATTGCAGGTCCTATTTATTCTTTTGAGAAATATATGGAAGAAGCTCTTGTTGGTAAATACAGAGATTTAAAATTAAGAACGAAAGATGATTTTAGAGAGCTCGAGCCTTTAGCTAAAAAAATCACTGATGAGTTTAGAAAACGTCATGAAAAACCAGAACCAGCAGTAGAACCATCCATTCTTAAAGCTCCAGGGTCTAAAGAAGTAACGGCAAAAGAAGTACCTACAAAAGAAGTTTCTGTTGAAACAAGCTCTGTGGATGTGGACATTGATGAAGATCCTCTTGATCAAAAAACTGTCATCAATAAAAAAATAAGCTAAAATAAAACTTAATATTTAATAGCGCAGTCAGTGATTTTTGAAAGATAAAATCGCTTGTCTATTCTGTCTATTAAACAAGTGGCTTGAACATAATCCCCATCTGGATTTCTTACGATACCAAAAGGAATAATCTCCCGAGATTGCCCCTTAAGCGTTCCACCTTGATAAACAATATCAACGTGCTTACCAGTTTCTATAGCTTCTTTGAGGGTTCTTAAGGGCTCAGAGTGTTTATTGAGTGAATAGTTAGTCCAAGAAAGATCTTTACCTTGTTTTTTAAGAAGGTCTGCAAGGGTGGCATTCTCACCCATGCGCTTCATACATTCTATTCCAACATAAAGGCAGGCTCTTGCATCATCTAAAGCGCGATGTGCGGTTCCTCCATCAATTTTAAGAACTTTGATCAGTGTTTGAAGCTTATGGTTCGGAGACTCAGGAATAAGGATTCGAGAGAGAAGGCTTGTGCATAAAACGGGATTTTGTGGGAGAATTTTAAGGTACTTTTCAAAATCATGTCCAATGAAGCCTAAATCAAAGGGTGCATGGTGAGCTAAAATGACTGCAGAACCAAAAAAATCTTTAATGCGATGAACTTGTTGCTCCATGGTTGGAGCCTCTTGAACCATTTCGTTGGTAATGCCGTGGATTCCAATAATAAAATCTGACATGGCTTTGCGAGGTTTGCAAAAAAATTGAATGGAGTCGATTTCAATACCATTTTTATATTTCACGGCTCCAAATTCCACTACATCAAAACCTAATGGATAGCCGCCACTCGTTTCTGTGTCGAAGGCTACGATTTCAAGATCAGTCCATTTAGTTAAGATTGAGTTCATTTAAAATCCTTATCTTTTTTAGCTTTGAATGTCTTAGTCTAAGAGCGGTCTTTGGTCTAGTAACAATCTTAAAAAGTTCTAATATGATGAATTTAAGTTAAACTTTTTAAAGGTGCCTTTAAGTGGGGTTGAAAGTTTATTAATTCCGGAGAGCAGACAAAGCGTAAAATATGAAATTAATTTATTTATTCACTTGGATTTTTTTAATATCGGTATCTTCTTGGGCGGCAGATGAAGACAATGTGGACCTCACAGCAAAGCTCTATGGTGAAACCAGTATTTTAACTAATTATTGGGAAAATGGCTTTAGTCAAACTGAGGGCACTGTTGCCATTCAAGGGAGTTCTGGCTACCAGTTTGGAAAAAACTTTCGACTCGGTATTTGGGGTACGAGTGTTCATTATGAAGGTTCTAATGCCAGTTCTCATTTAAAGCCATTAGCCGGTTATATAATTCCATTTTCGCGCAATGTGCTTATGACTGTTGGGTTGAGTCGACATTTTTATTTTAATGATAAATCACGCAATGGGGGCGAAGACTCATTGATTTTAAAAATCTACGAATATTCTTTTACCTATAATAAAATTGCCAATTTAGATGGGTCAGAAAATTCGGCAAAAAGATACGGTCTCATAAATGATATGTTGTTAAATCCAAGTTTTATACTTCATTGGGAAATCAATTACACGGCTATAAATAATGATGATAATAGTACTTATTTTGATGGCAGAGTTGGTTTAATTTATCCATATAAGCAAGTTTTTTATCAGATGTTAATAATGGCAAATTCACAACCAACTCTATTTCCTGGAAGAGCTAATTTTGCAGCAGCTTTAGGAGCTACTGCAAAATTTTAATCATTATCTTTTGTTTTCTTCTTTTTAGATGAAGTCGCTTGCTTGATAAAGTTATCATAAGCATTAAGTTTAGAGTCTGATGAACCAAATAAATTTTCTAGTTTTTTAGGTTTATTGCCATCGCTCTTTAAGGGTTTCTGTTGTAATTTAATTTTTATTAAACCTGGTGGCAAAGCTTGGCCTTCTACGAAATCTTTTTTAGATTCAGTAGAGACTCCTCCGATCACACTTGCAGAAGAGTTTTCAAGCGTGGATTCAATTTTTTTCTTCACAATCTCTAATCGCTCTGAAGCCACTTTTTGAGCTGTTTCTGGTGATCTATCGACAACTGATTGATGAAACAGCATGGATGTGATTTTCACATCCGTGTCTTCAAGACCCATCGTGATGGTTTTAATTTTTTCCATAGCTCCATAAAAAGTTTTATTTGGATTAGAACTTCCTTTTTCAAATAAATCAATGTCTTGAATTAAAAATTCGACACCATCTTCTTGAATATTTACGTTCTTGGCAAGATCTCCCAATTGATCAGCCATGTAAGCAATAACAACTTTTTGAGACCCAAAATCTAAAATATTGGGAGTTTTATCCATGGGCTCCATAAAGTTTTGAAAAGCTTTAAGAGGTTCATTGAGAATATCAATAAAGAGTTTTTCAAGAGTGAGTTCAACCCCAAAGTTTTGAAAGCTGTATTCAATAACTGAAGGAGTCGAAAAATAATCTGAAACCGCTTTTTTGGTTTCCTCAGATTGACCTAAGAGCCACATCACGAGAAAGAAGGCCATCATCGCAGTCATGAAGTCTGCGAAGGCCACTTTCCATGCACCCCCGTGGGCTCCGGCTCCAGCAATTGTAATCTTCTTAATAACAATCATGCCTTTATCTTTATCTGCCATAAAATCCTACCTTGAATTTTTGCTACTTTAAAATCTACTTTAAGCGGCTTTTTTAATTTCTTTACTTGCCTTATCCATCTCTTCAAAACTTGGTCTTTCTTCAGGCATAATTCCTCTGCGGGCGAACTCAATACAAACAAGAGGAGGAGCTCCTCTTTGCAGAGCAATCATGGCTGCTTTGATACAAGATAAATATCGACCTTCAGCATCTAAATCGGATCCAATTTTTGCAGCAATCGGGCCCACCACACCGTAGGCCAAAAACACCCCTAACATCGTTCCCACGAGGGCGCTACCAACGAGAGATCCGATTTTTTCCACACCCTCTGTTAAGTGGGCCATGGTTTTTACGATCCCCAAAACCGCGGCCACGATTCCTAGTCCCGGAAAGGCTTCGGCAGTCACGTTCACGGCATGTTGGGCAAGATGTTCTTCGGCATGAATGGCCTTGATGTCTCCATCCAAAAGATCATCCACATCATATGGAGAAAGATCTGCAGAGAGTGTAATTTTCATGGTGTCGCATAAAAAATTGACAGCATGATGGTTTTTAATAAAGCTCGGATACGCACTAAAGATTTCACTCTTATCTGGGCTCTCAATATGTTTTTCCACAGCTTGAGGTCCATCTTTTCTAAAGAGTTGAAATAATCTAAACATCATTTGTAGAAGATCTAAATAATCTTCTTTTTGCGGTCCTTTTGCCGTAAGGGCGTGGATGGCAAGTTTGATACCCATTTTTACGCTCTTCATTGGATTACCGATGATATAGGCACCCAGCGCGGCTCCACCGATAATTCCAAGTTCGACTGGGGCTGCTTTTAGGATCACGGAGATGTGTCCACCCGCTATGATAAACGTTCCGAACACCATAACGAAACAAATTATTATACCTACAAATCCCATGTTAATTCCTCGTTCATTGAAAAATTATTCTCTGACTGGGTTTGTATCGGTCTTTTGTGTAATAAAATGAGTCTTGTCTCAATAATCTTGATCTTGATCGAGTCATTAAAGATTTTAGTTGAGCTCTCTAATAGTCGAGTTCCCTGATGACAGGACCATAGAGACACGATATTAAATGAAAGTATTGTCTAAATAAGGATTCATTATGAAGGTGTTAATTTGTTTCATGTTGTTTATTTTAAGTTTCAATGGGTTATCCCTTGTAAACGCCATGAGTTTTGATCCAGAAAATCAACCCGATGTTAACTCTGATCCTCTTATTATTCAGGAATCTAGAATAAAACCTCAAAAAATAAATCCAGGGCAAACTGCAGAAGTTTTTTTAAAGCTGCATTTGCCGGCTGGATTTAAGGCTTATGAAGATCAAATTAAAGTGAAGGTTACAGATCCCACTGGATTTTCAGTTGGCCAAGTTCAGTTAAGCCCTATTGTAGAATTTTATGATAAGTTTTCTAAAAAAATGAAAAGGGGATTTGAGAATCAAGCAGAATTGAGATTTCTTATTGAAGCGCCCGTAGATTTATCTTCAACGAATTCTCTTAGTGAAGTTACTCAAATAAGCTCAATAGATTTGGATTTAAGGTATCAAGCTTGCTCAGAGTCGTTTTGTTTATTTCCACAAAATAGAAAAGTACATTTTGATTTAGTTTCCGAAACGCAATTGGATTTAAAAAATCCTGAAATCTCTTCCCTTCTGGGAAGAAGTTTGCTGCTTTCCTTATTAGTGGTTTTTGTGGCTGGAATTTTAACCAGTTTTACGCCTTGTATTTTTCCGATGATACCAATCACGCTGGCTATTTTGGGTCATAGCGCAGAAAGAAAAAGATCAATCAATTTTTTTTACTCACTCCTTTATGTGTTAGGAATTGCCACAACCTATTCTATTTTAGGTTTAATAGCTGCAAGTACAGGTGCTCTTTTTGGTTCATTACTGGGGAGTTCATGGGCACTGAGTTTTATCGCCATCATATTTTTATTAATGTCTCTCGGAATGTTTGGCCTGTTTGAGATAAAACTTCCACATGCTTTAGAACGAAAGCTTCACATTAAACACGAAGCTCATTCTCAAAGCCATATTAAGGGATTTATTAAAGCCTTTCTTTCCGGATTGGTTGCGGGTTTAGTGGCAAGCCCATGTGTGGGACCTGTGCTCGTCAGTATTTTAACTTATGTCGGACAAACAAAAGATATGTTTTTAGGATTTGCTCTTTTATTTACCTATGCTTTAGGTTTGGGTCAGATCTTTTTATTGTTAGGTGCTGTGACTGAAGTTAAAACTTTTTTACCAAAGTCAGGTCCATGGATGAATTTTTCAAAATTTATTTTTGGTACGCTGATGTTGGGTGGTTTTTATTATTACTTTCATCTTCTCGTCCCTGAAAATTATTTTGATAGTGCGCTGGGATTAGGACTCATCATTTTAAGTAGTGTTTATGGTGGATTTACTCCGATTGCTCACTTTAGCCCTTTAAAGGGATTAAAAAAGGGCTTGCTATTAAGTACCTTTGTGATTGGGATTGCGTATCTTTCTGTGGGGCTTTTTAAATTAAGACCCTACTTAATGAATAAAATGGTTCAAGTAACGCCTGTCTCTCAAGAAGTTTTACCTTTTCAAAAATATTCAGAGACTGCTTTTAAGCAGGCCATCGAAAGCCACAAACCTATCATGATTGATTTTTATGCTGAATGGTGTGTAGCTTGTAAAGAGCTCGAGCAATACACATTTTCTAACCCAAGAGTGCAGACCTTGTTGCAAGATTTTGTTTTATTTAAAGTCGATGCAACAAATGACTCTCCTGAGTTGTCAGAGCTTAAAAAACTCTATCAAATAAAGGGCCTGCCTTCGGTTCAATTTTACAATCTAAAAGGCGAATGGAAAAACAAATTAACTCTCACAGAGTTTGAAGAAGTGTCTCAATTTGCAGAGAGACTTAAAAAAGTAAATGAATAATAAATTAAATGTTAATGAATCAATAAAGGAGAATTTATGGAAATTAATAAAAAAGTTCTTGAGCAATTGAACTGGAGATATGCTGTTAAGAAATTTGACCCAACTCTTAAAATTACAGATGCTAACTGGAAAGTATTGGAAGAATCATTAAGATTGGCCCCTTCTTCTTATGGTATGCAGCCTTGGAAGTTCATTATTGTAAAAAATGAAGCGATTAGAAAAGAGCTTAAAGAAGTTTCTTGGAATCAAACTCAAGTGACAGATTGTTCTCATTATGTAGTTCTCACTTATAGAACTAAAATTACTGAGGCAGATTTAGATCAGTACATGAATCTTGTGGCTAAAACGAGAGGCGCTCCAGTTGAGAGTTTGCAGGGTTTTAGAAAAATGCTAGAAGGGGATTTGGTCAAAGGACCACGTTCTGAAAATATTCATTGGTGGGCTCAAAAGCAATGTTACATTGCGATGGGAATGTTAATGGAAACAGCGGCGTTATTAGAGATCGACACTTGTCCATTAGAAGGTTTAGATCCTAAAGCTTATGATAAGATTTTAAAATTAGAAGGTACTGGTTATGCCACAGTAGCAGCTGTTGCTTGTGGATTTAGAGCTGCAGATGATAAATATCAAGAAGCACCAAAAGTTCGTTACCAAAGAGACGAAGTGTTTCAAGTGATCTAATTAATATTTGATTTTAAAATTAAATTAAATTTAGAAGGCTGTTTGTGATGAACAGCCTTTTTTTATGGATTGTCTTCGTCTCCAATAACACCCAGTAAATTGCCTGAATCCATTTTTTGAACAAGTTGTTGGTAACTAGTTTTTTCTTTTTCAGTAATCCAGCTTTCAACCGCATTAATTAGGCCTAAATTAGTGTCATACATCACCGAAAAATAAGTGGCGAGGCCATTCACCATAACATCTAAATTTTTAGTGCCATGAGGATCTGAGGTAGTTTTTTTGCGTTCAAAAAATAGTGAATTATAGTAGGGATAGCTGCTGCAGCTATTAAAAAAATAAATTTGATATTTATTCTTATTGGGCTCCATTTTAAAGTTTTCTATAAGTTCTATGGAGTTTAAATCTAAATGTCCTCCTAAACCAGAGTGTCCGCTGTAAATCAATATAGAGTCATTAGACATGGCCTCTTTAAATAAATGATGAAAGGGAGTGCTCCTTTCATCGATACCTGTGGGGCCAAAGAAGACTGAAATTAAAATAGTTTTAGTTTCGTTTTTAATTTCGAATTTTTTAGAAAAATACTCAACATAGGGCAGGTTATTGTTTCTTAAATTGCTCAAGAGTGGAATATGGTTTTTTAAATCTTGTAGAGTGGCAATTTTATTTATGTAATTATTTTTAAGAAGATTTTTTTTAATTTTCCTGAAAGTCTCAGCATTGACGTCTACAGAATTATTTGGATTTGGAGAAAGATTCGGTTCATCCATTCCTAAAAAAATAGAAACTTTGATGTTTCCATTTTCATCTTCTAATCTTTCGTACTCAGGATAGCTTCTCAGAGTATTCGGAAGCCTTTTTAATTGCGCCTGAATAGTTGTAAAGTCTTTGCCTTCTTTCAGTGGGCAACCTGCTTGATCCGGATTCCAAAAATACCAAAAGTCATTCTCGGTTGGGTAGTGAGGGTCTGTGCAGAGATTTTGTCCATTTACAAAACTCGCGGCATAAACTGTGGCAGGATTGTTTGGCAGTTTAATTTCGTATTTTGATGTAGGGCCGTCCAAAATCAAAATAGTTCCGTAATAAGAGTAATGAACGATAAATAAACCATCTGACTTTTTGGAGAGTTTAACTTGAGTGATTTCATGATTATTTTTGGGGACAGCTCTGTACCTGACAGACACAGCGGACATAGAGCCAAAGAGATGGTTAATTTGAGCTTGAATTGTTTTTTCAACAAGTTCTTGATTGGGCAAGACTTGAGAATTGATTTCGACAAAATGTTGAAAGCTCAAAATAGCTTCGGTGTTGTCTAGCGCAGCGTATTGAATCTGCTCTGTAAAAGATTCCCCTTCAGTAAGAATTTCTGCATTGGCAAAAGTCTTAACATGGAAGCAGAGAATTAAACTCCAAAATAGAATTATTTTTTTAAACATTCAATTCTCCCAAAAAAGAAATTCTTAAGAAACTGATACTTAATTTGAGAGAGATTTGAATGCAATCAATCATTTTAAAATTGAATCACTGAAGTTTTTATAGGGAGTCAAATTGACCACAAAAGATGTGGCATATTCGTTGCTAAATTTTAACATCATGATGCAAGGGGGAGTGTTTGCTATGAAGAGTTTATACAATCATAAATTAAAAGTGCGATTGGTTATTTTTAATCTCTTTCTTGGATTGAGTTCCATGGGTCATGCAAATGAGCTTTCTGATGATTTAAAAAATATTCAAATTGGACAGTGTACTTACAAAGGACAAATTCAAGGGGATATCACTAAATCAAAATTTGGGGCTTCAAAATTTAATGGAAATGTAGAGGTATCTACTTCTGTTAAAAAACAAGGTGATCAAGCAATTTTACAATTTAAATTATCCTCTGAGGCAAAGGTTATAGAGCTTGGTGCTAAAATGTTTATGACGATTGAAGAGAAATCGCAATACAATATGGAGCAAGGCTCTTTGTCTAATTTAGAAGTTAAAACTTTGATTAAAGCTAAAAAGTTTTTTATTGAAAAAGTGATTAAAAATAATTTTATCAAGGCAAAGTTTAATCAAAATAAAGACTCTTTAAATAATGAATCAAATATGATGGTTTTAGAATCATCCAAAGGAAATTACTCTCAGGTTTTACCTCATCTTGGTTTTGCAAGTGTGACGTTTCCATTATTTCATCTTTCAAAACTTACTCAGCTTGGGGAAACTAAAAAAATACCTGTGATTAAGTTTAATAATGTATCAAATGTTTATTTACCAGAAGTGATTGATCAAGCGCTGACTTTTTCGCTCACTGCACCTACAAAAACAAATCAAATAAGCATTTTGTCTGAATCCTCAGAAGATGCTCAGCTATCAGCCGGAAAAGCTCATCCAGCAATATCTACACCTTTATTTTTATATGGACTCAATACACACGAACCTGTTGAGATCGTTGTGGATCCAGAAACGCATAAATTTAAACAAATCAAGATGAAGCTTATTTTTGAAGTTATAGGTACCAAAAAAGAACCATTAGATTTTTACATTGTGGCTAATTTGAATTCAGAAAACTGTAAAACAGATATGAAGGCACAAGAAGCAGAACTGGATGATTCTGATTCTGAGAATTCCGACAATTAAAGATAAAAAAAGCCTTTCCAAAGTTGGAAAGGCTTTTTTTTTGAACAATCTACTTAAAATTAATTTTCAAATCTCATTAAACTCTCTCTAAGTGATTCAATTTGAATCTTTGCGTCCTCAAGAGCGGCTTTGTCCGCTTCCACCACATCTTCTGCTGCATTGGCAATAAAGTTTTGATTATTGAGTCTACCAGAAAGTGAAGAAATATCTTTATTGAGTTTTTCAATCGCTTTATTGATACGTTTAATCTCTTCTTCAAAGTCGACTAAACCTTCTAGAGGAATAATCACTTGAACTTGTGAGCCCTTCACAAGAACTTGTGCTACTGCACATTTAGAAAGATTAGCGGCTTCATTTAAGATCTCTAAATTACCAATACGACCTAGAGACATTAAAATAGTTTTATTTTCGCCTAAAATCTTTTGTGAGACAGAATCATTTGGCACCACTCTCACAGAAAGTTTTTCTGCAGGACTGATTCTATTTTCTCCACGAATATTACGAATGCTCGTAATAACTTCTTTAATAAGATCTACTTCCAGCGCTGCTTGATCAGATCCTAAAGAGAGCCACTCTTTATCATTTTGAGTGGTAGGGTATTGATCTATAATACAGGCTTCACTTCTTATTGGAATTTTGCTGTAAAGCTCTTCCGTAATAAAAGGTGTGAATGGGTGCATCAGTCTCAACATACGATTAAGTACCTGCGCAAGAACCAATTGTGTGGCTTTTTTCTCTTCAGAGTTGGTGCCATTAATTACGGGTTTAATAAGCTCAATGTACCAGTCACAGAAGTTATGCCAAACAAATTGATAGAGAGCATTGGCTGCATCCGAAAAGCGATCTTGATTAAGGGCATCTTCAACTGTTTTTGTGACATGAGCAAGTTTTGAAATAATCCACTGATCATAAATTGAGAGCGCCGATTTAGAAGGCAGAGCTTTTATTCCCTTACTTGGAACTTCAAAATCTTGAAGCGCTGTTAAAGAAAAACGAGTGGCATTCCAAATTTTATTCATAAAATTTCGGTATCCCTCAAGGCGTTGTTCGCTAAACTTAAGATCTTTTCCAGAAGCAATTTGAGCTAAGAATGTAAAGCGAAGAGCATCGGCTCCATACTTTTCAATCATTTCCACAGGGTCAATAGAGTTGCCTAATGACTTAGACATTTTTCGACCTTGAGAGTCTCTAATGAGGCCATGAATATAGACTTTTCTAAAAGGAACATCCTTATTAAACTCAAGTCCCATCATGATCATTCTTGCAACCCAGAAGAAAATAATATCATGTCCCGTAACTAGTGTGCTTGTTGGATAAAATGTTTTTAATGTTTCAGTTTCATTTGGCCAACCCATAGTTGAAAAAGGCCAAAGAGCCGAACTAAACCAAGTGTCTAAAACATCCTCTTCTTGAGCAATTTTTGTACTTTGGCAATGCTCACATTGAGTCGGAACCGCTTCTGAAACTGTGATTTTTTCACAATCAGCACAATGCCAAGCAGGGATCCTGTGGCCCCACCAAAGTTGTCTTGAAATACACCAGTCTTCTATAATATTCATCCAATGAAGGTAAACTTTTGTCCAAGATTCGGGTTCAAAAGTGAGGGTTCCACTTTCAACCACTCTTCTTGCTGGCACAGAAAGTTTATCTGTGCGAACAAACCATTGTTCAGATAAATAGGGTTCCACAACAGCACCTGTGCGAGAACAGTGGCCTACGGAATGAAGATGTGTTTCTTCTTTTCTCAAAAGGTTTTGTGTTTTAAGATCTTCTAAAACTTTTTTGCGAGCCTCTTGAACTTTGAGTCCTTGATAAGGTCCTGCGTTTTCATTCATTTCACATTTTTTTGTGAGAAGATTGATCATTTCAAGGTTGTGAGTTTTGCCAATTTTATAATCGTTAAAATCATGAGCAGGAGTGATTTTAACCACGCCAGATCCAAATTTTGGATCTACGTATTCATCTGCAATAATAGGAATACTGCGATTGATCAGTGGTAAAATCACTTTTTTGCCGATTAAATGTTTGTAGCGCTCATCTTCTGGATGCACGCAAACAGCAGTATCTCCTAAAAGAGTTTCAGGGCGAGTGGTAGCTACTGTCAGAATCGTTTGAGCATCGCCTTCAACATGATAATCAATATGAAAAAGTGATCCCTTGATTTGTTTATGCTCCACTTCAACATCTGAAATCGCCGATTCAAGAGGGCCACTCCAGTTCACAAGCCTTTGCCCGCGATAAATCCAATCTTTTTTATAAAGACTCACAAAAACTTTACGAACTGCTTTTGAAACACCTTCATCTAAGGTAAATGTATTTCTATCCCAATCGCAAGAGTCGCCTAAGCGACGCATTTGTTGGCAAATACGATCTCCATACTGATGTTTCCATTCCCAAACTTTTCCAACAAATTGTTCTCTTCCTAATTGATGTCGATTAATATTTTGTTTCTTGAGTTCTTTTTCAACCACTACTTGAGTCGCAATACCGGCATGATCAGTACCCGGTAACCACATAGTATTAAAGCCACTCATTCTTTTCCAGCGAATGATCGTGTCTTGAATCGTATGATCCAGAGCATGTCCCATATGTAAAAAACCAGTCACATTAGGAGGAGGAAGAATGATGGAAAATGGAGGTTTTGTTGATTGGTCCTGAGCTTTGAAAAAGCCAGATTTTTCCCACCATCCGTAAACTTTGTTTTCAACCTCTGCGGGGTTGTATCGATCCGATAGACCAGAATTATTATTTTTATTTTCAACATTTGATTCAGACATATAATTCCTTCAGTTTTGTTTCTTAACTTTTATAAAGCTTAATATTTTAGTTTTGTTCTATTTCTTGTCGCAACCCTTGGATTCCATTTTTGACCACATAAATATTTTCAAATTTAAGAGGAGCTTCGACTTTTTCTACTAAGTTCAAACCTAGTTTTTCAGACAGAGTTCCATCCTGACAAATAAGAATAACGGGATGGTAAGATGGAAGTTTCAGCTCTTTTAATAATTCCAAAATATCTTTAAAAAGAGTTTCAGAGTTTTTATCTTTGATTTCAATCGAGTGAGAAAGATTTCTTAAATGTATTTTTTCTTGAATCGCAAAAAGTTCAGCGACTTCAGTTTCTAAATTCAAAAGTACAAATGGAATTCTATTTTTAAGTAAATTTGAAAATTGAAAATATTGAATATTGTTTACTGAGTTAATTGCATTCATGATTAATGAGCCCCTTGAGCACTTGCGTGCTGCTTTCCGCTATTAGGTAATTTATTGAAGTTGTAAATAACTATCACTAATCCATAAAAACCTAAAAGCCCTGAATTTAAAAACGGTCCAATATGGAGAAAAGAATAAATAAAGCCACCTAACAAGGGGCCGAGTATTCTTCCTAGGCTCGACATCGACTGAGTGACACCCATTACAATTCCTTGTTCGGCTGCATCTGCAAGCAAGCTGATGCTTCCGAGAATGGATGGGTTTGTAAGACCATTCCCAAGTGAGAGTAAAGTCATAGCAATGGCTAAGACTTGGATGGAATGGCTTCCAGCTATAAGAGTCATTCCTGTGGCAAAAAGAGAAAGTCCAATCAGCATCATTTTTTTCTCGCCGATTCTTGGGATGAGTTTGCGCACTAAAAATCCTTGAGTAAAAACAATAATGACACCGATATAGGCAAAACCAAAACTCACTTGTTTGACATCCCAGCCAAATTTCTCTCCCACATACATAATTAAAACGGCTTCCATCGAGGACATTGCAAAGGAGACAAGAAAAAATACAGACATCATTGAGCCCATCAATGGACGAGTAAGATGTCTCACGACAAGTTTAATGCGGTTTTCTTTTTTAACAGCTTTATTACGATTTTCAGCAGGAAGGGATTCTTTAAGTTTATAAACGCCCCAAAAGAAATTAGCAAAACACAAGAGGGATACCCAAAGGGCCGCAAAGCTAGTTCCAAAATGCGGAGTGTGAGGTCTGATGGAATCACCCCATATTGTTAGCAAGCCACCTAAAGCAGGACCCACAACAAAACCTAATCCAAAAGCAGCCCCAATCAGTGCCATGCCTTTTGATCTTTCTTGAGGAGGAGTGATATCAGAAATATAGGCCGAAGCTGTAGAGATGCTTGCTCCAAAAAATCCAGCGAGCAATCTCGAAAAAAGGAGAAAGTTATAATCCCTGGCCATGGCAAATAAAATATAAGCTAACCCTTCACCGACCAAACAAAATAACAAAATGGGACGGCGACCATAAACATCACTCAGTCTTCCCCAAAAAGGTGAGAATATAAATTGCATTAATGAATAAACAGATAAAAGAAGTCCCACTTTGACAGGGCCCGCTCCAAAATCTTTTCCAAGAATTGGAATGATAGGAATAATAATTCCAAAACCAACTAGAAAAATAAAGACGGTTATAAAAATCACCACCAACTGAGATTTTTGAACTGGTTTAGTTGGGCTCATTAAAACTCCTTAATACGCTCTTCCGAGGGACAGAAAATCATGCACTTTTATTAGGCAAACCTGTTTAGCTATTCATTCACGGAATTTTAAATAAGCAGGTGACGAAATAAAATAAGCTCATCATAATGGAATAATGATGAATCGTGTACTCTTGATTTTATTTTTTGATTTATTTTTATTCTGGAATATGATTCCGGCTCAAGCGGAAAGCCTTTATAGCTTTGAAAAAAACTTTAAAGAGCATCGGTTTCAATTGGATTTGAATAGCCAATTTGAATACACAAAAGCCAATTTTGATGCGGATTCTACGTATAAAGGCCTAGAACACAATAATTCACTTAAAATAATGAATCTCGATCTAGGGGCTAGATGGGTCCCTCTCCATAAAATTGGATTTTTTTCTCGGTTATGGCTCAATAATGTCGACAGTGTGACGAATGGAGTCACTCGATCTAACTCAATTCTTGGAGATATGCAGTTCGGTTTTGATACCCTCATAAAGTTTGGGGAATATGAAATGATCCCTTCCATTGAACTGAATATTCCCATGAATCGTATTGATTACTATACCGATGAAGCTTTGGCGCATGAGGGGTCTCAAAATGTAAAAACAGTCCTCCTTTTTCGTAAAAATTATACGGGATACTTGGGTTATGGCAAATTAGGGTTAGATTTTCGTGATGAGGGTCGATCGCATTTACTTCCTTGGGGCTTGGGTGTTTCTTGGAAGCTGAATTCCTATGATGTTGGGGTAGAGCTTTCTGGATTTCAAAGCATCACCTATGACTCTAAATCCGAAACTGCCAATGTTAAAACGGATCTTACAGATCGAGTGAATGGTGGGAGTTTTAAATTTTTCAATGTGAATCCCCATCAAACAGATCTTAGAACTTGGGTGAATTATCGCCTAGATCCAGATTTTATTTTTGGTGCAGGAATTGGAACAACTTTATTTGGGAGAAATACTTCATCAGGTTGGAACTTTTTGGCTCGAATGACTTACGAATTTGATTATGGCGTTCAAACCGTGAATCGTCAGAAAAAAAATGATCCTTTGAGTCCAGAAAGAGCTCTTAAGAAATTTAAAGAAAAAACATTAGATGGTGTAGATCAAGATTTATTTGCTCCCAAAGAAGTTCCCCCATCAAATCTTACGCCAACACCAACTGATTCAGATTTGCCTTCTAGTCAGCAAATTAAAAAACTTATTCCAAAAAATAAAATTCAATCAGAAGATGATGAGATTATTCGTAATGTGGAAGATTTAAATTCGGAACTTAAAAAACCGCAATCAAAGCCATAAAATTAAAGATTTAAAATTTTTTTTAAATCATCAGGATCAAGATCATTGATTTCTACACATTTTTTTCTTCCGGTCTCTCCGCGAAGAATTTCTATATTTTTTTTGGGAATTTTTAGTTTTTGAGAGAGAAAAGCAATGATTTCATCATTTGCTTTTCCATCAACAGGTGGGGCTGCTATTTTTATTTTTAAGCAGTTGTTATAAGGTCCAATAATTTCTGACTTAGAGGCGCCAGGTTGTATCCAAAGATGCAACCTTACGCCATTCTTACAATGTTCGATCATAATTCTGCAGATTTTCCGTTCCCTGTTAAAGTAGAATTGAGAATGCTCGGCATGTACTTTTCACCTTGCTCAAGGAGCGAAAGATGAGAATTAGCTAGTGCTTTGAGATTCACTTCAAATTGCATTCTTACTTTTTTAAGTTCAGCAATGTCATTATATATTTTTCTTAAAGCATCTCTTCCATCACGAGTCATCATTTCTACTTTTTGATGAGCTTCTGCCACGATGAGTTTGGCTTCTCTCTCTGAATCTTGTTTGAGTTTGTCTGACATTTGCGAAGCCGTTGCAAGAGTTGCTTTAAGAATTTGATCTTTTTCTTTATATTCCATAAGAGCGAGTTCTTTTTCTCTCAGTGATTCTTTGAGATGATTGCGCTCATGAATGAGGACTTCCATTTGATGAGCAATCTCACTGAGGAACTCAATAACTTCTGTTTGATCGAGTCCCATGAGTTTTTTGTTAAAATTTTTATGAGTGATGTCTATTGGGGTGATATGCATAAAATCCCTCCTTGGATGTTTATACAATCATATCTTGACCCTCGACTTCGGGGCAAGTCTGGTCTTGAAAGCAGAGCTATCAATTGACTTTAGTCTTACCTAAGTCTTGATTTTTAAGAGCCGCTTTTTCAAAACTGTAACGTAAAGCACGCTCTACCTCGAGTTCTCGCATAGACTGAAGTCCGGCTTCGGTAATTCCTTTTTTAGAAGTCACTTTAGCTAGCAGCTCATCAAGTGGAATTTGCGGAGATTCAGAGGCTAATTGTGAGGCACCAACAAAGGTTTCTACAGTCATTCTTCGTGCGGTATCACTGTCAAAGCCTCTTTCTTCAATCCACTCTTGCCAATAAATCATGAGTTCAAAAATAAAGCCAGTTCCGCTGGCGCATGAAACCGTAAGGGCTTCAAATTGAGCTTCATCTTCTAATCTTAAAACATAACCCAGTGGCTTTAATAAATCTTCAGTCATTGAAGCAAGGCTATCAGAGTTTTTGTCATTAAAAAAATATCCAATAACACCCTTTGAAATACTAATAGGTGTGTTAGGCATCACACGAACAATGCGAGGTGCAGGCATGAGTTTTTTTAAAGAGGCAGTAGTAATACCTGCGGCTAAACTCATGACTATTTTTTCTGGAGTAAAGAGAGAAGTGAGTGGTTCCACCGCCTGTGGAAGATCCTGAGGTTTCATAGATAGAATGATAATATCACAAGCTTCAATCAGTGATTCATTCGTCGCGCAAGATTGAATGCCATAGGTTTCTACAACTTTTTGAAGTTTTCCCTCAGAACGATTCGAGACATAAATATGTTCTTTTGAAATAATTTTATTACCAATGAGAGCTTTAATCATCATTTGGCTTAAGTTACCCGAACCAATAAATCCAATTTTAAAATGTGAGATAAAATTCATGGTGATCTTTCTCCAAAAAGTAAGGTACCTACGCGTACAATCGTGGCGCCTTCTTCAAGGGCTATAAGGTAATCATGACTTGTACCCATTGAAAGTTCCTTCAAGGGATGCAAATCGGGATGAGGGTTAATCTGTTGCAGTTCAAATAATAAACTTTTAAGTTTTTTAAAGTCATTTCGCGATTCTTCTGCAGTTTCATAAAGCGGCGGAAGACACATGAGCCCTTGAACAGAAATGTGTTGAAGGGAACTTATTTTTAAAAATGCTTCTTTGAGTTCGCTTAATGCAAATCCCGTTTTTGAAAGTTCATTTCCTAAATTGACTTCTAAAAGTATTTTTTGCTGGGACACTGATTTTTTAAGGGCTTCTTTTTCAATGGCCAAGGCTAAATCATAAGAATCTACGGAGTGAATCAAGTCCACTTTGCCAATAATATATTTGATTTTATTTTTTTGCAGATGCCCAATAAAATGCCAACGAATGGATGTCTCCTTGAGGCTTTCCATTTTTTCCACAAGTTCTTGCACATAGTTTTCTCCAAATTCAATCTGACCTAAATCTGCAAGAGCCTTAATTTTAGCATTGGATTGGAATTTGGAGACAGCAAGGAGTCTCGCGTTTTTTATATTATTTTTAATTTCTGTATAGCCCAAATAATTCATTAATTAGAGTTATAGTATGACCTAAACTATAGTTCCATTAAAAAAATTCAATTTCGCAATCTGAAATAATTTTTTTGAAGGCTTCTAAGGGTAAACCAATCACATTGTTGTATTCACCGTGTATCTGGTGAATAAATTTTCGACCCTCGCCTTGTAAGCCATAAGCTCCCGCCTTATCGTAAGGCTCGTCAGTTGAAATATAATTTTCTATTTCCTCAATTGAAAGATTCTTAAATTCCACACGAGTTGTCTCAATATGATACTTAAACTCTTTTTGAGGCAAAAATATAAAAGTCATAGCCGTTTTAACTTCGTGAACACGTCCAGATAATCGGTCTAGAAATTGTCGAGCTTGATTTTTATCTACGGGTTTTCCGAGAGCTTCGCCGTCTAAGATGACTAAGGTGTCTGCAGTTAGCACTAAAAGATCCTGTGATATTAAGGAGTTATGCTGTTCCAACCAAGCTTCGGCTTTACGTCGAGCGATGTCAATAACTTGCTCGTCAATATTTAGGTTTTTTTGAGGAATTTCCGATACTTTTACAGGAAGAATTTGAAACTTAAAACCAGCTTCTTCGAGGATGTGTTTTCTTCTTGGTGATTCAGAAGCAAGAATAAGTTTTAAATTTTTTTTTGGGAGGATTTTAAAATTGTTATTTTCGTTTGAATTTTTCATGGTCGTATTTTGCATGAAGGTGAAGTAAATGGGAAGAGCTGATTTACTTTTATATTTTGGAATGCTGCTTTCTGGCTACGCTGTTTACCAGTTTGTGGCTGTCTTCTTGGCTAAAAGTAGCACGGAAAAAGACATTCTATCATGGGCATCAGGAAATGAACCTGCCAAATCGGCATCTCCATTAATAAATTTTTCACGTCCACTTGTTCATCAGTTTACTCTCAAATATGCCACAAAAATCAAAAGTGAAACTCTTCGCAAGCGACTCAATCGCAAAATTACCACTTCAGGCTTAGGAAGAGAATTAAATGTTGATGAATATATTGGGATTCAGCTCCTTTGGGGTCTTGTTATACCATGTGTGCTCGTGATTTTAGATTTTACTTTATCCATGGAAATTCCAATTATCGTGATTATTTTTTTAGCAGCACTAGGTTATATGTTTCCAGATCTCTATGCCTCAGCTAACAAGAAAAAACGTGAACGTTCAGTCAGAATTGATCTGCCATTTTTTACGGATTTATTAGCTCTTTCAACAGAGGCAGGGTTAGATTTTATAGGAGCCATTCAAAGAATTGTCGATAAAGCTGAAGCAGGGAGCGTGCTCGCTGAAGAGTTTGGATCAGTTTTGCAAGATATAAAATTAGGTTCATCAAGAGCTGATGCTCTAAGAGCTATGGGCGATCGCTTGGATATGAACGAAATGACCAGTTTTGTGGGTGTGCTTGTAGATGCTGATTCTACAGGTGCAAGTATTTCTCAAGTATTAAAAGATCAGTCGAATCAAATGAGACTTGAGAGATTTGTCAGAGCTGAAAAAGCAGGGGCACAAGCTTCTCAACTAATTTTACTACCCATTATGCTTTTTATTTTACCTGCTGTGTTTATCATGGTTTTTGGTCCCATCATTATTCAAATGATGAGTGGGGGTAAATAATGCAAAAAAAATATTTACCTGTCTCAAAAAAATCTTCTCCAGAAATCAAATTATTTGAAATTCAATTAGCTGAAACATTTTTTGAAAGATTAGTTGGATTAATTTCAACTTCTTCTTTACCAGAAAGTAAGGGGCTATGGATAAAAAATTGCAATAGTATTCATACCTGTTTTATGCAATTTACGATTGATTGTATTTTTCTTGATAAAGATTTGGTGATCAAAAAAATATGCAAGCAAGTTGAGCCATGGAGAATGACTTGGCCAGTTTGGAGTGCTTACTCTGTGATTGAGTTGGAGTCTGGTCAAATTGAAAAATGGGGACTAGTTGAGGGTGAGGTGCTTTATGTGGGCGCTTAGAGTTCTAACAGGACCCCTGACTGGTAAAATAATTTCATTTAAAACAGGTCGCAATTTATTGGGAAGATCATCTGCCTGTGATATTCAGTTGCCTTTAAAGCAAATTTCAAAAGAACATTGTGAATTTGAATACTCAGAAGACCGCTTAAGTATTAAAGATTTGAATTCTCGTAATGGAATTTATATTAATGGTGCTAAAATAGCTCATTCAGCTTTGTTTCCAGGAGATAAAATATCTGTCAATGATCTTCTTTTTGATATTGTGATTTTACGTGGATCCAATGAAACGGCTAAAAAAGGAGCGACATCAAATGGTCTATCAGAGATCAATGAAAATTTTCAAAATTTAAATATATATCTCGAAAAAAATCTTATGCCGGCTATTTTTAAGCTCACTGAGGTTTTAGATTTAAAAACAGTATTAGGTCTCATATTAGTGGGCTACATATTTTTAGTGACAGCGCTTTCGATGATACCAATGGTGCAATTGACTTCAGCAAGTATTGAGGCTGAAAGCAAAAGAAGAGCTCTTTCTATTGCTCGTCGACTTCAGTCAGAAAATCAAACAGCTTTGAGAACGGGAGTAGATTCTCAGTTATCATTAGAATCCGCAGATGCTGAAGAAGGAGTCAAATATGCTCTTATTGTTTCTCAAGCTAATGGCACTATTTTAGCTCCTGCTGCCAAAGCTGGAGACACACCAGATTTACCATTCGTCTCTGCTGCTAGAAAAGAAACTCGAGAAACAGTCTTAGCTATTGATAGCTCGACGATTGCAGCAAGTGTTCCTATGACAGTCTATAGTCCAGAGATTGGAACTTTTGCGGTAAAAGCTCATGCAATTGTTGTCTATGATATGGGCTCATTGGCATTTGATGACGGAAGAGCGCTCTCACTATTTATTCAAACTTTTACTCTCGCTTTATTAATAGGTCTTATTATTTACTATTTTATGTATAAATTAATTGAGCATCCAGTGAATCTACTTAATCAGAATTTACAGTCTGCTCTTATTGAACGACATGAATCAGTGGTGTTGAATTTAAAATATCCAGGAATGCAGAAATTAATAGACACTATTAATGGACTCCTGAATCGCTATCTCCATGGATTAGCAGAAGCGCAAGATGGTGGTTCAACAATTAATAGAGATTTTGAATCAGAGAATTTATTGCAAATCATTGGACATGCGGGGTTGTCGATCCATAAAGAAGGTTACATCATATCAGCTAATGCGTCCTTTGAATCAGATATTGGCTTCTCATTAGCGAGTATTAAAGGTCAAAAAATTAGCAGCTTTCCAGATGCAGCACTTCAACAAAATTTAGAAGACTTGATTTTTAGAGCACAAGAAAATCCAAATATAATTAGTATCAATGATCTAGATTTTGGTGGAAACCGTTTTTCTCTTTGCTGCCAGGCTATTTTGACATCAAGTGGAGAATGTGAATATTTTATTATTAGTTTTATCAGACAAGATGGAGGGACTATTTGAGTTTAGCTACGTCTTCTCCTCTTTTAAATGCTCAAATAATTCTGACCATTATCAAAGGTGATCAGAGGGGGACCGCTTTTTCTTTTGATAAAGAAAAATTTAAAATTGGTAGAGATATTGAGAACGAAGTCAATCTTGTAAATGATAGTAAAGTAAGTCGGATTCATGCTCAAATCGTGCAAAAAGATCAACAGTTTTTTATTAAAAATTTAAGCGAAACAAATGCTATTTTTATAAATAATGAAAAGCTCGATATTGCAAATTTAAAAAATGGTGATCGTCTCAAAATTGGAGATACAGAATTTAGTATACAAATTCAAGTTGTTCCTTCTGGGGTTCTGGGAGATAAAACAGTGTTGAAATCTTTAGAGCCATTGCCCTCAAAGGTGTCCCCACCAGCAACTCAAGTGCCTAAAAAGCATCAGGTTCAGCCTATGGGTGAAACACCGTTTTCGTCATCAGCACCTCTGCCTCATCAATTTAAATCGGAATCTCCAAAATTAGGATCTGCAGATAACTTAAATATTAATCCTTTTTATATCATTATTGGTGTTTTAGTTGTGGCGGGAATTTGGTTATTCAAAGAAAATGAAACCATTCAATCTAAAAAGAAATTGAACTTAAGAAGCCAAGAGCAAATTGCTCAGGAAATGGAAATAAGTCAAAAAAATATCGAAGATGAAAAAGATCGTAAACTCAAAGCTGGAGAAGTAAGTATACAGTATCAGAGTGCTCAAAATGCTTACCTAAAAGGTTTTAGGGATTATCGTCAGGGGCAGTATGCTCAAGCAATGCATGAATTTAGAGCTGCTTTAACTTATTACTCAGATCATCAAATGGCTAAAAGATATTACAATTTGGCAAAAATTAAATTTGATCAGTTGATACAGTTTAATATGATTCAAGGTCGAAAATATTTAGAAAGAAAAAATTTTAGACTCTGTTCAAATTCTTTTGAAAAAGTCATGGTGATGATTAAAGATGAGGGTGATCTTATTTTTAAAGAAGCTAAGCAATTTAAAAGTGAATGTGATTCAAAACTAAAGGGAAGGTACTGATGTTTATTCTCATTGTGAAACATCAAGGACAATCCGTTCGTGAAATTGAGCTCCCTGAGGAGAAGGAACTTGTTTTTGGCAGAGGAGATCAAGCGGATGTACATTTGCCTGAAGAAAAAAGTTTGTCTCGACAACATTTTAAAATTATTAGAAGAAATAATCAATGTACCATTGAGTGCTTGGCGCGCTTTGGATTATTAAGTTACAAAGGTGAAAAATTTCAACAAATTTCTATCTTTTTAGAAGAGTCGTTTACTGTTCCAGGATATGAATTTCAATTTACTGAAAAAACCAATTCGCTACAGATCCACAATCAAAATTCAATAGAAGACGGCCGATTAAAAGAATCTAAGTCACAATCTGAAATAGTACCTTTTCAGCCTTATAGTCTTCAAGAGTTATTAGCTGATGAAGATGCGGATACTAATTCAGGTGCAACTGAAGTTGCCCCTGTTATTAAGTTTTTGGATTATCAAGGTAAAATGATTTCTTCCAAAGAGTTAGTTGGAGATAACTGGATAGGTGGACGCGATCAAAGTTGCGAGCTTTACATTCAAGATTCAAAAGTGAGTCGTCGACAATTTAAAATAGTTAAATTAAATGATGAGTACAAGATTCTTGATCTGGGTTCTTCAAACGGCACTTATTTGAATGGTGAAAGACTCATTGCGAATCATCCTAAAACACTCAAAAGTGGTGATGAAATACTTGTTCACGAGCACCGAATTTATTTTGAATTAAGAGATCCACATTTTAATCAAAAATTAGAGTATTTACATAAATCTCATTTAGACAATATTCATATTGATCAGATACATATTCCGTATTCAGACAAAGAATCTTTAACTAGCAACTCTTCAGCACAAGAAAGCCAGTCTGAAAAATTTGATTTTAAACGTCATCGAATTAATTTAATGACAGGTGCAATTTTAATATTAGGATTAGCTTATTACTACACAAATGATGATAATGCGGCTGTTTCTGCGGATGCAAAAAAACAAGAGATACCAAGAACTCCTTCAGAAATGGCTTTTGCTAAATTAACGATAGAACAGCAAGCTCTAGTTAAACAAACTTATGAGCTTGCTCGAAGCTTATACACTCAGCAAAAATATGAATTAGCACGGCAAGAGCTTTTAAAGGTTCAAAGTATTTTACCGGAGTATTTAGACTCAAAAGAGCTAGAAAATTTTATCAATCAAGCTTTACAAATTATATCAGAACAACAACGTAACGAACTCATTGAAAAAGCTAAGGCAGAAAATGAAATTAAAATTTCTATAACTGTTGAGAGTTGTAAAAAACTAGTAAATCCTTTTGTTGAAATGAATCGAATTGATGATTGTCTTTCACCAGTGGTCTCTTTAAATCCAGATCATCCTAAAATTATTGCACTTAAATCAGAAGTCGAAGAACTCATAACAAAAAGAAAGCTTGATGAAGATAAAAATAGAGAAATTCGAGAAAAAGCCAAAAAATTAAAAGCTCTTTTTGAAAAAGCTAAAAATGTTGAGGCCACTGAGAGTGGAGAAAAGGCCATTAAAGCTTATCAAGAGGTTGTTCGTTCCTCCTTGCCTGACATTGAAGGTCTAAAATATTTAGCTCGTGGTAGAATCAGTCAAATTACTTTAATGATGAAAAATAAGATGAATGACTTAATTGCTCAGGGTGATAAGGCGATTTTAGACAAAAATATGAAAGCCGCTATTCTTGCCTATCAAAAAGCGCTTGAGATCGATCGTTTCAATTTAAAAATAAAAACTAAGTATGAAGAACTCTTGAATGAGATGAGAAAGCAGATGATGGTTCCCTATCAGGAGGCCGTTCTTGAAGAGAGTGTGGGAGAGGTAGATTCTGCTAAAAATAGATGGAAAAAAATTAGGGAGCAAAGTGTTCCTGAAGAAGAGTACTTTCAAAAAGCGACCATTAAACTTAAAAAATATGGAGCTCTTTAATGATAAAATCAGAAAGATCTTATAGAACTGAATCCATCAGGCCACGCCCTTGGTTTTATTATGATGAGATATCGCAAACTCTATTGTTGTTAACTCCTTGGGGTATCACAGATTCGTTGAGTGCGATTCAAGAAAAAATTCAACAAATTGTTGTGGAGTACATTAACTTAGCTTCAGAAGATTTTGATATTACGAATCCTTTTGAAAAATTGAACTGTTTATCTCGTAAGGCGAATCACTTAAGAGTTGCCAGCTTATTAGTTAATGATTATCTGCGAAGGAATGTTAATAATAATGAATTTAAAATTGGTTTTGAGTTTTTATTGATGACTCATGACGAACAAGAATTGGTTTGGGCTAAAGTTGGTATGCCTCATTTAGTTCTCTTGCATACTGAAAATTCTCCAACAATTCTCGCAACTGGATTGGAAACTGTTTTAAATTCAAATTCTCCATTGCCTTTAGAATTAATGGGAATTGAAAGCACCGTGAATCTTCAAATAGGAAGTTATAATTACAATCCTCAGGATAGGCTCTTTTTATTAAGTCACTCTTATTTACCAAAAAACTTGCTTGATTTTGAAAATAATCAGGCTTCTTTTTCAGAGATTTTTTTAAAATTATCTAAAAATAAAACCATGGGACCTTTTTGGTTAGCTGAGTTTAAAGTTTAAAAAAACTTTAAAAATCTATCTGAGAAAAGTTTTCTTGCTCTTTACTGGCATTTGTAATTTTAACTTCAAGTTCTTTTCTTAAAGTCTCAAGTTTGGGGAGATTCAGAACCAGTTCTAGATTAGAGGGTATTTTATTTTTAATGTGAATCGTATCCAGAATAAATTGAAGATTAAAATTTTTCTGCAGAACTCCTCTAAAGTGGAGCATATTTTTATAGGAGTGGAGAATTTTCTTTTTACTGAGATCTCTTTGAAGAGCGTCTTTTTTAGAAAGATCCTTTAAATACAAATAAAACTCAACGAGAGAGGTGTCATTGCATTTTTTTAAATCTCCCAGTGAATTCTTGGAGCTTATAAATAAATTCATGCATGAAGAAACAGGGCCTTGAATTTTTTCATTTAAGTGGCTTTCAGCGAGTGTCATCCAGTCATTTTTAGAATATGTTTCTGCTATTTTTTTTAAACCAATCCAATTTTTATTAATAATATAAAATTCTGCTAACAAGGATGTGATATCCTCATCTTCAGGGTTTTCTTTATTAAGAAATTGCAACTGGCTTTCGATGTTTTTAAACTCTTTTTGATTTGCTTGAAATGTCGGTATATTTAATCCATATTTTAAAATTTCAAAATAAGAAAGTGGTCTCCATCTTGGCCATTCCATGCTTTTAAAAAAACTAAAGAGATCGCCCTTGATATTTATAAGATTGGGATCAGATATAGGTATTTCTATAACTTCTTGTCGATCCAAAAGAGTGTTAAATATTTTAGGTCTTGAATCCCAAATCATCATAATGTGATCAATTCGTTGAGCATATCGGATCTCTTCTTTTTGGCGCCAAGCACTCCAAGCAGATTCAATGAGTATTCTTCGTTCATTGCTCCAATCAGTATTGTTTTTTTCAATGGCATTTTTTAAAGAGACTCTTGGAAGAATTTCAGAAAAATTTTTTATTTTAGGTGAAGGAGATTTAAGGAAATCAAAAAGAGTGAAACCAAGATCTGCCAATGAAATATTTTTATCAATTTTCCAGTTTTCATCGGTTTCTTTGTATTTTTGAGGTGGCTTAATAAAAAAAGCCACCTGAGTATTTTCACTGTGAAGATTAACTGGTTTTATTTCTTGCACACGTTCAGAATTATTGGAGCCATTGAGTCCAACAAGAATGATAGTTGTTGAATCATAAATTTTTAAAGTCTTTAAGTTTCCTATAATTGAAAAAAGAGTTTCATCAAGTTCATCAATTTGTGCTTCGTGAGTTGGAGCTCTTATTTCACCAACATCATTTATTGTAGGTGTTTCTGAGTTAAGAAGATCTGGAACATAAATAAATGATAGAAATTTATTTTTTTTATTTTGATCTATCCATTGTTTGAATAATTTTGCAGTAGTTTCGAAATTTTTTGGTGAGTCATCAAAAATTTCAAAACCTAAATACAGTGGATGTCTCTTGAGAACTGGTGCTCCTCCAGAAAAGAAACTGGTTTTGTAATTTTTTTCATGAGCGACTTTTGCAATATGCAAAATATGAGGATCCATATTTGCGGGTCCATTTGTTCTCACTCCATGTTCTAAAGGATAAAGCCCTGTCATTATGGAGGTAATAGCCGGTACTGAGAGAGTCGATGTTGTAAATGCATGACTAAATCGAACTGCGTTGTTGCAGAAAATACTAAATCCAGATTTTTGGAGACTGGGTTCTTTTGTGCAATTTATGAGTTGAGAATCTAAATTTTCTACAGCAATGATTAAAATTGAAGATTGTGAGTTGGAATCTAAAGAATCACAAGATGTTAGACTCCAAAAACTCGCTAAAACAAGGAGTCTTAGAGTAAGAGATGTAAAAGTTATAGTAAGGACTGTCTTGACGCACTTCATAGGTTACTGTGATAATGAATTATTAGTTCATGACTATCAAGTAAGATAAATTTTTTGACTCTTCTGATCGAAACGGGGTTTGTGATGTTAAGTGATAGAATTTTTGCTGTAGCAAGTGTTGCGGATCAAGCTGTACTTTGGTTGTTAGTGATTTTAAGTGTTGTGAGTGTTAGTATAATTCTTGAAAGATTTTTTGCTCTGAAAAAAATAATTTCAAATAGTCAAAAAATTAGAGCGCGAGTGAGAATGGCTCTTCAGTCTCATAATATTCAAGATGTTGAAGAATTAGCTCGTGAGACTGAAATCATTGAAGGTCGAGTCGTTATGTATGCACTTAAGCATATAAAAGAAACTGGAACAAAAGGGTTAGAAGAAATTTTTAATACTTTTGTCTTGATGGAAAAGCCAGAGCTCGAAAAGCATTTAGGATTTTTGGCAACAATCGGTTCTAATGCTCCCTATATTGGATTGTTAGGAACAGTTTTAGGTATTATGAAAGCGTTTCATGATTTAGCTCAAGCAACAGATGCTGGACAACAAACTGTTATGGCGGGGATTTCATTAGCACTTGTAGCCACTGCGGCCGGATTATTTGTGGCTATACCAGCGGTTATTTCTTATAACTATTTTCAAAAACAAGTTAAGATGATTGTTCAAAGTGTTGAGGGTGTAAAAGAACTCTGTTTAGCTTACGCTAAGAAAAAAGGTTAATATTTTATGGCCATGAATACATCAGATTCTAACGAGGTGATCTCCGATATCAATGTGGTTCCGCTCGTTGATATTATTTTGGTGGTTTTGATTATCTTTATGGTGACAGCACCAATGATTATGAAGCCATCGATCAATGTAAATCTCCCCAAAGCGGCAAGTGGTGATAAATCAACTCCGACTCCTATGGAGATTACGCTTTCTGCTGATGGTAAGGTTTTGCTCAATGGACAAGTTTCCGATGAACTAAAAATTACTGAAAAAGCCAAAGAAGAAATTTTAAAAAATCCTGATCTACAAGCTATCATTTCTGCTGATAAAGATGTTCCTCATGGTAAAGTTGTGGGGATCATTGATCTTATTAAAGGTGCAGGTATTAATAAGTTTGCGATCAGTATTGATAAGAAATAGTCATTTTTAGATGGGTACTTTGATCTAGATGATCGTTTAGTTTAAAGTACTGATTTTAACTTAAGTCTCTCATTTTTTTGCCGATAAAAGAAATATGAGAGTGCCATCTGTTTTAGGGTCTACAAATAAAGTTCTACTTATACTTGTCCTATTTTTAGGATGGGTAGTTTATGTTTCTTTGTTTACTTCGCCTCCCAAAACACTTGAAATGGTCAAAAAAACTTCAATTCAAGATTTAGCTCCTACGGTCAGTGTTTCAAATCGAAGTATTGCATCAGTCACCAAGGGACTAAATACTCAGGAAAACTTAAGAGATACAGCCATGGATGTACTTAATGTTGATTGTCGTTTTCTCAAAGATCAAATTCTAATGAATAAAGATTCCTTTCAAGTTCGAGCACCAAAGGTCCGTTTAAAGCTGATTGGTTGCGGTAAAGAGAAGCGTCAGATTGAAGTATCTAATAATACTAATGGTTATAGTGCCAGTCTCTTTAATCTTGAGGATGCCTCTATTTCGACTGATTTTATGGATATTAATGAAGGATCCAATTCCATTGAGATAAAAAGACAGCTAAATGGAGCCCCTTCGTCATTTATTTTGACAATTTTAAGAAATTCAAAGTGAGAAATTAATAAATAAAATTTTGAGTTTAGGTTATCTTCTGAAAAGCCATTAATCAAAGTGACAATTAGTGCGCAGCATTTTTAAAATAAACAATAATAACATGTATATACATTGAAATCATTTGACTCTTGATAGACCAAGGCGTCTCTTGTAGTGTAGACTTTTGGTCGTGAAGAAGTTGGTCTTGAATATTAACCCTTTTATGAGGAAGTAGAAAGTGATTGAAATGAATACTGATCCATCTTCAAAAAAATGGGGCAAACCTTACAAGGCGCCATATAAAAAAAATACAAATGAATCCAATAATCATGAAATGAAAATGTCGTTTGTTCATTCTTTGGCATCTGAAATAAAAGCATTAAAGAAAAAAAGCGATGTTCATTGGGCTCGAAAAATTTGGCATATGTTAGGTGTGAGTTTTATTGCTGCAATGTATATTTTTCTTCCAAGAGATATGGCCATCATTCTTTTGGTGACTAGTATGTCGATATTTATTCCTGTGGATTTTTTAAGGCAAACTCGTCCTCGCTTAAACGAATGGGCTGTCCATGTATTTAGAGCAATTATTCGCAGAACTGAAGTCAATAGGCTAGCAGGGACGACCTTTTTATTAACGGGAGTCGCTGTCGTAACCTCTCTTTTTCAATATCATATCGTAGTTTTAACTCTTTTGTTTTTAGCATTCGCGGACCCTATTGCTAGTTATATTGGGATTCGTTTTGGAAAAGATAAGATTTTTGGGCATAAAAGTGTTCAAGGTTTTTTTGCAGCTTTTGTTGTTTGCACAGTCATTACATTTACCTATCTTTTTTATAATGGGCTCTTTGTTGAAAGACTCTTTTTGTTAAGTTTAATTGCAGGACTTTGTGGTGCTCTTGCAGAGCTAGTGCCTATTGGCAAGTTGGATGATAATTTAACCCTTCCTATATTAAGTGCTTGTTCCCTTTGGGTTCTGTTCACACTTTTTAGTGGGGCCACAGTTTAGTTTTAGATTTATTTATTCTAAGGAGTTGAAATGGCAACAATCGAACAAGTAAAGCCAGATGTATCTGTAGGTGTTTCTGAAATCTCAGATCAGCCAACAAAAAAAATTTCCATGCATATTTATATTCTTCCTAATTTAGTGACGACTGGAAATTTATTTTTTGGATTCTATGCAATTATTCAAGCCGTAAAAGGGGATTTTTTAAAAGCCTCTCATGCTATTGTGATTGCAGCTATCTTTGATCTTATGGATGGTCGTTTAGCTCGTTTAACACGTTCAACTTCAAAATTTGGAGCTGAATATGATTCTTTAAGTGACTTAGTTTCATTTGGGATGGCGCCAGGTTTATTGCTTTATTATTGGGCACTCATGCCATTCGGAAGAATCGGCTTTATTGCATGTTTTCTTTATGTTGCTTGCGGAGCTTTAAGATTAGCTCGTTTTAATGTCCAAGCTCATGTGGTTGAAAAAAACTATTTCCAAGGTCTTCCCATTCCAATGGCGGCGGGTATTGTTGCCAGTTCTGTTTTGGCATTTAAAGATCTAGATATTTCTGCAAATGGAAATATCGCCCTCTTAGTGATGACATTCCTTTTAGCTGTGGTCATGGTTTCTAACTTTAGATACAGATCTTTTAAAGATATTGAGTTTAAAGAAAGAATGCATTTCAAGTTTTTAGTAGCAGGAGTGTTATTAATTTCTGTGATTTTATATAGACCAGAAGTGAATTTATTTTTATTGTTCTTATCTTATGCAGTTTTAGGTGCTGTTTTTGGATTTTTGAAATTAGGCAAAAATGTTCGAAAAATTCGAGCTAATGCCTATTTTCCAAAGGAATCTCAAGCAGAACAAGATTTGGTCTTCGAAGAAGAAGACGAATTAGAAAAAGAAGCAAAAGATAAGGATAAAGCTCATGTCAAAAAAACTTAATGTTGGTATCGTTGGCGCCACTGGAATGGTTGGCCAAACATTTGTTAAACTCTTAGAAGAAACTAATTTTCCGATCAATGAATTGCGTCCTTTTGCGAGTGAAGGCTCCATTGGAAAGAAAATCCAATTATTCGATCGTTCATTTGATATTCAAGTTCTTAAAAAAGATTGTTTTAAGGGTTTGGATTTAGTGTTTTTCTCTTCTGGCGACGATATTAGCAAAGAGTGGGCCCCTCAGGCTGTGGCATCTGGAGCTTTTGCTGTGGATAATTCTGCAGCTTTTAGAATGGATGACACTAAAGTGTTGTGTGTTCCAGAAATCAACGCTCACTTAATTGATAAAAAAACTCCACAAATCATTGCCAATCCAAACTGCTCGACTATTCAATTGGTTGTAGCGCTTAAACCTTTGATGGATCGTTTTGGTTTAGAAAAGGTTGTGACTTCAACTTACCAAGCCGTAAGTGGTGCTGGTCAACAAGCCTACGATGAATTGGCTCAACAAGTAAAAAGCTGGACTCAAGGCCAGGAGCTCAATGTTCAGCAATTTCCTCATCAAATTGCTTTTAATTTAATTCCTCAAATTGGATCTTTTTTAGATAATGGTTTTTCGTCTGAAGAGATGAAAATCATTAAGGAGACTAAAAAAATCTTGGGCAATTCTCAAATTAAAGTGTCTGCAATGACAGTGAGAGTTCCGGTATTGAATGCTCACTCTGAAGCTGTTTGGGTGACTCTCACTCAACGTGTGGCTTTAGGAGATATTCTCTCAGCTCTTGAATCACAAAAAGGTCTAGTTTTATCTAAGACCGGATATCCAATGCCAAAAGATTGTTCTGATAAAAACCCTGTCTATGTTGGCAGAGTTCATCAAGATATGGATGATCCACACACTTGGATTTTTTGGGTTGTTGCAGATAATATTAGAAAAGGTGCTGCATGGAATGGGCTTCAAATTGCTGCCCATCTTTTTGACATTGCTATTTAAGCGTGTTCTCATTTCTAAATGGATATATCATTTAGAAAAAGCTCAATACTTATTTGCATTCTAATTTTTTTCAAGGTCGGTCTATCTATGGCGACCTTGAAGCTGATTAGCGTATCTGGTTATTCAACCATCAAAAGTGTGACAACCTCCACAGGCAGTGGCACTGGATCTGGAACTTCAGGTTCAACTGGCAGCACCACAGAAACAACCTCTACAACGATATTTGGTGGAACAGCTGGTTCTTGTTCTTCTGGGATGGACTCAGAAAATGTTTGTGATAGTTGTTCAACAGCGGTGACTCCTTGTAATAACCGCAGAGTTTATCCAGATCTTAAGCTTTATTTTCAAGTTCAAACTGACAATTCAGCGATGGTCACTGGCACTTCAAGAATTGTGATAAAGAGTGATTCAACCACAATTTCATTATTAAGTTCAGATTTAGTCACAGCCATCAATTCAAGTGCAACTGCGGTGATTACATGGGGTTCTTTATGCAGTCAGCTTGCTTCTAGTGCCAATTGTGACACTTCATTTTATAAAACCCTAGTTATTGGAATTGATAAAGACAGTGATGGTAATGTTGAAAGCGGAGAGACAGTTCAGGTTCAACTCGGTTTAGCGACTGCAGATGCCGCGACAAAGCTCTACCATTCGGATTGTTCCTCTTTGGATGGAACTAATAACGAAGGGTTTTGCCATTTCACCATTGTTCCTGGTGATTCTAAAGTTTACGTAAAAAATCCTCGAGCCCCCTCAACTTATCCTCTTACAGGTGATTCGGGTATCAATTATGAGTATGTTCGTTTTTATTATGCTTCTGAGTCCACTTTTTCAAGTTTAAATCCAGCTTCAGAATATAAAGACTTAGCTGTGAGTATGGTTGGTAATGAACCATTTTTGAATAATAATAAAATTGATGGTCTTGATAATGGTCATCAATACTTTTTTATGATGGCCAATGTAGATTCAGCTGGAAACGTCAATTACTTCTCTCCAGTCACATACCTCAATGCCAATATTCATTCAGCGATTCCTGACGAAGTTGTAGGAGTGCTAGACGATAAAAGATGTTTTATTGCGACAGCAGCTTACGGCTCCCCACTTGATGAAAAAGTAAAAACATTGAGACTTTTTAGAGATAAATTTTTACTCACGAATTCTTTAGGAAAATCATTTGTAGAATTTTATTATAAAGTAAGCCCTCAATTAGCTGATCTCATCAAACAATCAGATATCAGCAAAGCGGCTGTGAGAGGCGTTTTGTTTCCGATCGTTTTTATTGTTGAGAAGATTTTAAATGGAACATTTTGGCTGTTTGCGATTTTATTATTAGTCATTGGGATTGCTGTTGGTGTTATTCTTAATAAAAAGAAAATCCAGAGGGGTGCTGTTTGAAAAAAATTATTTTTTTTCTGGCTTTAATTTTTTCTCAAACATTATTCGCTCTCGATAAAAATTCAGAATTAGTTTCGATGCCAGAGGCGCAAACGGGATTAATTAAAATAGATAAAAATAGAAATTATTATTACGAAACAAAATTGAAACCCAAATCTAGTTCTGCATCTTTAAGGTTTGGAAACATGGCCACTCCTGTGATTTCTAATGAGAGAGATGGTATTGATTATCAAAGTGTTTATGGAGCCAGTTCCATTTATTTGCTCTCCATGGAATTTGAATACAATCCCTTTGAGTGGTCGAATAATTTAGGCGGTTTTTTATCAATAGGCTTAGGATCAAGTTATGGTCACGGAAGATTTAAGTCGAACACTCAACTTGAATCGATCGAAAAATTCACACTCTATACAATGCCTATTTCATTCAATGCTCAATATAGATTTGAGTATGTTGAACAGCAAAAAATGAGTCCCTATTTAACGGCGGGTGTGACGACATTTCTTCTTTCTGAAAGTCGTGATGATGGCCACAAACCTTTGTTTGCAGTTTCTCCCGCGATTAATGCTGGAGGAGGGTTTCTGTTTTCGATCACATCGTGGGATCGAGAGGGCGCGTTTAGCATGCAAAGCGAATATGGTATTTCTAATTTGTGGTTTGTGGCAGATTTTAAACTCATTCAGTGTTTAAATAAAAATATCGATTATTCAGGTGGTCTTTGGAATTTTGGCGTGACAGTTGATTTTTAAAGAATTATTCGTGCCTGAGTAGACTATATATAAAGAGGGCACATGATTGTTCAGACAAAAATTAAATTCTTAGTTTCTTATGATGGAACTGATTTTTGTGGCTGGCAAAGACAGAAACCTGAAGATCAATTGAGTGTTCAAGAGGTCTTAGAAGTTGCTCTCTCTCAATTATTTAATGAAAAAATTACCCTATTTGGTTCTGGTAGAACAGATTCTGGGGTTCATGCGTTAGGTCAAATTGCACATTTTACAGTGTCTCGAGAAATAAATCCTCAATGGGATTTTTGTTGGGCTATGCGTGCTTTGCTTCCTCCATCTATAGTTATTAAGAAAGCTTGGATCGCTCCCATGGACTTTCACGCCACTTTATCCGCAACTCATAAAACCTATAGATATTGGATATATAACGCTAAAAGACAGTCCGCTTTAATGCACCGGTATGCTGATTGGATTAGACACCCATTGGATGTTGAATACTTGAATCGAGTTTCTTCAAATCTTATAGGAAAACAAGACTTTAAGAGCTTTCAAACAGCAGGAACAGATGTTGTTTCTACGGTGAGAGAGATCTATTCTGCTAAATGGAAGGTTCGCAACACTCATCTTATTGAATTTAAGATTACTGGAAATGGTTTTTTAAAGCAGATGGTTAGAAATATTGTGGGCTGCCAGTTAATGATGCAAAGAAAAGGTTTGGATCCTGACGCAATTCGAGATATTATCTCGGCCCGGGATAGAACAAAATCAGGGCAGACAGCTCCCGCGAGGGGTTTGTATCTTTGGAAAGTATATTATCCTGAAAACATTCTTATTAGATGTACGGAACTTGACAAAAGGTAGCGATTGATCATAAAAGGGTCGATCTATAGTATATATTTGGAGCAAATGTGATGAAAACTTGGACAGCAAAAACCGATGAAGTTGAAAGAACCTGGTGGATTGTAGACGCCTCTAACCAAAGACTTGGGCGTGTAGCAACTCATGTTGCAAATTTACTCAGAGGGAAACATAAACCCACTTACACACCACACATTGATACAGGTGATTTCGTTGTAGTTATCAACGCTGACAAAATTCAATTAACTGGAACAAAATGGGTTGAGAAAAAATATTACACTCATTCTCGTTTCTTCGGATCTCTTAAAGAGAAATCTGCAGAACAAATGAAAACAGAATCTCCTGAGTTCATCGTGAATGAAGCTGTTCGTGGAATGTTGCCACCAAATATTTTATCACGTCGTTTAATCTTAAAATTAAAAACATATGCTGGTTCAGAACACCCACACGCTGCTCAAAAACCTCAAGCTTATTCAGTAAACAAGTAATAAGGACATACAATGGCTAACGAAAAATTTTTCTACGCAACTGGAAGAAGAAAAACAAGTTCTGCAAGAATCTTTTTAACAGCAGGATCTGGTAAAATGGTTATCAATGGTCAAAATCCTGATAATTATTTAACAAGAGCCGTTTCAAGAATGGTTGTTGATACTCCTTTTGAAGCTGTAAACCAAATTGGAAAATTTGATGTAAATATTACTGTAGCTGGTGGTGGAGAGACTGGACAAGCTGGTGCGATTCGTCACGGTATTACAAGAGCTTTAATTGCTTTCAACCCTGAATTTAAAGATGCTCTTAAAAAAGCTGGATTCGTGACTCGTGATCCACGTATGGTTGAGAGAAAAAAATACGGAAAACATGGAGCTCGCAGAAGCTGCCAATTCTCAAAACGTTAATTTCCATATTTTCTATCAAGAAATATACAAAAAAAGCCTCAGGTTTCCTGGGGCTTTTTTTTGCCTAAAATCAAAGTTCAAATTTCAATTATTAAAAATTACATGGATGTAAGAGGAACTTCTGTTTGAGGTGAGTCATATAACCTTTAAGAAGGCTTGCTTGATCATCACACAAATCAATAGGTATTTGGCAGCTATCGTATTGAGCGCCTAAGCGAAATAATTTTTGATTAATCATAAGTTCAGCATAGGGTTCAATTAGGGATTGAGCGCAAACAATATCTGGCTTTGGGTTTTCTTGGTGTGGAACGCACACTGAAATTGATGAAAGAATATTTTGTAGCTCTTCTTGTTCGCTTTGCTCTAAGCAAAATTGAGAAGCTGGTAACGTTTGACCGTCAATCGAGTATTCTTGAATGTGTCCACTTGAAGTTTTAAGTTCAAAAAATCTATTATCTTCTGGAAGTAAGTTAAACAAGAGAGTGTCTACAGTTGGTGAAACAATTTTTTGATATGCGACTGGTGATTCCTTTGTATTTTTACTGTGGCTGGCTTGAGCGTTATAATTTGATGTGCTTGAACAATTTTGAAAGAAGCCAACAAATAAAAACATGCCTATTAAAAGATAAGTTTTATGCATGAGAGAATTGTTATTCACAAAGACCTCCATCTTCATTCTACGTGCCTTACTCCAATATCATTATCGGACTTATCTGAGATAAATTAAAGGGTAAGTTAAGAGATGAATCTTAATGAGACAGATCTTATATTGATCTGTCTCATTAAGCGATGATCGAGGTTTTTATGAGAAATCGAGTAGCAATATGAGAATGCGTTTTAGCAACCTAAAATAGTTTTAACCTTATTGTGTGCATCTTCTGCTTTTGTGCGATCAGGAACTGCACCTTGAGCAAAATCAGGTCTTCCGCCACCTTTTCCGCCCATGATTGGTGCTAATTCTTTAAGAAGATTTCCAGCTGAGAACTGTGTAGAGAGTTCTTTAGTCACACTCACGATCAATGGATGTGTTGAATCTCCAGTCCCTAATACGATAATGATGCCGTTCTTAACTTTGTTTTTTAAGTGATCAGCAACATCGCTCAAAACTTGGCGATCTTCAATTTGCAAATCTGCCCAAATAAATTGGCCTTCACCATTTTTAGCATTAAAGGTTTTAGCTTGAGCCAGGATTTGTTCTAAATTGACTTGGCCACCTTTAAGTTTCTTAATCTCTTTTTCGAGATTTTTAATTTCATTCTTCTTAGTTTCCATCCAATCAGTGAGAGAAGCCGTATTGCCTTCAAAAGTTTGCATCCAGCTTTCTTGAAAGCCCGCTAAAGAACGGGCTGCAAGATTTTCCTGAAGATGTATATTCATATATTTAAAAGCAGAATCACTCGTGATGGCTTCAACCCTGCGAACCCCAGCACTCACGCCAGATTCTGAAAGCAGTTTAAAAATTCTGATTTGAGAAGTATTGCTCACATGAGTTCCTCCACAAAGTTCTGTAGAGAATTCTCCCATTTTGATCACACGAACTTGATCACCATATTTTTCGCCAAACATCGCGATTGCGCCAGACTCTAAAGCCGCTTTTTGATTCATAATTTTACTGCTAACGGATGTTCCTTTAGCAATTTCTGCATTCACAAGGTCTTCAACCTTTTGGATTTCTTCAGCAGTCATAGGTTTATTATGAGTGTAATCAAAGCGAAGCTTTTGAGCGTCGACTTGAGATCCAGCTTGGCCAACGTGATCTCCTAGGATTTTTCTTAGAGCTGAATGCAGTAAGTGAGTGGCTGAATGGTTAGCAGCAATCAGGCGACGCTCTTCTTCAGAAATAAGAGCCTGTACAACTTCACCAACCTTAAGAGTTCCGCTGAGGACTTCAATATGATGGATAAAAATATCATTCTTTTTAGTTGTCCCATGGACCTTTGCTTCAAAAGATTTATTTTTAAGAATCCCAGTATCGCCAGCTTGACCGCCGCCTTCAGCATAAAACGGTGTGATGTTCAAGATGACTAAACCAGAGTCTCCGGCGTTGAGAGATTTAATTTTTTCAGTTCCAGAAGAAAGGCTTAAAACTTGGCTTTCTTGTGAAGCTAATTGTTCATAACCTGTAAATTGAGTGGATTTAGATTGTTCCTGAATCTCTTGAGACAAGCTGATTAAATGAGCCTCATCCGCAGAAATGCCTTTGCCTTTCCAGCTAGCTTTAGCTTTTAATCTAGCTGCATCCATTTGTTGTTCAAAAGCATTTTCGTCAACATGAACATTGTGTTCATTGGCCATCACGCGAGTGAGATCAACCGGGAATCCATAGGTATCATAAAGTTTAAAAACAACTTCGCCAGGAAGAGTTTTAATCCCCTTACTTTGAATTTTTTTCAACTCATCCATAAAAATACCAGTCCCTTGTTCAAGGGTAGAGAGGAAGCGAGTTTCTTCGTCTCTGACAGTATTTAATATATGATCTTTGCGGTTTTTAAGTTCAGGATAAATTGAAGACATCGTCTCAATTAAAATTTCGATCATGGCAGGCATGAGTGATTTTTGAGGAGAGAGTTTTTGTCCATATCTCATCGCTCTACGCATAATTCTTCTGAGAACATATCCACGTCCTTCGTTAGAAGGAAGAGCTCCATCAGCAATAAGGAAAGCTGTAGATCTGCTGTGATCAGCAAGAACTCTCAGTGCAGAAGTCACATCAGAAATGTTTTTATGAGAAGCAAGAACATCAATATCTGTCACGTAATCTAATCCACCAATACGACAAGCTTTATCAATCATTGGTAGAAATAAATCTGTATTGTAATTATTAAACTGACCTTGCATGGCCGCCACAACTCGCTCAAGGCCTGAACCTGTATCTACTGAAGGTTTTGGGAGTGGGGTCATTTTGCCTGGAGCGGTTTCATCAAATTGCATAAAAACCAGATTCCAAATTTCAATAAAGCGATCTTCGCCTGAAGCGATCCCTTTAAATGGATCTGTTTCTTTTCCGGCTTTAGGGCCATGGTCATAAAAAATTTCTGAACTAGGTCCGCAAGGGCCCACATCGCCCATTCTCCAAAAGTTGTCTTTTTCGCCAAATTTAAAAATACGATCGCGAGGGACGCCCTCTTGTTTGTGCCAAATATCTGCAGCTTCATCATCAGTTTCAAAAACAGTGACATAGAGTTTTTCTTTGGGAATGCCAAATTCTTTAGTCAGAAGTTCCCAAGCAAAATGAATGGCGTCTTTTTTAAAATAATCTCCAAAAGAAAAATTCCCGAGCATTTCAAAAAAAGTGTGATGTCTTGCTGTGTAGCCAACGTTTTCTAAGTCATTGTGTTTTCCGCCTGCGCGAACACATTTTTGCGAAGTCACAGCTCTTTTGTAATCGCGGTGCTCTAAGCCTAAGAATAAATTTTTAAATTGGTTCATCCCTGCATTTGTAAATAAGAGGGTGGGATCATTATCTGGAATTAAGCTCGAACTTTGTTCATGAGCATGGCCATGTTTTTTGAAGTAATTGATGAATGTATTGCGGACATCTGTACTTTTCATGAATGAATCCTTCTTAATTTTTTAAGTTCAAAACCTGCTTATTTTGAGGTCAAACTGAACTCGATTTCAAAATATTTCTAAAGCTTTATATAAATTACAAAACGTTTTTAATCAGTGCCATCATCCGACAGGGGAGTTCTTGAAAAACGAAGGTGTGAAAGGGCCTTCATGATGACTTCTGGATCAAACCCTCGAGAGGCTAAAAAACGAACTAACTTTGATTTATCAGATATTTGCAGATTTTGAGAGTTTTTTATTTTTTTTGCAACGCACTCACGGGCTTTTTCAATTTCTAAGTCTCTATCTTTAGAAACTGGGGGGAGCCCTTTTTTTTTAAGAAAGTGATTAATGTACTGCAATCCTTTTTGTTTGCGATGGAGATAATCCGCCATTTGCGCAGACAAGCGATCCGGATCGTTGAGCCAGCCTCTGTCTTTGGCATAATTAAGGGCTTTTTCAATCTCATCGGGTGGGTAAAACTGTGCAAGCTTGGTTCTTAGCTCTAATTCGGAGTGATCGCGGCGTGCGAGATAATCCATCATTGAGTTGCGAGCTGAACGAAGTCTTTTTTTAAAAGTTTTAGGTGTGTCAGTCATTGAGAGTCTCGGTATTGAATGCAACATGAAATTTTTTTATCAAGGGTCATCTTGCAAAAATCTGATGAAATATCCACGTTAATACTGTTATTTTTTACAAAGCTTATATTACTATCATAAGAATAATTATAAAAGTATCCCCTTTATGGCCACAAAATAATAAGCTCGATGACGAAATATTTTTGATGAGGAAATTTAAATGGAAAAAGTAAAATCGTTTTTGTTACAGCTAGCAACTTTTTTTGGAGTGGGAAACATTCCTTTTGCTCCTGGCACATTTGGCACCTTAGCAGCCATTCCTCTCTGTTTAGCCTTTATGAAAATGGGCGCTTGGTTTTATATGGGCTTTACAATTTTTTTGATTCCGATCTCGATTATTTCGGCGGATCTTTATGAAAAAGATTTAGGAGAAGGCAATCATGATCTTCCGCAAGTGGTGATTGATGAAGTCGTGGGATTTTTAATCACGATGACTTGGTTGCCAATTACATGGAAATCTTTTGTAGCGGGATTTATTTTGTTTCGCATCTTGGATATTTTGAAACCTTTTCCCATTGGTATGATGGATAAAAAAATTCCAGGTGGATTGGGCGTCGTGGCAGATGACGTGGCTGCCGGCATCATTGCTAATATTCTGCTCCAAATCATTTATACTTATCATCCTATTTATCTCATTTAATTTTACCTCAAATAAAGGATCAATTCTCTATGTTGACTCATGAAGTTATTGAAAAGCAAGTCCTTCAAATAATTCGAGAACTTTCAATGCGTAAGCAGACGGTGGGTTTTGCAGAAAGTTGTACAGGCGGATCGCTGAGCGCCGCATTGGCTGCGGTGTCTGGGGCATCACAGATTTTTAAGGGATCAGTAATTGCCTATGCAAACGAAATTAAAATTGATATTCTTGGTGTTCCATCAGAGAGTCTTTTTAAGCATGGAGCCGTGAGTGCGGAAGTCGCTCGTGAAATGTCTTTAGGCGTGCAGAGAGTTCTCAATCTTGATTGGGCAATATCCATTACTGGGATTGCTGGTCCGAATGGTGGCTCTGAAGCAAAGCCAGTAGGCACTGTATTCATTTCCGTCGCTGGCCCGAATGCTGAAAAGAAGAGTGGAGTGTCTGCTCAAGTGAGAGTTGAAAAATATTTGTTTTCTGGAAATCGTGCTGAAATTCAAAAAACAACTGTGCATCAAGCCCTCACACTTTTAATCGAGGAAATTGAAAAATTAAATCGATAAAGTTTCAAAAGCAGAACTCGAAAAAGTTAAAAGGTATTTAATAATAGTTCATCAAAGTAGGGTTCTTAAAAAGGAGATATCATGGCTGCGCCAACTGCATCAGATAAAAATTTAGATAAGGCAAATGCTGAAAAAGCACGTGCTTTAGAATTAGCTGTTTCAACAATTGAAAAACAATTTGGTAAAGGTTCTATCATGAGATTGGGAGCAAACGAAAAGCTTTCAGCTGATGTAGAATCAATCAGTACTGGAGCCTTAAGCTTAGATATCGCTCTTGGAATTGGTGGATTGCCAAGAGGTCGTATCGTAGAGATTTACGGACCAGAGTCTTCTGGTAAAACAACCATTTCACTTTCTGTGATTGCACAAGCGCAAAAAAAAGGTGGAACTGTTGCATTCGTAGATGCTGAGCATGCTTTAGATGTGAGTTACGCTCGTAAATTGGGAGTGAATACTGAAGATCTTTTGATTTCTCAACCAGACACAGGTGAGCAAGCTTTAGAAATCACAGAAACACTCGTGCGTTCAGGCGCTATCGACGTTCTAGTGGTGGATTCAGTGGCAGCACTTGTGCCAAGAGCAGAGATTGAAGGAGATATGGGAGATAGCCACATGGGTCTTCAAGCTCGTTTGATGTCTCAAGCATTGAGAAAGCTCACTGCAGCGATTAGCCGCAGTCACACATTAGTTATTTTCATCAACCAAATCAGAATGAAAATCGGTGTGATGTTTGGAAATCCAGAAACAACAACGGGTGGTAATGCTTTAAAATTCTACTCTTCAGTTCGTTTAGATGTTCGTCGCGTGGGCGCTATTAAAAATGGCGAAGACGTTACTGGAAATCGTACAGCTGTTAAAGTTGTGAAAAATAAAATGGCTCCTCCATTTGCAAAAGTTGAGTTTGATCTTATGTTCAACGAAGGGATCTCTGCAGAAGGAGATGTTCTTGATTTAGCTGTGGCTGCCAACTTGATTGAAAAATCAGGTGCATGGTACAGTTACAATGGTGAGAGAATGGGTCAAGGGAGAGATCAAGCAAAAACATTCTTAAAAGAGCATGCTGAAGTGATGACTGAGCTTCGTAATAAAGTTCTTTCTATGAATGGAATTGGTCAACTTCTTATGAGCACTCCTGAGTCGAATGCTGAGGGGAGCGAATCTGAAGCTCTCGATGAAGAAACACCAAAATCAAAATCTAAATCAAAAACAAAACATTAATCTGAGCTGATTCAATTTGTTTTTTGATGGGAACTCTCTTGAAATTAAAATTTTAAGAGAGTTCTTTATGAAAAAATAAAAGCCTGAAAAAGTCCTTCTCATTCTCTCAAAATTGAGTCTAAAGAATTAGATCATTAAGAGTCTTATCTCTCTAAGTTTTTAAGCAAGACCAAAGTAAAGCAATTTGTAGAATTGATTCATTTAAAAGTGTCTCAATTTGAAACGCAGACCATTTTAAATTACTTTATAATCAAGCACTTTATATATTTTGAGGTAAAGTAAGATCATGGGTAGATATTTGAAGTCATGGTTTTTATTGGTGGGAATCTTTTTTGTTTTGCATTCAACGAATGTTGAAGCAGGTGGTTCTTGCGTTCAAAGTACCAATTGTCCAAATGGAGTTGAGTATTTTGGCTCTAATATCGATCAAATGGAATTAGAAGGAAGTAAAAAAACTGGAAATTCTGTTTGTATTCCAGCTAATGATCCCAGATGCTTGGAAGATGAAAATGCTAACAATCAAAACTCTGAAAATGACGATTGTGCGGAATACAAACAACTCGCAAGTAGTTGCGCAGTTGAATTTGATTCAGCGATGAGTCGATGTGATGATAAAACCAATCCTGAAATCAGTCAGGCACAGCAGTCCATTCAAATGGCCGTGAACGGTCTTTCGAGCGCCGCAAATTCTTCGATACAATTAGCTTGTTCTAAAATGAATGATGTTTCTATGGTGGCTCAAGGAGCTTTGGGTGCCTTTAAAATGGTTTGTGAATCATCAAGACGATCCTGCATCACTCAATGTCAGCAAGCGGTTATGGCGCTTAAAGCAAATCCTCATTGTCCTCTTGAAGTGCCTATTAAAACGAATTTGCAAAAATGCAATGCGATTGGTGAGCAAATGAGTCAGGTGACCTACAGTATGCAGTCGTTAATGTCTCAGCAAGCTGCAGCTAAAAGATGTGCAGCCTTAACGGGTAATGCAGCTAATTTAAATGAGTACTGCCAAGCCAATCCAATGTCTCCTCTTTGTACCAAAGGTGCCGCAACAGATTGTAATGATCCAGCTGTGGCTTCTACAAATCCTGTTTGTATTTGTAATATCAATCCACGCAATCCCATTTGTGCGGGAGGTGGAACTTATAACTCCAGCAATAAACCAAGAGCGAGTTCAAGTAGTGGCAATAAGCTTTCAAATGCGGGAATTCCGAATGGTATGAATGCCTATATGGATGGTGATCCCACCAATATGAACAACGCTCGCAAAGGTTATAGTAAAGTAGATGGTGCAAGTAGCGGCGGTTCTCTTGGTGGTGGCCCTAGTGGTGGCAATTCTGGTGGTGGCGGTGGAGACTCAGGAAATGGTGGGTCAGGATCGCGTTCTCGAGATCGCAGCATCCCAGGTTTTTATGGTGGAGGCGGCGGTGGTGCTACTGGTGGAAGAGGTGGTTCTGGGAATTCTTCTGATACGACAAGCACAAAATATATTGGTTCAGGTAATCTTTCGCCAAACTCAATAGATTTAAAACAGTTTTTACCAGGGCAAAAACCAACTCAATCCATTTATGGATCCACAGGTCCTGATGGAATCACAGGTCCTCATACTTCTATTTGGCAAAAAGTGAGAGTTCGATATTTAGCGATCACTCCAACGATGCGTCCCTAATTTATTTAATGAGATCGTGTAATTTTAAAATAGCTTTATCTCGATCGGATCGATTCATTAAAGCCGTCACACTCATTCCCCCTAAAATCAATTGATGAGTTTGAATCTGGTGATCTTGCAATGTCTTTAAAATCATTTGTGGGAGTTCTGGTGAAGAAGCTCCTAAGCAGGTCATGGTTATAGAACACAAAGATTGGCTTTCTAAAATAAACTCTTGGCTTTTTGAAATGGCTAAAACCAAAGATTCTACAACTTCTGAAGGGCCCGTCAGTAAAAGACGAGTGTCCTTGTTGAGAGTGGTCATCTCCAGAATTTGCGGAGAAGCAATTTGATGAGTTTCTAAAAATTTTAAAAATGAATTCAAGCAGTCTGAAGAGTTTTTATTTTTACATAAAACCTGAATGACGTTTTCATGAGAATTAATTGAAACAGGGCGAGTGGATTCAAACATGAAAGATTCCTTTTGATCATTAATTTTATTTTCAGAAAGATTTTTTGATTTAGGAGAAAGAAGAGTTCCTAAGGCGCCAGAATCTGCAGCAGGGCCAATATAAAGAGTCACACCTCTTTGCATAGCGAGTTCAACACTTCTGTAATGGAGAACTTTAGCTCCCCAAAAAGTCATATCTAATAAAGCTTCATAGCTGAGGGTTTCAATGGAGCGGGCATCTTTAACAATTTTTGGATCGGCAGAAAAAATCGCAGGAACATCTTTCAGAATTTCACAGCGCTCAGCTTTAAAGGCAGCAGCCATAGCTACTGCAGTGGTGTCTGATCCGCCTCTTCCTAATGTGGTGATTTCTTTTGTGAGAGGTGAGACGCCTTGAAAGCCAGCTAAAATAACAACCTTATTATTATTGAGAGCCTCAGCCACACGTGTAGCTTTAACATCAGTAATAAGAGCATTCAGATGAGAATCATTGGTTAAAATTCCCGCTTGGCTTCCTGTAAAACTAATGGCTGGGCAATTAATATCGTTAAGAGCAATACTCATCAGTGACATAGAAATTCTCTCGCCCACTGAAAGCAGCATATCTAATTCGCGTCTTTGCGGAGATTGAGAAACCTGTTGAGCAAGATCAATCAAAGTGTTTGTTGTTTTGCCCATGGCGCTCACAACGACAATAATCTGATGACCAGCTTTAGCTAGTTGAGAAATTCTTAATGCGACATTTTTAATTTTAAGAGGATCGGATAAAGTCGCTCCTCCGTATTTTTGTACGATTAACATAGCTCTAAGTTAGCAAATTAAAAGAATGATGTAAAGTCGCTTGCTCGCTTGTTTGATCGAGATTTTAATTATTTGAAAAATCCATTTCATCTTCAGGTTTATCAAAAAAATCTTTTGCTAAAGAGACGGCTCCTCTTGGGATTTTAATAAAATGGCTCGGAACACTTTTTGGTATATAGCCAATAATTAACTCTGAGTTCAATTCTTTGATAGATTTGCGAGTGATATTTAAATGATCTGCGAGGCTATCTAAATTAGTTCCCCCTGGCGCTCTAATAAGATCATACTCAAGCTGACTCATTTGTGTAATATTTCTAAAGCCGTAAAGATTAGGAGCTTTAGAAATTAAAATGGCGGCAATGATTTTAGGCACATAATCCATGGTTTCTTGCGGGAGAGCACCATATTGTGAAAGCTGCCAAAAATCTTGAGTTTTATATTTTTGAATTTGTCGTCTCAAACCCGACTCCCCCATATTATAAGACGCTACCACGAGATACCATGAACCAAATTCTGAGTAGAGATCTTGAATGTACTTAATGGCAGCAACGGTACTTTTTTTAATGTCTCTTCTCTCGTCTAACCACCATGATGTTTGCAATCCATAACGGTTGCCAGTGGCTTCAATAAACTGCCAAGGTCCAGCGGCATCTGCATGACTTGTTGCTGAAGTTGAAAATCCACTTTCAACCATCACCATATAAGCCAAATCTTGTGGAAGTCCTGCTTTTTGCAATTCAGTTTGAATCAGTGGCATGAATTTATAGCTTCTTTGCAGGTATTCACGAAACCATTTTTTTTGATTTCCAGATTGAAAGTAGCGAATCCAGTGACTCACGCGATGGTTGTATGTAATGGGCAAGTCAAAAATAAATGAATGGGGGTTCTTTCCTTTATTAGAAAGTGCTCGTGCTTTGAGCTTTTCTTTGAGGACTTCCGCTTTGCTTTCTGAATTAGAAATGGAAGCAAAAGAATAAAGTGAAAACTGAAAATGAATTAAAACAAAAAATAAAATAGAAATTTTTTTCATAAACAAATTATGAAACTCAAATAAGTGACGGTCGATAATTCAGTTTAAAACTGGTCTAACGGTGCAACCAATATATTGACAGGTTCATCTTTTTTTTTGACTCATAAATTTGTTTAAGTGCTTTGGTATAAAGTAGAGTTCTTTTACTTAAAATGAAGTCTACTTTATTTAAAATAAAAATCTCATTTTGGCACACCCCTTGCTCATTCAAATTTAGGGAGGTGTTCTTATGAGTACTAAAGGCGTATACACGGCACTGTCGGGAGCAATGGCGCAAAACCAAAGGCTAGATACGATTGCAAATAATATTGCAAATGTGAACACACCTTCTTTTAAAAGAGATCAGCAATTATTTAAAGAGTATTTATCAGCCAATGAAAAACCATCTGAAGTTTTACAAGTTCCAAGAGTGCCTTCTTCGATTGAAAGTTTTTATGATATGCAAGGTGGAGATAAGTCATTTGTAGACAGTGCTGGAACTTTTACTGACTTTAGTCAGGGAGGCTTAAAGCCCACTGGCAATCCATTAGATGTTGCAATCGATGGAAAAGGTTTTTTTGAAGTGGCCACACCAAGTGGAGTGATGCTCACTCGTAATGGTTCGTTTTCAATTGATGGCAATGGACAGTTGGTTACCAAGCAGGGATTTCCAGTTTTAAAAATGGGAGCTGAGGGCGAAGATCCAGCACAGCGAGTGATTAAAATTAGTGGTGGTTATCCTTTGCAAATTTCTGATGGGGGAGAGCTTGTCGAAAATGGACAAGTTGTTTCTCAACTTTCGTTAGTCGAAGTGAATGATAAAGAAAAACTAAGCAAAGTGGGATCTTCACTATATAAGTTAAGAAACGTCTCACCACAAGATAAAGAGATTTTAAAAAAGCCAAGTCTTAAGCAGGGATTTTTAGAGAGTTCCAATATCAACATCGTTCAAGAAATGACAGATATGATTACTGCAACCAGAGTTTTTGAAAGCACACAAAAAGCCATCAGTGCTTATGACTCAATGTCGGACAAGTTAGTTAATGTTGTAGGAAAAACAAATCCTTAATGAATTAGTTTTTAATAGAAGTTCATCATGATGATGAGGAGATAGAATGTTAAAAAGTTTAAATACAGCCGCAACAGGGATGCAAGCACAACAAAATAATATGGACACCATTGCCAATAATCTTGCCAATGTAAATACGACTGGATTTAAAAAATCAAGAGCCGAATTTGAAGATCTCATGTATCAAACTACTAAAGAACCAGGATCAGCAACTGGTATAAACTCAATCACGCCCACTGGAGTTCAGACAGGACTGGGTGTGAGAACGGCTTCAATTCAAAAAGATTTTTCGATTGGTTCTGCTGTTGTGACTAAAAACCCATTAGATTTACAAATTGAAGGTTCTGGTTTTTTTAAAGTTTTGAGTGCAGATGGTGAAGTGGCATTTACAAGAGATGGTTCTTTTAAAAAAGACCCTTCTGGAAAAATAGTCGATAAAAATGGAAATGTTTTGCAGCCAGAAATTACGATTCCAGCAGATGCTTCAGGAGTAGATATTGCTCCTAACGGTGAAGTTAAGATTATTAAAAACCCTAGTGAAATGCCACAGACAATTGGAAATATCGATATCGTGAATTTTGTCAATCCAGCTGGATTAAAATCAATGGGTAAAAATCTATTTATGCAATCAGGTGCCAGCGGGCAGCCAGTATCTACAAGACCAGGTTTAAATGGAACAGGGTTTATAGCGCAAGGGCAAATTGAAGCAAGTAATGTGAATATAGTGGATGAAATGGTGAGCATGATTACAGCTCAAAGAGCTTATGAAACTAACTCTAAGGTGATTCAAGCCTCCGATCAAATGCTTCAATCAGTAAATAACTTAAGATAATTCGATTTTAAACAATTGAACCGTTAAGCGAGATGAAATGAAAAAGTTAATATTTATTTTTATCAATTTATTTGTCCTACTAGCTTGGTCAAGACCAGAAATTAATGTTCGTAGAGAAAATAAAATCGAAAACCAAAGCCATGTTTCGTTGGGAGCAATTGCTGAATTTCATGGTTTTAGTAAAGACATTGAAGACAAGCTTAAAAAAACAGTCGTGATTTATGATTGGGATCAAAAAGATCAAATTTTAAATCGAGAAAAAGTCTCAGATGTTTTGCATAAAATTGTAGAAGACAATTATGAGTTTAAAAATCTATACATTGCTTTTAAAGTTCCTGATCAGATTTTAATATCTTCTTTAAAAGAGGAGATTCTTAATTATGAAAATCTACGAAATAAAATATCTGGAGAATTAAAAAGCCTCTGCGATGAATGCAATATAGAAATTAGTTCCCTTAAAATTCCGAATCTCAAAAATAAAATTAAAAATTGGAAGCTTGTCACAAAGCCTGAATTAAAAGCCTCGCAAATTTTAGAGGTTTCATATTTAGATTATGGAACTCAAAATAATAATCAAAAAATATTAGATTTTAATCCTGAAAACAACCAAAAGATTTTTGCTTCACTTCAAATGCAAATCAAAAAAAATATTTGGACCACCAATAAATACTTAAATATGGGAGATCGTATTCAAGAGGGAGATCTTTCTCTTAGAAGCATCGACATCTCTAATTTTAGAGAAAAGAATTTAAGTGCTAAGGAACTCATTGGACAAGTTGTTTCTAAATCTATTGGTGAAGGGCAAGCTCTCTTTCAAAGAGATCTCAAAAGAGAGGCGCTAGTTCAGCGAGGACAGAATATCAAAATCACAAGTGGCAGTGATAACTTTGAAGTTTCAACATCGGGGATCAGTGAAGAGAGTGGTTTTTTAGGGGATCGAATCAAAGTTAAATTGATTGAAAATAATAAAATATTATTTGGAAAAATCGAAGCCGAGGGAAAGGTTAAGTTAGAATGAAGATGACAATCGTTTTTATGGTGAATTTAATTTTAGGTCTTTTATTTCTATGTGGTTGTGCCAATGTTGGTGGAGCTAGAAGCGTTGATTTGGCGAGTTCTGATATTAGTAATTCTCGATTAGCTAATGCTAAGTTTTCAGAAAATCCTAATCTCCCTACTTCATCTCAAAAACATTACAGAAGAATGACAAAGCAAAAAATAGAAGAAGATGCTGATCTGAGTTCACAAGCGGGATCTATGTGGGTGATGGAAGGTCAGAACGCTTATCTTTTTTCTCAAAATAAAGCTCGAAAAGAAGGCGATCTATTAAATATTAAAGTTGAGGGGTCTGCTCAAAAACAAATTCAAACAAAAGTAGCAGTTATTAAAAAACTTGTTAAGCAATTAGAAGAAGATGCCAATAAGGCGAACTTAGCTACAAATATGCAAGCTGATCCAGGTGCGGCTAGAGCGCCAGCAGGAGCTCCTGCAGCTACGGCCGCGGCGGCAAGTGCAGATGATGATAAAGCAGAAATGACAGAGATCCAAGTGATCCCCACTCGTATTATTGAACGTCAAGCGGATGGGAATTATCGAATCAAAGGGGCTCAGCCTTTTATGATTGGTAAAAGAGAGTACAAGGTGATCTTAACGGGAATGGTAAGACCTGAAGATTTTAACGATGATGGAATCAGTGCCAATAAACTTTTAGATCCTCAGTATGACGTTGTAAATCTTCGCAGAAAAGAGTGATAAATTATGAAATATTTTTTTACAAAATACTTGAGCTTTTTGTTAACCCTTCTATTTACGGTCCCAAGTTTTTCAGCTCGCATTAAAGATATTGCAAGCATTCGTGGAGTGCGTGAAAACCAACTCATTGGATATGGAATCGTTGTGGGTTTAAAAGGCACTGGCGATGGTAAAAATGAGTTTACCGGAAAATCCCTTGGTCGAATGCTGGATAAATTGGGTGTTAAAATTGATAGTGGAGATGTGACGAGTAAAAACGTAGCTGCAGTTATTGTGACAGCAACCTTGCCGCCATTTAGTAAAGCAGGGAACACTCTTGATGTGACTGTAAATGCACTGGGAGATTCTGCCAGTTTAGCTGGAGGGACTTTATTGCAAACTCCATTACGTGCTGCCAATGAACAAGTGTATGCAGTGGCACAAGGTGGAATTATTATTGGTGCCGAAGGAAAAGAAGCTCATCTCACGGTTGGAAGAGTTCCAAATGGTGGGATGATTGAAAGAGATATTGCTGTTGATTTTGCCTCACGAAAAATGTTTCGTCTGACTTTAAATAATCCTGATTTTACAACTGCCGCAAGAACTGTTTTAACAATTAATAAAGAATTGTCAGGACAATATGCCTCAGCAAAAGATGCTGGAACAATTGATGTGATTGTGCCTTTTGCGTATGAAAATAAAGGTGTTGAATTGTTGGCAACTATCGAAACAATAGATGTGAATCCAGATACAAGAGCAGTAGTTATTATCAATGAAAAAACAGGAACTGTCATCATTGGTGATAGAGTTAAATTAGCAAAGGTAGCGATCAGTCACGGAAATTTATCAGTTAAAGTAGGAACAGGAAAAGATGCTAAAGAAGAAAAAGTTTCTGTCCTAGACTCTGGTGTGAACGTGGGAGATCTAGTTCAGTCGCTGAATAAAATGGGAGTCTCTCCTAAAGACCTGATATCAATACTTCAGTCTATAAAGGCAGCTGGAGCTTTGAATGGGGAACTCGAAATTTTATGAAAAAGTTGTATCAGATTGATTCAAAATTTAATAAACTAAAAAAGACAGTACTTGTCACATGGATGTTTCAAGTACTCGGGGAGGGTGAGTTAGAGATCGCGAACCAAGGATGGTCACGAATCTCAAGTTTCTCGCAGGAAACAGGAGCAATAGGTCAGCAAACACCAAGGATTGGTGAAACAAGGCCGAAGCTTAAAGAGTCAAGTGCAGGACGCACAAGATTTCTGGCTCAACTCCCCATTTTCTTTTTTCATCAATCTGTACAAAAAAATATTTTTAAATTTCTTTTTAGAAGAAAGTTTTTTGTATGATTAAAATCAATAATCAACTCTCGATGATTTCAACTCTTAAAGAGAATCAAAAAAATCAGTTTCAAAAAAAAATAGATTCTGATGATTTGAGTTCCCAAAATCCAAAAAATAAATTGCGTGAAGTTTCTGATTTGTATGAAAAGCAATTTTTAAGAGAAATGCTAAAAGCGATGAAAGAAACAGTTCATGAAAGTGGATTTATAAAAACCAATCAGGCAGAAAAAATTTTTCAAGAACAATTAGATAATGAGTATGTAGAAAAATGGGGAGACAAAGGTGGCATTGGTCTCTCGGATATGATTTACAAACAGCTTCTTGAAAAATACGGAGCGCAAATGGGTTTAAAGGCTCCCATTATGAAGCCTATGGGGCCCATTTCTTTAAAAGACAGTCATGCATTTCAAATGAAGCCATTATCTGAAAAAGACAAACTCAGTTTTGAAATTCAAAAAAAATCATTTCCGCAAAATTCTCAAGGGTCCGTAAATTCAAATTCTACAGTGAGCCCAAAAGCTGAAATTAAATCTCCTTGGAAGGGGCAACTTTTAAACTCCTACTCTTTCGGCACGGAAGATCAGTGCATTGAAGTGGGGCATGAGAATGGTTTAAAAAGTCAGTTGATTTTTAAGGGAATGAGATTAGGACTCGAGTCGGGTCAGTCGATTGACGAGGGTGAAGTTTTAGGACTGTTAAGTCCAGAATCAAAAAGTTTCTATTGGAATTTAAATCAACAGGAAGCCCTGTCTAGTCCTGAAATTGTTTCTGGAAGTGAAGAATAATTTTGAATAATTTGGTGGAATTGTCTCATTGTGGTACATTGAGAGAGAGAATATAAGGAGATTTTTATGAAAATCACTCACAACAAAGTTGGACAGAATTTAAACTTAATCGACAACCAAAAGACTGAGAAATCTGAAAAGAGTGACAAAACAGGGAAGTCAGCACGTTTATCTTCAGAGAGTATTTTAGGTTCTAGCTTGAGTGAATCTTCTGATTTAGGTGCTAAAGTCAGTCTTTCTCAAAGAGCTCAAGATATTAAAAATATCAAAGCTAATATTGGATCGCTAGATGAAGTTGATGAAGCCAAGGTTGCTAAGTTTCAAGCTTTAATTGATCAAGGAAAGTATGCAGTGGATGCAGAGGCCGTTGCAGATAAAATGGTCGATGAGCATTTTATGATGTCTTAATTAACTCGAATTAAAATGAAAGGGAAGTAAGCATGGATGCGACTCTCAATCAAGAAATTGCAAAGAAAAATGCCGCAATGGCCATTGAAAAACATCATCAAAAATTAGTTTTGATTTTAGATGATTTGACTAAAAATTACAGAGCTCTCTTAGAAATAGTCAGAAAAGAAAAAGAGTGTTTAGTTCATGCTGAAATCGAAGAGCTTTCAAAAAGTAATAAAGAAAAAGAAATTCTTCTTCATCGTTTAAAATCTATGGATGTGCAAAGAGATCGTTGTGCTCGTGAGTTGGCTCATCTGTTAGGTGCCAATGATCAAAATCCTCGTTTATTAGAATTGGCTCTGAAGTGCGAAGGTCAATTTGGCAATAAATTAAGAACTTCTCATGCGACACTTGAATTGCTCATCAAAAGAATTACGGAGCTCAATAAAGAAAACGAAATTTTTGCTAAATCAGCTTTAGATCATTTAAACGGAGCCATGAATAATATTAAAGATTCATTGGCAGGTGCTAAGGGTTATGAAAAACGAGGACGTTCAACAAGAGGATTTGAGAATTCAGGTAATATAGTTCGAAAAGAAATTTAGAACTTAAATAAACCTTGGAATAGGGAATTGAGGACAGGATGTCTAGAATTACTTCGCTCATGGACACAGGCAAGCGCTCAATGATGAACAGTCAGACAGCACTTCAAACTGCGGGTCACAATATTGCGAATAAAACAACGGAAGGCTACTCTCGCCAACGTGTTGACATTGAGAGCATGTCCTCATTTACTGAGGGGCAACTGCGCGTAGGGATGGGCGCTCGTGCGGCCCAAGTTTCTAGAATCAACAATCCTTATATTGAAAAGCAAATTCAGCGTGAAAGTGCTCAAATGTCTTATCATGAGAGTCGAGCAGATGCTTTGGCTAGAGTGGAAGATATTTTTAATGAACAAAGTAATAAAGGACTTAATCAATATTTAACGGACTTTTTTAATTCATGGAGAGAACTTTCGAATTCTCCAGAGAGTTTAGCTTCTCGTACAATGGTCAAAGAATCCTCTCAAGCTTTAGCTAAAGATTTTAATAGAGTTGATAAGCAATTAACAGGTGTGCAAAACGATATTGATGGCCAAATTATGTCCCATATCGATCAAGTGAATCAATACACTAAAGAGATTGCTTCGTTAAATGAAAAAATTCAGAGTGTCGAAATGCAGGGAATTCCTGCAAATGATGATCGTGATAGACGGGATCTTTTGCTTAAAAAACTAGGTGAAAAAATTAATATCACATTTGCAGAAGGAACAGACACTCAAGTGACAGTCACAGCTGGTAAAACGGCGCTGTTAGTATCTGGTTTTGAATCCAATGACCTTAAATGTTATACGACAGGTGAGAGAGATCGTTTGGAGATTTTTTTTAAAGGAACTTCCAGTCCTCGAAAAATCACAGAGCAAATTACAGGCGGTGTGATTGGTGGTGGTTTAGAAGTGAGAGATCATATTATTGAAGATGCAAAGCTTGCGACTGATAAAATGGCTTATACTTTAGCTAAAGAAGTTAATCGCGCGCACATAGAAGGTTATGATCGCAATGGTAAAAAAGGGATTTTGTTTTTTGAAATGCCTGAGAGGGTTTCTGGAGCTGCAGCTGCGATGACAGTCAATGAAACTATTTTGAGAGATCCAGGTAAAATCAGCGCAGGCATGAGATTGAATGCTCCATCAGATAACTCTGTGGCGAATGTGGTAACGAGTTTGCAAAATCATCAACTCATGGATGATGGTGGGGCGACTTTAGATGACTATTATAATTCACAAGTTGGTAAAATTGGCGTTGTGGCTCAAAGGGCGATGAAAACTCAAGAAGCCCAAAAAAGTATTGTGGCTCAATTAACCAATATTCGTGAAAGTATTAGTGGTGTGAGTTTGGATGAAGAGACCACAAAAATGATTGAGTTCCAAAAAGCTTATGATGCTTCGGCTCGTTTGATTAGAACTTCTGATGAGCTCTTTGATACAGTTTTAAATATTAAACGAATGTAATGAGGGATTAGTTAATGCGTATTGCTGATAAAATGGCATTAAATCAAGTGCAAGCCAGTCTGTCTAAAAACAGAGCTGATATGAATGATTTGCAGAATCAGGCTGCCACGCAAAAGCGTATTAACAAACCATCAGATGATCCTCTTGCAGCTGCACGTGTTTTGGCGGCTAGAACAGAAGAGAGAGGAATCACTCAATTTGTTAAAACAACAAATTTTGCAAAATCTTTTTTAGAGTTTACAGATCAATCATTATCAGAGTTAACAGATGCCCTCATGAGAGCTAAAGAAGTTGCCATTGGCCAAGCAAGTGATGCAGGGGCGTCCTCTCAAACACGATTGATGGCTTCAACTGAAATCGAACAAATATATAGTCAGGCTGTACAAATCGGAAATCGTCGATTTGGAGAAAGATTTATATTTGGTGGGTTTCAAACTAAAAAAGCTCCCTTTGAAAATAATGGAAATTATATCGGTGATGATGGAGACATGAAGGTTCAGATTCAAAAAGATTCTTTTGTAGCCATGAATATTCCTGGCGATAAGGTTTTTTTAGGAAGAGGTGCTGGAGCTGATGGATTTATTCGTCCTAAAGCAATGACCTCTCGAACAACGGATCAGTTATTAGAAGAAAAAGAATATGAAAATTATAGAAATGAAAAGAATCAAGAAATTGAAAAACAAGCTCATATAGATGTTCGTGGACCGGCATCTAGAGGAAGTAGTATTCGCCCAGGAGTTGATGAAGATTCTTTGGGAGTAAATATTTTTAATGTTTTAAGTGACTTGAATATTGCTCTTAAAACAAATGATAAAAAAGAAATTCAAAGAAATTTGGATTCGATGGATCTAGCCCTTCAGCAAGTAGTTTTTACAAGGTCCCAAGTTGGGTCTAGAGTGAGTATTTTAAATAGTAATTTAGACAGTCTTCAAAAAAACAGCGTAGATAGTAAGTTAATTGCTTCTCAGCTTGAAGATGCGGATGCATTTCAAGTTTTTAGTGAGATGAATAAATCTGACAGCGCGTTGAAGGCAACCCTCCAAACGACTGGTAAGTTAATTCAACCAAGTCTCCTTGACTTTATTAAATAGAAATTATACCTACAGTTCCTCTGAAAAGTGCCGATACAGAGTACAGGAAGTTGAACTGAAAGGACTGGTATGCTTGTACTTACAAGGAAGTTGGGCGAAAGCATCGCTATCGATGATCATATTAAAATTCGAGTAGTGCAAATCAAAGGCAAGCAAGTGCGCTTGGGCATTGAAGCACCAAAGGATACAAAGATTCATCGAGAAGAAGTTTATTTGGCTATCCAAGATCAGAACATAGTTTCTGCTGAGGTTAGTTCTGATAAAACACGAAGCGTTTCTAAAATGCTCAAACCTGAAAATAAAAATTAATAGCTGATTAACGCAGCAAGTAGTTATAATTACATTGAGTCTTTACAGATTTAGGTCCAGATTTTATATATGGATTTAGCTCTGTATAGCGTTTTGTGTCTTAATAGAGCAAAGAGGAAAAGTTTTTACTCTGTAAGATTTATAGGGGGACAACGTGATTATAAACACAACTCGCTTTGGTCGGATTGAACTCAACAATGAGGATGTTCTTACTTTTAACGAAGGTGTTTTAGGTTTCGTAGAGTTAAGACAGTTCGTTCTATTGGATGATCCCAATGACGAAATCTTTGCTTGGTTGCAATCATGTGAAGTTCCTCAAATTGCTTTTCCTGTGTTAGAGCCTCAACTCTTTGCAGATTCTGTAAAACTAAATCTTGCTAAAAATGATCTCGAAGCACTTAAAATGACAGAGACTGACTCTGCTCAATTTTTCTCAATCATTACAATTCCAGATGATCCTACTCAAATGACTGCTAACTTAAAAGCTCCAGTGGCTATTAATATTGCAAAAAAATTGGGTCGTCAGTGCGTCCTTCAAGATAACAGTTTAGCTATTAGAGAACCCATTTTTGCTAAATTACAGCAAAGAGTGGTGATGCATCCTCAGACTGCTATAAAACATCAGTCTCCTGCGATGAATGTGGCTAAAAAGCTTCCACAAGCGGACGTTTCACTGTAATAGTCAGTTCATGACTGAAAAAATTAAAATTAAAGATTGGATTTTGGCATTTAGGCCTAAAACTCTTACTGCGGCGCTTGTTCCTATTATTGTTGGAACAGCTTTGGCTGCAGCTTATGGTTTTACGGTACAATGGAACATCACTATTTATGCTCTCATGGCTTCATTTTTTATTCAGATTGGCACTAACCTCGTTAATGATGCCATGGATTTTAAAAAAGGTGCTGATACAGAAATGCGCATTGGTCCTCAGCGCATCACGCAAGCAAAAAAAATCTCCCCTCAATTTGTTTTAAATTTAGCGACTGTCTTTTTTTTAATGGCGATTGCTTTTGGGATTCCCCTTGTTAAACACGGTGGCTCCCCAATTATCGTGATTGGCTTGCTCAGTGTTTTGTGTGGATATGCTTATACTTCTGGTCCCTTTCCTCTTGCTTATGTAGGATTGGGTGATCTTTTTGTTGTGATCTTTTTTGGTATTGTGGCTGTGATGGGACTTTTCTTTTTGCAAACAGGTGAATGGACGGTTCCTGCTTTTGTGGCAGGTTTGCAAGTAGGATTTCATGCAACAGTTTTAATTGCCATTAATAATCTCAGAGATATGCACGGAGATAAATTAGTAAATAAAAAAACTTTGGCAGTGAGAATGGGCGAGTCATTTTCTAAGCTAGAAATTGGTTTACTTATTTTTTCACCCTATGTTTTAAATATTTATTGGATCAGACAAGGGTATTTAATAGCAGGATTTTTACCAATTTTGAGTTTAATACTTGCGATCCCACTTTTTAGAAAAGTCTTAAAAACTCCTCCGAGTGAAGTTTATAATGTTTATTTAGCAAAAGCTGCGGGATTGCATCTCGTATTTGGATTGCTTTTAACTATCGGATTGTTTTTATCCAATAGGTAGAAAGTTTTATGAAAGAATCAGACTCCTCATTTATCCTAACTCATAAAATTCAGGTGGCCAGTTATGAAGCTGGCTTTAAGAATTCCTCCTCAATGGCTAAGGGCGTTCTTTTGAGATTGAATAATCAAGGTGTTTGGGGTTATAGCAGCCTTCAACCATGGACCCACTTGGGAGATCCAAAGTTAGATTTAAATCACATCAACGACATTCTAAAATCTGATTTAGGACAAAGAGCTTTAGAGCTTGCCCATTTAGATGCTCAAGCAAGGCTGACTCAAAAAAAATTATTAGAAGATCTACCGGCTTATTGCCACTATTCCGTATTAGATTTTAATCAAGTGAACCGAGCTGATTTAGAAGAGGCACTCAAGGTTGGATACACTCACGTAAAAGTAAAATTTGGTTCAAATATCGAAGAGAACATTCAATGGTTAAAATCTGTTTGGGATCTTAATTTTTTAAAATGGCGTTTTGATTTTAATAATCAACTTAATGAAAAGCTCTGGGAGTCTTTTTGTTTAGAGCTGCCTGATTTTTTGATTTCTAAAATTGAGTTTATTGAAGATCCTTTTATTTTTAATGAAAAAACTTGGAAGCAAGCTCAAAGAATTCTGCCCTTGGCTTTGGATTTTCAACTAGTGAACTCTTCAAAAGTGAGAGAGTTGGTTTCAAAGGAATGTGCTGAGTATTTTATTTATAAGCCTTCTGCTCGAAAGCTACCACAAGGATTAGAACAAAAAATTGTGATCACGAGTTATATGGATCACCCTATTGGGGTGGCTCACGCTTTGGTCGAATATCAAAAGTTAAAAAAACAAAGAGTGAATATGTCTGTGGTTTCTGGTTTAGGAACACTTTCTCTTTTTCAAGATTCAATGGTTGTTTCAAAATATATTCATCAACTTCATTGCGATGGTCCTCTTTTGACAATTAAAACTTCCGGATTCGGAGTTGGTTTTGAAGAAGCACTGGAGCAAGAATCATGGCAAGATATTGAATCTCTCATGGGAGTTGTTGGATGAGAGAGCAAATCCTAAACACTCAAGAGGAGCTTCTTTTATTAAACCCTCGATTGCCAAAAACGGATTTAATTTTTTTAAAAGAACTTTATCTAAAGTTACCAAGATTAAAAAATCATATTTGGGTGGCCTCTTCGGGGACTACGGCTCAAGAAGTGAAAGATTTAAAACTGATTGCTTTGTCTCGAGAAGCTCTCAGAACATCTGCGCAAGCTGTGAACCAGCATTTAAAACTTTCATCAAAAGATATTTGGGGGCAATGTCTTCCACTTTATCATGTGGGAGGATTAGGTGTTGAATTTAGAGCGCAATTGACTCAATCAAAAGTTGTTAATTTACTTAAAGATGAAAAATGGAATCCTCAAGATTTTGCTAAATCGATAGAGGATCATGGAGTGACGACCACTTCATTGGTGCCCACACAAGTGTTTGATTTAGTGAATCAAAAACTTTTTTCACCTAAATGTCTGAAGCGAATTATTGTTGGTGGGGGAGCCCTTTCTGAAAAACTTTATAAAGAGGCGACAGCTTTAGGATGGCCCCTTTTGCAAAGTTATGGAATGTCTGAGGTGTGCTCGCAAATTGCAACGAGTTTGCTAGAAGACGGATCTGAGAATCAAGTTGGTCCCTTAAAAATACTGCCTCATATTTTAAATTACAGAATTAATTCTGAGGGTTTTTTTGAATTACAATCCCCTGCTTTATTTACAGGAATTGGTCGCATGACATCAGAAGGGCCTCAATTTTATGATCCTAAAAATGCAGGATGGTTTACGACTCAGGATCAAATGATTTTAAATGGCCATGAACTTAAGCTCTTAGGTCGTGGAACAGATTTTATTAAAGTCAGTGGTGAGCTCGTTAATTTAAATAAATTGAGAGAGATTTTTTTCAATCAATTTGCTCATTCTGAAGCATGGGCGATTTTAGCCTTACCAGATGAGAGATTGGGATCTCAAATTTGTTTGGTTTATGAGAAATCAATTAAGTTATCTACTGAGCTAGAGAATGCTATTAAAGAGCAAGTGGAATCATTTAATAAAATAGTGGCACCATTTGAAAGAATTAAATTCATCAAAAGTGTGGAGCTTATTCCAAAGAGTGGGATCGGTAAGGTTTTATATTCTGAATTGCAGAAAAAAATTTTGAACTTCTAAAATCATGCAAAATTAAATACAACCATCAATAAAATTAAAATCTGTTTCAGTTTGAGTCATTCAAATTGAGAGTTTATTTTTATGGGTCAAAGTGTCTTATGAAACATTTAAATTTTAATCTAAAAAATGAGTAGGACTAAAGTTTTATGACCTGCAAGACGATAGTAGGGATACCTTACGATCATCGAGGAGGTCTTTTTGTGGCAAAGCAGTTTTTATTCTTATCCATTCTCATTATCGGAACATTGGTTCTTATTTATCAAAATAGCATTTATTTTCGATAAATTTCGTCGCCCACTTTTTCTATAGTCTCTTTAGTTTTTTTAACTTCGGGTTTTGTTTTAGGCGCCTCTTTCATCATCTCTCCAATCACGGCGCTATCTAGATCCTGCAAATCTTTAGCAGGATTTTTTTGGAGTTTTTCATAAAGTTTTGGATCATCTATTTTAAGACCTTGGAGGGTTTTCTCTTGGGCCACAACTTCTATTTTTTCAATAGCAAGTTTATCTTCTTTAGAAACTTGTTCTAAAGGTGCTTTTTCAATGGAAGCAATGATTTCTTTATATTCAATCAGTTGTTCTTGAGAAATAGGTTTAATTTTAAGAGGAGAAATAGTTGGTTTGCTCTCATCCTTTTTTTCTGAAGTTTGATTTTGAGCGAGTGTTTCTTTGGGAGGTGCTGTGATTTCTACTGTTTGACCTGATTTTAAATCTTCAGAAATTTTTTCTTGAAGATCAGCAACTTTTACTTGGCCTCTCACAACCGAGACTTCTCCGACTTCTGAATTGGGATTAAAGCCCACAATAAAGTCAGTTCCTCTTACGCCGGCAACAGTGGTGGGAGTTTTAACTTTAAATTGAATATCTTCTTGTTTATCTCTTTTAGAAACTACAGATCTGAGTTTGCCGTAGAGCAAGCTGATGTCTGTTTTAGACTTATTTTGATTCTCTTCATGTTGAAGAAGAACCGACGAAGAAGGACCCACATTGATTTGATCTCCATTGGCATAAACGAGTCTGGCTTTTCCGTCGGGACCTGAATGAATGATGCTGCCTGAAAAAACCTTTGCTCCAATCTTGGCTTTTTTAGCTTCATAATATTGTCCCTCGTAAAATACGGTGCCTTTTGCTCCGTGAAAAGGCTTATTAGATCCGTTACTAAAAATTTGAACAGATCCATTTACCAGAGTGATAAGGGCAGGAGTTTCTAAAGCATTAGATCTTAGGCCAGTGAAAAGAACAAAGATAGGTACAAGAATGCGTAGATTCATAATTAACTCTCCACTTTTGCAAAGTTCAGTCTTAAAATTATTATCGTACCGAGGTTTTATTCCAGTCAAAAAAAATGGAGGCCCATTTGATTATCAGGACTTTTTTTAAAAAATTATTTTTAGTTTTAATGATGACATTAGCTTTTACTCCTCAGCTTAAAGCCGAAACTGCAAATCAAAATATTGAACTCAAGTATCCAGAATTGATGGTTTCACCTTTAGCTTCCAAAAGACTTGAAATGGAAATGGCGAACGAAAAAAAATCAAACTTTTTTAAAGTGGCTCCTTTAATGGTTTCTTCTTCAATGACTTTGATGACGGCCTTAATGATGAATCCAAATGATGGAGACGCTTATGGAGAAAATATTTCTTCAGGAATCACATCAGCCAGTCGTGTGGGTTTACTTGTGGGTGGAGCGTGGACGGCTCTTAATTTATATCTTTGGCAATCTTATGATCCTTATGAATCAGGTTTTAAAAGTCTTCCTTCTATTCAAAAGGAAGGGTCAATTTCAGATTCGCTCACTCGAGAGAGAATGGCGGAAGAGGTTCTTATAAATGCAGGTCAAATGGGTGTAAGATTGAAATGGTTATCTTGTGCTTCTAATGCCTTTGCTGGTCTTATAATGCAAAGTGCTTACTCTGATTTGAATCGTGAAGAGAAAAAACAAAATGCGGGATCTTCTTCAATGTCGAATCAACAAATCATGGGCCTTTTAACGGTGGCAGCGAGTTTTGGACCTGTGTTGTTTCCATCAAACTGGGAACGAGTGGCAGATCATCATGAAAATTATAAAAAACGAATTTATGGACCAATCAGTATGAATCCTACATTTTTAAATGTTGGACAAAATTTTATTCCAGGTTTTGGATTGGGAACAACATTTCAGTAACCACTTTAGGGGCTTTTAATAGGAGAGAACTCATATGAAAAATTTAGGGAAATTATTTTTAGCCCTATTGTTTTTACCAAATGTTGTTTTAGCTTCTTGGTGGTTTCAACAAGAAGAGCCTCTTAAATTAAGACCTGAAACCTGTCAGTCTTCAAGAGAGTTCATCGCGGTTTATCAATACCTTGTTAAAAATATAAATCTTGCTGGCAGTGTTTCCAATGCCTTTGAGATCTCTCAAAAAGTAGCTGAAGGTTGTAATGGTGCCGCCTTGAGATTTATTAACACTTCGAATGTTTTAATGAAGGCGGAATTAGACAATCGCACAGTGATAGAAACAGCTTTAGAAATGTCTCAAAGAACGGACAGTTCTTCTTCCGCATTTTTTGATATTTTTCAAAGATCTTATCTGAGCCAATATTTAGACTTAGATATTTATCAAGCGTTAAAAATTTCTAAAAAACTCACGACCTTGTTTCAGGGTGATGTGTCTTATGTCGCAGAAGATTTCATTCATATTGTAGACTATTGCCTGAGTTCAAAAGGCCTCAATTTACCTAAACCAAATTGTGCAGAAATCGCTGCTCGCTTTAGCTCCTATGGTGAGTTTCATAAAAAAAGTCTTCATCAGCAGTTCACGGATCTGTCGACTTTTTTTACAAAGATGAAAAAGGGCGTGCTCTCTATGGATGAGCGAATTCCAGCGATGGATAAGATCCTTTCAGTTAATGAATGGGGTTATGAAAATTTTAAGACGGGATATGAATTTGCAGTTTCTTCTGAAGGTTTGCATCTTCCGGCAAGGTCAGCGATTCAATTTGGAATTAAAATGGCACTGAACAGTCAGCGAAAACCTGAAATAGATAAAAAGTAATTGTTTTTATCCTTCATTTAGTGGCATTTATCTCTCTGCTTAAGGGGTTTTCATGTCATCTATAAATTCAGATCAATCTTCTCAACGTCAGTTAAAAAGTCCTATCTATAATAGATTGCAAAAAAATCTTTCAAAGCTTCAAACATGGGCTCAACGTAACAAGTTTGAAGCTTACCGAATTTATGACCGTGATATCCCTGAGTACCCTTATATTGTGGATCAATATAAAGACTCTACTCTTATTTATGATAAATCTGATGAACGCATTGATAGTGACCCTAAAAAAGCTCAACACTTTGATCAGCTGATTGAGGCTATTAAAGATCATTTAGGCACACCTGACGATAAAATAGTCATTAAAAGACGAGAGAAGCAAAAAGGTGAATCTCAGTACGAAAAGCTCGGGGAGTCTCATCACGAAATGATTGTCAGAGAGGCTCAAGCTGAGTTTATTGTGAACTTACATGATTACTTAGATACGGGGCTCTTTTTAGATCATCGCCCGATGAGATATCGTATTTATAAAATGTCTCGTAAAAAAAGTGTTCTTAATTTGTTTTGTTATACAGGGTCTGTCAGTGTGATGGCCGCCTTGGGGGGAGGCAGAGTCACGAGTGTAGATATGTCTGCGACCTATCTTGAATGGGCTCAAAAAAACTTTGAGCAAAATAGATTGAACCCCTCTCAACATGACTTTATTCGAGAAAACGCCTTGGAGTATTTAGCCTCTCCTGTTTCTGATGAAAAGTTCGACATTATTTTTTTAGATCCCCCGACGTTTTCGAATTCAAAAAAGATGACGGAGACTTTTGAAATTGAAAAAGACCAAGAGTTTTTGGTGAATCAATGTATGGCAAGACTGGCTCCTGGAGGGATCTTGTTCTTTTCAGGTAATAAAAGAAAGTTTCAGTTGAGTGACAAAATTCGGTCACAATTTCAAGTTAAAGACATCACTCCCTCAACGATCCCTCAAGACTTTCATGATCAAAAAATTCATTTCTGTTTTGAGATTTCAAAATAAACTTTTTAGTTAAAACAGATTGTGTTTGTAAATATGTTATGCCATCTTTTTGGGCACTTGTGGTGTTCTATTAAAAGAGGGGGATCTCGTGTTAAAGGCTTTTCCTAAGCAGATAAAGTACATAGTGGGTAATGAAGCAGCTGAGAGATACAGTTACTATGGCATGAAGTCGATCTTGATTATTTTTATGACTTCACATTTGCTGATCGATAAAAATGAAGCTGTCTCAAGTTACCATATGTTCTCTGCAGCTTGCTACCTCCTACCACTATTGGGTGCATATCTTTCAGATCGTTATTTAGGAAAATATAAAACCATTATTTCACTCTCAATTGTTTATTGTTTAGGTCATCTAGTATTGGCTTTGTTTGAAAGTAAAACAGGACTTTATTGGGGTTTAGGCTTGATTGCCTTAGGATCTGGTGGAATTAAACCTTGCGTTTCAGCACATGTAGGCGATCAATTTAAAAAAAATGAACAAGAGTTATTAAAAAAAGTTTTTGATATCTTTTATTGGATGATTAACTTTGGTTCTTTTTTCGCGACGATTATCACTCCTTGGACTTACAAATATTATGGGCCTCAAGTGGCTTTTGGAATTCCAGGAGTCTTGATGTTTCTAGCAACCTGGATTTTTTGGTTAGGTAGACATCATTATGTTCATGTTCCTCCAGCAGGTCCTCAACCTAATTCTATTCTTAACGTTCTTTGGAGCGGTTTTAGAAATCGCAGACTTGGTTTGGGATTTTGGGGTGGGGCTCAAAAAAATCATCCCCAAGAAGCTGTGGATGGAATTAAAGCTGTCATCAGTGTGACTGGATTGTTTGTTTGGATCTCTGTTTTTTGGGCACTCTTTGATCAAAGTGGCTCAACGTGGACATTACAAGCACAACAGATGGATTTAAATTTTGCAGGATTAGAGTGGAATGAGTCACAAATTCAAGCTTTGAATCCAATTATGATTTTGCTTTTAATTCCGTTTTTCTCAAATGTTGTTTATCCTTTTGTTGAAAAGCTGGGTATTAAACTCACTCCGACTCGCAAAATGTCTGCAGGAATGTTATTGGCAGCATTATCATTTGTGATGATTGGACTTATTCAAGCTCAACTGAATATGGGTCATAAGCTCACTGTAGCTTGGCAATTTTGGCCTTATTTAGTGATCACTATTTCTGAAGTGTTAGTGAGTATCACAGGCTTGGAGTTCTCTTACACGCAAGCTCCTCGAGCCATGAAGTCAACTCTGATGAGTTTTTGGTTAGTGACTGTTTTTATCGGAAATTCAATGACTGCTATTATTGCAAAATTGAATCAATTTGAAGCGGGAAGCGTTGGTTACTTTATGTTTTTTGCAGCTCTTATGGGTGGAATGGCATTGATATTTACGTATATGACTTCGCGATATAAAATGCGTAATTATATGGAGAACTAATAAAAAAATTTTAAAGGATCTTTACAAAAAAAAAGGAAAAAGTTGATCAGACTTTTTCCTTTTTTTTTAACCAAAACTAATCTTTAGTTTTTAGTTTATCATCGTTCGCTTCAATGAAGCTTTTGATTTCTTCAGTGTAACCTAAAAGTTTCATCCATTGCTCTTTATAAAGAGTCACTGGAAATCTTCCAAGACCATATAATGAAAGTCCACCTTTTTCGCTGACTTTAAGTGAAAGTGTTCCTGCTTTTGCTTTTTTATTTTTAAGAGCTTCGTTTTCGGCTCTGAGTCTTTCAAGTTCTGATTGTAAGTTTTCTTGAGAATTTTGTGACAATTTATACCCCCGTATCTATTTATTTTGAAGGGGTTCAACTCTAAAAATCAAGCAATCTTTTGAGTCAGTGTGGTGCCGGTGGCGTATATTAGACTTTAATTGAGGGATTAAAAACAACAATCACTTTTAAAGACTTTAAAAGTGATTGTGTCAGAGAATAATTTAAAAAAATTACTTAGCTTTTTGGCCTAATTTTTTAGCGGCTTTTTGCTCAGGAGAAAGTCCCCATGGAGATTCTTTTGGACCTGCATTTTTACCTTTTTTGTCGCCACCACGGTGTGGTCCTTTTCCAGGTGCTGCAGCAGCTTTAGGAGCAGGCATGTTGAAGAATTCAGGAAGGTAATATAATTCGCCCATTTGGACTGCTTTTGCAGGTACAACTTCACCATCATTAAGGCGAATAACTACAACGCGAGTTAATTTTTCAGTATTTTGGCTAGCCACTTCAATTGCGTTCATGAAGTAATTAAGTTTTTCTTCTTGAAGTTTAAATGATTCACCAAGGTTTTGTTGGATTTCTTCAGTAGATTTACCATCAGTAGTTAATTGATTTTTAGCTAAAAGGGCTTTGTTTAGGGTAAAGCTTGAGAACTCAGTTACTGCTTTCATGTTGGTTTCCTCTTTAAGGTTGAGTGGTTTTGGGGCTAAACTTATAGATTGATTCATGAATAAATCATATCAGCCAAGTTTTTTGTAAATAAAGCGTCGATGATTTTAATAGCAGGTGGAAAGCTTCTTGTCGATGAGAATCATTTTATGTATTAATGTTCTAATTATATAGAGGAGATTTTATGGATTTAGCTATCTTCAGTGATCATGGTTTTTTGTTTCGTTGGTTGCACTTTTTCTTCGGCATTATTTGGATAGGAATGCTTTATTATTTTAATTTTGTTCATGGTGCTTTTATGAAAGAGGCTGACGGGCCTGTAAAACCAAATGTGCAAACTAAACTTTTACCAAGAGCCCTTTGGTGGTTCCGTGTTGGAGCTCTTTGGACTTTAATTACTGGTTGGTCAATCATCACTATGAAAGCTGTGCGTGATGGGGCTGTTCTTTTTACAACTTCTTGGGGGATTTTGATTCTTTTAGGAGCTGTTCTTGGAACTATCATGTTTCTTAATGTTTGGTTTGTTATTTGGCCAAATCAAAAAGTTGTTATTGCTTCTTTTGAACAGCAATACAAAGGTGGCGCAGCATTGCCTGAGCAAGCTGGAGCGGCAGCAAGAGCTTTAACGGCTTCAAGAACAAATGCAATGTTTTCAATTCCAATGTTGTTTTTTATGGGAGCGGCTTCTCATTTACCACTTAACGTAAACCCAGAAGCTAATTTTAAACTTTTATGTGGAATTCTCGTGGTGATTATTGGGGCTTTAGAAATCAATGCCCTTAAAGGTAAAAATGGACCACTTGAAACTGTCAAAGGCGTGATTACAGCTGGTTTTGTATTAACGGGTGTTTTATACGCAATTCTTGAAGTGATTTTATAATGAACACAAAGTTTCTCGGTGGAGCTGCCATTGTTTTTGTTTTGGGTTTAGTGAGTTGTACTGGCAATAAAAACCAAACAACTGCATCACAAAATCCTATAGTTGCTAGAGGTCGTGTGATTTACTCAACTAATTGCACGGCTTGCCATAATCAGAATCCCAAGCTTCAAGGAAGTATTGGGCCTGATGTTTATGCTTCAAGTTTAGAGTTGTTAACTGCTCGAATAATGAAGGCAACTTATCCTCCGGGATATAAACCTAAAAGAGAGACAGCTCAAATGGTTGCGATGCCTCATTTAGAAAAAGAAATTGAGGCTATTCATCAGTATTTGAACAGTGAGCTTAATTAAAATTTGAGTTCTTTATTTAAGATAAAAAAAGGGAGCAGATTGCTCCCTTTTTTTATTTTTTAAACAGGATAGATTCATTTTTACTATTAATATCTTCTGTTTCTTGTGAGGGATCTTCTTCTTTTTTGCGAAGTTCCTCGAGTTTCTTTTGGGTGATTTTATCAATGCCGAATTGAGATCGCATCGTTTGAAGAGTTTGTTCTAAATGTCCATCAATACCAATTTGAATTTCCATATTTTTGAGGGAATCTAATTTAACTCGTTTGTATTTTCTTTCTGTATTTATAAACTTCTCTGGGAACCTATATTTTAATAGGGCCCGAGATTTATCATACTCCTCTATGATACGTTTAAGCTCTTCGTATTCATGATTAATCCAATCAAGGTGAGGTTTTAGATTCTCTCCTGTCACATTATGTTTAATCTCTATTAATTTTTTTAAGTTCTCTTCTTTTTCTTTAATCTTTGCTCGCATCTCTGCAATTCGATTAAACAAGATCGACCACTCAGGAAGTCTTCTTCCTGGAACTGCTGGGCCAGCGGATTCTTTATCACTACTAGTGGCTGCGGCGGCAGGAGCTGCACCATGCTCTCCTCCTGCGGGAGCTGCAGCAGCAGGAGGCGCTCCATGATCTTGCGCATATGATGACAGCGGTAGTGAGGTTGTTATTAATAAAATTGATAATAAATTGGCTTTAAATTTCATGTTGAGTCCATTCAATTGAAATTGGCAATTTTTTAAGTCGTTGAACAATGAGTGCTACTTTAACAGGGTTGATTCTTTCAAGAATCAAAATTCCTTTATTAATTTGTTGGCTTTGCTCTTTAAGATTTAAATTAAATCTTGAATCTGAAATGACATCCTTCACTTGAGATTTTAGCTCCGCAGAGTCGAGACCCTTTATGGTGAGAGTATAAGTTAATCCAGCCTCACCAATTGAGTCAGAGTGAGATTGAAGTTCTTCGCTAAACGAGAGTTCGTTTGCAGGAGTCTCTTGTGTAGAAATATTCTCATCAAGAGAGTTTTCAAAATCATAAGGCTGTTCCACTGGCGAATGAGATTCTTGAATTTCAGGATAATCATTTAATGGAGTAAACTCTTGGGCAGTTTGAGAAGAAACAGTATCGACTCCTTGATTTGTTTCGGAGTCGATATGTGGAATGCCATCGAGATCAAAAAAAACAGCAGCCGTGCATTGGGGGCAAATCACCACTCCAAAATCAGCATCTAAGACTGAATGACAAGCTGGGCATTGTGCCAAAGACTAATGTCCTTTCTTTTTCTCAAGACGGCGTCGGTCTTTACGATTGAGTTTATTTCCATCATCTTCTGGGCCTGGTCCTGCAGTCATCGTCATGCGACGACGTTGCGGACTTTCAGTTTCATTTTTTTTAGAACCAGAGGCTGTTGCATTTGCAAATTGAGCTCCAGAAGCTAAGTTTTCATCAGGGCTCGTGTAAACTAAATCGTCCTCATCGGCTTCTTCAGGTCGAAAGCTTTCAAGTGCCTCTTGAGCTTCGTTGGCTACAATTTGAACCTTCATTATTTTTTCTAATGTATCTGTTTTGATAGTTACATTGAGACTTTCGAACGTAGAGAAGGCTTCTTTTTTATACTCAATAAGAGGATCTTTTTGAGCGTAACCTCTTAAGTTAATGCCTTCTTTAATGCGATCAATTCTTTGTAAATGCTCTTTCCATCTTTGATCAATAGATTGCAACAAAATCATTCTTAAGATTTGTTCAAAGTAAGGGCCCATCATAGTTTTTTGGCGGTCAAAAATATCTTTAACTGCAGAACTCACAGCTTTTGTGATTGTTTCTGAATCTAAATGTGGAAAGCTTGAAAAATTAATTTGAATCCCAAATTGTTGGTTCAAAGCATTATTGAGACCTTCTAAATTCCACTCTTCTTTACGTTTTTCTTCATGAGCATAGGTATCTAAGAATACGCTGGTAATATCGCCAAGCATATCCAGAACAGTTCTTTCAACCTCTTGACCCTCAAGAATTCTACGGCGCATGCCATAGATAGCCACCCTTTGTTGATTCATCACATTGTCATAATCAAGCAGATGTTTACGAACATCAAAATGATGTCCTTCCACTTTTCTTTGAGCGCCTTCAATAGATCGAGTCACCATTGAGGCCTTAATAGCTTCATCTTCAGGAACTCTGAGAGTGTCCATGATTTTTTGAATGCGTTCGCCATTAAAAATTCTCATTAAATTATCTTCTAATGAAAGATAAAAACGAGATTCACCTGGATCCCCTTGACGGCCAGCACGACCTCTTAATTGGTTGTCGATACGGCGAGATTCATGGCGTTCAGTCCCGATAATGTAAAGACCTCCAGCTGCGATCACATCTTGTTTTTCTTTTTCACATTTTTCTCTAAAAGATTTTGCAGACTCTAAAAACTCTGGAGAGTCATCATTGCCCACAGCCCATTTAGCAAGGACTTCAGGGTTACCACCAAGAAGGATATCAGTTCCACGACCAGCCATATTTGTAGCAATAGTCACGGCACCTTTACGACCCGCTTGGGCGATAATTTCGGCTTCTCGTTCATGGTGTTTGGCATTGAGGACATCATGACGAATGCCTTCTCTTTTGAGAACAGAACTCAAGAGTTCAGATTTTTCAATACTTGTTGTACCAACAAGAACTGGTTGGCCTTTTTTATTTTTTTCTGAAATATCTTTGCAGATCGCTAAAAACTTAGCTTTTTCAGTTTTGTAAACTTCATCATCATGATCCACACGTGAGATTTTTTTATTCGTAGGAATCACACTCACATCAAGATTATAAATCTTTTTAAATTCAACGGCTTCAGTATCTGCAGTCCCTGTCATGCCCGCCATTTTATTATACATTCTAAAATAATTTTGGAAGGTGATAGAAGCAAGCGTTTGGTTTTCGTTTTTTACATGAACACCTTCTTTAGCTTCAATCGCTTGGTGAAGCCCATCACTCCAACGGCGTCCCGGCATAAGTCGACCAGTGAACTCATCTACGATGACGATTTCATCATTTTTAATCATGTAATCGACATCTTTTTTATAAAGGTAGTGTGCTTTTAAACCTTGGTAAATATGATGGAGAATTTCGATATGTTCAGGATCAAAAAGATTTCCGATTTGTAAAAGCTCTTCGACTTTTTGATTTCCCTCTTCAGTTAATGAAGCGGTTTTTGATTTCTCTTCCATCGTAAAGTGAACATCTTTTTTAAGATGAGGAATCACTTGGTTTACTGTGTAGTATTTATCGGTAGAAGATTCTGCAGGGCCAGAAATAATCAGTGGAGTTCTCGCTTCATCGATTAAAATAGAATCGCACTCATCGACAATGGCAAAGTTCAATTCTCTTTGTACATAATCTTTTAATTCAAACTTCATGTTATCTCTGAGGTAATCAAAGCCTAATTCATTATTTGTTGCGTAGGAAATATCGCAACCGTAAGCAGCTTTTCTTTCAGAGTCAGAGAGGTCATGAACAATAATACCCGTACTGAGTCCTAAGAAACCATAAAGTTTACTCATCCACTCCGCATCACGTTTAGCGAGATAATCATTTACAGTCACAACGTGCACACCTTTTCCAGTAAGAGCATTGAGATAAACTGGAAGAGTGGCCACAAGAGTTTTACCTTCACCCGTTCTCATTTCAGAAATAGTTCCTCTGTGTAAAAGGAGACCACCAATAAGTTGCACGTCGTAGTGACGCATCCCTAAAACTCTTAAACTGGCTTCACGGCAAACGGCAAAAGCTTCAGGTAAAAGTTCATCTAGAGAAGTACCTTGAGAAATTTTTTGTTTGAATTCAATAGTTTTGCTTTTAAGTTGATCATCAGTGAGAGATTTAATTTGAGATTCAAAGCCATTAATTTGATCAATAATTGGTTGAAGAGCCTTCATGTCTCGTTCATGTTTTGTTCCAAATATTTTTGCTAATAAAGTTTCAATCATATTTATTTCCTTAGTATTTTCTCAGAATACGCAAACAAGCCTCTCTGAGCAAGGCGAGATTCTAGTAAATTTAAAAAATAACAGCAAATAAAACTATTTAAACCTAGAAATTACCTGCCTATTTTTGCAGTTCTTTCTAGGTTGTCTGAAAATTGAATGGGGTAGGCTTAAAAAACTACTTTGAAGATGATTTGAGGGATTCGTTAATCCGACTTCTGACTTGTCTAACTGCTTCGTAGAGAACAATAGCAACGGCAGTTGCTAAATTGAGACCTCTAATAGGTCCTAAAAGAGGGATTTTTAAGGCTGTCGCCTTATTGTTGGCTAATAGATCTTTGTCGAGTCCTTTAGTTTCTTTGCCAAATACTAACCAATCACCCGGCTGAAAATCCACGTCGTAATAGCTTTTTTCAGCATGAGAAGAAAAGTAAAAAACTCTCTCAGGATTTTTAATTTGGGAGTTCCATTCTTCCATGGTTTTATGATGTTTCCATGGAAGATGTTGCCAGTAGTCTAAGCCAGCGCGCTTAAGTTGAGTGTCATTAATTTCAAAACCCATTTTTCCAACAAGATGCAAATCAGCACGGGTGCCGACGCAAGTACGACCGATATTGCCGGTGTTTTGTGGAATCTCTGGTTCAATCAAAGCAATATGAAACAGGGGTTCGTTATCTAGAGAATATTTAGGTAAGGTGTCTATAAACTTCATGGCCCAACTTGGATAATGCAAGTCTACGCCCTTTGTCTACGATCATTTCTAAATTCATAAGCTCTCGGTATAGCGCCAAGTCAATCGGAACAATCTCACGGCCCGATGAAGCTCCGAGTTTTAAGAGGTAGGCCCTTTGTTTTTCTGTTAAAATGTCGGTTAAAGCAGGTTTTGTTTTTAATGAATGGATCCAGTCACCGTTCTCAATTTTGACAGCGGTATTTGGAATTTTTGCAGGGTTGATGAGATAGCACCAAGCCTCTACGGTTTGGTTATCTTGTGTTTTAACAGAAATTTGCTTTCTAAAATAAAGACTTTTAGACTCATCTTGTCTGTTGAGGCCAAAAAATTGATCTAATAAACTGAGTAGCAAATCGCTAGTTCTAAGTTTAACGAGAGTTCCTTCTACAGAGTCGCTGCCTTCTTGTGTGAGAGCAGGAAAGCCTACTGGGAGCCTATAAGCTGTCCCGGTAGTTGATGCTGGTGTGACTTGGTCGATAAAATCTTTTATTTTTGAAAAATGTACCATACCCTCAGACATGGAACCATAAACAAAAAAAGGCATAATAGTCATTAAATCCCCCCCCGACGATCTAAATTCCGTAGCATTTCTTTTTTTAAACAGAGGGTGAGGTATAGCAAAATTAATTTCAAGCATCAAGTCATGGTGACCCTAATTTTTTTTTGGATTATTTTCTAAGAAATTTAGGAGGAGATTTTTGATTGACGCAGGGGATATTTTAAACTCTTTTCTTTGCGAGAATGCCGATGGTTGGTATGCTCGTCGCCAAATTTGGATATTAAAATAAATGAAAAAAATAGAAGCTATTATAAAGCCTTTTAAATTAGATGATGTTGTTGAAGCTCTTTCTGAAATTGGAGTTGAAGGAGTGTCAGTTTCTGAGATTAAGGGGTTTGGTCGACAAAAAGGACGCACTGAAATTTATAAAGGTGCAGAGTACGTTGTTGATTTTATTCCTAAGCTCAAATTAGAAATTGTTGTTCCAACAGTCTTAGCTCCTTTGGTCGTAGAGACGATTCAAAAAGTGGCTCGCACAGGAAAAATCGGTGATGGAAAAATTTTCGTAATTCCTGTTGAGGGAGTTTTGAGAATCCGTACCGGCGAAAGAGATGAAGAAGCTTTATAAAAACTGAATGAAAGATTTTATAATTTTTATAATTTCCATTGAAAAAGAACTTTAAAGCAGACATAAGAACGCAATTAGAACTCAGTCACAAAATGCTGTGACTCTAGATTATTTAGAGTTTCTTGATTAAAAAAATGAATTTTTAAATTTGAGCGGCTGTTTATTTATTAACAAGGAGAGAAAAATGACGGTTCAAGAGGCAATTCAGTTTGCAAAAGATAAAGGCGCCAGAATGGTTGACCTTAAGTTTTGTGACTTAATAGGAACATGGCAACATTTCACTGTTTCTGTTACAGAGCTAAATGCAACAATGTTTGAAGAAGGACTTGGTTTTGACGGTAGCTCCATTCGTGGATGGAGAGGTATCGAAGAATCTGATATGGTGGTTAAACCAGATCCTGCAACAGCAAAAATGGATCCATTTATGGCTGTACCAACTGTATCATTTATTTGTGATGTAGTTCTTCCTGAAACACTTCAGCCTTACAACAGAGATCCTCGTCAGATTTTGAAAAAAGCTGTGGCTTATTTAAAATCAACTGGTATCGCTGATACAGCTTATTTTGGACCTGAAGCTGAATTCTTTATTTTTGATGATGTTCGTTATGATCAAACTTCAAACAGTGGTTTTTACCAAGTAGATTCTAAAGAAGGTATTTGGAATTCAGGTAGAGATGAAGGTTCGAACTTAGGTTATAAGCCTCGTAGTAAAGAAGGTTATTTTCCAGTTCTTCCTGTGGATTCTATGCATGATTTACGTACTGAAATGAGCTTAGAGCTTGAGAGAGCTGGAATGCGCGTTGAAAGACAACATCATGAAGTTGCAACTGCTGGTCAAGCTGAAATCAACATTCGTTTTGATAGCGCACTTGAGATGGCTGATAAAATGATGTGGTTCAAATACATCATCAGAAACGTAGCCCATAGAAACGGAAAAACAGTTACATTTATGCCAAAACCTTTATTTGGTGATAATGGTTCAGGTATGCACGTTCATATGTCTTTATGGAAAGATGGAAAAAATCTTTTTGCAGGAAATAAGTATGCTGGTTTATCTGAAACAGCTCTTCACTTTATCGGCGGTATTTTAAAGCATGCTCCTGCTCTTTGCGGTATTACAAACCCTACAACCAACTCTTATAAAAGATTGGTTCCTGGATTTGAAGCTCCTATCAAATTAGCTTACAGCTTTAAAAATAGATCAGCTGCAATGAGAATTCCTAACACAGGTTCATCATCAGCTGCAAAACGTGTTGAGTTTAGAACTCCAGATCCAATGGCTAATATTTACCTTGCTCAAGCTGCCTTATTAATGGCTGGTATTGATGGAATTCTAAATAAAGTAAATCCTGGCGAACCATTAGATAAAGATATCTACGGTTTACCACCTCAAGAAGCTGCTAAAATCCCATCTGTACCAGGTGGATTAGAAGAAGCTCTTAATAATTTAAAAGCAAACGGAGCTTTCTTAACTAAAGGCGAAGTTTTCTCTCAAGAATTATTAGATACTTGGGTACAGCACAAAATTGAGAAAGAAATCAGACCGGTCCAACAACGTCCGGTACCTTATGAATTTTTCTTGTACTATGATATGTAATTGATTTTTCTCTTCGTTAAGGGGAGAAGAAGTGATTCCCTCCGTTTTGTGAATGGGGGGAATTTTTTTTTGAAATTCCTAATTGGAGTGTATTTGTGGATAATGTAAGAAACTATATGGGATATCTTTGGATTCAAAAAGAAGGTGATATTTACACCATTGGATTGAATGAAGAAGTCTTTGAAGATTTTGATAAAATTATTACTGTAGATTTGCCTTCTGAAAATGAAGAGATTGAGTCTGAAGTAGTTATTGGGACTATTGAAACTGATGAAGGTCCAATTGATATTTACTCCCCAGTTTCTGGCAATGTAGTTGAAATCAACCAAGCTGCCGTTGAGGACTTTTCAATTATCACTGAAGACCCATCAAGTGAGGGTTGGCTGATTAAAATTGAATCATCTGACGATTTCGAAGAAGAAGATTTTGAGGAAGACGAAGACGAGGATGATGAGGACGATGATTTTGAGGAAGACGAAGATGATGATGAGTCAGATGAAGATGAGGAAGATTAACGTCTTTTAGTTTGCTCAAAGTTTTTTGTTTTTTAAAAAGGATTAAAATAGATGCCAATGGGCTCCATTTTAATCCTTTTTTATTTTGATTCATGTATTAATTAAGAAGTCTATCAAAGAATTAAGCTGCGCCACATATAAAAAATTCTTGCAATCAGTATTGTCCTGGTAATTATAATTACAAAGTTTGAATAATTTATATTTATTTTATTTAATTTACGAGCTCAGAGCTAAGGTTCGGGGCTGATAGGAAGTTTAAAATCGTAAGTTAGAGGGATAAATTTGGGGGCTTTATAAAACATTTAATTCCTAGAATAATATTTTTATCTCTATTTGGGTTGAGTTTAATCTCAATAGCTTCAGAAATCTCTGAGGATGTTGAGCTCAATCGAGTTAAATTTTTATGTAAAGAACGTCTTTCAGGAAATATTTGTGAGAGCAATGCTGAGCAAAGCTCGATTGTTCAATTATTATTTGGAATTATTCAAGAACGACCGGAGTTAAGAGCTCAGATTTCTACAGAACCAGTTATTCAAGATGCTTTGCATGGAAATTTAATATTAACTTATCTTAAGGAACCATTTTCACTTCATTCGGCAAAGGAATTGGCAAGGGTCTTGCCTGGAACTATTTTTTATTTTGAACGTCTCAATGGAACTCATGATGTATTTACTTTTGAGAAAAAATCACGATTTAACATTCATAAATCGAATGGTTCTATTTTAAAAGGCCGATACAAGGTTAAGGATAATGGTTGGATTGAATTATCATTTGATCCAGAGCCAGTCCCATGGCCACTTCATCCAACAAAATTACAAATCACAATGGTCAACTCTTTTAAGGGAGTTATTGAATTTGTAATGATGCCTGAAGATGATAGTGACATTATTTATGTTTCATATCCCAACGAATGTAAGTTTAATTAAAATATGAAATGAGACGGGTCTAAAAAGAGATTATCCAAAGCGGCCCGTGATATAATTTTCAGTTCTTGAGTCTTTAGGATTGGTGAAAATCCGACTTGTTTGATCAAATTCAATGAGGTCCCCTAAATACATAAATGCCGTGTAGTCAGAGACTCTTCCTGCTTGGTGAAGATTGTGTGTAACAATAACAATAGTCACTGAGTTTTTAAGCTCTAAAATAAGTTGTTCAATGTGCGCTGTAGAAATGGGATCCAAAGCTGAAGTAGGTTCATCAAGAAGTAAAATTTCTGGTTCCACAGCAAGTGCGCGAGCAATACAAAGTCTTTGTTGTTGGCCCCCGGAGAGAGCTAAAGAGGAGCTAGAGAGTCTGTCTTTTACTTCTTTCCAGAGTCCGGCTTGCTCTAAGGCTTTTTCAACTTTTTCATCAATAAAGCTTTTTTTTCTGACTCCTCTGACCTTGAGTCCATACGCGACATTTTCATAGATTGATTTTGGAAATGGATTTGGTTTTTGAAAAACCATTCCAATTCTCATACGCACTTCAAGAGGGTCAACATCTTTACCTAAGAGATTACGATCGCCTGGGTGTAAAATAATTGATCCCTCATACTCAGTCGTTTTGTAAAGATCATGCATACGGTTAAAGCATCTGAGAAGTGTGGTTTTTCCACAGCCAGAAGGACCAATAAGTGCTGTAGCAGACTTTTGATAAATTGGGAGGGAAACATTTTTAAGAACAAGCTTTTCGCCATACTTAAAAGATAAGTTTTTAACTTCTGCTTGAAGTTTTAATTCTGTATTTGTCATATTTATCACCCAATTTTTTTTAATTCTTTAATTAATCAGCTGAGGTATTTTGTGTTTTTAAATTTAATTTAAAACTTTACCATTTAATACTTTTTCTAAATCGATATCGTAAATAAATAGCAACTGCGTTCATCATCAAAGTCATACCTAAAAGAACAATCCCAGTGGCTGCAGCATTTACATGAAACTCTGATTGAGGACGAGAGATCCAGTTAAACATTTGAATAGGCATAACTGTAAATGGATCCGCTAACCATTTTAAACTAAGAAATGGAAAGTCAGGCCCGATAGGGCTTGTAGGAAGAAACGCAATAAATGTTAAGGCACCAATAGTAATAAGTGGTGCAGTTTCTCCGATGGCTCTTGAAAGGGCAATAATAACACCAGTTAAAATACCACCTGAAGAGTAGGGGAGAATATGATGGCTAATCACTTGCCATCGACTAGCTCCCATTGCAAAAGCAGCTTCTCTGATTGAATTTGGAATAGTGCGGATCGCTTCACGAGTGGTTACAATGATAATTGGTAGAACTAATAGTCCTAAGGTTAATCCAGCAGTGAGTATGCTTTGTCCGAGTCCAAGTTTGTAAACAAAAATTCCTAAAGCCATTAATCCAAAAGTAATCGATGGAATGCCAGCAAGATTGATAATATTGAGTTCAATAATTTGAGTGATAAAGTTTTTTGGAGCGTATTCTTCGAGGTAAATAGCTGCGGCAATTCCTAGTGGAATAGCGCAAACTGCAGTTGTGAGCATGACACAAAAAGTGCCAACCCAAGCAGAAAGGATGCCTGCTCTTTCTGCAAAACGACTCGGAAAATGAGTGAAAAACTCAGCATTCACTCTTGGGAGTCCTGTTGAGGCTAAATCAACAATAAGTGCTAAGAGTGTAATGAGTGCGAATAAAAGTGTGAGCAATCCAACAAGAGAGAACATAAAATCATACAGATTTTGTTTGCGAATTAACTTTTGCATCATAGATAAGAGTCCCGATATTTTTTCTTTAACCACAAACCAAAGATATTAAATGATAAGGTAATCACTAAAAGTGTGAGTCCTGCCACATAAATGGATTGATAGCCAATTGAACCATGAGGTAAATCGCCCAATGAGACTTGAACAATAAATGCAGTAATGGTTTCAGCAGGTTCAAGAGGGTTGATTGTTAGGTTGGGTTGCATTCCAGCTGCAATAGCCACAACCATGGTTTCACCAAGTGCTCGAGAAATTCCTAATATATAGGCTGATGTAAGACCCGAAAAAGCAGCGGGGTACACTACTTGAAATGTAGTTTGATATTTTGAAGCACCTAAAGCAAAAGCACTTTCTCTTAAGTCTTGAGGGACTGAGCGCATGGCATCCTCTGCAAGAGAGCTTACGTAAGGAATTATCATGATTCCAATAACAAGGCCGGCACTTAAAACATTAAACCCAGACATTTCAGGAAATATTTTTTGTAAAATGGGAGTTACAAAAAGGAGAGCAAAGTAGCCGTAAACAACTGTTGGAACTGCAGCTAAAAGTTCAAGAATAGGTTTTAAAACTTCGCGAATGCTTGAACTTGTGAATTCACTTAAAAAAGCAGCGACTATTGTACCAAGAGGGATCGCTACGCAAAAGGCAATAAAAGTAGTAAGGAGAGTTCCGCTTAAAAGAGGTAGAATGCCGTATTTGGCATTTTCAAAAAGGGGTGTCCATTCTTTTTCAGTAAGAAATTGCACTAATGAAACTTCTTTAAAAAAAGGCAATGACTCATGAATCAAGATATAAACTATACCAAGAGTCACAAATACAGAGGAGGCCGCAGCAAGGAACAGAATAGTTTCTATTAAGCGTTCTCTAATACGACGAAGCCGCCTAATCGGATGATTGGCGGCCGTCAAAATATTTAAATTTTTTGGATTCAATTCTTTTTGTTTTATAAACTGACTTCTTTCTTCATTAAGTCTTCGATTTTCATGCCCACTTCTGAGTGACCAGCAAAGACAGTTCCAAGTTTATTTTTTTTAACATGCTCAACACCCAATTCATAAGCTTTTGCAGGTAAAGAGACAAGCTTTACTTGAGTGACAATTTTTGATGCATTGGTAAGATAAAAGTTAACAAACTCTTTAATCTCCATTTTTTTCATTGCTGCTTCGCTTATATAGATAAACACAGGTCTTGAAAGGGGTGAGTAAGTTCCATCCTCAACGCTTTGTTTAGAAGGTAAAACAGCTTTATTTTTTAAAGGAGATTTTTCTCCGCCAATAATAGCTAAAGCTTTAAGTTTAGATTTATTTTCTTCGAAATAAGAGAGTGGAAGATAACCAATGGCTCCAACATCATTAGCAATACCAGTTACTAAGGTGTTGTCATCTTCACTAGCTGTGTAATCACCACGAGAAGATTTCGCTTTTCCTACAATAGCTTCAGTAAAGTAATCAAAGGTTCCAGAATCGGCGCCAGCACCAAAAAGTTTCATTTTTTGATCAGGAAACTTAGGATTTACTTGGTTCCAATTCGTAATTTTACCTTGCGATTCTGGTTGCCAGATTTTTTTAAGATCAGCTACTGAGATTTCATTAAGAGTTTTGTTTTTAGGATTCACAGCAACTACTGTTGCGTCAAAACCAATTGGGAGTTCAATGTATTTGATTCCAGCTTTTTTGCAGGACTCCATTTCTGAAGATGAGATGGGACGTGAAGCATTCTGAATATCTGTCTCGCCTCTGCAAAACTTCTTAAATCCACCGCCCGTACCAGAGATTCCAACAGTCACATTAACTTTACCTTTTTGAAGGGCTTGGAATTCTTCGGCCATAGCTTCAGTCACTGGAAACACAGTGCTAGATCCATCAATTTTAATAATGCTGGCCGCTTGTGCATGAAGAGCAGAAGCTAATAATAAAGCTCCTGATAATAGAATTTGAGCTTTCAACATATGTACTCCCTATTTTAAATAGTTTGAAATGCGCCTAACTTAGCAGAAATTTGCAGAAAGAATTGTCAGGATTTATTTAAGATTCAATTTTTTAATGCATTTTGAGTCGGTGCGCTACAAATATTTGAAATTCTAGAACTAAATGAACCTTCTGAAAGTCTCTTTTTTACCTTGAAACTCTTAATATTTGATTTGAAGCTAGGTAAATAATGCAAAATAAGGATGTGCCCATGATAGAACTCCCAATCGCTAAAACTATTATTGAACCCTTTAAAATTAAAATGATTGAGCCGCTCGCTATGCTGACAGCAAGGGAGAGACGAAGTGCTTTAACAAAAGCTCATTATAATTTATTTTCTATAGCAGCTGATCAAGTAAGTTTTGATCTTTTAACAGACAGTGGGACTTCAGCAATGAGTGCAGAGCAATGGGCTGCAATTATGCGTGGGGATGAATCGTATTCTGGTTCCAAAAGTTACTTTCAGTTTCAAGAAGCGATTCAAGATTTAACAGGTTATGAAAATGTGATCCCGACTCATCAAGGAAGATCTGCAGAGCATTTATTGATGAAGGCTCTTTTAAAGCCTGGTCAAATTGTAATTGGAAATACACATTTTGATACAACTCGCGCGAACATTGAATCAGCAGGAGGTATTGCTCAGGATTTGCCATGTCCATCCAATAAAAATTCACGAGAAGAAGCTCCATTTAAAGGGAATATGGACAATGTAGCACTTCGTAAATTTTTAGAGGTGAATAAATCAAAAACAGCTTTAATTATAATGACAGTGACTAATAATTCCGTTGGTGGTCAGCCTGTTTCATTGGCGAACATGAAAGAGACCCGAGCTCTTGCAAATGAATTTGGAATTCCGTTATATGTAGACGCCGCTCGCTTTGCTGAAAATGCTTATTTTATTAAAACAAGGGAGCCTCAGCAGTCACAAAGATCTGTGAAGTCCATTGCACAAGAGTTTTTCTCTTATGGTGATGGTGCCATGATGAGCATGAAAAAAGATGCTTTTGCAAATATCGGTGGATTTTTAGCCATGAAAGATCAAAGCCTTGCTGAAACTGTCAGAAGCCTGATGGTGATCACTGAGGGGTTTCCTACGTACGGTGGTTTAGCAGGGAGAGATCTTGAAGCCTTGGCACAAGGTCTTAAAGAAGTTGTGGACGAGAATTATCTTTGTTACAGAATCAGGTCTTTAGAGTATTTTGGAAAAGGTATTGAAGAGGCTGGCTTTTCAACGGTGAGACCTTGGGGTGGTCACGCTGTGTATATAGATGCCGCTCTTTCTTTGCCTCACATTCCTGCCTTGCAGTATCCTGGTCAATCTTTAGCAGTTGCTCTTTATGAGCATGTGGGCATACGTGGAGTTGAAGTTGGGACTGTTATGTTAGGAAGTGTGAATCCACAAACAGGAGTTGAAACTGCAGCCCCAAAAGAGCTTGTGAGATTAGCTCTTCCTAGAAGAGTCTATACTCAAAGTCATGTGGATTACATGATTGAAATGATTCACCACTTAAAACCGATGTCGAACAAATTAAGAGGATTTAAAATTACTAAGCAACCGCAATTTTTAAGACATTTTACATGTCAATTTGAACCTCTTAGTTAGATAAATATAAAATTAATGGGTCACCATCGAAACCGGTGGACCCAGTTTCTGAGGCTCTGTTGTCTTAGGCAGGGCCTCTTGTTTAATGGCTTCTTCTGCTTCTAATAAGATTTGCTGAATAGCAGCTGTGTTTGGTGAACGAAGATTTTTAGTGCGATATTTTTCAGCGAGCTCAACTCTTTTGTATTCTAATTTTTCAATTTCCTCAGGACTTTTTCCAACATCTGAGGGATATACTGGGTATCCAAAAACACCACGTTCTTTCATGTTGGCAAGAGCTTCACGAGTGAGAAGAAGTGAATCTAAAACATTATCTAGGGCCACTTTTTTAATTTTAGTATCATTTGCTGTTTCTAGGAGTGAAGTCACATAGAGTTTTTTGTAGTTAGGTGTTAATTGCTTTCCAACAATATTCATAGCAATTCTCAGATCAAGTTCTTTAGTTGGCATTTTAGAATATTCTTGAGTGTTAATGAGTTTTGAATTGAGACTATAGATTGAAAGACTTTTGTTCTCGAGGCTTTCAAGAAGACTTTTAAAAGTTAGACTCGATTTATAATCCTCAAGAAATAAATTAATAAAGGTCTCATTTAAATATGTTTTAAATGATTTTTGAAGATCAATGCCTTGGTCTTCCGCTTTCACTTCGTGGATTTGTTCAAGCGTCCACGCCAGTCTTTCAAGATTTAATATTTTATTGTCATTGCTATCTTCTGATTTAATTTTGATGGAGCTTGATTTTAAGACTTTTTCAATAAAATCTGAAGAATATGATAAATTGTTAGATTTAAAATGTTTAATGATTAAACCGATGGCTCCTGTCACAAGCGGTGCTGCCATTGAGGTGCCACAAGCAGATCCGTAGTCTGTGCCTTCTTCGTATTCAGTGGAATAATTACGACTGTCTTTACCAAGTTCATTGTTGAACGTAGGCAAAGTTGATAAAACACATGTCCAAGGGGCATCTGTGTCAGTGGTATCAATGGCGCCAGGTGCAGAAATATCAACCATGTTTCCAAAATTTGAAAAAATGGATCTTTGCATATTTTTAGAGTCTACTGAACCTACGATAATTAATCCGGGAGTATCGCCAAAGCCAGCAGCAGTTTGATAATATTTTTTAATTGATTGGGAATCATTTCCAGCGGCAACGACAATCGGAATATTTTTAAAATAAGCTCTGCGAATGGGTTCTATGAATAAGTCATTAAAACCATTGCCTCCAATAGAAAGGTTAATTACATCGGCATGATTATCTATTGCGTAGAGCATACCATTTACAATAGATACAACATCTCCCAATCCTTCTTCGTTGAGGACTTTAATGGCCATGAGCTCGTACTTACCAGTATTAAGAACACCGGCAACCCCCTTTTTGTTATTAGCTGAAGCTCCAATAAGTCCAGCAATGTGCGTACCATGGCCGGCAATGTCTAAGGCATTTTTTTGTTTAGAAAAGTTTGCCGATCTGAGTCCTTCTGGGGTTTTCCAAATGTGATTTTTTAAATCTGGATGAGTGAAGTCGATTCCTGAGTCGACAATCGCAATTCTTACAGAGGGGCTTTTATCAGAAAGCGATTTAAAGTAATTTTTAAATGCCACTTTTGTTTTTAGAACACGATGGTGATCTTGTTTTGAAAACGTTCGATCTGGAGCTTGCAATTGTTTGATGATATCATTTTGGGTGATTGCTAGAATACAAGGCTCATCTTGCAGTCGAGAGTTGAGCTCATTAATCGAAATTTGACTTGATACGCGGGCAGAATAAACTTGCACATCCATTTCTTTTTGGAGTGATTGTGTGTTCATTTGTAAGAATTTTTTAATTTCGGTAAATTTTGAAAGCTCCTTAGGATGATCTGTAATACAAGAGTTTTTAATCATTACAGCAAGATCTAATTTATTATCAATTGTATCTTCTTTTGAAAGGTATTCATTTGTCCAAGTACGCGACTCAAACTCTTTGTTAGGTTTTGCTAATTGAAATGATAATTTATTTGGTGAAGTTCTATTAAGTCTATTTTTAATGTCCAAAGAAGGACGAAAAAAGTGATTCTTTTTAATTAAAACCTTATTTTTAAAATTATCCACTTTTGCAGTGGGCATAAAAATATTTTTTTCAGCCTGGGAGAGGTTCGATTGAGTTTTGTGAGCGTTTGGATTGCAGGAGACCAAGAAATTGATCATCCCAACGAGAGTAAAAAGTCTTGCAATATATTTATGAGTTGTTTTGCTCATTGAATCTCTCCATAATCTAATTAGTGGGGTGTACTTATCATTAACAATTCTCAAAAAACTTAAATTTTCAAACTCTTGAGTTTTTTCTAGTTATTGTCGATTGCTTGGACACTTTCAGAGAGCAAGAGGTGTTAATATGTTGAACAAGTCTATATTGAAAAATGTAATAAATAGATTATTTTTTAGATTAGAAAATTGGTTAATAATATTTTCATTCCTCCTCGGTTGGAATGTTTTAGCTATAGAAACCTCTAAAGAAAAAGTTTTATCTTTAAGTGCAGAGCAAATTCCCAATCTGATCTTAAAGCAAAGTAAGATCAATGAAGAGATTCAAATTAAATATCAAATTGAAAATCTGCAAGCAATGAGAGCCACATTAGATGATGGATGGAAACTCAATTTAGAGAGTAGTTATGAAGATGATAGAAATCAGATCATTTCAAATCTCAATGCAAGAGCCTTTAGATTTAAAAATAATTTATTGCTCTCCAAAACCTATGATTCTGGAACCAAAATAGGAATTCAAAAAACCTTTTTAAATTCTCCATCACAGTCTTTAAATTCTGATTCAATAAATAATCTGGGTTTTTTGGGTTTAAGTGTCGAGCAATCTCTGTGGAAAAATTTATTAGGTGAAATAGATCAAATCAACTTACAAATTGTTGAACATAAAAAACAGGCCAACCAATTAAAAGAAACGATGGATCAACAAAAATTAATTTTAGATGGCCTAAATTCGTTTTGGAATACATATATCACTCAAGAAACCTATCAGCAGTCGCTAGCGATTCAGCAGCATTATTATAGATTGGTCGATTCTATAAAGAGGAACACGCAGTATGGTTTTGCCCTTCCGGGAGATATTGCACAAGTTCAAGCAGAACTAGAAATACAAAAACAAAATGTACTCAAAATGGAATTGCTTTATTTAAAAAACAAAGATGATCTCATGCAAATTTTAAATTTGCCCTTAGAGACAAAGTTAAATTTAAAAGTTTCTAAAACGCTACCTTTATTGCCGCAATTAAAAGAAAATTCTTTAAAAATCACTGAAGCTAGAGGTTATTTGCTGCAAAAGAAGAATTTAGAAATATCTAAAAAATTATTAGAAATTACAAAATCACAGTATAAACCGAATTTCTCAATTATTGGCCAAGTGAGCAGTACAGGGCTTGCGAATCAATTAGATTCCAATCAACAAGAAATTTTAAGTTTTGGTCAAAATCGTTATTATGTGGGACTTAAACTCAGTTTTGATTTAGAAGATAGAATCAAAAATGAAGCTCTATTAACACAAAAAAAATCAGAGGAGTTGGAATCACTTAACTTTGAAAAAATACAGATGGATCTAGAAAGTCAATTCAAGGAATCCTATCAAAAATTGCAATCTACCTATGAAGTGGCTAAATCAGCTGATGCTGTAATCCAGTTCAGAAAAAAGGCTATGGATGAGAACCAAAAGAATTACAAAAATGGCAAAATTGATACAGCTCCCTTAATAGATTCCATGAATAAATATTATCTTTCACAAATTGAGTATTTGAAGAGTTTAGGAGATTACCATATAGCCCTTAACGAGTGGAAACTTCTTCAACAGGTAGCCCTATAATGAGAAACAGATTCCCAAAAAACTAATATCCAAGCAAATTTTGAGAACTTGCTATAGCTTAAATCTCTATTCAGGATCATGCTAGGCTATTGTATTGAAAACTTAATTTTAATTGGAGGAAGTTATGTCTGTTAATAATCATCATTTTTTATTTTCTAATTTTACAATGGGAGCCATGAAACTCAATAACAGGGCTGTGATGGCGCCAATGACTCGTTGTCGTTGCATTAATAATTTACCTGATGAGAGCGTTGTAAAATACTATTCTCAAAGAGCTGAAGCGGGTCTAATTATTACTGAAGGAATGTCGCCTTCAGATAATGGCCTTGGATACGCAAGAATGCCAGGTCTATACACTAATGAACATGTGAGAGCTTGGAAAAAAGTCACAGATGCAGTGCATGCAGCTGGATCTAAAATCTTTGTTCAGCTCATGCATTGTGGAAGAGTGAGTCATCCAGCCAATATGCCTTCTGGTGTTGAAATTCTAGCTCCTTCTCCAATTGCTTACGAAGGTGAAATGTGGACGGATTCTGAGGGAATGCAACCTTGTCCTCAGCCAGAAGAAATGACTGAAAGTGATATTGAAAATACCATTCAAGAGTTTGTGCATTCTGCGGATCTTGCCATGTTAGCGGGTTTTGATGGAGTAGAAATTCATGGAGCCAACGGTTACCTTGTTGAGCAATTTATCAATACAGCCAGCAATAAAAGAACGGATCAATGGGGAGGTTCCATTGAGAATCGCCTCCGATTTGTAAACGAAGTTGTTAAAAGAGTGGCTAAAAAAATTGGCCCCGAAAAAGTAGGATTAAGAGTGTCTCCTTATGGAGTTTTTAACGGCATGGAAGTTTGCGGTCATACAGATGATGTTTATGAAAAACTCGCGATGGATTTACAAAAAATTGGTATTCTCTATATGCATGTTGTGGATCATAGTTCAATGGGAGCCCCAGAGGTTAAACCAAGAGTTAAACAACTCATTCGCACTCACTTTAAAGGTGTTGTGATTCTTTCTGGAGGTTACAATCTTAGAAAAGCAGATGCTGATTTAGCAGAAAAAAAATGTGATCTGATTGCATTTGGAAGACCTTTTATTTCAAATCCAAAATTAGTTTCAAAACTAAAAAACCATCACACACTCCTAGAAGCAGATCATCAGACTTTTTACACTCCAGGTGAAAAAGGATATACTGACTATCCAGTTGAAGGATAGTCAGAGGGGGTAGGACGCTGAAGAGCTAAGCTTGAGCTTCACTAGGTGCAGGTATTGGGATAGGAATGTATTTTTCCTCGATCAATGCCTGAACCTTAATGAGAAAAGGGTTCATCATCACATTTTACAAAATTTGTGCAAACAGGTAGAATATTAAAATCCGTTCCTTGATTCAGCTTCCTTAATAGATTCCATGAAGGAATATTATCTTTCACAAACTGAGTATTTGAAGTGTTGAGGAGATTACTATGTAGCCCTTAACGATTAGAAAATTCTTCAACCAATAGACCTATAATGAGACACAGATTCCCAAAATCTAACATCCAAACAAATTTTGAGAAATTGCTATAGCTTAAATCTCCATTCTAGATCATGTAAGGCTATTGCATTGAAAACTTAGTTTTTGGAGGAAGTTGTGTCTGTTAATAATCATCATTTTTTATTTTCTAATTTTACAATGGGAGCCATGAAACTCAATAACAGGGCTGTGATGGCGCCAATGACTCGTTGTCGTTGCATTAATAATTTACCTGATGAGAGCGTTGTAAAATATTATTCTCAAAGAGCTGAAGCGGGTCTAATTATTACTGAAGGAATGTCGCCTTCAGATAATGGCCTTGGATACCCAAGAATGCCAGGTCTATACACTAATGAACATGTGCAAGCTTGGAAAAAAGTCACAGAGTCAGTGCATGCAGCTGGATCTAAAATCTTTGTTCAGCTCATGCATAGTGGGAGAGTGAGTCATCCAGCAAATATGCCTTCTGGTGTTGAAATTCTAGCTCCTTCTCCAATTGCTCATGAAGGTAAAATGTGGACCGATGCTGAGGGAATGCAACCTTGTCCTCAGCCAAAAGAAATGACTGAAAGTGATATTGAAAATACCATTCAAGAGTTTGTGCATTCTGCAGATCTTGCCATGTTAGCGGGTTTTGATGGAGTAGAAATCCATGGAGCTAATGGCCTTGTTGAGCAATTTATCAATATAGCCAGCAATAAAAGAACGGATCAATGGGGAGGATCCATTGAGAACCGACTCCGATTTGTAAACGAAGTTGTTAAAAGAGTGGCTAAAAAAATTGGCCCCGAAAAAGTAGGATTAAGAGTGTCTCCTTATGGAGTTTTTAACGGCATCGAAGTTTGCGGTCATACAGATGATGTTTATGAAAAACTCGCGATGGATTTACAAAATATTGGTATTCTCTATATGCATGTTGTGGATCATAGTTCAATTGGAGCCCCAGAAGTTAAACCGAGAATTAAACAACTCATTCGCACTCACTTTAAAGGCGTTTTGATTCTTTCAGGAGGTTACAATCTTAGAAAAGCAGATGCTGATTTAGCAGAAAAAAAATGTGATCTGATTGCATTTGGAAGACCTTTTATTTCAAATCCAAAATTAGTTTCAAAGCTTAAAAACCATCACACACTCCTAGAAGCAGATCATCAGACTTTTTACACTCTAGGTGAAAAAGGATATACTGACTATCCAGTTGAAGGATAGTCAGAGGGGGTAGGACGCTGAAGAGCTAAGCTTGAGCTTCACTAGGTGCAGGTATTGGGATAGGAATGTATTTTTCCTCGATCAATGCCTGAACCTTACTTGCGATTTCTTTTCTTTGACTCTCATTTTCAACTTTAACTTCATCTAAAAATTCCATACTGGCATCAAAAGAATTGAGTGAAAGAGTTTTAAAAAGAGAAGTTGCAAAAGGAATGTCTCCATACCAGCAGAGATGGTCTCTCCATTTATGAGAAAAGGGTTCATCATCACATTTTACAAAATTTGTGCAAACAGGTAGAATATTATAATCCGTTCCTGCAACTGCCATCATCAGTGTTCTTTTAAATGGCAGAACTTTTTCGCCATTTCCAGATGTGCCTTCTGCGTAAAGTACCACATCAAAACCTTCATGAAGAGTATTTGTAATCATGCTTCGTTCATTCAAAATATTTGAGCGCTCTCTTCGTTCAACATAAATACAACCGCCCATTTCCGTAAGAAGTCCCAAGAGAGGAGTTTCTCTCATCTCCTGGGAAGTGACAAATACAGAGGGAATTTCTGAAGCGATCATCAGAATATCTATAAAGCCTAAGTGATTTCCAACAACAAGGTAGCCACTTTTTTGGGGTCTATTTTTAACTTCAATACGTCCTTTAAGCAGTTTTAACGAGAGTTTTGCAAAGAAATGCACATTATGAACAAATCTTTTGCGACGAAGTCTAGGTTGTCTGGTTACAAAGTGAATCGCAAAACTTACGATTAAGTAGGATAAAATTACGAAAACAAATAATATAAATCGCCAAAGTGTTCTAACTAAAGTCATGTTTTTTACCTCAAAAGGTTAAAACATAAAATCATTTAGCATGTTTATGCAATAATATGTTTATGAATAAATTAGCAAAAAACCAATTTCAAGTAGTTATTGTCGATGATGAACCTGAAATTTGTGAAATTCTTGCCGAATTTCTGATTATGAACCGTTATAAGGTGAACTCTTTTGTATCAGCCAAAGAAGCTCTTGAGTTTATGAAAAAAAATACGGTTCATTTAATTATTTCTGATGATCGCATGCCGATAATGACGGGTGTTGAGTTTTTAACAGAAGTGCGCGTTGAATTTGGGCGCCACATTCCATTTATAATGGTCACGGGACAATCTGATTTATCAAAAGAAGAAGCTATTTTGTGGGGAGCTACTGAGTTACTTGCAAAACCCGTTAACTTTTTTGAGTTGATTGGATTAGTGAATCGAGAATTTGAAGCTCTTCAGGAACGTTGGTTCACACGTCATCGCATTCCCGCGCAATTTAAAATTGAAGGAACGGTAAGAGATGTGCACTTTGCTGGGGATGTAACTAATATTAGCAATGGCGGAATTTTTATTGCTTACCCTACTGTGACTTTTTTTGCTGGCGACGAAGTGTTTTTTAAAATAAAAGTTTTAAATAATAAATCTGAAATTGAGGGTCGTGGATTTGTAAAATGGATTCGCAGCGGGAGTTTAATCTCTCCTCCAGGAATTGGTCTTCAGTTTACAAATATTAATGAACACGAACTTGAGACGCTTTTAAAAATTGCAGATTCTCAAGTTGCCTAAAGCCTCTTCTAGAGGATTAAAGAGGCTGCCTTTTTCATGCGGTCCATTACAGCTTCCCAATCGGGAGATTGGTGCAAATCTGTCAGTTCAAAAAACATGATATCAGCCTTAGTTTCAGCAGCTTTTCTGAGCTCGCTATAAAGTTGACGCGCGCATAGATTGGCGTCTTCGGGTAAAATGAGTCGATGTATTTTTTGAATTTTATTGGGTCTTATAATTTTAACGCCATCGATCTCTAATGGGAGCAAATTAATTTGTCGGGAAACCTCATGGATAAGATGTTCATCAGTCACTGCGGATCCCATAATGAGTGGGATGGGTGGCATATAATGATGCTTCATTTGTCCGGGAGCCATTTGTTTTGAGATTGGAGGAGTCCAAGTGACTTTCCAGCCATTTTTTTTCAAGACATCTTCGATTTGAGTTTTAATGATAATTCCAGGGCGCAATAAAGTGAGTTTAAGATTTTTAGAATGGGCATCTGTAAATTCTTGAAGACTTATGATTGTGGACTCAATACCAGCTTCACATGGGCCGCCGTCGATGACAAAAACTTGATCTTGAAATTCCTTAAGGACATGCTCTGCAGTTGTGGGGCTTGTTTTTCCAAATTTATTAGCACTGGGTGCAGCAAGCGGGATATTCAACTCACGGATTAAATTTAAGGTGAGTTCATTTTGAGGCATGCGAATTCCCACGGTAGGGAGACCGGAAGTGATGAGGTCTGAAACTTGATGGTTTTTTTCTAAAACCATTGTGAGTGGTCCCGGCCAAAAATGCTGAGCTATGCAATCCACAGCTGGAGGCCATTCTTTGACGAGGGTTTTTGCTTGTTCAATGGAACTCACATGAACAATCAGTGGATCAAAAAAAGGTCTTTGTTTGACTGAAAAAATTTTATTGATTCCTTCAGGAGAATTAATGGCCGCTGCTAACCCATAGACAGTTTCTGTAGGGATTGCCACAACATTTCCAGAATTTAAGAGCTGAATGGCATGTGCTATGAAATCAGCTTCTTTATGAGGTCGGCTCATTTTAAAAACTCCTTAGGGGATTGATTTAAAACATTTCTAGCAGAAACAAATGCAATTAAAACGCTGGCAGTTGTAATCAGTAAAACAGGAAAAAATAAGAGGGGCCAATCAATTTCAAAAACACCATTAAATACAAAGTGGGATAAAATATAAGAAAAGCCGATGGATAAAAAGCTTCCCGTAAGTGATGAAAAAAAGCCGATGGTTAAAAACTCTGAAAGAAAAAAATAATGTACTTTTTTAGGGGAGGCACCAAGGATTTTTAACATATTAAGATCCCACTTTCTTTCTTTGGCTTGAAAGGACACTAAAGAAAAAAGGACAGAAAAGCCTGCCATTAAAGTGAGGAGAGCCATGACTTCTAGAATATGGGAAACTTTATCAATGAGTTCTAAAAAAGAATTCAGCAATTGAGAAATATCAATGGCTGATACATTTGGAAAAAATTTATTGAGACTGTTGAGGGTTTGTTCTTTCTGCATGGAAGTGAGTTTAGGAAGAACTGCGAGGTAATTAGTAGGAGCCTCTTCTAAAAAACCAGGTTCAAAAATGACAAAAAAATTAGGTCGAAATGATGTCCATTTAACTTTTCTTAAATTAACCACTCGTCCTTTTTGTTCCACACCTTGAATATCAAACTCAAGAGTGTCATTGAGGTGGATCCCCAAACGTTCTGCAAATTTATCTTCAACGCTAATTTCTGCAATATTATCAGAGGGCAGTTTTTCTTTTCTAAAGACTTTGCCTTCTTTGAGAGTGTCAAATTCACCAAGCTCTGATTTATAAGTAAGATTAAAACTCCTATTTCGAAATCGAGCTTCATTTTCGGCTTCACGTGTTTTAAAACCTTCTTGGTCGTTTATTTTTTCATACTTAGTATTATTAATGGAAATGAGTCGAGCTCTGATCAGAGGATAAATGCTTTCGAGTTGGAGTTGATTTTTGTTTAAGAAATCAGTCATTTGAAAGAGCTGTTCTTTTTGAATATCAAAAAGGAATAAGCTGGGACGGCGATTTTGAGGATCTAAACTAAACTCAGATTTGATACCTGTTTTAATTTGTGGCAGCAGAGTAATGAGAAGTGTTCCTAGCCCGATGACTACAAAAAGGGTTAAGGTCGTTAGAGGGTTTCTATAAAGGTATTTGAAACTATGCTGAAGAGGCCAAGAAGAAGGCTTAATCCATTGTTCTAAAATATAAAGACTAAGATAACCAATCATTGCAAGTAATAAAAATCCGAGAGTCACACCTAGAATAAAAAATCCTGAAACTTTAAAAGATTTGGCTTCCCAAAAAATAAGGGCCATTAAAAAAAAGAAGCTAGGCAAATAATAAAGCATTTTATTTTTAAATTTAATAAGTGGGCTGCTGACTTTTTCAAGTTGAAGATCTTCTCTTAATAATAGAGTGATCTTTACTTTTTTAAGGTTCATAATAATGGGCCAACAAAAAAGATAAGATCCAATAACCAGCAAAAGAATATTAAATAATGAACTGGCACTCAAAAAAATAAGATCTATCTGAACCGGCAGAAAGTCTTTAATTAAATAGATTAAAATTTTGAGAATTAAAGGAGTCAGCATGAGACTCAATAAAGTGGCAACTATGCTTAATGAAATAATATACCAAAGATAAAGTCTTAAAGTTTGCGATTCTTGAAGCCCAAGAGTTCTTAAGATAGCCATTTCTTTAATTTTTGACTTTAAAAAAGATCTAAAAAGAAAAATCCCACCTAAAAGAGCTAAAACGTAGGCAATTAAGCTTACCAACCCAAGATAATCGCTGACATAGGAGATCAATCTTCCAGAGTCCTCAGCGGCATTATAAGAGTTTTCAATTTTTAAAGCAGGATCAGAAAATTTTAAATTAAGTTCTGATGTTAATTTTTTGATATCAACTGCCTTTTGAATTTTAAAGAGAATTGCATATTGAGTGGTACTTCCTTTTTGAAGGAAGGGACTATTTTTAATGGGTTTTAAACCAATGTAAATTTTGGGAGACAAAGAGGAAATTTTAAAAGTTTGTGTCGAATCTTCTTTGACAACATCTGCAACAGTGTAAGGAATATCTCCTATAAATAGACTGTCTCCAATTTGAAGATTAAAACGACTGAGTATTTCAGGGGAGACCCATGCTTTGTTTGAATCTAAAATCTCTTTTAAAGATTGGCTTTCGATTTTGCGACCAGATTGAAGATTTAAAAAACCATAAAATGGATAATCTTGCTCTATGGCTTTAATTTGCACAAGTTTGCTCATTTTTTTTGCGCTTGCCATTGAGTAGAATTCAACGAATTCAGTGCTGAGGGATTGTTCTGGTAAATTCTGAATTAAAAAATCTTTTTCAGAAGTTGTAATGGGTCTTTTGGCTGAGAGAGAAATGTCTGCCGCTAAAAAATTTTTTGATTTTTCATTGAGTTGCAGCGAAAGAGAGCTTCTAAGAATCTCTAAACTTAAATAACCAACCATTCCAATTGATAATGTTAAAATAAAGAGAAGGGAGAATCTAAAATTATTTTTCCACTCTCTTAAAATCCATCTGAAAATCAAGCTACGCCTCCACCAATACACCTTGTTTCATGATGTATTTTTTTTCACAGCGATCGGCTAATTGAAGACTATGAGTTACAATGATAGTGGATAGTGAATGAGTTTTGACAATTTTAAAAAAAAGATCCATGACTTTTTCGCCAGTTTCGACATCAAGATTTCCACTGGGTTCATCGGCTAATAATAACTTTGGTTGTGTAACTATGGCTCTGCCAATAGCCACTCTTTGATTTTCGCCCCCGCTAAGTTGGGAAGGAAAATGTTCCATTCGGTCTTTAAGTCCGAGCTCATCAAGGGTTTGTTCTGCGCGAGCTTTTATTTGCTTAAAGGAGAGATTGAGAGAGTCTTTGAGAATCTCCAGAGGTAACATGACATTTTCTAAGGCTGTTAAGTGAGACATTAAATGAAATTGTTGAAAAACTATGCCAATATTCTGCCCTCTTATTTGAGTGAGTTCGGCTTCGCTCATTTCATGAAGATTGAGACCATTTAAAATAATCTCACCTCGATCTGGCTGATCAAGTCCAGCAAGTAAACTTAAAAGAGTCGATTTGCCACTTCCAGAGGGACCTACAATGGAGACGATATCACCTTGATTCATACAAAAATTGAGGTTTTTTAGAATAGGCAGGGACTCAGAAAATGACTTATAGATATTTTTTAACTCTAATTGAGTTGTTCTTGGGTGGATCATAAATAAGCCTTTAGAAAATTAAAAAGTTTTTCTGCAATGACCTTGTGACCCTCTTCATTAGGATGAATTCCATCAGGCTGGTTAAACTGAGGATTGCCCGCCATGCCTTCTAATAAAAAGGGATAAAAGGGGATTTTTTCAAGTTGAGCGAGCTCTTTATAGGATTTTTCAAAGTTTTGTGTGTATTGAAGTCCATAATTAGGAGGCATTTTCATTCCCACAAGAATGACTTGAATTTTTGCTTTTTTAAGAACTTGAATAGCTTCTGATAGGTTTTTTTTCATTTCCATGACTGAAAGACCTCTAAGTCCATCATTAGCCCCTAAAGCAATAAGGCATAAATCAGGTTTCATTTTTAATATCCACTGAACCCTGGAAGGCGCTGATGCTGAAGTTGAGCCACTCAGCCCTGAATTAACCACTGTCCATGGAGTTTTGCTTATTTTTTGGATTTTTTGGTCAATCAAAAAAGGATAAGCAGACTCTTTGCTGACTCCAAGTCCCTCGGTGAGAGAATCTCCCAAAAAGACCATTTTTTTGGCCTCAGCATGGGAGACAGACATAAACTGTACTAAAAAAACAAAGCAGTAAAAAATAACTTTCATAGTTATTCTATTAAGCTCTCATATTGTTAAATTGTAAAGGGACAGGATAAGTACCACCCTTAATCAATGCGATACATTCTTGCAATGAATCTATACTTTTTGAGCTCACCTTAATTTTATCATCAGCAATTTGAGGTTGAACCTTAAGTTTAGAATCCTTGATGTTTTTGATAATATCCTTTGCCACTTCTTTTTCAATTCCTTGAGCGATTGTGACAACTTGTTTGAGGAGTCTTCCACCCATCTCTTCAATTTTTTCAAATTTCAAAGATTTGATATCTAGTCCTCTACGGTGAACTTTGCTTTGCAAGATATCTTTCATAGCTCCTAATTTATAATCATCTTCTGCTATGAAGGTGATCGTTTTTTTATCCCACTTTAATTCAGCTTTACTGCCCTTAAAATCATATCGACCCTCGATTTCTTTGAGGGTCTGGTTAACGGCATTATCAAGTTCTTGCATATTTACTTCTGAGACGATGTCAAATGAAGGCATTGCGAATTCCTCAATCTAAATTCAAAAAGGATTAATGATGATCGTGTCCGTCTGGACCATGAGCATGGCCATGTTCGATTTCTTCTTCCGTAGCTGCGCGACTAGATACTAATTCAATGTTAAAAATAAGAGCTTGTCCTGCTAGGGGATGGTTGCCGTCAATTGTCACATATTCTTCTGTGATTTCAGCAATTCTTACAATCTTATCTTGATCAGCAAGCTCGAGCTTTAAAAAGCCACCAACTTCAATAGTTAAGTGAGCCATTTCTTGGCGGGGAACTGACATTTTCATTTTTTCGTCAGGCATTCCATAAGCTTCCTCAGCTGATAAGTTTACAGTTTCTTTTTGGCCAGGAGTCATCTTTAGAATGGCTTCTTCTAGTTTAGGAATGATTTGGCCAGCTCCCTCTAAAAATGCCAAAGGTCCATCAGATGATGAATCTAGAACTTCGCCTTGAGTGTTTTTTAGCGTGTAATTGAAAGAGATGATTTTTTTAGAGTGAGCCATACATAGGACCTTTCCTGTAAAGAGAGCTGATTAAATAGGAATTCTTTATAGATCATTTTTCTAAAAAAACAAAGAATCTTGTCACATTCCTAAAATTCAGTCAGAATTTAGAGAAGTTTGCATGAAATACGAGGAGTCACAGAGTATGAAGCATGATTTTCAACCCAAAATTGATCAAGAAACACACCGAGTTCTCCTAAGGTATTTAACCGAGATTATTAGTGAAACCAATGGTGTCTCCTTATTGAATACATTGGATTTATTATTAATGTCGGATCTCAAAAATCAACACCATAGAGCCTACGAATTGGTGGATGGTTTTCAAAGATTAGTCAGACTCTTTTTAATCAACGAAGCAACAATTCATCATCTGTTGGCACATCCAGTATCAGACGCACTTTTTGATTTTTTCAAAAAGTTTCCACTAAAATATCATGAAGAACATATTCATCTTACGGGTTCTTTGTCAGCAGAGTTTATTTATCCAAGACTCATGGAACTTCTCAAGGGTCCTAATAAAGAATTGTATGAACAAAAAATTACAGAAGTTTATGGGCCTTCTGCTTTACCAATTAATAATGCAAGCGACATTGATAAATTAATTAGACTCCAAGAAGACGAAGGTTTTGAGACATATCTTAAAATTCTTTATCTTCCAAAATTAATTTTAGTGGATAAGCAAGCCCATGCAGATGCGGCTTATCACATGGCTGAGGAAATGTACTATAAATTTAATGTGGGAAAAGTTCGCCTCAAGTTTACTCTTTCAAGATCATCTTCTAATTCTACAGAGCAAATCCCAGGAGCCGATGATGTGAAGGGAGAGGATGTTTGCCTAGGTTTGTATGACGGGTTTAAAAAGTTTCAAGATACACATCCAGATTTTGATTTTGTCCTCTCCCCTTCATTTAGAAAAGAAGCGAACTTTTTTGATAATCAAAAATTTAAATCTAAAAAAGAACATTTTTTATCTCAGATTGCAGAAATCATTCGCATGATTGAAGACTACCCTCAGCTTAAAAAACATTTATGTGATATTGATACTGTAGGTAATGAAAATGATCTTTATCGTAAAGAGCATTTTTTTGAACTTCAAAGTGGTTTTAGAAAACTTCAATATCATGGATTTAAAATCAGATCCCATCATGGGGAAACCTGGCATACCTTAAAAAAGGGAATTCAAGCTGTTGATAACGCTATGAATATTTGGCATATCGATAACCTAGAACACGGTTTGAGTTTAGGTATCAATCCTAACTTTTATTTTCATCGCCTTTATCAGCAAGTGATTGAAAAAAACCAATCATCTAAGGCCATTCTCAATAAAGACCCTCAATATAAAGAACTTATTGAATTGGATTGGGGAAGTAATCGTCATGTTTTGGATAAGTTATTAGCGGGTATTGTTCTTAGTTCTGAGGAACAAATTAGTTTTTTAAAGGCTAAGTTTCATACAGCTCGTGAAGTGGAACATTACCAGCATGACGTTCTCAATCGTATGATTCAAAAAGGTGTGACTTTAATTTCTCTTCCATCTTCGAATAATAAACTTACCGGAAAGTTTGAAGATTATAAGGATCATCCCTTTTCTTGGTGGGAAAAAAAGAGCGTTAATTTAGGAATGGGCACTGATAATTATATTACTTTAAATACAAATTATATTCAGGAAATGCTTATTCTTCTTTTTACGGATGCAAATGATTTAAAAATTACAAAACTTTTAATGGTTGCGACCAACGAAGTCAGAAGACCTTATATCAGTCATTTACTCTGGAAAATGCGTAAAAAATTAGTTTAAATAGAATCTCGGTCTGATTCATTCTATAATGGGGGATTTTGATGGAATTGGAGAACCAGGTGCAGAGTTTAAAAAGTGAAAATTTTGTGTCACAAAAAAAAGAACTTTTTGGACACTATCGAAAATTAATAGCTGTTTTAATTCTAGGTTTTGCATCAGGTTTGCCACTCGCTTTGACGGGTCAAGCTATGCAAGCTTGGCTCACCATGGATGGCATTGATATGGCCACGATTGGACTTTTTAGTTTGGTTGGTTTGCCATACACTTTTAAGTTTTTGTGGGCTCCATTGATGGATCGCTTTGAACCTCCTTTTTTAGGTCGCAGAAGAGGGTGGTTGGTTTTAAGTCAATTGAGTTTAGCGGCTATGCTTGGGGTGATGTCTTTAGCAAACCCTAAAAGTGATACTTCTTTTTTTGCAATAATTGCTGTTATGGTAGCTTTTTTATCAGCTTCTCAAGATGTAGTTATTGATGCCTATCGAACAGATGTCTTGTCTTCAAAAGAAAGAGGGATTGGGTCTTCACTAGCAGTCTTTGGTTATCGATTGGCGATGGTATTGTCTGGAGGAATCACTCTTATTTGGGCAGACACTCAGCAAGGATTTGGATGGAGTTGGTCTCATATTTACTCTTTAATGTCGCTGATCATGGTTGGTGCTGCAGTGATGTCTTTGGTATTTATTCCCTCCGTAAAAGTAAAAATGAGCGACACAACTAAAACAGTTGCTAAAAATGATATCCTTGGATTTCTCAGTGTCGTTTTGGCTGTGGTTGTTGGTTACTTTGTATCTCAAAAAATTCTGCTTCCTCAAATTAAGCTTATCTTTGAAAAAATCTTAACTTTAGATGCTGCTGGTATTCAAAAGTGGTCTGATATGACAACAGTACTTATTGGTGTTGCGATCACATTGCCTCTTGCAAAGTGGGCGGCACAAAAAGCAAAATTTGAAACTCTCAATAAATCGATGTCACAGTTTTTTAGTCAAAAAGGTGCTCTTCAGTTTTTATTCTTTATCATTTTATATAAACTGGGTGATGCTTTTGCGGGTTCACTCACGACTCCATTTTTAATTAAAGCCATGAGTTTTTCTCAGGCTGAAGTGGGTGTTGTTAATAAAGTGATTGGGATCTGGTTAACTATTGCGGGTGCTCTTTTGGGTGGCACTCTCATGAGTCGTTTAGGTCTTTATAAGTCTCTTTTATTTTTTGGAATTTTACAGCTTGTTTCTAATTTTGGTTTTTATTGGTTATCTCTTGTTGGTAAAGGGGCTTGGGGTGGCTTTGATTTACAACCTTTTAATTGGGTGATTGTTTCACTCAAAGATGTGAGCCATGTGGATCATTTATTACTTTCAGTGATTGCAGTTGAAAATATTACTGGTGGAATGGGAACGGCTGCGTTTGTGTCTTTTTTAATGGCTCTTTGCAATCAAAAATTTACCGCTACTCAGTTTGCATTACTATCTGCCTTTTCGGCTGTAGGTAGAGTGTGGGTAGGACCTCTGTCTGGAATTTTAACGGAAAGCATTGGATGGCCTCATTTTTTTATTTTTTCAGTGGTTATGGGTTTGCCTGGACTTTGGATGTTGTACAGACTAAAGCAACCTATTCTTTTGTTGGAAAATCCTCAGCTAGATGGGCTTCTTGACGATTAAATTTTAAATTAGAATAAAAAAAGTTTATTCTAATTGAGTGAAAATAAAGTTGCGATTATTGCTAACATTTTCAGTGGTTTTTATTAATTCAGCATCTTCTTTTGGAGAAAGTTTGAATAGAATTTCTCATTTGGCAGAAGTATGTTTGCAACAACAAACTAAAGATGAAATCTGTTCAACCCTCGTGAATATGAAACAAATTGGAGATGACTCAGTTGAAGCTATTAAGCAGTATGCTGACTTGGGGCCCACTGAGTATTATGCGCTCACGTTGTTAAATGTGATTATTTCAAAAAGGCTGAGGATTAAAAATCAGCTGGAGAAATACCCTAATATTACACAAACTTTAGATATTAAAGATGAGAGTATTTTAATTTCTTTTAGGACGACTTTTTAGTGAGGACGTAGGCTTCTCGAATCCATATGCGGATTCTTTTACAGTCATAATCTTGCATACCAAAAAAAGTAAAATTATTTTTAAATTCTTTTTGATCTTTTTCACTGTAGGAACACTTAGCAATCAGTTCATGGGAGTTCATTACATCATCAGTAAGTAAGTGAAACTCTCTAAAATCACCACTATCAATGGCTCTAGAGTATTGCATACACAAACCGGCTTCTGAGATTTCAGTAATTTTAATTGTGGTGATCGCTTTAATAAAATCTTGGAATACAATTCCATCAGTAGCAAGATTATCATCCGCAGGATGTAAATCGGGAATGATAGAATAGATTTTTCTAGAAATATAAGCTTTGTCTAAAGGAAATAAATAAAGGTCATCCGCAAATTGGCCCACAAGTTTTTCTTCATCCTCAGTCAGGTGACGTGTCGAAAAAGCAAGGATTTTTATTTTTTCAAGAGAGCTGTAGCCTCTTATTTTTTCAAAGAAGTGAAGTTTTTCTTCAAACTCTTTCCAGTATTTTTCACCCTTTTCAAGAAGCAGTTTTGCATCAAGCATTAAAAAATTAATTTGTGTAAAGATCGGAATGCTTTCGAGTTTAATTTTAACAATTTCTTCAAACTTAAGTTCAACCATTGTAAGAGAAAAAGACTTTCCATAAGTTTCGTGGTTAACTTCTTTTGCATCTTTAAATTCGATGTAACGGAGTCCCCCTTTGGGGTCTTTAAAAGTAAAAAGTAATTTTTCTTTAGATTTAAGCTTTCCGTGAGAAATAAATTCTTTAAACTTATTTTGGTCATCAGGAATGACTGCAGTCACCACTTTTGAAAAGGATTCTTGCCAATCTTTTATTGGAAAACCTAAAATCAAAAAATTAGGATCAAGGTCTTTAGGTAATTCTAAAATCTGAGTTCTTTTTTCATTCAAAAGAATAGGTAGCTCTCCACTAGGGGGTAAGCCAGGTGTTGCACAAAGGCCCACTTCTTTTTCTAAATTTTTAAGGTCTAAAGCTTGAAACAAGCGAGCTTCGTGATCAAAAGAAGCTATTTTTAAATTTACAAAATCAGCTTCCAAAGATTTTTTAAGGGAAGTTGGTTCTATATGACCATGAGTGATCACAACTCCATGTAGTTGAGAGTATTTATGTTCAGGAGGTGTGCTCCAATGGGTCGTTGTAAAGCGAAGAATATTTTTATCGTGGACCTTTTTTCGGATATGAGAAATTTGATCATTGTCGATTGAGAAAAAATGAAGAAAAACTAAATATTGACCAGGAATTTTAGGATGATCTATGCAGTTTCTGCATATCGCTAGAACAGATCTATGTTTTGAAGTGGTAAAAAAATCACCATAATATTTTGCTAAACTATTCACAGGGACAGGTTTATCAGAACGACTTACAAAACCAAGCTCACCAATGGCTTCAATATAAATAGTTTTAAGCATCTCAATTTTAGCATTCACCTTTTGATTAGAAATCACCATTGTGTTGGGTTTTCTTTTTCCAGCAATTGCTTGGGCAAGATGTTGCTGTAAGATTAACTTATCAAAAGGTTTAAAGATTAAATTATTAATGGCAGGAATCGTAAACTTGGAAAGATCAAAATCTCCATCGTTGTTAAAAGAGGTCAAAATTATGGGTACAATAAACTCACTTTCTGATGGAAATTTTTGCTGAAAGACTTCTGCTTGTTTTGTAATCAATTTGAGATGTTTTTCTCCCAAGAATTCTACGCTACTGATAAAGGCTTTAAGTTGATGATCTTCTTTAGGAGGAGCTTTCGCAGGGGTCTTTTCGGGTTTATCTGATGGAGGAGGGGCTGGTTTTGGAGGAGGGATTGGATTTCGTCCAACTGTCTTGCCGCCCGATTGAAGGGCATCAGGACCCTCATTGAGAAGTGTTTGAAACCATTTGGCATATTCTTCGAGGTCTGTATAATTCTGAATGATGATCTGTGGATCAATAAGTTCCAGCGCCTCTACGAGGTGTTTTATTGAATCTGGATCATCTTCTAGGATAATTGCAAACTTCATATATTAATGCTAAGGAGTTTTGAAGAAAGTAGCTAGCAAATCTCAAAAAAGATGCAATGATTTATTGAGATTCTAGACGATGCTCCAGAATCGTGCTAGCCTTAGAATGAGCTGGTATAAATTCAGTAAAGAGTTTAAAGTCCAGAATCCCAATTACATAAGATGTCTGGGTTTATTTAAAATCTCCGTGATCGGAAAGGAATTTGTCATGACAAATAATGAATCTCAAGTTGAGAAAAAAGCTAAAAATTTGGATGAGATTACTTCAGAAATGTTCCCCTTAGTTATAAGCATTTTTTGGCCTATTGCTATTATAGCAGTCATAGCAAAGATTTTTGCTCCACTCCCATAAAATCATCATATTGAATCACTCAATTATTTATTTCAAAATTTATATTTTAAGTAAATAATTGAGGCGTGTTTTAATGAGACATTGCTTTAATTTGAGATTAATTAATTTTATACTTTGATGAGGCGATTTTTTAAAGCACCTTTATTTTAAGGTACGTGTAGAGAAAAGAATATCGTCTCTTTCTTTTTTAGAGAACCTCTCAATAGCGTACCTTAAAGTCGTTCGATTCATTTTATCACCGTTCGACTTAATATATTTTCGTAACTCTTCAGCGTTTTTCTTTCCAGCTTCTCGAAGCATCCATCCACAAGCTTTATGCATAAGATCTTCTTTGTCTTTTGATCTCATTTTTGCATATTTAAATACAATCTCTATTTTGTTAGCACGAATAAAAGCAAGTGTTGCTACCATTGCGATTCTTCGTTCCCAATGATCTTGGGATTTTATAAGTTCATCCATTCTATTTGTCGTTTTATTTGTTAAGCAAAAGTGACCAAGAATTTTATAAGTGCTTACATCGACCAAATCCCAATTGTTGATTCTATGAGTTTGTGAAAGGTAGAACTGAATGATTTGTTCTTGATCTTCATATATTTTTGCATCTTGGTATTTTTCAATAAGTATGAGTAGGGCTAAAAGTCTGTCTTCATGGTAGGGGCTTAGTAAGAGTTTTTTGAGTTCCGTAAAAGAAAGATGTTTAAATAATTTTGAAACTTTTCTAGTATCAGGGACTGTCACACCTATAAAAAGATCACCTTCACCATATTGACCAGGTCCAGTCTTAAAAAAACGTACATTACTAAGGGCTCTTTCTTTTGATGAAAATTTCCTGAGATGCAGTTTTGCATCCTCAACGGATTTGAATTTTGATGAATTCATATTCTTTTGACCTTTGTCTCAATTATTTGGGAGTTTATAGCTTAAAGGCTGGAGAGAGAGAATTCAATGAAACTCAGACTTAGATTTAGAAAATATAAAGGAGGACGAGTTCATTGGGATTCTTATTGTCAGTTATCTGATGTCAGCTTTATGCTTTAAGTATGTCTATGAAACTTACATATTGGGGAGTTCGAGGATCATTGCCATCATCACCGCCGCCTAAGCGGATGATCAAAGATATTGAACAACTTTTTGAAGATTTTTTTAATAAGGGCTTTAACAGGCCAGAGCAGATCAAAGAATATCTGTCTTCTAAAACTATTCCTACAATAGGTGGTTTTGGAACGGCAACCACTTGTGTTGAGGTAAATGGTCCTCAAACACAAATCATTATCGATGGTGGAAGTGGGATTAGAAACCTCAGCGAAAAAATGATGACAGGTTCTTGTGGTCAAGGAAAGGGTGAGGTTCATATTTTTCTGACTCACTTTCATTGGGACCATATTGTGGGACTTCCGTTTTTTGCGCCTTTATTTGTTCCTGGGAATAAAATTAATTTTTATGCAGTTCAATCTGACTTGGAAGATGTGATTAGATGGAAATTTAGAAAGCCATTTTTTCCTGTTCCATTTGAAGCTCTTGGGTCTCAAATTAAATTTCATACTTTAGAACCAAGAAAGCCCCTTGTAATAAATGAAATAAAAGTCACTCCTTACATGTTAGATCATCCAGACCCGTGTTGGGGATTTAAAGTTGAATCTGGTGGCAAAGGTTACGCCCATTGTGTAGATACCGAAGGCACTCGAATCAGTCGTGAGGCCTTAGGTTTAGATCTACCTCTTTATCAAGGGGTTGATTTAATGTATTTTGATGCTCAATACACTTTGCCTGAGTTAGCTGAAAAATCTAATTGGGGTCATAGCGCGGCTCAATTAGGTTTAGATCTCGCATTCAGAGAAAAAATTAATTATGTTATTTTTGCTCACCATGATCCTGGGGCAAGCAAACAACAAATTTTTGAACTTAAAACTCAAACCGAAGAGTATTATAATTGGCGTAAACAAACCGCTGCTAAAAATCATCAAGAACTTCATCAAGTCAAATGGCGATTTGCTTATGAAGGTTTTGAAATTCATCTTTAATTAGCAAAATACAACATCGTTTTTTGTGGAGAGCTTTCGAGCTCTCCATTGTCCTTGAATTTTGGAATATCTACATTTTGAAAAGAACCGCCTTCCGTTGGCCAAGGGAAAAGTTGCGTTTGTAAACGATCCTTAATGTTTTTCATATAATCTATCCAAATAGGAACAGCAATACTGGCTCCTGTTTGATGAGTGGATTCATTATTATCAAAACCCACCCACGTTATTGCTAAATGAGTAGAAGTAAATCCTGCAAACCATGAATCTTTATTATCGTTAGTGGTTCCAGTTTTTCCGGCAACTTCAATACCTAAATCAGCTTGTGCAATCGCTTTACTTGTTCCCCATTTAGTAGATTCACTCATTATTGAAACAAGACTTGCCACTTGGTTTGCAGGTAAGACTTCTTTAAATTCATTTTCAAACTCGTAAAGAGTTTCGCCATTGCTATCTATGACTTTTCTGACAAATGAAAGAGGTGCAGATTTGCCAAAGTTAGCAAATCCCATATAAGCTTGAGCAATTTCAGTGGGGTGCATTTCAAAAGACCCTAATGCCACTGAGGGAACATTTTCTAATTTTGAGGTAATGCCAAAAAGCTGAGCTGTTTCAATGATAGAATCAATTCCGATTTCTTGACTGAGTTGAACTGTGGCAAGATTGAGGCTTTTTACAAGTCCCATAGCAAGAGGAATACTTCCATATTCCTTTTTTTCGTAATTATCGGGACTCCATTTTTTTCGGTTTACAATGAGAGAAATCTTTTCATCTTTGATAAGTGTGCCGGGGTTAAATTTTTGTCCAGATTGAGCGAGAGCGGTTAAGTAAACAAAAGGTTTAAATAAGGATCCAACTTGACGTTGGCTTTCAATAGCTCGATTAAATTGTGTGAGTTTATAGTTTCTTCCGCCAACTACAGCCTCATAAAGTGCGGATTGAGTATCGACACTTAGGATGAGTCCTTCAAGCTGATTGCCTTTTTCTTTACGACTTTGAATCCAAGAATTGTTTGCAGTGATTTTGTCTATTTGTTCATTTAAAGTTTTTTGAGCAGCAAATTGAGCATCCCATCGGAGTCCGGTATAAATTTTAGCGCCTTTGATATCAATATTTTCTGATTCCATTTGTTTTCGTGCTGCATCTAGGTAGTACGGAGCTGTACCTGCAATCGAAAAGCTCGTTTTTTGAGGTAAAGGCATTGCTGTCGCATTTAAAAAATCTTGATTTGAAATTAAGCCATTTTCTTTCATTTTAGTCAGAACAAGTGCTCTTCTTTGGAGTGCCTTATCTGGTTTTGTAAATGGATTGTAAACTCCAGGGCCATTAACAAGTGCAGCTAGTAAAGCACAATCGGGCAAAGTGAGGTCTTTGAGATTTTTGGCAAAATAATATTCTGATGCAGCTTCATAGCCGCGTATTTGAAAAGTGCCTGATTGCCCAAGATAAATAATGTTTAAATAGGTTTCTAGAATATCATCTTTTGAAAACTGTGATTCAAGTATGAGTGCTAATCCTAATTCTTTAACTTTTCTTTTAAGGGTTCGGTCGCTTGTGAGAAAATAGTTTTTAGCAAGTTGCTGGGTAATGGTGCTTCCGCCTTGGGCAATTTTTCCTGAAGAGATGTTTTTTAGAAAAGCTCTAAAGATCCCCGTAAAAGAAATGCCACCATGTTCTAAGTAATGGAAGTCTTCTATGGCAATAACGGCCTTGAGGCAAACGGGTGGAATTTCACCCAAGACGACGTTCTTTTGTCGAATAGGTTCGTTTTCTAAGTACTGAGACACTATTAAGGGTTCAAGTTCTAAAAAATTTAGAAGAATCCCATCCTCTTTGGTGATGGACTCTAAGATATGTTTTTCTAAATTCCATTGAAGAGTTGCAGAGATTTCTGGTGAGAGTTCATGAGCTTTTACAAAAATTTTTAAACTGGATTCACTTAAAACTGAATAGTCGCCAGGGAAAATATTTTGCGAAGAGTTGCGTTCTCTATAGCCGCTTGATTTTAATTGAATGATTGCATCTTGAAGAGAAATTCTTTGAGTGGGTGCAAATTTAAAACCTGAAGCAAAGAACTCAGTGGGATTTAAGAGGGAGCGAGATTGCATTTTGGTGGCAACTTCTTTTGAGAGTTGATTCATCCATAAGCTTAATGTGATGCCGCATAGGGCTGATAAAAGAACGAAAATTAGAATAAAGAGGATCCACTTTTTTTTTCTCATTTCTTGACAATATAAGGTCGACATCGTTTAGTCAAAGTTATGAAATTAACAACACAGCAAATTGATTATCTTGTTTCAAAAGTTTTTGAGAGTTGGAAGAAACACAATATTGTCACATTCAAAGAGGATGAGAAAAAAGTTTTTTCTCGCGCCGTTGAAGCCGTCAAAGCCGAGTTTCAAAAAGAAATTGATCTCGAAAGAGAAGTGAATAAAATGTTAGACGGGCTTGAAAAAACCAATCCAGGTGAATTTCAAAGAGGCAAGATGTTTCAAATGTTGAAGCAAAAACTCGCTAAAGAAAGAAAGGTCATTTTATGATACTTTCCGAAGATAGACAAATTCGATTGGCTCATGTGATCACGGATCAAATTTGGGATGATGACTTAGTTGAGTATTCTGATGAAAGCCAAGCTATTAAATTAGCAAAAAAAGCAGTTCTTGAGTTCATGGCTGAAGAAGAAGAATTAGATAAAAAAGCAACCGAAAAAGTAAACTCTTTAAAAAGAGGAGTTGTTCAGGGTTCTCCAGAATGGGATATCCTTTACAGAAAATACTACGAAGAAGAACGAGGAAAACGTGGCAAAGGCTAAAGCAAAAGTAACAAAAAAAACCAAGGCAACAAAATCTCCAGCAAAAAAAACGCCTTTAAAAAAAGCGGTTACTAAAAAAGCACCAGTTAAAAAGACTGTTGCTAAAAAAACTGTCAAACCTAAAGCCGTAGTTAAAAAAACAGCCTCAAAGCCTGCTGTTATTGCTAAAGGCTCTCCAGTTAAAAAAAATGTAAAAGCGGCAGTTCAAGCTGCATTTAAAGCAGTGGCTTCTGTAAATGCAAAAGTGCCAGCAAAAACAACTCCAGCAGTTGTGGCAAAAAGTACAGTTGTTGTAAAAAACCCTACAAAATCTAAAACTCGAATCACACCTCTTGATAATCGTATTCTTGTTTCAGTGATGGCCGCAGAGTTAAAAACTGCGGGTGGATTGTATATTCCAGATACTGTTCAGCATGTAGGAAACAAAAAAGGTGAAGTTGTAGCTGTTGGGCGTGGTCATTTAGATAAAAAAGGTCATGTTCATCCAGTGGGAGTTTCTGTAGGTGAGGTGGTTTTATTTTCTCCTTACGCAGGTGCTCAGATTGAAATCGATGGTCAGGAGCTTTTAGTATTAAGAGAAACTGATATTCTCGGTATTATTGAATCAAATTAATTAAATTTGTTTCTTTAAATTTTAAATAAATTAAGTCAAAGAGTGATTAATAAAGGAATTGTATCAATGATGAGGCAATCAATGGCGAAAGCACAAAGCAACTCAGGTTTAAACTTTAAAGTAACAGGGATGTTAACAGCATTTTTAATAACTATTCTTGTTAATAATGTTTTCGCTGTTGATGTTAATTGGTCTGGATCCTATCGTTCTGAGTGGGTTGAGGTGGAAAGCACTTCTTTAGCAAATCCAAAACTAAGAAAATCATATTTATTAAATCATTTTAATTTAAATCCAAAAATCATTGCAGGTGATGGGATTTATATTATGGGTAAGTTTGAAGTTCTTCCTAATTCTCAATACCCAAATTCACAGATGGGACAAGTTTGGGGTCCTGGAGTGAGATCTGGCGGAGCCTCATCAACAAATGCTATGGATAGCAATGTGATGAATACAACTCAAGGATCAACTCAGCTTAGAGTGAGTCAGCTTTATTTAAATATTAATCAAGAGTATGGCTCCTTATTATTGGGTAGAGCACCTCTTCATTTTGGAACAGGAATGTCGCATAATGCAGGTAATAGCGCATTTGATCATTGGAACGATATTCAAGATCTAGTTGGATACAAATTTGTAGTTGGTAATACCTATTTAATGCCAATTATTTCTAAAGTGTATGATGAAAACCCTCAACAAGGTTCTGATATCACAGATCAGATTTTTATTGTTCAATACGAGCATCCAGAATCTGGCTCAAGCATTGGAATGTTTAATCAAAATCGTAGTGGCAAATCGGGTATTAATGATGCGCCAATTGATGCTTTAAATGGTGATCATATTGGTGGTGGTTTTAGTTACCGCAATATCAATGTTTATTTTGCTAAAACATTTGAAAACTTTGATTTCAAACTTGAGGGGGGATTTCTTAAAGGATCTTCAGGAGTTTTTAATGCATCAGGTGAGGATATTTCTCTCAACTCATATGGAGTCGCTTTTGAATTGAATACTTTGAAAGCGCCAAAATATAATTGGTCCATCAAAGCGGGTGTTGCGAGTGGCGATGATCCTAATACGAGAGATTTTGAAGGTTATGGATTTAATAAAAATTATGATCTTGCATTCTTGATGTTTAATCATCGACTCGGCCAAATGGACTTCTTAAAAACTAAAGTATGGGGAAGTTCTACAAATACAGCAACTGCTTTAGATGATGAGACTATTAGTAATGCACTTTATCTTTCTCCAACAGTGTCTGTTGCAGTTACTGATAAAATTGAATTAAAACATACTGTGACAATGGCAAGATTACTTCAGTCTGTGAATTTAACAAATGTTAATTCTAAAGAATTTGGTTTTGAATATGATCTTACGGCAATTTACTCGCCGCAAGATAGAGTTCAATGGATTAATCAATTGGGATTATTGATGCCGGGTTCCGCATTTGCAGGTGGCGATTTAGGGTTGCCTCATAACTTTACTTATGGAATAGTTTCTAAAGCCGCCATCAGTTTTTAATACAACTTGAAACATCTTGAGCAACAACTGAGTACACAACCTGAAAATTCTTGATGGCGGTCTTCTTTCTTTTTTAATTTATTTGCGATCGTTTCTTAGGAATGGATTCTGAGAGCCAAAACGATCGCTCCCATTTCTGTTATTACCATTATTTCCAATAGTTCTTCCTGTAAAATCACCACGCACTGGCATTCCCATTCTTCCGTTATTATAATTACTGTTGTCGTATGGAGCATTGTTAGATGGGAACATTTGATTTTGGCCTGGGTAGATTTGATTATTAAATTGATTCATTTGTGGGCGACCAGGAATCACAGGATTGCTAGTGGCTGGATACATTTGATCTGTTCTTTGAATCGATTGAACTCCTTGCGGAATATTTGGATTTCCACGAGTTACAACACCAGATCTTATTCCTAAAACTTCTGGAGACACTCCTTGAGGTGCAGAGTTTGTATCAGGAAGTAAATTTGAAGGGGCTTGTGAAAGTCCCATAATCACGGCACTGGTATCAGCATTAACACCTTCTAATAACAGTTTATTAATTTGGCTTTCTTGGCTTACAAAGGGGTTAAACATTCTTTGGCTCATCACCACTTGTTTGCGAAAATAATTAGTATTGAGATCTCTAATTGCTTTTTTAACTTCTTTGTCTTCTTCAAGGTTAGCTGTAGAAGAGTCAACACTGTCAAAAATAGCAGTTCCAATATTTTCAAAATTTTTATTAAGATTAAAAGTGCTCTCATCAAGATATTTTTTACTTTCTGCATGCTCATAAGATAAGAGGTCAGGGTCTTTATTTAATTTAATATATTCTAAACTGTTATTATAAAGTGCTGTTTTATATTTAGATAAAGTGAGAACCATTATATTTTTTTGAATGTCTTTACCGATTGGATATTCTAAAGAAGCTAAAGGAGTTAAAAGATCTTTAAGTTTTTCAACCTCAGTTTCTGAACTATCTCCATTGATATTTGAAAACATTTTTTTAACTTGTGGTAAAATATTTTTTGAATAGTACATATTGATAAGTTTTGAACGTTCTTTTTCATCAATATCAACTAATTGGTCAGACATGGATGAGAGATTTTGAATCGCACACTGTAATTTTTCTGATTTCACATTACATTGTTTGTCAAAATACGCCATTCTTTCTGAGTTAGTCATTTCATCAAGGCTCTTTTTAGGTTCAGCTTCTTTTTCAACTTCTTTTTTAGCTTCAATTTTTGGAGTTTCAGTTTTAGGGGATTCTATTTTTGAAGACTCGCTTTTGCCGATTTCACTATTAGTTGTAGTATCTGTATTTGAATTTTGTGAAATTTGGTCTTGAGTGATTGATGCAGCTTTAAGATTGTTTGAAGGCAAGCTGATTTCTACTACAGGAATTTGGTGAACACTTAATTTGTTATCTTTTTCTTTGCTCTCGGTTTTTTCGCAAGTGGATGAAAGGGCTGATCTGATTTCATCAATGTTTTCAATTTTGGTATTTTCTAAAACCTTTGTAGTGCATTTGCCAGAACATTGAGTTCCGTCATTGGCTTCCATTTCCGCAATCACTGAGTTATTTAATTGATAGTACGTGACATCAAATTTGCCGCAAGCAAGTTTTAATTCTTTTTCTTGGGCCACTCCAACTGACTTAGGGATCTCACTTGAAAGCTCCATAAAGCGGCTGAGTTCACGGGCATCAATTTGCGAAGAAGCAATTGAAAGGCTTCCTGAGGCCGCAACTAATAGTGCACCATAGAGATAGAGTTTATTTCTTAATACAGATTTCATAAAAATCCTCCCAGTGAGAGCTTGGTTATTTGTAATAAGTACAAAGGCAGTGCCAAGGTAGATGGGTTAAAACATAAAATCTGTAAATTATTGATATCTTTAATAAATTATTAGCTCCAGGGATTAGGTTTAGGCTTGTTTGAATGAATAAAATGCAATAACTTTAGACAGAGTGCTCAAAATTGCTAGTAGATTTAAGGGGAGTCGATCTCAAATTTCTTTTGTTTGAAACCCTGAGCACTTTGAATTACTTGTTCTCCAAAGCCTTTAAATTTAAGGGTTTCCATTCAATTTACTAAAAGGAGTTTCATCAATGAGTTTGCAAACTAAAAATATGATTTATTGTGATGGAGCTTGTTCTGGCAATCCGGGGCCTGGAGGTTGGGGCACTCTAGTTATTCACCAGAATATGATCTTTGAACTCGGTGGATTTGAACCTGGTACGACTAATAATCGAATGGAAATGTCTGGGCTCTTAAATGCCTTATCTTTTATTCAAGAATCCCCTTTTAATAAAGAAGTCGAATGGATTGTTTACACTGACTCAACTTATGTGATTCGAGGTTTGACCCAATGGATTTGGGGATGGAGAAAAAAGGGTTGGAAGACTTCTGACGGTAAAGAAGTTTCTAATAAAGAACTTTGGATTCAATTAGATTCTGTGGCTAAAAACTTTAAACTGACTTTTAAATATGTCCCAGGCCATAAGGGAGTGCATGGCAATGAAAGATGCGATGAAATCGCCGTTGCATTTTCAAAGCGTGAATCTATTAATTTATATCAAGGAAATTTGGCTCACTACTTTTTTGATCCTTTTGAAAATCCGCCCGAGTTTGCCTTGCCTGAAATGAAGGGGAGTCCTCTTTCAAAGGCAGGAGAAAAGAAAAAGGTTTTATCATATTTAAGTTCTATTGGAGGAATTGTAGCTAAGCATTCGACGTGGGCTGAATGTCAGAGAAGAGTGCAAGGTCAGTCTGGAGCTAAATTTAAAAAAGCTCATTCCGTAGAAGAAGAAGATGAAATTTTAAAATCTTGGGGTCTATCATTAAATAATAAAAAAGCGTGATATTTCTACCACGCTTTTTAAACTTTAATATTTTAATATCCTAGGAATTAGAAATTACTCTTCTAATGATTTAGGAATAGAAATTTTTACGTTAAGTTTTTTAAGTGCTGCGAAAGCTTCTTTGATAGATCCAAAAGTTGGATTTGTCATTGAAGGATTTAATTCATTTTCGCCAGTTTGTTTTAAAATTGTATTGATAGCTTTAACGCCTTCTTCTTCGTTAGCAGCTAAGAATTTACGTTTTTGAGTGTAAAGGCTTTCAAAGAATCTCACTCCTTCAGAAGTTTCACCTTTGATACACCAGTATTTACCTACGATATTACCGTAACCAGCGCTTGTTCTGATGGCACCACCAGAAGCTTTTTCTTGTCCTACAAAGTAGTAATGTTGCTCATCATGGTTGCGTTTATCAGCAACAGACCAGATCTCGCTATCTTTAAATACTGGGATACCACCTTCATGAAATTCTCCACCTTGCATAGCGAGCAAAAGTTCTCTTGCATAAGGAAGACGTCCACCTTGGTTTCTGCAAAACAAACGAGCTGTTGTGGCATTAGCTTCTGGCATTGTTCTACTTGGTGGGATCCATTTATTAGCTTGTTGTGGATTTTTCCAACCAGTATATTCGTTTGTTTGGAAGAACGCGAAAACGTTGTAAGCAAGTTTTCTTGCGGCAGCTTCTGTGGGTCCAGTAGCATCAAAATTAATACGCTCTCCAGTTAAGATATTTTCAAGTGTGAAAGTTAAATTTACTTTTCCTTTTGAGCTGATGGTCCAAGTACCAAATGGTAAAAAGCGAACACCAGATGTAATGTATTTTTTCTCATCTGCGGTCAGTTCGAGTCTATTTTTAATTTTATGTCTGATTCCAGATAGCAACTGAGACATTGCAAACATAGCTTTGCGTTCATTTGGTTTAATATCATTAACTCTGTAAAGATTATCAAACTCTGCAGAGAAAATAGCTTCAAGAGAGACTCCTAATTTTGCAGAAGAATCTTGAATATGCTTTGCGTGAAGAGAATCAAAAGTTAATAAGATATTAGCAAGAGGTTCAATAACTTGACCAGCATCACCGCCAGCATCAAGAATTGGTTTTAACATGTCCATAAATTCTTGGCTGACTTTTTGACGAACCTCATCTCTTGATTGGTTGATAGTTCTATCAAACTCAGCAAGATCGGCAGCTGGGAACCATGGAATCTGTGGAAGAATGAGAGCAATGTTTTGTGCTCTGATTGCATCTGCGGAAAGCATGCTTGCGCCACCTTTAGTCATAAATGCTTGTGCAGGCATTGTAGAAAATACTGAAGAGACACTTGCAATTAAACCAAGTCCTAAAGTTACACTTCGAATAACTTTTGAAGGACCTTTGTTAGGACCGTTAACAGATGTCATTTTAAACTCCTTTGTTCAAATAGGTGACACTTTTAAAAGTTGAAGAAAGTTTTTGTTAAAATATTCTTCTCACGATATCGTGTTGAGCAAAGTGTGGGCCAAGGCTTTTAAAATGAATTAAACGCTTAATATAAATTAGAAAAGAGTAAACTTTACTTAATTGAATAAGTAATTATTATGAACTCAATATTGAGTTGAAAAACTGTCATGCTAAAGTTTTAAACAAGCAGTACAATTAATGTTACTGAATTTAAAATTTTAAAAATTACTTATTTGGAAAACTTAATTGTGCTGATCCAATAGGCCCAGTTAATGTAAGTTTTGCTGTTTGATTATCAATTTCTTTTGTTGGAACTGGAAAGCTAATCACATAGGGTGTGAGCCATTTATTATGGTAAGGGTATGTGTTTTGAATTTCAGCGGTAAGTAATTTTACTTTCGTCGCTTTTCCTTCATAACGTTTTCCATTCACATCAAGAAAAATTTTCCAAAGTGTTTTGTTCTTATTGAGATCATCATGTATTTTTTCTGGAGTGAAAAGGCTTATAAAGACTTCTGTGTATTTAGAAGAATTTTCATGAGTTTTAGTGAGCTCTGTTTTGAGAACTTCAGGATTCCATTGATAAGAAGCTTGATTGAGCTCAAGCTGAGACTCAAGAACTGGAGAACTTAATAAAGTTCCATGAACTTCAAGAACGTTTTCTAATCCAGAATAAATTTGCACCTTGTCGCTGTATTTTTCTAAAAGAGGGATGTACTTGTCGTTGACTTCAGATTTTAAAATATCTGAATTTTTAACTTTATTAGTTGCGCAGCCATTAATGAATAATTGAAAAGAGAAGAGGGAAAAAATTAAAAACTTAAGCATTTTTATCAACCGTTTCCTTTAAAAATTGAATCACATCTTTGTAAGCTTGTTGTCTGACTATCTCAATGTCATTGTAGACTTCGTGACTGGCACCCTCATATTTAATGAGTTTTTTCTCTGGGGATCCACACTGTTCAAAAAACTCTAAACTCATTTGAGGATTACAAACTTTATCGGCCATAGCCACTTGCAAAAGTAACGGGTATTTAAATTTTGAAGCTCGCGATAAAGTAATCGGCATGGCTTTAGAGAAGCCAAGAAACACCCCAGGAGAAATACGATCATGTCTCAAAACATCTCTTTGGTATTCTTCTACAACTGCAGGATCTCTTGAGAGATCTTCATATTTAAGCTCATTTGAAAGCGTCACTTCTGGAGTTAATAAATTCAGGAGATGAGCTCCCTTTTCTTTATATATTGGCACTTGATGATTTAAACCTAAAAGTGGGGAACTTAAAATAACACCGTTGATATCTATAGAAATATTATCTAAGAGAGTTTTGATGAGGATTAAGCCACCCATAGAATGACCTAAAAGTACGAGTGGTTTTTTGCGCATTTCTGCTGTGATTGCTTTAAGAATCATTTCATAGTCATAGCAATACTCTTCAAAATAAGCCGCATAACCGCGCTTACCTGAAGATCTCCCGTGACCTCTTAAATCCCAACCGTAAACATCAAATTTAGATTCTTGGATTCCTTCAGCTAGGCGCACATAAGCATCTGAATGTTCTCCCTGTCCATGCGTTACAATAAGAGTGCCTGCAGGCTCTGGAGATTCCCATAGTTGATAAAACAGCTCTGCATTATCAAACCCTTTTCGATGAAATTCTTTTTGAACCAAGCGGTCCTCCACAGGTATGAAATTAAAAAATAACTCACTTACTATTTTCAATCAGTTTCAATAGAAGGGTCAAGACCAGCTAGCTATTGACTCCTCTTAAAATAAAGGTGTGTTGGGGTTTTTTAATATTTTCATCTAGTTTCTCATTCTGATCCAGACTCAATTGGAGACTCTCCTCGAAAAGATCAGCACTTAAAGAGTTCTCAAAAGATTGAAAATCAAGAGCTGGATAGTCGAGTGAAAAATGAATTCCACGAGACTCATGTCTATTGAGCGCACAGCTCACACTTAAGTCTGCTACGATAGCAATGTTTCTGAGTTCAAGAATGTCGCTATGTAATTTAAAGTTTGAGTAATAATCTTTTACTTCAGTTAAAATATTTTTAAGTCTGTTTTGCGCTCTTAAAAGTCTTTTTGTAGAGCGCACAATCCCCACATAATTCCACATGAGTTGGCGAATTTCATCCCACATATGAGAGATCACAATCATTTCATCTTCACTGGTATGGTGAGGAGATTCCCATTCTGGAGGAGTCTTTGTTGAAACACTCATGGATTGATGTGTTTGTTTGAGTTTTTCAGAGCAATTGTGGGACATCGTTAAACATTCAAGAAGAGAATTTGAAGCCAATCGATTGGCACCATGAAAACCTGTACAAGCTGTTTCTCCGATCGCCCAGAGTCTTTGAATATCAGTTTGTCCATCTTGATCAGTCCATACACCCCCACATAAATAATGTGCAGCAGGAACAACAGGAATGGGTTGGGAGCTAATATCTAAACCGAGATCTAAACATTTTTGAAAAATCACCGGAAAACGATTTTTTAAAAATTCGCGACTTTGTTGTGTCATATCTAAGTAAACACATTGCGAACCCAGTCGTTTCATTTCAGCATCAATAGATCTTGCCACTATATCTCTAGGAGCGAGTGATCCCATCGGATGATATTTTTTCATAAAGGCTTCGCCTTTTTCATTGATCAATTCGCCACCTTCACCACGAAGAGCTTCAGAAATTAAAAAATTTCTGGAGTCTTTGTGAAACAGACAAGTTGGATGAAATTGCATAAACTCTAGATTCGCAATTCTTGCACCGGCTCTATAAGCCATGGCGATTCCGTCTCCAGTGGCGCGGGCCCAATTGGTTGTATAAAGATAAATTTTTCCGGCGCCACCAGTCGCTAATAAAGTAGATTTTGCAAGATAAGCTTTCACTTCTCCAGTTGGAGAATAAAGAGAATAAACTCCTTCACATTGAGTGGGACTCATATCTTTTGGGTCCATTTGTTTATTTACAATGAGATCGATAGCAAATTCGTATTCATGAATTTGTATATTAGGAGTTTGCAAAACTTTTTTTAAAAGAGTTCTGTGAATTTCAGCACCTGTTTGATCTTCATAATGAAGAATGCGGCGAAATGCATGTCCACCTTCGCGAGTGAGATCCACTTCGTAAGTCGTGCCATCTGAAGTTTTTCTAACATCAAAATTAACGCCCCACTTGATGAGGTCTTGGATTCGGTCGGGGGCTTGTGTGACATAATTTTTTACGACGTCTTTATCGCATAAATGAGCTCCCGCTCTAAGGGTGTCTTCAATATGAGATTCAAAACTGTCTTCACTAGACATAACTGCTGCAATTCCCCCCTGGGCCATTGACGTGTTCGTCAATCCTACAGCATCTTTACAGAGAATAATAACATTCCCTAATTCAGAAAGTTTTAAAGCGGAAGAGAGTCCAGCTAAACCTGAGCCAATGATTAAAAAATCTGTTTTAATTGTTTTCATGGGGTCTATATAGAACTCAATTCCTCCTCCTGGCAAAGGATGATTTAGAGTTCATTTAATAAGTTGTCATCGAGTGTAAATTTCGACAATAATAAGTAGAGAGTCCAAGATGGACTTAAAAATTCAATTAATGACGCAGATCAACAATGGATGGGGTATGAGTCGAAGTTTTCTAGCAATAGTTATTTCATCATTTATCATTTTTTTATCATTTACAGTTTGGAAAATGGATCGAACAGTCAGAGCTGATCGTATCGCTTGGGGAGAATCAAAAATGCGTTCTCAAGTGGCAGCTATGATACCAGCTTTCCAAGCTGAAATGCAGAGAATTCAAGATGCCATCATCCCTCTTTATCCTATGTTGCAAAATAATCAGGATTCAAAAATTGAAGCTCTTGAGAAAGTATCTAATCAAAAAAATTCAGGTAAAAAAAATAAGCTAGCGGATAAAAAAACTGAATATAATGGCGAAAAAAACAATTCAGTACAGTCGCTTTTATCTAAAGCAAATATTTTTAAAAAAGGCAGTCATCTTATTCAGGGAGTAGGGATTTTAAGTTTAAACTCTAAAGAGCCTACACTGGATTCCTTTCAGTTTTCGACAGAAGGAGAGTCGCTGAGTTTTGGAATGCCAAAAGATGCACTTATGAATTCTTTAAAGTTGTCGTTATCACAAATTAAATCTCAAGATTTAAGATCTGGCTACACACCAATTTTAGGTTTTAATAATGGCAACGGTAAAAGCTATGTGGGGATTGTATTTCCACTTTTGGTGAAATCCTCAGAGACTCAAGGATTGGTTTCGAGCACGGCTGTGATGGCCGTGGTATCGGCTAATATTTTTCAATACATTATGGATCGTCAAAAAGCCTTTGCTGAAAATGTAATGGTTTTTAATGATCAAGGTTATGCAATTGGCCACACAAACTCTGAGTATGCCGGTAAAAAAATTGAGGAAGCCTCTTTAAGAGCCTTGATCAAAGAAGGGCGCGTGACTCAAGCCACATCAAGTTTTATTCAAGATTCAGATGGGCAAAAATTCACAGTGAGAGAAATGATTCCTAAGTCAAATTTGTTAGTGATATCTCAAATCAAAAAAAGTGATTTAGTTGCTGGCCAATGGAGCCATTTATTGCAACTTGTTCTTCTTGGTGTCGGGTTAATACTCATCATTAGTGTGGCATTTGAAAAATTTAATGTTAATGCTGAATTGAAAAAAACAATGCAAGCTGAATTAAATGATGAGATTCGTAATGAGCTTAAAAATGAAATGAGATTTCAACTGAAGTCTGAACTCCGTCAGGAATTGAAACAAGAAATTCGTGAAGAAATGAAATCTGAATGGGGGGCAGAGAACGTGTCTGAGAAAGTATCTGGGCGCCCCATAGCAAATCAATTAATATCGGGAGTGCAAGATAATCAAAATGAACAAGATGAACAAGATGAGCAAGATGAATTCGTGATGAACTCTAAAGAAGGTCACAATGCTCTCATGATAAACAATAAAACGATCCCTCAAAATATTTTAAAAAGTCCTTATGTTGATAATCAAAATGATTTAGTTGAAAATAAAATTTCAGAAATTAAAAATAAAAAAGATTTAAATCAAAGTTATCGCAAGTTGGTGAGTGCCCTAAGTCATGAGATTTCAGCTCCATTGGCAGCTATTCTTGGTCATGTCAGAATGGGAATGAGATCACTCAGTTTAGAAAAAATGAAAAATCATTTTGAAAACATTGAATTTGAAGTGAATCGCTCCAGAAGTTTCATGGAAAAACTTCAAGATTTTTCGGGTGATAAAGTTTCACATAAGTCTGAAAAAATTGAACTTAAGCACACATTAACTAAGTTACTTGAAACCTGGATGATTTCTTTTGAAAAAGAAGGAATTCAAATCGAGAATGAAGTTCCTGAGAGAATTTTTATTACAACTTCTCAGCAACACTTTGAGAAAGTAATCAATTCCTTATTGCAAAATGCTATTGAGGCTATGAGTGGAGTTTATAAAAAGAATCTTAAGTTTAAAGCCAATGTCGACAATGGCAAAGTGTTTTTAGATATTGAAGACACAGGTGAGGGAATGACTGAAGATGTGCTCATGCAGGCGATGAATCCGTTTTTTACAACGAAGGTTTCATCCTCTCACATGGGTTTAGGCCTTTCTGTTGTTCATGGAATTCTTAAAGAAAATAGAGGTGATATTCAAATTGAATCTCGTCAAAGAGTAGGAACTTGTATCACCCTTCAATGGCCAGAATTTTCTGAAACAGAGATGATCATTGAAGAAGAGTTTTTAGGAGATGATAAAAAGGGACACTTAAATGTGGCGATGGAAAGTTTTTCACTTTCGGCAGTCTCTACTATGCCTTTGCTCTCTCAATCTTTGGAGGAAATGTTAGAATTACCTCCTTTAGAAGATGCCACCAGTTTGAATGTTAACAATGTGATGCCTGATATTATTGAAGAGGATGAATCGCATAAAGAGAATGGTGCAAACTCTCTTTTAGCGACGCAATGGCCACATCAAAATAATGAGCTCGATGAAGACCTGAATCTTGATCAGAATAAAAATAAAATTAAACCTCCTCCACCGCCGTTTGTTTCAAGTATCAGCGTAGAAATTAAAGAAACTAAAGTGAGAAAACAAAAAAGAACTTTTGATCTTCCTGATGTTAAAGTCGTTAAGGCTCCAAGTAAGATTGAGCATGTTTCGCCAACGATTCGTAGGCCGAGAGCTAAAAAACAGCAAGAGCCTCAAGGTAGTGATACTCAAGACGTGTAAATATTAAGGAGTAACAAATGCAGATTGAACAGCAGCGCTCTCAATTCTCAATTTATATTTTTTCTAACCCCCAAAGAGTGGGCCCTGGTTTAAAAAATCATTTTGAAGAAATTGGCTATGACTCCACTTATGCCAGTTCATTGCAAGTTTTGCTTTCATATATTGACGATAAAACACCTCATTTGGTCATTCTGGATTTAGAATCTGTTGGTGAGGGATTAACTACTTTTGTTTCTGCTATATTGGAGAAAAGCTCAGAAATTTTAATTTCGATTGTGGCAACGGCGGAAGATTTTAATGCCCTTCAGTCATTTCGAGATTTTGGTTTATCAAATGTTTTGGTTGAGGGAGAGTCTTTTTACGAAAGAGCTGCTTGGTTGGTGGATAAGGATTGTGAAGCTCTTTATTATAGATATCAAAATGAAGAAATTTTTACACAGCTTCAAGATTTTAAAAAACAAAACGAAAAAATCCAAATTGAAAATGAAAACTTGATTTCTAAAGTGAATGAACAAGATGAAATTTTTAGATTCATTGCTGAAGAGAAAAAAGAAAAAGAAAGCCAAAACACTCCTAAAATCATAAGTCAGCTTTCTCAATACTCTATTGCGGATTCAAAGGATGCAATATTGCAATCTTTTATGAACTTTGCAGGAGAAGGGGAGCCCTCTTTAAAAGGTATTTATTTTAAATTCTTAAGTACTGCACAAACACTTTTGGCGACTCATTCACTAGGACTCCCAGTTGAGAGCATTCAAGGCTTGGGTGTAAAAATGGAGGTTGCTGAGTTTAGTAAGTTTGAAGAGTGTGTTTGGAAGGGGGAGATTCCCCAATCTCTAAAATTAATTTTAAAAGAAGTTTTTTATGTCGGTGATGTAGAAATTAAAATTTTAAAAGGACTAAATAATTTAATTGATGGAATATTTGTTTATTGGCCACCTGTTGACTCTTTTCAGATTGCAGAATCTTGGGCTATTTTGAGCCTTTATTATCGCAATTACAATTTAGAAAAACGCATGTCTAAAATAGAAATTTATGATACGGAAACTGAACTCAATAATCGAAATTTTTATTTTGAAAGTCTGCAGGCAGAAGTTGTCAGAGCTCGTCGTATTGAAAAGCCTGTCAGTGTAGTGCGATTAAGATTAGATCAGTTTCAAAATATCAAAAAAAGCTTGGGTGAAAACCGATTCAAGCTTGTGATGAATTATTTAGCAACTATTTTGCAGAAAACAAGTCGAGTAAATGATTTTTCATGTCGTTTAAATGAAAGCGATATTGGTTTGATTTTGCCCCATTGTTCACGTAAAGGTGCAGCAATTCGAGCTGAGAGGTTGCGCAGAACTTTTGAACAACTTATACAAGCGCAAATGGGAGGACTTATCTCCATGCCTGTTACCATGAGTGCGGGTGTGAGTGAGTACCCTTCTTTAAGCTCTTCCGCTCAAACATTAGATGAATCTGCTTTAGCAGCCTTGAATCATATTATTGAAAAAAGCGGGAATAAAGTTTGTTTATATAAAGCGACCCATGAGTTTAAGCCTGATTTTCATGTAGCTATTATATAAGCAAAGCATTTTAAAAAGGATGTTTTTTGAACCAATTCAGAAGTACATATGCTGAAATAAATTTAAAAAATTTAATTTCCAATCTTATCTTATTAAGAAAAAATTCTGGAAATTTATTTTTTTGCCCCATGGTTAAGGCAAATGCATATGGGCATGGTGATTTTGCAGTTTCTCAAGCATTAGCTCAAAATGGCGTTAATTATTTTGGGGTCGGATTTATTGAGGAAGCGTTGAAGTTAAGAAATCAAGGTTTTCAAAAAGATATTTTAGTATTTGGAATTTTTGATGAGCAAGGTGCTCAGGAAATTGTACAGCAGAACTTTATTCCTGTTTTAAGTGATTGGCATCAATTGCATTCATTAAATAAAGCATTCTCATCGACACCAAATGCAAAATCACTTCGAGTGCATTTAAAATTTGATACTGGCATGCATCGCCTGGGTTTTAATCCCTCAGAGGCGCAAAAACTAGAGAGTTTTTTGAAGCAAAATTTACAATTTAATTTACAAGGGATTTGCACTCACTTATATCAAAGCGAAGATTTATTAGACTCAAAAGGTTTTAGTGCTGAGCAATTGCAAAAATACTCTGATCTTTTAAAAATTTTTAATCAAGACTCCTTACAAAATCATGTTTTTAATTCAGCTGGGTTAATTAATTTACAGAAATTGCAAAATCAGGATTCACAAAGATTTCAAAGTTATCAACATTGGGGATCTCGGCCAGGGATTTCTCTTTATGGAGAAAATCATCAAGGCTTAGATTTAAAACCAGTCATGAGTCTTAAGTCTTGTTTTGTAAAGTTTCATAAACTTAAAACGGGTGAGTCCGTTTCTTATGGGGCCACTTGGAGAGCGTCAAAAAACAGTACCATTGGAGTGCTTCCGATCGGTTATGCAGATGGGTATGCTCGCCGGCTCTCCAACCAAGGTGAAGTCCTCTATCGTGGAATGAGGCTTCCTGTTGTTGGAACTGTTTGTATGGATTATATTATGATTAACCTCACAAGTGTTGAGGAGCAATTGAGTGTTAATTTTGATTCGCTCAATCCACTCCAAGAAGAGGTTATATTAATGGGGCAAGATCAGTTTGGAAATCATGTTAGCGCTTCTGATTTAGCCAAAAAATTAGGAACAATTCCTTATGAAGTTCTCACTGATTGCGGTGTGCGAGTTCCTAGAAGGTATATAGATTGGAGATAGTTTTGTGTCTAACGAGGTTGTAGTTAAGTCAAAATCTCTTCAAAAAATTTCACAAAATATAAGTGGAAAATTTACTTTATTGGTTAATGAAATAGGTCGATTGCTTGTTTTTGCATTTCACTGTTTAGAGCTTACTTTTGTAAAGCCGTATCGATATGGTGAAATGATCCGGCATATGGAGTTTGTCGGAAATCAATCTCTGTTTATTATTTCTTTAACTGGTCTTTTTACAGGCCTTGCGCTTTCGTTTCAGGTTTATCTTGGATTTAAACTTGTAAATGCTGTGAACCTTGTAGGACCCACTGTGGCACTTGGGATCTCTCGTGAATTAGGACCCGTTTTAACAGGTTTAATTATTGCGGCAAGAGCTGGCGGAGCGATGGCTGCCCGATTGGGTACAATGAGAGTGAATGAGCAAATTGATGCTCTAGAAGTGATGGGTATTAACACTCGTCAGTATTTAATTGCTCCGAGAATTTGGGCGGCGGTCATTTGTGCTCCGTTGTTAACAGCGGTTTTTGATTTTGTTGCAATGATAGGTTCTTACATCATGTGCGTAAAATTAGTGAATTTAGATGAAGCTATTTTTTGGGATAAAATACGCAGCACGCTTTCGGTGAGACATATTAATGAAGGTCTTTTTAAGGCTGCTATTTTTGGTTTTGTCTTTGGAATAATTTGCACTTACAGAGGTTATAATACGACTGGCGGAGCTAAGGGTGTTGGAGATGCCACCAATAATGGTGTGGTTCAGAGTATGGTGATGATTATTATTTTAGATTATTTTATCACTAATATTATTCGTGTCTTTTATATTTTTTCTGGGATCGCTGGATGATAAATGATCAGTCAGGCGCTCAGACGCCTCTTATTGAATCTGCAATTTCTCTTCAAAATGTTTTCAAAACTTTTGATGGTAAAGATTATATTTTAAAAGGCATGAGTCTTGAAATTCCTAAGGGAAGTTTAACAGCTGTTATTGGTTTTTCAGGAACTGGTAAAAGTGTGATGTTAAAGCATGTCCTTGGTATTTTTAAGCCTACGACGGGTGTCATTTCTGTATTGGGTCAGGATATTTCTAAATTTACTGAAGATGAACTGACAAAATTTAGATGCCGTTTTGGAGTGCTCTTTCAAGGAGCAGCTTTATTTGATGATCTCAACATTTTAGAGAATGTATGTTTTCCATTATTAGAACATCGCAGAGATTTAAGTTTAGAAAGAGTTCAAGAGATTGCAAAAGAAAAATTAAAATCTGTTGGCTTAGATTCTAAGCATTTTTCTAAATTACCCAGTCAGGTGAGCGGCGGCATGCAAAAAAGAACTGGACTTGCGAGAGCCTTAGCTTTAGATCCGGATATTTTATTTTACGATGAGCCAACGACTGGACTTGATCCTATTTTAACAGGAATGGTGGATGATTTAATTTTACAAACTCATAAACATCGACCTGGAATTACGTCAGTTGTGGTGAGTCATGATTTGGACGCTGCATTTAAGATTGCAGACTACATCGCAATGCTAGACAGTGGGCGCGTTTTACTGTTTGGCACTAAAGATAATTTCTTCAATACCGATATTGATCTTGTAAAACGCTTTGTTGCCAAGGGAATGAAGAAAAATAAACTTGAAGGATTTTAATGGGCCTTTTGCAATCAATAGAATTTAAAGTTGGATTAATGGTGGTCGTTGTGGCCTCATTAATTGCTTTTATGTCAATGCAAGTGAGTGAAGATCCTTCATATATGGGTCGTTCTCAGTTAGCTTGGTTTCTTATTAATGATGCTGGTGGATTGGTGCAAAATTCTTCTGTAAAGATGGCCGGCATTCCAATGGGTATTATTAAAAGCATTCGCTATCAAGATGGCAGAGCTCGTATTGATATGGTTATTAAGTCAGATGTAAAGTTGTCACTTTCTGCAGCTGTAGATATTCGTGCCATTGGTATTTTGGGTGATAAATATATTGAGATTTCTCCTGGTTCGCCAACAGATCCACCGCTTCCTAATGGTGGGCAAATTTTAAATGTAAAAGATCGTGGCTCTATGGATTCTTTAATTTCTCGTGTTGGAGAAATTACAAATTCTTTAGCGAATGTTTCTAAAATTTTACAAGAGTCAGTTCAAGATGAAGGCAGTAGAAAGCATGTTCTTGGTCGTATTGTTTCTAATATTGAAAAAATAACTTCAGATTTAGCAGAAGTGACAGATGATAATAAAGATAAAATCGATGTGATCATAAGTCAGGTTTCACGAGTCACAAAAAGTATTGATACTCTTGTGAATGATCCAGGGGAAGAAGGATTTAAAGAGTCATGGAAAAAAGCAGTTGCATCTTTAAAACGCATTGATTCAAGTCTTAAAAATATTGAAGAGATCACAGATAAAGTCAATTCAGGCAAAGGAACTATTGGTAAACTTGTGAATGATGAGTCTACTGTAGAAGAGTTGAGTACTGCAATTCAAGGTGTGAGTAGTATGGTGGATTCTGTAAACAGAATTTCTACGACTTTGGATTTTCATAGTGAGTACTTAGGAAATTCTTCAGATTACAAATCATATGCAGGTATTAAAATTCAACCTGGTTTAGATAGATACTATTTAATCGAAATTGTGGATGATCCTGATGGACTTTATGAAACTACAGAAACTAAAACAACGGTGACGGGTGGAGCTGTAGCAGACGTTAAAGAAGTTAAAAAACATAGAAATAAAACAAAACTCACCGTTCAATTGGCTAAAAATTTCTATGATTTTTCAGTTCGTGGCGGGATCATTGAAAATTCTGGTGGGTTAGGTTTTGATTACTATTTATTAAGAAATAAACTAAAACTTTCTATGGATTTATTTCAATTTAGTACCTTAAATATTCGTACCTATGCGCAGTATCAAATTTGGAGAGGCTTGTATGTTGTTGGGGGAGTCAATGATGCGCTCAATAAATCTAATAAATATTCAAATTATTTAGGTTTAGGATTGTCTCTCACGAATGATGACCTTAAGATGTTCGCATCAAGGGTGACATTCTAATGATTAAAAATATTTTAGTTAGTGTTTCGGATAAAGTTGGATTAGTTGATCTATTAAAACCTCTTGTTCGCGAGGGAGCTCAAATTGTTTCTACTGGAGGAACTGCCAAGCATCTCATGGATGCTGGTTTCAAAGTAAAAGATATTTCTGAGCTTACGGGCTTTCCAGAAGTGATGGGTGGAAGAGTTAAAACTCTTCATCCAAAAGTTTATATGAGCTTGTTAGCTAGGGAGTGGGTTCCTGGGGATCAAGAGATATTAAAAGAGCAAGGTTTAGAATATTTTGACCTTGTGATTTGCAATCTTTATCCTTTTGAGCAAACGCTGAAGGCTCAAGCATCGCAACTCAATAAAAAAGAACTTATCGAACAAATTGATATTGGTGGACCCACCTTATTAAGAGCCGCGGCTAAGAATTTTTCACGGGTAGCTGTTCTTTGCAATCCTAGTGATTATCAATGGTTTCTCAATCATAAAGATTCATTAAGTTTTGAAAAAAGACAATTACTAGCTTCTAAAGTTTTTTTTCATGTTTCAGCTTATGATTCCTTAATTGCTCAAACCCTTTCTACTCTTGAGATGCCCCAAAATATTGAAAATCAAGAAACTAAAGATTGGTCTTTAGGTGGCACTGTGGTGCAAACACTTCGCTATGGTGAAAATCCACATCAAACTGCACAATGGATTGCCGCAAAGGGCGCTCGAGGTCTTCAGGATGCTGAAGTGCTTCAAGGTAAAGTTTTATCTTATAATAATATTTTAGATTTAGAAGCTGCTTGGAAATTAGTCAGACTTTTTAAAAATCCAGGTTCTGTTGTTGTAAAACACAATAATCCATGTGGAGCTGCTGAAGTAAAAAATAATATTGAAGAGGCTTTAAATCTCTCTTTGGCCGCTGATCCAGTGAGTGCTTTTGGAGGAATTGTTGTACTTAATAGGCCGGTGAATGCAGCTATGGCTCATCGTCTTTCAGAAATATTCTTAGAATGCATTATGGCTCCTGATTTTACTGAAGACGCTTTATCGGTTTTTGATAAAAAGAAAAATTTGCGTTTATTAAAATGGAAAGATTTAATGGAGACTCCCATTGGCGGAGAAGTTAAGTCTGTAACCGGTGGTTTTTTATTACAAAGTGCAGATATTAATTTTGATGAAAATCTAGTTTCAGGTCATTGGACTTTTGTAGGAGAGAAACCTTCTGAAAGTTTAATGCTTGATTTACAATTTGGTGAAAAGGTCTGTGCTTCTCTTAAAAGCAATGCAATTTGCATTGTGGCTCAAGGAAAGACTCTTGGAATGGGAATGGGACAGGTTAATCGTGTGGATGCTGTTCAACAAGCCATTGAGAGGATGAAGAAGCATCATGGACCTCAAAAAGATATGATCCTTGTGAGTGATGCATTTTTTCCTTTTAAGGATTCTGTTGAACTTGCACACCAAGCTGGGGTTAAATGGATTTTACAGCCGGGTGGATCTGTTAAAGATAATGAAGTTATTGAGGCTGCAAAAAGTTTCAATATCAATATGATTTTAACAAACGTTAGACACTTTAAACATTGAGGGAGCGGTGGTTTAATGTCTCAAGAGAGAATTTGGTTAATAAAATCTTCAACGCGAATTTTAGGACCTTATTCTTTTGAAGAAGTTGAGACTCTTTTAAGAAACCGTGCCGTTTCATCTACTGATGAAGCCAGAACTCCTGAAGTCCGTTGGCGCTTCTTTAAGGATAGACCTGAATTTAAAAATATTTTAAAAGAAATATCCCTTGAGTCAGAAAATGAAATGACTCAAGCGGGGGTTAATCTTAATGATTCTCTCACTCCAACGGCTTCTATTGATAATGCTTCATTGAGAGTTCTTAAGCCCTTTGAGTCTGCTAAAGTAGAGACAAAGGAGTCAGTTAAAAAGGAATCTTCAGACTCTAAGTTACATAAACCTCAAATTGAAGAAAATCTAAAAATTCCAGCTTATGGAATCAATATAGGCAATCAAGCAGCTCAAAAAGTTAATAGAGCCACAGTTTGGGTTTGGGTTCTTTTTATTTTAATGACAACTTTGGTTGGAACTTTAATGTTTTTAAAAAAACATAAAGCTGTCGTTGTTAAAAATCCTTATGATCATTATTTAGATTTATCATTAAAAGCTCGTGAAGCAGGTCTTTACGAAAGAGCACTCCAAATGGCAAAAAAAGCTGCGAGTGTGCAAGAATTAGAGACTTCTTTTAAGTGGAAGATGGCTCCTCTTTATATTACTCAAGATAATGAAACTTTGAAGGGTCGAAAGTTAATTGAAGAAATAATGGGTGAGCCAGACCCCAATGTTATTAAGTTAACTCCGAATGAAATTACTGAGGGTTACATAGGGATCGGGTTATCTTATCTTTTAGAAAAAAATTATAAAAATGCTCAGGAAGTTTTTGAAAAAGTTTTAAGTATTGATCCTCAGAACCAATATGGTTTTATAAATCTAGGGTATACTTTTTTAGAAATGGGTGAGTTTAAAAAGGCCGTAGAAGTTTTTGAAAAAAACGAAAGCCCTCAAGCTCAAATTGGATCTATTCTCGCAAATTTGGAAATTTATAAATCAGAAAAGAAAATTGAATCTTTTACGGCGGCTCTTGAGAAATCTCGTCTGTTATTAAAACTCAATCCGATTGAATTTAGATCAAAAGTTTATTTTTTAAATTCTCTGTTAGAATCTATTTTGATGAAGCCAGAGGATAAATTAGTGAGAAAACCTGAAGTGATTCAGGATTATGCTCAAAAAACTTTTGATGAGATTTTTCAAGATAGTGAGGAGTATTCTTTTTCATATCTTATTTATCAAGAAGGTCATCGTTGGAATAAGTTTGTTACATATTGTAATGAGTTGATTCCTACAACTGAAGACAACCCTCATATTAAAGCAATTCAATCTTTCTGTTATTATAAAGCGAATAAAGAGGTTGAGGCTTTTAAATTAATAGAAGATGCATTAAGACAATTACCAAATGATCAGATCCTTCAAGGATATCAAGCATTTTTATTAAATGCTATGGGAAAGGATTTTGAAGCCTCTGCTATTTTAAAGTTAAATCCTCATTCTCAATTCAAAATATTTAATTTTGTACAAGGGCAAATTTGTTATGTAAAAAAAGATCTTATTTGTGCAGAATCTCAATGGCGTAAAATTCTTGAAAAAGACTCAAACAATCTCGCGGCCATGTCGGGAGTGATTCAAGTTCTCTTTGATCAAAAAAAATTACCACAAGCACAAGAGGTGGTAGCTAGAGGTATGAGTGTTTCAGCTCGTTATAAGCCGTTATTAGAATTAAAAACTCTTTTTTAAATATACTGGGGTAACAACATGAAAATAATTTCTCAGGGATTGAGCTTGTTTGTTGTGATCTTTTTAAGCTGTGTCTCTTGTCAGCATAAAAAAGAGGAAGCTCATGAAATGAAGCCTTATCCAGTTGTTATTCAAGGCTTATCCAATGACTTTAAAATCCCCTCTGCCATTTGGGATCAAATAGAAGGAAAAGTAGAAGAAGGAAAAGAGCATTTTTCAGCAAGTATTGCTTTTATCAAAATTAAAGTCACATTGACCGAAAAAAATCCTGGGGTTCTGTTGCGCCCTTCCTATGTGATTGATTTACCACGTGGCGGAGGAGATATAGACCTCTCTGAGTATCTTTCTGGTCAAGCAGGGACATTTTATGTCAAGTTTGATTTTGCTCCAGAGGAGGGAACCTTTTCGACCCTTCATTATCTCAGTAATGCTCGTAAAAGAAAAATAGATGAAAAAATAGTAGGTGCTGGCTGTAATACTTTTATGAATATTAAAAGTTATTGGCAAAAAGTGGCCACGGAAAATGGTATTATTGTGAATACGTCTCGCCAGCGACACTTAAGTGTGTTAGGAGGACGGTTTATATTTTCAGCAAAAGGGGAACGTCAGACCTATGTTTCCCAAGTAAACTTTACAGACTCTCAGAAGCCCCAGTATTTTTGTTCATCTAAACCAGAGCCAGTAGAATCGACCGATAAAAAATCTGCGGAGGAATAATGGAAAATAAAAATTTAACAAAAGATTTATTCATTAAGGAATTGGCAGAAAAGCAAATCATCGAAAGTGTTTTTTTAATTAAAGAAAAAACAGTGAGCCAAGGTAAGAATGGCAAACCTTTTATGGTGCTTTTGTTGAGTGATAAAACGGGTTCAATGGATTCTCGTCTTTGGGACAAAGTAGATGAACTTAAAGATGTGGCTCATATTGGGGAACTTGTTAAAGTAAAAGGATTGATTCAGATATTTCAGGGTCGTAAACAAATGGTGATTCATCGAATTGAAAAAGTTGAAAACAGCTCTCAATTTCCGATGGAACTTTTTATTGTAGAATCTCGCTTTGATGTTAAAGCCCTTTTTGCAGAAGTTATGTCTTATGTGAGCTCTGTAAAGAATCCACAAATACAGCAACTTTTAAAAGACACTCTTGAGGATCCTGAGCTTAAAGAATTGATCTTAAAATCGCCAGCAGCGAGAAGTATACATCATGCTTTTAAGGGTGGATTGCTAGAGCATATTCTCTCAATTTGTAAAACTATGAATTTTATGGCTCAACATTACTCCTTTTTAAATAGAGATTTTCTTATTTTTGGAGCCATTTATCATGATATTGGCAAAGTGGTAGAACTCTCTATTGATAATGGCATTCAGTACACAGACCGAGGAAGATTGATTGGTCATCTTGAAATTGGTTGTGAATTGATCGATAAGAAAACATCTCGAATTCTCGGTTTTGATTCTGAGTTAAGAGATTTATTAAAGCACATTGTTTTAAGTCATCATGGAAAATTAGAATTTGGTTCACCAAAAAAACCAAAGTTCTTAGAAGCCGTGATGGTTTCTATGATTGATGAATTAGATAGTAAAATGGATACAATTTTTCAGTTTGTTGATGCTGAAAGACAGTCCGGCGAAAAGTGGTCTCGTTATAATGCCATGTTTGATCGATATTTTTTACTCGATGATCTTAATGAAAAGTTTAAATAGGATGTGTGCAAGGTGTTTGTAGTTAAATTAATAGACAGACTTTTAGAAAATAATTTTCTAAAAGCCTATAAAAATTATGACCCTGCTGCGCACTCTATTTTAGAAATAGCATTGCTCTATCCTGGGCCTAAAGCACTTTTTTTATATCGTATTGCTCATCAGTTTTATAAGTTTAAATTCTTTTTTATTGCGAGATTCGTGTCTGAATTGGCCCGTTTTTTAACGGGTATTGAGATTCATCCAGGAGCTAAAATTGGTTGCTGTTTGGTGATTGATCATGGGATGGGTGTAGTTATTGGTGAGACGGCTGAGATTGGCAATCACTGTATAATCTTTCATGGAGTCACTCTAGGTGGTTTAAAATTTGACCCTATTAAAAGACATCCGACTATAGGAAATAATGTGCTCATTGGTGCTGGCGCTAAGGTTTTAGGGCCGATATTAGTTGGTGATGGAGCTAGAATTGGTGCAAATGTTGTTGTGACTAAGGATGTCCCAGCTGGAGAAACTTTTGTAGGTAAAAAGTAAAACTCATTACAAATTCAGTGTTGGAGATAAAAAAAGGCTGGAAAAATTCCAGCCTTTTTTATTTTAAGCTCTCGTTAAGTAAAATTATTTTTTCTCGCCTAATTGACGATCAATGATCGATTTAAATTCAGAGAATGGATAAGCACCTTTAAGAGAAACACCATTAATGATGTAACCTGGAGTTCCAGTGATTCCGAATTTTTTAGCTTCTTCCATGTCAGCATTAATACGATCCATAAGAGTCGCATCAGCTAAATCTTTGTCGATTTTTTTCAAATCAGCGCCAACTTTTTTAGCAGCTTCTTTTAAGAAAGCTTCACCTTTGCTTTTAAAATCATTTTGATTTTCAAAAACTAGATCATGGAATTTATAAGCTTTTTCTGGGCTTTGACGAGCGATTGCTTCAAACATTTTTGCCGCAGGCATTGCTTTTGGATGGAAATCAAGTGGCATGTGTTTGAAAACAAATCTCACTTTATCACCGTAAGTTTTTCTTACTTCTTGAACTGTTTGGTAACCTCTTGAGCAATATGGACATTCAAAATCAGAGTATTCTACAACAGTGATAGTTGCTGATTCTGATCCAGAAATAGCACGGTTAGATTGAATTTCTGGTTTAAGAGGGTTTTTAAATTCCTCTTCTCTTTTTCCTTCTTCTTCGCTTTGAGCTTTAGCTTGAGCTTTTTGTTGAGCTTCACGAGCTGCTTTATTTACGATTTCAAGAAACTTCTCCGGATCTTTTTCTATCGCAACAAAGACGATAGATGGATCTTTTTCGACAGCTTTTTTTAATTGGTCTGGAGTTGGTGCGCAAGATGTTAATAACAATCCAAGAGCTGCAATTCCAACGATTAATGATTGAATCAAGTTATCCTCCTTATTACTTTGTGGGGCTGAGTCAGACTAGACCAGACCCGTTATACCGCTAGTGTATTCTGACATAAGACCTTTTTTTTGCAAAGCAAAAACAATATACAGGGCGTTGATTTCTCCAAAATAAGTCCAGTTAAGTTTTTTACTAAAGTCTCCGATAGATCTTTAAATTTCATGAATTTTTTTAAAGAAGATCAAAAGAAGGAGCAAGGATGTTTATTCAAGGAAATCTTCAAGCTGTTTTCGATGCACTCTACGCTGTTGGAGCCATTGATCCTGTATTAAAAGCTGATTGGCTCGAACTCAATAAAGAGATGATTCAAAATAACCATCTTTTAGAGAATGCCATTGATGTTATTAACTCATGTGCGGGTAATCCGGCTCTTCTACAAGAGCGCATTGCTCATTTAGATTCAAAAAGTATTTCATATATTGCTATGGAGGTGGCTCGTGAATTTGCAGAATTCCAAGAGTGTCAAACGCTTCATTAAGTGGTTTAAAATTAGCCTCTTATTTATTTTAACCAGTATAACTACTGTGCATGTAAAAGCATGGACTGTAGATTTTTCAAGAAGAACTGCGGAAACTCAACAGCAACCAGCGATCCAAAATTACCCTTCAACTTTGGTTGTTTCTGAGGATAAGCCGAGCAGTTTAATGTCCGAAGTTTTTGAATCCACGGCGCCAGAAGAAGAGCTTGTTCTTATGAATACCAGTAAGGGATTTGTGCCAAATGTATTGAGGCTTAAAAAGGGGCATCGATATAAACTTCATATCGTGAATGTGAATGAGCGTGAAAAAAATGTAAGTTTTATATTAGATGCTTTTTCTGAAAATCATGGAACTTTTTTTGCGGAACCAAAAATGTTGAATTTAAATCCAAAAATTGAAGGAATTTTCAGCTTTCAATGTCCAGAAACAGGGGCACACGGAAAAATCATAGTGGCTCCTGGGAGACGGGTAAAAAGCGAGTACAAATAATGGCTGATAAAAATGATGGTGTGTTTCAGGCCACAATAAGAAATTTTTTAGGCCCCATTTTAAATTATTTACAAGACCCGACGGTCTCAGAAATTTTAATTAATGGGCCCTATGAAATTTTTATAGAGAGAAAGGGTAAGCTTTCTCGTGTGGAAGAACGGTTTGTGGATGAAGATTCTCTCAGAGCCGCCATTACTAATATTGCACAAAGTGTAGATCGCAGAATTAACGATGAAGAACCTCGTTTAGATGCTCGATTGCCTGATGGATCGAGAATCGCAGCTGTTATACCACCTTGCTCTCGCAAGGGGACTATTGTGAGCATTCGTAAGTTTAATCAATCTAAAATGAGTTTTAAAGATTACATCCAATTAGGTGCTATTACTCCTGATGGAGCTCAATTTTTAGATATATGCATGTTTTTAGGTAAAAATATTCTTGTGAGTGGTGGAACAGGCTCTGGAAAAACCACCCTTTTAAGTTTGCTTTGCTCGCGAATTCCCAAAGGACAAAGAGTGATTGTGATCGAAGATTCGAGTGAATTAAGCATCAATTACGAACATGTTGTTATGTTTGAAACTCGACAAGCTAACGAATTGGGAAAAGGTGAAGTGACGATCAAAGATCTCCTCAAAAGCAGCTTAAGACTGAGACCAGATAGAATTATTGTAGGAGAAGTGAGATCATCTGAAGCGCTTGAGTTACTTAATGCCATGAATACGGGTCATAAAGGATGTATGGGGACTGTTCATGCAAACTCACCAGAGGATGCTATTGTGAGATTGGAAGCCCTTGCTCAAGGCGGAGAAACAAAAATTAGTGAAAAAGCTCTCAGGTACCAAGTGGCATCAGCCATTGACATCATTGTGCAAGTTTCAAGGTACTCCGACGGATCGCGTCGAATCGGAGCAATCTCTGAGGTAAGGGGTTTTGATTCCTCAGGTTCTTACGATATTATTCCTATTTTTGAAATGTCCCGACTTTTACGCAGACCCGATGGAAAGCTTGATGGACAGCTACAACCCACGGGACATGTGCCATCATTTATGCAGGAAATTACGGATAATCATCTTCCATTTCCCATGTCAAAATTTCAAAAAAATGAAGTCGCCTAAGGACTCTCTAGGGGCAATTTTCGCAGGCATATAAAAATAATTCGCCTTCGTGTCTTAATTGAGATAATAAATGTGTGTGCATTTTAGTAGTAAGATTACGAATTCCATTTTAATTTATCTTGAGCGCGAAGGTGAGGATCTGGGTCCATTGCTTGAGCAAGCTCTATTGGAAGAAGAATTTCTTCGCGATCCTTCCTATTGGATGTCTGATCATGAAATGGAAGATTTTTTAGATCTCGTTCTCCGCACATTTTCTCATCATCAAGATGATCTCCTTGTAAAAATTGGCCACCTCAGCCCTGAATTACGATCTTGGGGTGTTTTGGATTCTGTTTTGAGGATGATGCCTCGTCCTCAGGAAGTTTTTTTGCAACCTGACAGATTTATGTCTTATTTTCTCAATCCTGTGTTTGAAACCCATTCTTTGCAAAAATTTGAGAGCGCTTTAACTTTTACTTGTGCTATTGATTTAGAGAGCTTTCCACTTTGTCGAACTTATTTAGTTTCAGCATTTGAGTCATTGCCTCGTTTTGTGGGGCAGAATTTTGCAGTTGTTAAATGGGAAAGCCATCAGTTTTTGATGGATTGGTCTAATAAGCAGGGAGTGATATTTGAATTAACGGACTCAGATCGTCAATTGAGTCCCGAGCTCCTAAATTCTGTAGTTGCTTCGTTGGAAAAACACCAGCTTGAGCTTGAAGTTAAAAATAGAGAACTTCAAACTGCCAATGAGCAACTTTTAAAGTCTCTTCGATTAAGTCATAAAGGGGAGTCTTTTAATCCCCAGAGTTTAGAGTTGTTAAATCAAAAAGTGTCTCGAATTCATGATTACATGGTTCGAGCCCAGCAATTGATTACGATGTTAATTTCTCAAGATCGCACCAATCCAGCAGTGAAAGCTGCAATGAGAAAGGTCGACTGGGAAAAAGTTAAAGAGCAGTTTCCAATAGCCCTCACGGAGTTGAGAGACCTTTTAAATAAGGAGAATATTGGAGATAGAGATGATGAGAATCAGGGACGTCTTTTTAACTAATTATTTTCAAAATGAATTTAAATGTGAGCAAAAATTCTAACGAAGGAGAATATTGTTATGTCTGAAATTATGCATATTACAGCGCGTGAAATTCTTGATAGTCGCGGTAATCCTACAATTGAAGTCGATGTGGTTTCTAGCTCAGGAGCTCTTGGTAGAGCAGCTGTCCCATCAGGAGCTTCTACGGGTGCTCATGAAGCTTACGAATTACGTGATGGCGATAAAAAAAGATATCAAGGTAAAGGCGTACAAAAAGCAGTTCAAAATGTGATCGAAAAAATCGCTCCTGAAGTTTTAGGTTTAGATCTTTTTGATCAAGTGGGTCTTGATTCAATTCTTATTGATTTAGACGCTACAGAAAATAAATCAAACCTTGGTGCAAACGCAATTTTGGGTGTTTCATTAGCTGCTGCTAAAGCGGCTGCAATGGATTCAAATCTTCCGCTTTATAGATACGTAGGTGGTAGCCAAGCTTATAGACTTCCAGTTCCATTAATGAACGTTCTTAATGGTGGAGCACATGCAAATAATGGTCTTGATGTTCAAGAATTCATGGTGGTTCCTGTTGTTGGAAATTCATTTAAAGAATCTCTCCGTGCGGGTTCAGAAATTTTTCACACTTTGAAAAAAATCTTAGGAGAAAAAGGCCTTTCTACAGCAGTAGGTGACGAAGGTGGCTTTGCTCCTAAATTACCTTCTAACAAAGAAGCTTTGAATCTTTTAATGATGGCTATTGAAAAAGCTGGCTACAAACCAGGTGAAGAGATTTTCTTGGCTCTTGATGTGGCTGCAACTGAATTGTATGAAAATGGAAAATACCGTTGGGAAGGCCAAGCTAAAACGGGTCAAGAAATCCAAGAAATCTACAAAGGTTGGGCAAGTGCATTTCCATTGATCAGCATTGAAGATGGTTTTGCGGAAGATGATTGGACGAGCTGGGGTCAAATGACAACAGCTATGGGTAAATCGCTTCAATTAGTTGGTGATGATTTGTTTGTTACAAATCCAAAAAGACTTCAACAAGGTATTGATACAAACACTGCTAATGCATTGCTTGTTAAAGTAAATCAAATTGGAACTCTTACTGAGACTCATCAAGCGGTGAGCTTGGCTCAAAGAAACCGTTATAAAACTGTCATGTCTCATCGTAGTGGTGAAACTGAAGATACAACAATTGCAGATTTAGCTGTGGCATTAAATTGTCATCAAATTAAAACTGGAAGCTTGTGTCGTACTGACAGAACTGCAAAATACAACCAACTTTTGAGAATCGAAGAAATGTTGGGTGGTCTAGGTCATTATTGGGGAAAAGAAGCTTTTAAAGCTTAATTTTTTAATTTGAATCTTAGATACGCTGTTTAAAAAGACCTGTTCAAGACTTTTTTATGAGCCAGTCGGGGTCATGAAAAAGTCTTGATGCAGTTTATATCACCAATATTTTTTTTAGTTTTTTGTAAAAACAGATTACTCTGGTTGAGATGACAACTCATTTTTTTGATTCTTTAAAAATTTTAATCGACAATCCACGTAGAGTTTTAGTTCTTGCTGTCTTCTGTGCATTTAGCAGTCTTTTATTTAAAGGCACCTTTTTGCGATTGTGGACACTGCATAGAGACATGGGAAGAATTCAATCCGAAATTCTCTTAAACCAAAAAGAACTCGAACAAATCAATTTACAACTTAAACAAGCTAAAGACCCTAGTTTTATTGAGAGACAAGCTCGAGATAAATTAGATTATGCTAACGAGAATGATCTCGTTTTTGTTTTTGCAGAAGAATAAATTTACCCATTGCCCGTTCATGGCCTTTTTGCTAGGCTTTAATTTAGTTTGAAGAGTGAATAACCTTCAAATGAAGTTTTGGTCATCTCGCTTCACTATCTTTCAACTTTGTAAATTTTTGCGGGATGAAGGGGGCTAAGTATGGGGCAACGTAATCCTTTTTCAATAGACAATTTTAAAACAGAAATTCATGTTATGCGCTTAAGATTAGGTTGGACACAACATGATTTGGCAAGACGCTTAGATATTTCAAGTGAAATAGTGATGCTTTGGGAAAAGGGCCTTGAGGTCCCTCAAAATGGCCACTTGCGCAGCTTAGATCTTTTAATAAAACATGCAGATCTTTTTTCAGATGAAATTCATGCGATACCCTTTCTTGAAGAAGAAATGGAGAGGGACTCCTTAGAACAAATTGAATTAGATTCTAATGGAGAATTTTTAGATGATTTTAATATATAAATAAAATTTTATTTTCTTTTTCAAGTGCTTAAAATTATTTGCAAGTAGCTAAAATTTAGGATTTTGTAGGTGGATGAAAAAAATCTACTTAATCGATGTGAGCTCCATGTTTTTTCGGGCATTTTATGCCATTCGTCCCTTAACGGCACCAAGTGGTCTTCCGACCAATGCTATCTTTGGTTTTCTCTCAATGATTACTAAGCTCATGCGAGAAGAAAAACCAGATTACATGGTTTTTTGTTATGATCGAAAAGAGCCGTCTTTTAGAAAAGAACTCTATGCTGAATATAAGGCCAATCGCACGGAGATGCCTCCTGATCTCGCCTTACAAATTCCTTATATTAAAAAACTAGCAGATCTTATGGGTATACCTAGTCTCGAAATTGAAAGCTACGAAGCAGACGATATCATTGGTTCAATGTCAAAACTCAGTCGACAAAATGATTTTGAAGTGCAGATTGTGAGTGGGGATAAAGATTTTGGTCAATTAGTGAGTGATCACGTTATTCTTTACGATACGATGAAAGAGGTCCGCTATGACTCTGCGGGTGTTTTAAGCAAATGGGGAATTTCTCCTGATCAGGTGATCGATTATATGGCGCTAGTCGGTGATTCTTCGGATAATATCCCTGGTGTTGCTGGGATCGGTCCCAAGGGGGCTCAAAAGCTCATTGAGAGCTTTGGATATTTAGATAATATTTATGAAAAAATCGAGCAAGTTGAGAGCGCAAGTCTGCGTAAAAAACTTTTAGAAAATAAAGAAATGGCTTTTCTTTCTAAAAAACTAGTCACAATTTTTTGCGATATTGCACTCAATAAAGAGATGGACAGCTATAAACTTCAAGGATTTAAAAAAGAAGAATTAAGAACTTTACTTCAGGAGCTTAACTTTAAAGTTTTTGAAAAAAGTATGTTAAGTGATTCTGAGTCGCCAGCTGCAGTGGTTAATGAATCAGAAAAGGTTCAAGAAAATTTTAAGGCCCCTGTTTTAATTTCTATTAACGATTTTTCAAATGTCTTTCAAAAAAATGAAGCTCTTTGGATTTTTACGGAAGAACAAAATGTTTACCTCTCTCGTAATGAAAATAAAGAGGTGGATGTGGTTTATCAAATTCAAGGCGATTTAAATCATATAGGTAACTTAGCGGATCAACTTAAAATTGAATGGCTAGGTTTTGGACTTAAAAAAATATGGCATCAAATAAAAATTAAAAATCCTAAAGTCAATTGGGACAGTCAAGTTGCGGCCTATGTTCTTAAAGCCGGTAACACGGGTGATTTTTTTGAAGAAGTTGAAAAATTGCTTTTTAAAAAAATAGAATCTAAAGATCATCCAGAAAAAATATTGATTGTTCAAAAAGAACTCAAAAAATATTTAGAAGATGAAATTGCAAAAATTAATGGTGCAGATGTTCTCTATCAAATTGAGTTGCCGTTGATTCCAGTGCTTTATAGAATGGAAGTGAATGGGATTAAATTAGATATTGCCTCACTTCAAAATCAGAGTGAAAGCGTTCAAAAAGATTTAACTCTGTTAGAAGAAAAAATTCATCAATTAGCTGGTGAAGCTTTTAATATTAATAGCCCTAAACAACTGGGTGTGGTGCTTTTTGAAAAATTACAGTTGCCTGTTGGTAAAAAAACAAAAACGGGCTATTCAACGGATACTGAAGTTCTTGAAAAACTCTCTAAAGAGCATGAAATTGCCAAGTTTATTATTGAGTACAGAGAGTTAGCAAAACTTAAGAATACTTACTTAGAAGCACTTCCATTGTTAGTAGATAAAGAGCAACGTATTCACACCAGTTTTAATCAAACCGTGACTACGACAGGAAGGCTCTCGAGTACAAATCCAAATTTACAAAACATTCCGATTAGAACACCTCGAGGGCAATTGGTTCGCAAAGCCTTTGTGGCAAATCCGGGAGAAATGTTACTTTCAGCGGATTACAGTCAAATTGAGTTGAGAATTTTAGCTCATTACTCAGATGATCCGAATTTGATAAAAGCCTTTCATGAAAATTTAGACATTCACACAGCAACGGCTGCTGAAGTTTTTGGAGTATCATTAGATCAAGTGACTTCAGATTTAAGAAGAAGAGCGAAAGCCGTTAACTTTGGAATTGCCTATGGGCAAGGAGCTTTTGGGTTGGCTGAAAATTTAGGGATTGCGAGATCAGAGGCCGCTGAAATTATAGATAAATATTTTAAAAAGTTTCCTGGGGTTCGTCAGTACATTGATTCTATGATTTCAATGGCTCATGACAAAGGTTACGTTGAAACACTTTTTGGTCGAAGAAGATATATTGATGAATTAAAATCAAAATCACCCATGATTAAAAAATTTGGAGAAAGAGCGGCTGTCAATGCACCTATGCAAGGAACGGCCAGCGATATCATAAAAAAAGCCATGGTAGAAATTTATAAAAATATGGAGAATCAGGATTCCATAAAATTACTTTTACAAGTGCACGATGAATTAGTTTTTGAAGGGCCAGAAGATCTTTTGTTGCAAGAAAAAGCTAAAATTGTAAAAGCCATGGAAACAGTGGTGTCTTTAAAAGTTCCACTCTTAGTGAATGTGGAGTTAGGCCCCAATTGGGATGAGGCTCATTAGTTAAGATCAGATTCCCAACCCACCACTTTGCCACCTTCGAAGTAAACAAGTTTAGTTTCTTGTTTGTAGCCTAGTGGAGTTGGGATTTGTTTGATATATTTCCAGCGAATGTTTCTAAAAACGGGGTTGCCAGCAAACTCAACTTTGTCGGGATCTCCCCAGCTTTGTTTAACCCATTCTTCTGTCATCCCTACGGAGATATCATTTTGTTCTATAATTGAAGCGACTTCTGATGGTGCTGATTTATTTCTATTTAAAATGTCGCTTTCTCTAATCCAAATTTGTTTTTCTTCAAAATTAGCTAAACTCAGAAATTCAATTTTTTCTTGAGAGCTTTCGAATTGAGGGAGGATTTTATTGTATTGTACGAGTTCTCTCTTGGAGGGAATTGAGAGTTCTAGTTTAGTAAGAAGTTGAGATTCAGACAAAACTGGACCTGAGTCTAAGTGAGAAGAATGTTTGTATCCACTTTTTTCAGATCTTTGAAGATGGTTACATCCCAATATTGAAAATAGAAAAATGAGGCTTAAAAATTGGAAGTGATATTGAAGATATGAAATCCTTTTCATAAAATCCCTTTGAAGAGTTTCTAATAAATGATTCGGCTAAATTTGTTAAAACTTAAGTTTTTAAGTGTGTTTATTCTTTTTTAATGAGTTACTTTAAATAAAAATGCTTAAATAAAACGTAAAATTAGTTTTTAATATTCTGAAGGTCTAGGAGAAATTATAAATGGATCCTCAAAATACAGATAATGATTATGAACTCGAAATTGCTTCAGGTGGAATAGATTTTGAGGCCCTTTTAATTGAAGAGTCAAAAAACTCCAAAACTTCAGGTCAGACAGTTAGTTATGAAAAAATTAATGAACTTTTATCTGAGCTAGATCCTCATTTTGTGACTTCAATCCGTATGATTGAGTCTGATAAAGACATCAATAAAAACGAATTAGAAGTATATGATATAGAAAAAAATCTGATTTTTTATAAAGTGATATTTGCCCTCAAACAAGCTCTCAATCCTAAGACCATATTTTTATCTCTCAAAACAAAGAGTATAAAATTTGCAAAAGAGTCAGCTCATAATTCGGTTGAAAATTTTAAATCATTTTTTAAATTTACTAAAAAACTGGGATGGAAAGCTAAGTTAATTTTAATATTTTTAATACTCTCTACCTTTGTAGTTGGTTATGTAATTTACTTTATGTTTCGAATTGGATTGCCGATTAAAGAAAAAGACATCTTTCTTAATTCTCTTCAAGAGGTGGCAACTGAAGTTGCTACTTATGACCTCAAAGAAGGCCAAGAGTTTTTCTTTGATTCGATTAGGGCCTCCCAAAATATCATGTACTTACCTAAGCAAGTGGTGAATCTCAAGCCGTCTCCAGGTTCTGGTAGAAATCCAATGGCTGCATTTGAAGTTTATTTAGAAGGAAATTCTCCTGAAGTGCTCATTGAAATTAAAGATCGCGAAGCAGAGGTCAAAGATGTGATTCAGCGAACAGCTGAAAAAGAAATCTTTGAAAGTTTAGAAACCATTGAAGGCAAAAAGCTCTTTCTTGAAAAATTACAAAGAGAGGTCAATTCTGTTTTAACAATGGGTCGTCTTAGAAAAGTGTATTTTAAAACATTTATCAGCAAGCCTTAGCCCAGAATAAATCTGGGCTAAGGAATTTTTTATTTTGAATAAGATTTTGGATTTATATTATAAGTTTTGAGTCGGTCATGAAGAGTGCTTTTAGGGATTCCTAATTCTGTAGCAGTTTTTCTTTGATTTCCGAGATTGATAGAAAGTCTTTGAATAATCATTTGCTTTTCAATTTCTTTCATCATGGGAAGGTTTTGAAATTGTGAGTCTTCATCTGGAGTAAACGCATTGATCACGGATTGAGTTTCAACGGGAATTCCTTGAGGAAAAATATAATCAGCCGGTGGTTTAACATCAATTCTCTCAAGAATTTTATCTAGGTGGGGATTCTCAATATTTTCTCCAGGAAAAAGTGCACTGGCTCTGGCGACAGTATTTTTAAGTTCTCTAATATTGCCGGGCCAAGAGTGTTTTTTCATAGATTCGATGGCCTCAAACGAAAATCGCACTCGCATTTGCTTAGCAAAATAAAAGAGAAGATCTTCAAAGTCTTCCATACGGTCTTTGAGGGCAGGTGCTGAGATGTTCACAACATTGAGTCGAAAATAAAGATCCGATCTAAATTCACCCTTTTGTACTTTTTTTTGCAGGTTTTGATGGGTAGCTGTAATAATTCTTACTTCCGTTTGGATGGTTTTATCGCTTCCAACGGGGCGAATTTCATTGTTTTCTAAAGCCCGAAGGAGTTTTGCTTGAAGTCCAAGAGGGAGGTCTCCGATTTCGTCTAAAAAGAGAGTGCCTCCTCGAGCAGCTTCAAAGGCCCCTTTCCTATCTGTAATAGCGCCAGTAAAGCTCCCTTTCACGTGGCCAAAAAGCTCACTTTCAATCAGAGTCTCAGTTAAAGCGCTGCAATTGACAGAAATAAAAGGACCATTTTTTTGATAGGAGTATTCTTGAATTTTTTTAGTGAGGACATCTTTGCCGGTACCCGATGGACCAAGAAGTAAAACGGGGTAATTTGTTTTAGCGATGTTGGGGATCAATTCAAGATGTTTATTCCATTCTAAATTGCGACTTTTGAGGCAAGAAATAATGCATTTGTCTTGAATGTCTGAGGTAAATTGAAACTGCTGCGAACCAATCTTTATAAGGTCTCCTTCTCTTAAGATAGCTTCAAGAATACAAGCGCCATTGACATAGGTTCCTTCTTGGGATTTTAAATCGCGAATGAGGTAGTGGTTTTCTTTTTTTTCTAGGCGCGCGTGACGAGGGCTCACATCATCGCTCACAAGGCGTAAATTATTCAATTCATCAGACCCTATATTAAAATGGTCTCCAATAAAGTGTTTATTTTGATCTCCACTTAACTCTTTTAAGATAAAGGCATTTTTTTCGCTCATAATTGCTCCTTTGGCCATAATTCCTTCGCTAAGGAGCCCTATTACAAAAGTAAGGCCATCAAAATAGAGGAATCAGATCGAATTTAGGGCTATTTGAGCTAAAATTGTCGAAAAATTAAAAATAATTTTCTTAGAATTGAGAAAAATCAATTTTAACGGTATGCTTGGTCCCCATGAAACCAAATAACTACTCTAAGCTCAATTATTCGATCCAATTTATTAAAAGCGCCGTACATCCGGAAGATTATCCGAAAGATAATATCAATTCCGAAATTCCGGAAGTCGCCATTGTGGGTCGATCAAATGCCGGTAAATCGTCTTTCATTAATGCCTTGTCCGGATCTAAAATTGCTAAAGTGAGTCAGGTCCCAGGTAAAACTCGTCTGATTAATTTTTTCAATTGTGGAACTAAATACAGATTGGTTGATTTGCCGGGTTATGGTTTTGCCGCACGTGATATGAAAGAGATGAAAATGTGGCAAAAAATGATTGAAACCTACTTAGCAAGTCGTAAACAATTAGCTGCAGTCATTTTAGTGATGGATGTCCGACGGATTTGGGATGAAGAAGAAATTCTTATAAAAGATTTTCTTCAAGAAGCGGGAAGGCCCTTAGTTGTGGGATTAAATAAAATTGATAAAATTTCTAAAAGTGAAGCCCTCAAAAAACTCAAAGAGATCAAAGAAGCTTCTCATTGTGAAAATGTCTTTTTAATGTCCTCTACTAAAAAATTGGGTGTGAAAGAGTTAGAAGCCACAGTTTTTAATGAATTTGTTTTACCGACCTTATAATTAAGAGGGAGTTGTCTTGTGAAAATTATCGGCGTGATTCCGGCCAGATTTGGATCCACTCGCTTTCCGGGAAAACCACTGGCCCTCTTAGGTGGTAAACCCATTGTTCAATGGGTTATTGAAGGCGCAAAAAAAAGTCAAAAATTAACCAGTCTTTTATTAGCTACTGATGATGAAAGAATTGCGGCCATTGCAACTCAGTTAGGTGTAGAGGCAGTTATGACTGATTCTAATTTACCTTCTGGAACTGATCGTATTTGGGCGGCCATCTCACAAAAAGATTGTGATGTGGCTATTAATATTCAAGGGGATGAGCCATTTGTTTCTGCAAAATGGATCGATTCTTTAGTTCAACCTTTTTTTACAAGCCCACTTTTAAAAATGGCTACATTAGGACATCGTTTTAATTCATTCGAGGAAATGCAATCTCCTCATACTGTTAAAGTCCTAATGAATGAAAAAGATCAGGCTATTTATTTTTCTCGTTATCCAATTCCTTTTTCTAAAAAATATTTATTTCCCGTTGAGACGGCTAAAGAGCATTTGCTTTCGGACTATGGTTTGGAATCTGGTGGCTTTAAAAGTATTCGCGAAGTTTTAAAACATGTGGGCATGTATGCTTTTAGAAAAGAATTTTTAGGCGATTTTTGTAAACATCCTCAGCCATTGATGGAAAAAGCAGAGAGTCTTGAGCAATTACGAGCTCTTTTTATGGGTGTGCAAATTCAAGTTGTTGAAGTAGAAAATACTGTTAGCATTGGAATTGACACTCAGGAAGACTTAAAAAGAGCGGAAGCTCATTTAAAATTAATTTAAAAATTATTAAGAATTTATTAACAAGGTATTATAATTATGAAAAAAAAATCCTCTCGAATAGCTATGCCAAAAATAAAGTCTCAAAAATCAAGAACTGTCGTTCCTAAGGTTTCTACAAATATTTCTACAAAGAAAAAACTCCAACAAAAATTTATTTTTGTAACGGGTGGTGTGGTTTCTTCAATAGGAAAAGGCTTAACAGCTGCAAGTCTTGGCGCTCTTTTAGAAGCTCGCGGTGTTAAAGTGACTATTATGAAGTTTGATCCTTATATCAATGTGGATCCAGGAACAATGTCACCGCTTCAACATGGTGAAGTTTATGTGACTGAAGATGGTGCAGAAACGGATCTTGATTTGGGTCATTATGAGAGATTCACAAATGTTATTTTAAATAGAAGTAATTCTGTTTCAACAGGTCAAATTTATGATCAAGTTATTTCTAGAGAGAGAAAAGGCGATTATTTAGGCGGAACAGTTCAAGTGATCCCACATATTACTGACGAAATTAAAGCGCGCATTTACGATGCAGCTCAAGGTTCTGAAGTCATTTTAGTAGAAATTGGTGGAACAGTAGGAGATATCGAAGGTCTTCCATTTCTTGAAGCCATTCGACAAATGAGATTGGATGTTGGCCCAGATAACTCAGCACTTGTTCATGTGACTTATTTGCCATTTATCGCAGCTGCTGGAGAATTAAAAAGTAAACCAACTCAACATTCAGTGAAGGAATTAAGAGAAATTGGACTTCAGCCTGACTTTTTAGTTTGCAGAAGTGAAAAGAAAATTGAAAAAGAACTTAAATCTAAAATTGGACTGTTTTGCAGTGTTAAACCAGAACATGTCATTGCCGCAGAAGATTCTAGCACTATTTATGAAGTTCCTTTGGCTTTACATTTAGAAAAACTAGATGAATTGATCGTTAAGCACTTAAAAATTGAAAGAAAAAAACCGGACCTTACTGAGTGGCAAAATATCGTTCAAATTTTACATCACCCTCAAAAGACCACTCGTATTGCGATTGTTGGAAAATACGTTGATTTAAAAGAATCGTATAAATCACTTCATGAGTCATTGGTTCATGGAGGTATTGCTAATAACTGTAAAGTGCAAATTGATTATGTGGACTCAGAAAAGCTCAATCAAAAAAATGTGAATGAATTATTAAAAAATGCTCAGGCGGTTTTAGTTCCTGGGGGTTTTGGTCTTCGTGGTGTTGACGGTAAACTCTTAGCTATTAAATATGCCCGTGAAAATTTAATTCCATATTTTGGAATTTGTTTTGGAATGCAATTGGCTGCCATTGAGTTTGCGAGAAATGTTTTAGGTATTAAAGATGCGACTAGCCGTGAGTTTGTTCCTGAGAATAAGCGTGTGGCAAACTTAGTGATAGATTTTATGGCTGAACAAAGAGTGATTACAAATAAAGGCGGAACTATGAGATTGGGAGCATATGCTTGTGATCTTAAGCCTAAATCAAAAGTTGCAGATATCTATAAAGCGTCTTCTATTTTTGAAAGACACAGACATCGTTATGAGTTCAACAGCCAGTACAAAGAGCTTTTTGAGAAAAAAGGCATGACGGCTTCAGGTATTTGTAAAGAGCGTGATTTAGTTGAAATCCTAGAGCTTCAAGATCACCCTTGGTTTATTGCAGTTCAGTTTCATCCAGAATTTAAATCAAAACCTTTAGATCCACATCCGTTATTTATGGAGTTTGTGAAAGCTTCACTAAAAACAAAATCAAAATCAGATACACAAAAAAATAAGAGGGGCTAATGGAAGTATCGTCTCTGCCATTGATAGAGCAAGGTTTAAAAGTCCTGGATATTGAAGCCCAGGCAATTTTAAGTATGAAAAATCGAATTGACGATCACTTTTTAAAAGCCGTCGAAATGGTTCATGCTTGTAAAGGAAAAGTGATTTTTACGGGGATTGGTAAATCAGGCCTCATTGCTCGTAAAATTTCTAGCACGATGACTTCTACTGGAACTCCTTCGATGTTTCTTCATCCAGCAGAAGGAGCACATGGTGATTTAGGGATAATTTCTCAAGGAGACATCGTGATTGGTGTTAGTTACGGCGGTTCTTCTCCTGAATTAGATTGTGTTCTAAAATACGTTGGCAGAAAAAACATTCCTCTTATTGCAATGACTGGAAATGCTCAGAGTTCTTTAGCAAAAGCAGCTCAAATTTTATTAAATGTGCAGGTTTCTAAAGAAGCTTGCCCATTGGGTCTTGCGCCAACAGCTTCAAGCACAGCCACTTTAGCCATGGGTGATGCATTAGCAATGGCCGTGATTGTTCGACGAGGTTTTCAGCCAGAGGATTTTGCGCAAAATCATCCAGGTGGAGCTCTTGGATTTAGATTGCTCACAACTGTTAAAGATGTCATGCACACTGGAGATGCGGTTCCACTAGTGACTGAGAATGTACCGGTTCGAGAAGTCCTCACGATCATGACTTGTAAAGATGTCAGAGGGGCTGCGGGGGTTGTTAATCCTCAAGGCGAACTCATCGGTGTAGTTACTGATGGAGATATTCGTAGAAGATTAGAAAAAGCTCAGGATCCACTCAAAGGAAACGTGCGCGATCTGATGTCTTTGAATCCTCATGTTATCGACTCATCAGAACTTGTTGAAAGCGCTCTTTCAGTGATGGAAAAGTTTAAAATTCAAATGCTCTTTGTTGTCAGTCAGAAGTCTGATAATCCTCGCAAACCTGTGGGGATCATTCATATTCAAGATCTCTTAAGATCTAAAGTAAAATAATAAAAACCAAAATTTAGAAAATTAGCAACCTAGCCATAAGTCCAGAAGATTCATTGAATATTCAAGAGTCTTCTTGCAGGCTATTCTTTGCAATTGCAATATAAACATATCGAAATCTGAGATGGGATTTTAAAAAATGAATCATGTAGAACTCGCTCATCAGTTAAAAAGTATTAAAATGCTCGTGTTAGATGTCGATGGAGTCCTCACAGATTGCCGTATTTATATGGACAGTAATGGGGAGTGGAAGCGGTTTTTCTCCATACGTGATGGTGTGGGAATTAAAAGATTGGCAGAGGCCGGCTATAAATTAGCAGTCATCACAGGTTCTCAAGCAAATGATATTCGAGCTCGGGTTAAAGTTTTAGGAATTCATTATTTTTATGAAGGAGCTCTTGATAAAGAGCCTTCATTTAAACAATTACAAATGGATTCAGGCATTCAACCACATGAAATGGCCTATGTGGGGGATGATATTTTTGATATTCCCCTGATAGAAAAAGTTGGTTTTGGGGCCACTGTTCCTGAAGCTGTTGAAGAAGTTTTTGAAAGCGTAAAGTACGTTACCAAAAGACCCGGCGGCAATGGAGCTGTGAGGGAAGTTTGTGATTTAATTTATAAGTATGGTTTTTGGTCAAAAAAAGGATCTACATGAAAAGCTTATTTTATTTTGTCATTGCACTCTTTGTCCAATCAACTGTTGTTGCTGCTCCAAGAAGCATGCTTCCTCAAGATGAACTTGCAAAAGAATCAGTACTGCCTAAGTTTGACAATGTGATTTCAGTAAAAAATAGAATGATCAATACAACTGACAGATTAGAAGTCGCAGGTTTTTTTGGCCTCAACCTCACTGAAGCAATTTTTAGTACTTCCAAATTTGGTTTTAATATGGATTATCACTTTGATGAAGATAATGCGATTAATCTTCACTTAAGTATTCCAGGAGCAGGACTTTCGTCCTACGGAAATCAACTCTATAAAGGCTATAAATTAGATTTTACAAGAGCTCCAGCTCCTTCTTTCACCTTTTTAGCAGCCTACGAGCCTAAATATTTTTATGGTAAAATGAGTTTATCAAAAGATTATAATATGAACCTTTCTCTTTATGGATTGCTTGGGGGAGGTTTTTTTGGTTTCAAAAATAAATCTTATCCAGGATTATCTGCGGGGTTAGGTCAAAAATTCTATTTAAACAATCAGTTTTCATTTAGATTTGATTTAAGAGCTAATGTTCATCAAGCCCCCAATCCTTTTCTTGCGAATAGAATGAAAACAAGTCAGCCAGCTCCTACATATGATGATTTTAAAGATAGATTGGCAATTGCAACTGTTTTAGATTTTGGTGTTTCCTTTTTGTTCTAATAAATTAAATTTACTTTTCTTATTTTTAGAAAAATTAAACCAGGCACTTTGGTCTAGAATCACAGAGTATACCTACTCTTTTATGAGGTATTTAAGTACCTTAATAAGGTAATCAGTCTTATGAATGAGATGGTGGTAATATGAAGAGTTTAGTCTGGATGAGTATTTTCATAACTCTTATGATGGGGCATATTTCTTGGGCACAAGAAAGTGATGTTTCGGATATTGAAAATGAGCTTTCTAAATCAAAAGTTCGTGTTCAAGTCGATGAAAATGTTAAGTTTGATCAAAGAGCCTCTGGGTCTATTGGAGTGACTAATCTAACCAATTTGCAATCATTTAGCGAAGTCACAGTTCTTCAGAAAAAGTTTTTACCTAAAACTAAAAGGTTTCAATTTAATAGCGCTGTTATAATGGGAACCAATGATCCTTTCTTTTCAAGTGTAGGCCCGGCATTTAGAATGGGTTATTATTTTAATGAAAGTTTAGGTATGGAAGCCAATGCCTTCTTTTTCTCTTCAAATCCAAGAGATTCTGTAAAGGACTTAGCAAAAAATAATGGAGTTCTCACATCTTCATTAGTATCTGCAAAAAGTTATATGGGTATTGATGCTCAATGGATTCCTATCTACGGTAAAATTGCACTTTACAATAAAAAAATTGTTCCATTTGATCTTTATTTGGCAACTGGTTACGGCCTCACAGGAACAACAAATGGACAATCCGCTGGGACTCTTCATCTTGGTACGGGTCAAATCTTTGCGATCAGTAAGGGAATGGCTTGGAGATGGGATTTTAGTTGGAATTTTTATTCTGCAAAAGGGATTGATGGAAAAATTCAAAGCTTTAATGATTTATTTCTTTCTGTGGGCGTGAGTTTATTCTTTCCGGAGGCAAAATACCGATGAAAAATTTTATTTGGACTCTCATTGCTGCAATTTTTTGGATTCTCTCTCAAACTCAGTTTGCCTCAGCTGCTCAAAGAGGGAGTGGATCTTCTGATACAATATTTCAAAGCATGGAAAGCACTTCGCGTAGAGAGTTAGTTGCGGCCCTCCAATTAGCAAAAGCTCGTCAGTATCCTCAAGCGGCCAACGAACTTTATAATCTTCTCAAAAGACCTGATTTAGAGCCTGAGCGTATGCAATTAAGATACGTTTTAGGACTGATCTTAATGGAAATGAATCTATATCAAGTGGCTGCGTTTCAGTTTGTAGAAGTTTTAAGAAACGGAAACAATAATTACTCTAAACTTTGTTTAGATAAATTAATCATTGCCGCCGATTATTTAGGTGATGACATGCTACTTAATTATGCCATCAGCAAGTTTAGACTTGAGGATTTGCCAGCAGAGAACCATGACATGGTTTACTTTAGAATGGGTGAGTCTCTCTTAAAAGCTAAAAAGTTTGATGAATCTGCTAAGTACTCAGCTAATGTGAGTCCAAGAAGCAAATATTATTACCCAGCTAAATTTAATCAAGGTCTTGCGTATTTGGAAGGTAAGCAAATAGACTACGCAATTAAAGTATTTAAAGATATTTTTCAAAACTTACAAAGAGCTCCAGTCACTAATGAATTAAGAGTGTCAGCTCAATTAGCATTAGCTAGAAGTTATTATCAAAAAAAGGATTGGGAGAATTCTTTATTTTGGTACAGAGCCGTTCCTAGAGATAGTGAACTTTGGCATGATGCTCTGTTTGAGTCCTCTTGGGCTCTCTTTATGTCGGCAAGATTTAGATCGACATTATCAAACTTTCAATCGCTACATTCTTCATTTTACGAATATTTTTATCAGCCAGAGTCTTTGCTCTTAAGGTCTATAGTTTACCTCTACATTTGTAAATATGATGAGCTTGAAAAAGTACTTAATCTTTACGAAAAATCATATGGAGAGATTAGCGATAAAGTAGGAGATTTTTTAAAGGCGACCCAAAATCCAATTGATCTTTATGATGAAGTCGAAAAAACCCAAAAAATAATTTTGCAAGGTGGAATTGAAAAAGTCGGATCTTTGGGATTGAAGCTTCCTTTTAAAGTCACTCGTTATCTTCTTAAACAAGGTGGCTTTGAAGCTGGAGCCAAATATTTAAATCTATTAGGGATGGAACGTAAGAGATTAAATACTTTTCCAAATGGTTTTTCTAAATCAGCTATTGGAATTTATGCAGAAAAAATTCTTGTGAATAGAATTAGAAATGCAAAAATAAGTATCGGGGAGTCGATCAAAGCTGAATTGCAAGGTATGCGTATTGAACTCCGAGATTACTATGAGCAAGCATCGTTTATTAAATACGAATTGATTAATGCTAAAAAAGAAATTCTTCAAAAGAAAATTGATGGCAAAAAAGGCACCGATAGAATTGATGAAAAATTCAATAGAAATTTTTACGTTGAAAATGGATTTGAATACTATCCTTTTAGAGGTGAATTCTGGTTGGATGAAATTGGGAACTATCAATATTTAGGAAAATCAAGTTGCCAATAACTGAGGGGAAATTGTGAATCTTTCAAAGTTTTTTTTTCTAAAATTTATTTTACTGAATTGTCTTTGTGTTTCTCAATTAGCTTTTGCTAAAGCCAAAGCCAAAGCTCCAGCTCCTGTTGTAGGAAAAGCTCGCGGAGTAGCATCAGCTCCAACTGGTGCTGATCTCATGCAATCAAAAGATAGTACAGCACTTCCTACATTTGTAGATAACTTAGCTGCAGACAGAAATAAAAAAAGTGATAAAATAAATTTAGATCAAGTTAAGCCTCCAAAGCGTCAAGAGGTCTTTCAAAAAGATACTGGTGACCGTGCAGAACTCGAGAGAATTACAGATACACAAATCTCTGAGCTTTACAATTTAACGACGAAATTTAAAAACAGCCCCAATAGAGGAGAACTCTGGTTAAGACTGGCAGAGCTTTATGTCGATAAAGCCAATCAATTGAACTTAAAAAAACAAGAACAATTTGATAGAGATCTTCAGCTTTTTAATGAAGGAAAAATCGCTAAAAGACCTCAGTTTGAGAGTCAAGATGCTAAGGAATATAACAGAAAAGCAGTTCAACTTTATGAATGGTTCCAAAGAGATTTTCCTAAAAACGAAAAAATGGATCAAGTTTTATTTTTCTTAGGATTTAACTACTTTGAACTCAATGAATCTGAAAAAGCTGTTCACTATTATAAAAGATTAGTCACTGAGTTTCCAAGATCTCCATTGTTGATTGAATCTTATTTTTCTCTTGGTGAGTACTACTTCGAAAATGAAAGATGGAGTGATGCGAATCAAAATTATTCTGCAGTCATGAATGATCGTAACCATCGATTGTTTGGTTTTGCGCTCTACAAAAGCGCATGGTGTATGTACAAAACTGGAAATGAAGAAAAAGGTCTTAAAGCTTTAGAAATCTTAATTAGATACTATCAAAGCAATACAACGCCAAGTACTGGTGGAAAATCTAAACTTGATAAACACAAATTGCAGGGTGAAGCCCTCAGAGATTTGGTGATTTTTTATGGCGGTATTGGGAGTGCTGATGGGGCCTTTGAATACTTTAAAAGTTTAGCCGGAGAGAATTATCTCGATTACGTTGAAAAACTTGCCTATTATTACATGGACAAAGGCGAAAAAGAAAAAGCCATTAAAATGTTTAAAACTCTGATTCAAATGAATCCAACAGGAGTCAAAGCATTTGAGTTCAACTATCAAATCGTATTGTCTTACTCTAATTCAAAAGATTCAGATGTGTTTAGAAAAGAACTTTATATTTGGATTAGAGATTATGATCAAAGCAGTGCTTGGTATAAAGCTAACATTGAAAATAAAGCCTTCATTGAGAATTCTTATAAGATGAGAGAGCTCACTTTAAGAAATTTTATATTACAAATTCATCAGACAGCTCAAAACTCAAGAGCCGCGTTTTCACAAAAACTAGCATATGATGGATATAAGATTTATCTCAATGATTTTGCAAATTCGCCAAATTATTCTGACATGCGATTTTATAATGCAGAATTGCTTTACGATATGAAGTTATATTCTGAAGCGGCTGAGAGCTATAAATGGGTTGTGGTCAATACTCCACAAAGTAAGTTTGCTCCAAAAGCTTACTTAAATACAGTTTTATCTGCAGAGAAAATGATTCCTTCTGAAACTGAGATTACAAAACGAATTGGAAGCAATACGAATATGGTTCCATTTGATCCTTTAGTAGATCAATTTGTAAAAACAGCCCAATGGTATTTATCTAAAGCCACCGAGAGTGAACAAAATGTAGAGATTAAATTTAAAATCGGAAGACTTCATTATCTTTACAATCAATTTGATCTTGCAATTGCAGTTTTTAAAGAGATTGTGCAAAAGAATCCTACTTCCAAATATGCGGAGTATTCTGCAAATTTAATTTTAGATATTTTTAGTTTGAAAAAAGATTACAATGCCATTGAGAAAAATGGAGCAGAGCTTTTATCACTTCCATCTTTTGCTAACTCCAAAGCAGGTTCTGATATTAAAGGAGTGATGGAAAAAGCGGGTTTCAAAAAAGCTCAAGAATTAGAGATTTCTAAAGATTACGCAAAAAGTGCTTCTCAATACGAGTCTTTTGCGAGCTTAAATCCTACAAGTCCATTAGCTTCGACAGCTTTGTTTAATGCGGCGATCAATTATGAGAGAGCCAACATGATTCAAAAAGCTATGTCGACTCATAAAGTATTTTTAGAATCTAAAGATAAAGAGAATGAAGCGAATAGAAAAAAATCTATGAAAATTATCGCAAAGCTTTATCAAGATACTTTTCAGTTTGAAGAAGCAGCTAAGGCATATGAGATTGCAGCTATCAATAGCACTGGAGAAAAAACTCAAGGAAGTTTATACTACAATGCGGCTGTGCTTTATGAAGCATTAACCTTTTTAGATAGAGCGATTAAAAATTATGACCAGTATTTAAAGACAGCCACTCCTGACGAAGTTGAAGAAACTCAATTTAAATTGGCAACCTCTCTTAGGCAGGCAGAAAAATGGGTTGAGGCTGTGGCTAAATATAAAGAGTTTTTAAGAGTCTCTAAAAAGCCTTCAGAAAAAATTGTGGAAGCAAACTATTGGATCTATCAAGCTTCTATTAAATTAGGTCAAAAAAATGAAAGCGAAAATCTTCGGTTAAAAACTTTAGCAAAATTTAAAGAAATTGGAAAAGGTTCTGTTTATGCAGCTAAATTGAGATTTTTAGATGCAGAGAGAAAATACGATAATTTAAAAACTATCGTGATTCCAGCAGATATGAATCAGCAACAGGCGGCTGCTAAGAAGAAAATTGGAACAATGGCAGAACTTAATGCACTTTTAGTTGAAGTTATTAAGTTTGATAGTCCTGATGAGATTGTGTCTGCATTATCATTATTGGGTCTTGCTAATTTGCATATGTCAGATTCTTTAATCAATGCGCCTGCTCCAACGGGATTAAGCCCAGATGAAGTGAAACAGTATAAAGAGGGTGTTGCTAAGATTGCTGAACCTTATTTAAAAAAATCTTTAGACAGCTTTAAAGCTTCTGCAGAAAAAGGAAGAACCTTTGAGGTTTATAACGATTACTATGTTTATGCGATCAAAAATTTAGCAAGACAAGATTCAAAATTAGCTTATGACGGCGGAGAATTGCCTCTTGAAAATAAGAGTTTTGATTGGATGGGTCTACAATGAAAAATAATTTATTAATTCTTCTGTTCACTCTTTCTGCTTATTTATTTGTGGGATGTTCTTCAGCTCCGGTTCAAGAGGACAGTGAAGAAGATGTCTCTCCTAAAAAAAGTGCGATGGAAACTTCAAAAAAGAATAAAAAAGGGTCCTCTGTAAATGCAGAAGGTGAAGGAGATGAGTTTGCTGCTCCGGTGGCCGCGGCACCAATGCCACCACCTCCGCTCCCGCCTCCGCCAAAAGCTCCAGCTATAAAGCCGCCAGAGCCACCGAAACAAGAAATGAAACCTAAAGAAATTGTTAAAGAGGCTCCAAAATTTGATCCAATTTATCAGCCACTTGCAGATGCTATTAAGAATCAAGATGATGAGTCTATGAAGTCAGCAGCTTTGAATATATTGTTAACGAACTCTACTGATACAAAAGCCATGAATGCTTTGGCTTATTATTACATGAGAAGAAAACAATTTGATGTTGCGAGGATTATTTACTCAAAGGCCATTAAAGCTCAACCTTCAAATTTTTCATTAGTAAATAATATGGCTGTAGTCGATTTGAATGCAGGAGAAGCTAAGGATGCTTTGGCAGGATTTAAAAAAGCAATGGAGTTGAACTCATCTGATGCAAATGTAGCTGCAAATTTAGGAACATTGAGTTTAATTAACCGTGATCTGGCTAAAGCTCTCTATTACTTAGATCAAGCTTATCAAAAAGGGCAAAAAACCCCGACCTTACTCAATAATTATGGAATAGCTTTAGCTGGAAGTGGAAGAGCTCAACAAGCTAAGACTGTATATGAGGAAGGTCTAGCTCTTAAAGATAGTAGTAAAGAATTATTATTTAATTACGTAGTATTATTAGTGGATCAATTGAATATGAATAAAGAAGCAATGGATTCCATAAATAAACTGAACGCGCTTGGTGTTCCAGCTGAAGGTCGCAATCGTTGGAATAATCTGGAAAATAAAGCAAGGTCAGGTTTAAAATAGTAATCGGGAGTAAGAATAAATGAATTTCATAAAAATATTTTTTGTAATTCGAAGATTCATTTCGCTTTTCATTGCGAGCGGATTTCTTGCGACTTTTTTAATTGGTAATGCAGCTTCTGCTGAAGATGCAGATTCTTCAAATGCTAAGAAAAAGCAACTTACATTAAGCTTTGAAGATGAACTTATTGAAGGAGCTTCTCAAAAGCCAGAATTGGCTTATTTACTTCAAAAAAGAAATTTTAATTACAATAAGCTCATTAAACTTAGAGAGAATTTTTTACCCGAAATGAGAAGAACTGCTGATGATGTCCAACGAGCTCGGGGGGGGAATTGAGACCACCAGTCATACTGAGAATATTTAGAGGAACACAGCTCGTTGAAGTCAAGCAATTCGATCTTGAGCAAATTGTTATTGGTCATAATGCAGAAGTGCAAATTGACCTTGATGACTCTTCTATAGCGCCTATTCATTCACTGATTGAGCTTCGTGATTCTGGTTATTATATTTGTGATTTAGGTTCTAGTACTGGAACTTTAAAAAATGGTGTCTCTATTTTAGATGAATCTATTTCTTCTGGAGATGAAATCGGCGTTGGGCCATTTACTCTAGCCTTTTTTGTGGGAGTTCCAAAACCAATTTCAGCTCCTCCTTCCACAAAAACAATGGTTGGAATAAAGCCACAAAAACCAGTTACGCCAGTCAATGAAGAGAGTGTTTTAAAGAAATCTGAAAAACCTCAAGAACACCACTATAAGCAAAATTTAAGAGTGGTGTCTGAGCCTGTTATTGAAGTTGAGGAAGAACCACAAGAAGCGTACGAAGAAATTCCTGCAGAAGTTTATGCTGATGATGTGGATGCTGAGCATGAAGAAGTTGAGTCTGAAGTAATTGCTTACGTAGATGTTCCTTCTCATAAACATCATAAAGGACATAAAACTTTTGCTCCTCCGAGTGAAATTAAAGATATTCGTGATTTTTATCGTCCTCAAATTGGACCTATTGTTGAAGTGATTGTTGCATGGAAAGAAAGAGTCATTGATATTTCCCATTTTAGAGGAAGTGGACCTATTAAAGTAGGTGGAGATACTTTACGTAAGGTCAACATTCCAGGTTCTGTTTTACCTGATGGGGCATCCTTAGCAGATGTTCAAATGGGTATGATGCGCGTACTAGTACCTCCTGGTGCAAAATTTGAATTGATAGATCTCGAAGGCTCATTGTCTATTGAAGAACTCAAAGAAATGAACAAAGTGGTTCCTCATGGCAATGGTTACATTGTCACTGTTGATCAAGAGGAAATGGGAATTCTGTCTTTCTTAGATGGGCAAATTCAAGTTCTTGTAAGAGCGATTCCTGATGCTCCAATTCCAGTGCCTGGTCCTTGGATTGATTTTACAGCAGCTGAAATCAGTGGAATGTTTTTAGCGGTCATTGTGGTTGTGTTGTTGTCTCTTTATGTTTCGATCTATGCTCCCATCAAAGTGGATGCGATGGAAAAACAAGAAGAGGTTAAAACCATTGCGAAGTTTGTTTATAGCAAACCGCCTGCACCGCCTCCTCCACCTCCTCCCACGGAAGTGAAGCCACCGCCTCCACCACCACCTCCTCCGCCTCCAAAGCCTAAAGAAGTGGTTATGGATAAAAAGGAAGCTCCTAAACAAGCTTCACTTACAAAAAAAGAATTACCTAAAAAGCCAGCAGCTGCAGAGAAAGCTTCTTTGAAACCAGCTGCGAGCAATATGAAGCAAGGTGGAGCTAAAGCAACGGGTGCAGAAATGGGTGCTAACGCGAAGTCTGCTCCTCGAAAAGACGTTACCAAAACGGGATTGCTCAGTGCCTTTGGTGGCGGTGGTATGAGAGATGAAATTGACACAGCTTACTCTGGATCTGGTGATGCTCTTGGTTTTGCTAATAATGCAAAAGGTAAGTCTGGAATTAATGAAAATCGTGCCGGAAAAGATTTGGGACAACAGTTTAAAGAAACTGGCCCAGGTGGAAGAGACACAGAGACTCAAGGGATTGCAAACGTTGGAACTAAAGGAAGATCTTCTGGGCAATCTGAATATGGAACTGCAGCTGTTGGAGAGAAATCTGGAACATCAGTTGCTGTAGGTGGAAAAGAAGAAGAGTTTATGGGTTCCATCGATAGAGAAGCCGTAAGAAGAGTTGTAAAAGCCGGTTCTCGAGAAATCAGAGGCTGCTATGAAAGACAACTTATACAAAATCCAAATCTTGAGGGTAAAGTGGTTATTTCTTGGGATATTGGTGAAGCTGGAAAAGTTTTAAAAGCCAGTGTGAAGTCTACGACACTCAATAATCCAATTGTTGAAAATTGCATTGTTGAAAGATTGAAATCTTGGAGATTTCCAGAGCCACCAGCGGGATTAGTGGCCACTGTTCAATATCCCTTTATGTTAATGAATCAAAAGTAATTGAGGAGGAATCATGAATGAAGCAGAAAGTATGAGTGTAATCCAGAGAGCCTTCCATGAAGGCGGCGTGGTGATGTATATCATCGCTTTCTTTGGAGTGATGACTGTGACTCTAGTTTTCGAAAGATTTGTTGTGTTATCGAGATTAGCTCTCAGTAAAAAAGAATTCATTGATATGGTTTCTGGATTTATCGTGAGAGGAGATATCAGACAAGCGATTGCTTTTTGTGATTCTCGTCCTGCGGCACTTTCTAACACTGTCAAAGCAGGTCTTGTGCAAATGATCAACAAGAGGCCTGATGAAGAAATTCAAGTAGCGATGGATGCTTGTGTATTGAGAGAGACTCCTCAACTAGAGGGTTGGAGCTCGTTTCTTGCGGTATTCGGTAATATTGCCGTATTAGCGGGACTACTTGGTACGATCTTGGGTATGATCGGCTCTTTCAGAGCGGTTGCGGTGGCAGATCCAGCTACGAAATCTGAAGAATTATCAAAAGGTATTTCGCATGCCTTAAATTGTACAGCGTTTGGACTTTTAGTGGCGATTGTTTCCATCGTAGCTTTTGGTTACTTACAGTTAAGAATTCAAAGAGCAGAAAATGATATGATCGAAGGCTCTATGACAGTGATGAATCTTCTTGCAGCGAATAGAGATAAAATTAAGGATTAATAATGTCACATATAGATACCGGCGGTGGTGGCCGCCAGAAGACATTTGAACCGAATCTCGTGCCTATCATTGACTTGATGTCAGTGTTGATTACGTTTCTTTTGATCACGGCAGTTTGGACTCAGGTTTCAATGATTCAAATTGGTAGTTCTATTTATGGTAAAAAAAATGCAGATTCTCCAGAGCCGGTGAAGCCACCTGAAGGTTTTGAGACTGTTTTAAAATTACAAATTAAGAGTTCTGGTTACATTTTAACAGTGGGAACTAAATCGATGTCTATTCCTGTCAAAGGAGCTGAGTTTGATGATGAAGTTCTACTGACTCAATTAGAAGAAGCTAAAAAAGCTTATCCTAAAAAACAAGATGCGATTATTGAAATGGAAGACTCTCTGCCTTATGTTCGATTGATCAATGGGATGGATAGTTTTCTGAAAGCTGGTTTTCCACAAATCAGCGTAGGTACGGGAGGGCCAGGTTAATGCCTATACATCACCCGGGAGAAAAACATCGTCATAGTTATATACTCAGTAAAAAGAAGGGGAAAAGATCCGTAACGGCGGTTCTTTCTTTGACTGCCATGGTGGATATGTTCACCGTTCTCGTAATCTTTCTCTTGCAAAATTATAATGCAACGGGTGAGGTTCTTTACATACCCAAGGAAGTGGTTTTACCTTCGGCGACAAGCACTAAGGAGTTAAAGCCTTCTACCGTTGTGACGATTTCTTCAATTGAATTGCTCGTAGATAAAGATCGTGTTACCACTTTTGAAGCTGTTAAGGCTGAAAAAGATTGGATGATTAAGCCTTTGTATCAAAGATTGATTAAAGATTTCCAAACTGCTAAAGAAAAAGCAGAGAATGGAATTCAGCCAAAACTTAGAAAGGTTGTTGACGAAAACGGCAAATCTACTAATTCTTGGAATAAAGTAACGATTCAATCTGACAAGGGTGTTGATTTTTTAATGTTAAAAAAAGTAATGTATACAGCAACAGAAGCCGGAGCGAGCGAAATCAACTTTGCAGTGTCTAAGGAGACTGAATCTCCTGCTGATAAGTAACGTTAAGATGTTCCTATGAACAAATTCAAGAGCATTCTCTATAGCATTTTGATTCTGTTTTTATTTTTTGAAGTCCTTGTTGTATTTCCACGCCATTTAAAAAATACCAATGAAGATCTCAGCGATAATGATCTTTATGAAGAAAATCTTCATAAATCAGATATCGCTGCCCAAAAAATGGAAGGTGTTCACTTGGTGGAATCCAAGGGTGGGGTAAAGGTTTGGGAGCTGATGGCTGCCAAAGCTGAGGGCTATGAAGCCACTGGCAATTGGGATCTTAGAAACGTAAAGCTTGTTCTTTATAATGAAAACAGAGTCAGCTTTATTATTCTTGGTCTTGAAGGGACTATTGAAAATAAAACTAAAAATATTCAAATCAGGGGCGGAGCAAGAATGCAATCCAGCAATGGATATCGTTTTACAACTAACGCTGTTGAATATATTTCGAGCGAGTCTGAATTGCGAAGCCGTTCAAATATTTCAATGATTGGGCCTGTAACAACAAGTTTAGAAGATAAATCTGCAAAAGAGCCAGTAACGGATATGCAAGTGACGGCTCAATCCATGGTTGTTCATATTCATGAAAATAGAATGATTCTTTCAAACTCAGTCAAAACTCGTAGAAAATTTAAGGACCAAAAGTATTTTAATGTTTTAAGTGATAAATCAGAATTCAGTAGCCTTGAGAGATTAGCTCGATTTGAAGGAAATGTTGCTATCGAATTTCACGAAAGTAAATCTGTGAGTATGGATTGCCCTTTTGCAGAATTTAAATATAAAGCGGGAACCAATGAATTAGAGTCGATTCATTTAAATGGTGGAGTTCGATTTAAGGATGAATCCCAATTTGCTACTGCTGACAACATTCAAATCGATGTTGATCAAAATAAATTTACTCTTAAAGGCAGCCCAAAGCTCTTTCAAGACGAAGATGAATTATTTGGTGAAGAAATTGTCTTTCTTGATGGTGGAAAAAAAGTTAAGGTTGAGAGAGTGAGAGCTAAAATGGATGAATTGAAAAAAAGCTCTGGAGAGTCTTTATGAGTAATTTAGTGGTTCAAAAAATTTCAAAAGCCTTTAAAAAAAGACAAGTGGTTAAAGAAGTTTCCTTTGAAATTCAGTCGGGCCAAGTTGTGGGGTTATTAGGTCCCAATGGGGCGGGTAAAACTACTAGTTTTTATATGGTTGTGGGTTTAGTGACTCCAGATTCTGGGGATATTCTTTTAGATGACGTTTCGATTTCTAACGACCCAATGTATAAGCGGGCTCGAATTGGTTTAAGTTATTTGGCTCAAGAACCCAGCATTTTTAGAAAACTCACTGTGAGTGAAAATCTTCAGGTAGCACTTGAGGCTCATGGCTACTCATCAGCTTCAAGGGCCGAAAAACTGGAGATCCTTTTGAATGATTTTCATATCCAACACATTCGTAACTCTCATGGGTACTCTCTTTCTGGGGGGGAGCGAAGACGTGTTGAAATCGCCAGGGCTTTGGCGGGCGATCCTAAATTTTTACTGTTAGATGAACCATTTGCGGGGATTGATCCGATTGCCGTCGCAGATATTCAAGAAATAATTCGGCAGTTAAAGGCCAAAGGAATTGGTGTTTTGATCACGGATCATAATGTTCGTGAGACTTTAGGGATTTGTGACTTTGCCTATATTCTAAAAGATGGTATCATCCAAGTAATGGGTAGCAGCAATGAAATTGCTCATTCAGAACTAGCTAAAAAGTTTTATTTGGGTGAGAATTTTAAATTATAATTTGTTGTATTATCATTCACTATGAGAGGGATATCAGGGATGTCTGGGCAACTTCGGCAGAATATGTCGTTAAATCAATCTTTAAGAATGACGCCTCAACTTCAGCAGGCGATTAAACTCCTACAACTTTCTCGAATCGAATTAGAAGCCGCTGTTCGTAAAGAGTTAGATGAAAATCCTATTTTAGAAGAAACTCAAGAAATTAAAGAAGAAGACTTACAACGAGCCAAAGAAGCTGACGCTGAAATTCAAGGTGATCCTACGACATCTCAGGATCAAGATCCTCAAAAACAAGATGAATTTGAATGGGATAATTATTTAGAAGGTAATCAAAAAAATAAATTAGCCTCAAGTGGCTCTTCAAATGAAGAGATCATGAATTATGAAAATGTCCTTAAAACCACTCAAACTTTGCATGATCACCTTTCTTGGCAAGTTAAAATGTATGGTTTTGGAGACGAAGAAGAGCTTGTAGCTGATGCCTTGATTTCTTATATCGATGATGATGGCTATTTAAATATTTCATTAGAAGAAATCGCTGAGACGGAGAATTTTAATCTTGAAGATTTAAAACTCACTTTAGAATCAATTCAAGAATTTGATCCTCCAGGAGTGGGTGCAAGGGATCTTAAAGAGTGTCTAATTATTCAAGCTCGTCATCTCGAAGAAGATACCAATGACCTTATTGATTTGATTAATAATCATCTTAAAGATTTAGAAAAAAAGAATTACGAAGCCATTGCAAAAGGGCTTAATCGTGATGTTCAAGAAGTTGTAGAGATGTGTAAGATCATCTATTCAATGGATCCAAAGCCAGGTCGCGCTTACATGATTGATGACACTCAATATGTAACTCCAGATGTGTATGTTTATAAGGTCGGAGATGACTATGTTGTCTCTATGAACGACGAAGGCTTACCTCGTTTAAAGATTTCTAACTTTTATAAAAACATGCTCAAAGTAAAAGATAAAGGCGACAAAACGCAGGAGTATGTTCAAGAAAAACTCCGTGCTGCTGTTTGGTTGATTAAATCGATTCATCAAAGACAAAGAACCATTTATAAAGTGGTTGAGAGTATTGTTAAGCATCAAAAAGAATTTTTTAATAAAGGCGCTTCATTTATTAAACCCATGGTATTGAGAGATATTGCGGCTGATATTGGAATGCATGAATCCACTGTGAGTCGTGTTACCACAGCAAAGTATGTACACACTCCTCAGGGGATTTATGAGTTAAAATACTTTTTTAACTCTGGGATTAATACGACGGATGGAGAGTCTTTAGCGAGCGAATCTGTGAAATTAAAAATCAAAGATTTAGTTGCAAAAGAGAATGTGAAGAGTCCACTTTCTGATCAAAAAATTGTGGATCTTCTTAAAAAAGATGGAATCGAAATTGCGCGTCGAACCGTTGCAAAATATAGAGACCTTCTTAAAATTTTACCATCCAGTCGACGCAAAAAAATGTTTTAATTTTTAACAATCTCGGCCCTAAAGTAAAACTTTGGGGTTTTAATGATTATTTTTGAGTAATGGAAAAAACGAAAAGTTCATTCCATAAACATCTTTAGAAATTCCCTGTGAAGAAATATCCACAATCTCTAAAATCATTTCTTGAAGACGCAGTCTGATTTTATCCATTTGTTCTGGATTTAAAGTCACGGTTGCGCTCGTGATGTATCGATTTTCAAAACTTTTTTGATCGACATTTTTATACATAGTTTCTACTGCTTTAGACATAATATCTTTATGGAATCTTCTGATATTGTGCATGGATTCCTTGGTGGCGATACGAATTTTATCATGGGACTTAACCCATTTACCTTCTGAATTTTGAGAAATAAATTGATTTTGAGTTAAATAATTCCATGCTTGCTCGAGATCTTCGGGATGAACATTGAGTTGATGACTGAGTTGATTAAAATTAAGTTCAAAATCTGGCAGGCTCGTGGCATCTAATAACACAAGTCGAAACCACTGTTGAAATAAGCCTTCGTTATTTTTTTGCGGCCTGAGTTCATCAAAATTTTCGAGGTAACTGGTTTGGGGAAAATTTACTTTAGGGCTTTCATCTTGAGATTCCATTTCATAGCCGATATCAGAGGCAAAGTTGCTTATAAGGGCTAATTTAAGCTCTTTAACTGCGAGTGAGTCCATGTCGAGAACTTTAATAAAACTTGGAAGTCTTTCTAGAGGGAATTTTTTTTTGCCACTAAAAATTCGATTTACAAAACTGGGGTCTAACTGGAGATCGAGAGCGAGGGCTCTCATAGAATAAGCGGGATTGGCTTTTTTCTTTTTGTTATAAAACTTTTTTAAGAGCAATGAAACCTTGTTAATTTCTCCGTCTTGCATAAGTCCTCCAAATATTTAATCCAACTCAATTTAGGGAAAAGCAATAAAAAGGCCGAAGTTGCCAAATAGGGAATTTGAGGTTTTAGGGGAGAGTAAATTAAAATAATCAATTATATTAATAACTTAATAAAATCCAGTATTGTGTTGTGTAGGTAATAAAGCCTAAGTGTTTTGTCTAAGTCTTTGCATGAAGACCAGGAGGGTCACCGAAAGTAATTAACTGGGGTTGTGAAATCCATTGTCTTAAGATGATTCAGGGGTGGGCTGGTTTTGAAACAAAGTCAGAGGCTCGAAAAGAGAATTTTAAAAAATAAAAAAAAGACTCGAAAACTCTCAAGAAAAAACTAGACCTTCCGATAGGTTTCAAGTTGGCCAACGCCCTTCAGGGGCGCATCCGGCTCAACAAGAAATAGAGGAGAACCCCATGAAATTTGACCATGTTTTTAGGCAGATTGACACATCTGAATCCTTAGTAGCATACGCTGAAGAGCATTTAAATAATGTTTGCAAGTTTTTGCTCAAAGACGGAAGTTGTTCGATCCATTATTATATGCATAAAAAGGACTATTCCATAGAAATCATGGTCCATACGGCAGACAATCATTTTAAAGCAAAGTCTAATTGTGATAGTTTTTACGCAGCCGTAGATGAAGTGTGCGCAAAATTAGAGATTCAATTTTTGAAAAAGAAAAAGCGATCACAGCATCATAAAAATTATGAAAAATCTAAACAAGGCCGTTTTGAACATCTGAATGAAAAATTAGAATATGAATACGGTGATGACTACTTCCGTAAAGCATTATAAGCCGAATTTATAGCCCATTTGATTGACCCTTTGTTTTTGGTTTGATAGCTTTCTCAGGTTTTGAGAAATTCAATTTGAACCGGAGACAAAGGGATGAAAAATTATCTTTTTACAAGTGAATCAGTGTCTGAAGGCCACCCAGATAAGATGGCCGATCAAATCAGTGATGGCGTTTTAGACGCCATTCTAGCACAAGATCCAAGAGGAAGAGTCGCTTGTGAAACCCTTCTCACCACAGGTGTCGTTGTAATTGCCGGTGAAATCACCACATCTGCTAAAGTCAATTTGAGCGATATTGCTCGAGAAACCATCAAAAAAATTGGGTATGACCACAGTGATAAAGGCTTTGATTATAAGTCTTGCGGCGTGATGGTTGCTGTTGGGCAGCAAAGTGCCGATATCGCCATGGGCGTTAAAGAAACTTTGAGTGATGATCAAGGTGCTGGTGATCAAGGGCTTATGTTTGGTTATGCTGTGAATGAAACTCCAGAGTTAATGCCCTTAACAATTTCCCTCTCTCATAAGTTGATGAAGGACTTAGCTCATTTGCGTAAGTCTAATGTGGTAAACTGGTTGCGCCCCGATGCAAAAAGTCAGGTGACTGCAGAATATGAGAATGGAAAAGTAAAACGTGTTGATGCGATTGTAATTTCTACTCAACACTCTGAAGAAGTTTCTCAAAAAAATATTTCTGAATTTATCATGGATCAATTGATTCATAAAACAATCCCAGCTCAATGGATCGATTCAAAAACTAAATTTTTTATCAATCCAACAGGACGCTTTGTAACTGGTGGACCAATGGGTGATGCGGGTTTAACGGGTCGTAAAATCATCGTTGATACTTATGGTGGTCATGGGGCTCATGGCGGTGGAGCTTTTTCTGGAAAAGATCCTTCAAAAGTTGATAGAAGTGCAGCCTATGCAGCACGTCATATTGCGAAAAACATTGTAGGTGCTCAATTAGCTGAGAAGTGCTTGGTGCAGGTGGCTTATGCGATTGGTGTTGCTGACCCTGTAAGCATTACAATCAATGATTTTGGGACAAGCAAAGTAGGAAATGAAGCTCTTGTTCAGGCTGTGAAAGCTCTTTGGAATTTAAAACCAGCTCGCATTATCAAGGATTTTGAATTACTAAGACCTATCTACTCTCAAACTGCGGCCTATGGCCATTTTGGACGTGAAGACCTTAAATTACCTTGGGAAGCTTTGAACAAAGTTGACCAACTTAAAGATTTTGTAAAGACTTTGAAATAATGGATCCAAAAAATATTCGTAACTTCTCAATTATTGCTCATATTGATCATGGTAAATCTACCTTGGCAGATTGTATTATGTCTGAGGCGGGCGCTTTAACTGATCGCGAGAAAAAAGATCAATTTCTTGATAACATGGATCTTGAAAAAGAACGTGGTATTACGATCAAAGCGCAAACTGTTTGTTTAACTTACAAAGCTTTAGATGGAGAGACTTACCAAATTAATTTGATCGATACTCCGGGACACGTGGATTTTTCTTATGAAGTGTCTCGCTCTTTAGCTGCCTGCGAAGGGGCTATTTTAGTTGTGGACGCTGCTCAAGGTGTTGAGGCTCAAACTCTAGCCAATGTTTATTTAGCTCTTGATAATAATCTTGAGATCATTCCTGTAATTAATAAAATTGATCTTCCGAGTGCAGATCCTGACAGTGTGAAACAACAAATCGAAGACACTATTGGTTTAGATTGCACAGAAGCGATTCATGCGAGTGCCAAAGAAAAAATAGGAATTCGCGATATACTTGAATCCATCGTCAAACGAGTTCCGCCTCCTCAAGCTGATAGATCAAAAGTTTTAAGAGCTCTTATTTTTGACTCTTGGTTTGATTCTTATCAAGGTGTTGTTGTTCTCGTTCGCGTGATTGATGGTGTGGTTAAAAAAGGAGATCGCATTAAATTTATGTCTACGGATGTAAATTATGAAGTTCTCCGAATGGGTAAATACACTCCATTTCCAGTAGCTTTTGATAAGCTTGAAGCTGGAGAAGTGGGATTTATCGTTTGCGGCATTAAGCAGATTAGAGATGTTAAGGTGGGTGATACGGTCACTATGGCAAAACATCCTGCTGAATTGCCATTAGCCGGATTTAAAAAAGTTCAGCCTATGGTGTTTTCTGGAATCTTTCCGGTTGATGCAACTGATTATGAAAACCTAAAAGATGCACTTGATAAACTTTGCCTCAACGATTCAAGTTTAGTTTTTGAAACTGAAAAATCAGCAGCTTTGGGTTTTGGATATCGTTGTGGATTCTTGGGACTTTTGCATATGGAAATTGTGCAAGAGCGTTTAGAGAGAGAGTTTAATCTTAATTTAATTACAACGGCCCCAACGGTTGTTTATCATGTTCATATGACAAATGGAGAAAAGCTAGTTTTAGAAAATCCATCTGCCATGCCTTCTGAAGCTGCGATTGAAAAAATGGAAGAGCCTTTTGTTAAAGTCACTCTTCACACTCCGACAGAATATATCGGAGGTCTTCTGAAGCTTTGTGAAGATAAGCGTGGTCAGCAATTAAAGATGGAATATGTCACAGATAAAAAAGTGATCATTGAATACAAACTCCCAATGAATGAAATGGTTATGGATTTTTACGATCGTTTAAAATCCATCTCTAAAGGATATGCTTCTTTAGAATATGAATTCATGTGTTTTGAAGAAGCTGATCTGGTAAAATTAGATATTCTAATTAACACAGAACCCGTAGATGCGCTCTCGTTGATTGTTCATAGATCTCGAGCTCAACAAAGAGGTCGTGCATTGGCAGAAAAAATGAAAGAGTTGATTCCTCAACAACAATTCCAAATCAATATCCAAGCGGCTATTGGTTCTAAGATTGTTGCTAGGGAAACTCTGGGAGCCCTTCGTAAAGATGTGACTGCTAAATGTTATGGTGGCGATATCAGTCGTAAACGTAAACTTTTGGAAAGACAAAAAGAAGGTAAAAAACGCATGAAGCAAATTGGAACAGTTGATGTTCCTCAAGAAGCTTTCTTGGCGATTTTGAAAGTAGAAGATTGATAACTGTTTAGTATTTAAAAAAATAAATTTGATTTTTTAAAACAAAAGGAGATTTTTGATGAAACCCCAATGGAAGACAAAAATATTTTGGACCGATGGTTGGGGCTCCTTATTTTTAGCAGTGTTTGTGGCTTTATTTATTCGCTGGGCTTTTTTAGAAGCCTATGTGATTCCATCTGGCAGTATGTTGCCGTCTTTATTGATTCACGATCATATTTTTGTAAACAAACTTGTTTACGGAGTTCGTGTTCCATTTTCTGAAAAGTGGTTAGTAAAGTTCTCTGAGCCTAAGCGTGGAGATGTGATCGTATTTAAATACCCTCGAGATATGTCTACATTTTACATTAAAAGAGTGGTTGGTGAGCCTGGCGATAAAATATTTTATGAAAACGGCACTCTTTATATCAATGATAAACCCGTTGAAAAAGTGGTTCCAAATTCAGAGGGATTGTTTTCTTTTTTAAGAGATGCTGACTTTCAAAGAGATGGGGCTGATGTAGATGGAAAAGACAACTACGCTCATTTTACTGAAAAATTAGGAAACGTGGATCACAGCATTTTATTAAGAAAAGGTGGCATTGGTTACGACACCTTTGGTCCATTTGTAGTCCCAGAAAATAATTTATTTATGATGGGAGATAATCGCAATAACTCAAGTGACTCTCGAGTATGGGGTCCATTGGTTAAAGAAAATATTCTTGGAAAAGCCATGTTTGTTTGGATGAGTTGTGATGAAATGCTCTCGTTTGCACCGTTCTTGTGTAATCCTGCAACATTTCGTTTGAAGAGATTTTTTAACGGAGTTCAGTAATAATTTTGATTTAAAGCAGAGGAGAGTAAGAGTGGCAGTTGGAAAACAAGGTACATGGTCACAAGCTCTATTCTCCCTCTTTTTGCCTGTTCTTATAGTTTTTACCATTCGTTGGATTCTGATTGAACCCTATATCATTCCATCTGGGAGTATGATTCCCAGTCTTTTGATTCATGATCATATTTTTGTAAATAAATTATCTTATGGAATCAGAGTTCCATTTACTGAAAAATGGCTTTTGAATTGGTCCAATCCTGATCGTGGAGAAGTGATAGTTTTTAAATTCCCACAAAACCCAGATGTTTTTTATGTTAAAAGAGTGATTGGTTTGCCGGGTGAAACTTTTGAGATAAAAAAGGGGCAAGTGTTTATCAATAATCAGCCTATTTTAGCTGAAAAAATAAATTCTGAGGAGATGTTTCAGCTTAAAAAAATGATGCCTGCTTTTGAAGAAACACAAGGCGAATTTGATTATTTTAAAGAGCAAGGTCATTGGATTCGCTTCTTTAAAGATCAGATTGAGCAAAGTGAGTATGGTCCTTTGAAAATTCCTCAAAATTCTTTTTTAGTATTGGGTGATAACAGGGATCAATCCAGTGATTCACGAGTTTGGGGCTTTGTGCCCTTTGAGCTAGTTTTAGGAAAGGCGGCTCGTATTTGGTTGGGCTGTGAAAACATGTTAGTCACGGCGCCTTTTATTTGTGATCCTGCGCAAATTACTTGGCAAAGAATCTTTATGAAAGTTCAATAGTCTCTATGGAGAAAAACAACTGGAAAGATTATTTAGAGTCTGTGCTCATCGTGATTTTATTAGCACTCATAGTAAGAACATTTGTATGGACTTCTTACAGGGTGTCTTCAGGTGATATGAGTCCTGAGTTGAAAGAGGGTGATTTTGTTTTTGGTTATCGCCTTCCTTATGGGCTCCGCATACCGCTTCTAGATTTGAAAACTTCAGGAATGATTCCTGAAAAAGGGCAAATTGTTTCTTATCGAAAAAAAAATGAAGCAGGAACACGGTTTCGTGAAAGTTTTAAAAGAATTTTAGGGCTCCCTGGTGATGTTGTTGAGGTTCGAAAAGGTAAAATTCTCATAAATGATCAACCTTTAAACTATACAGACCTCAATTTTCAGTCTCAGAAAGCGCATTTGGGCGAATTTTCAGGGCCGCTTAAGCTTTTGGTAGAAAATTTAAATAGTCAGCAGTGGACGATACAGCAATTTGACGATCTTAATGAGGTGGATTGGGGGCCAAAGATAATCCCTCCTGAATCTGTTTTTATTATTTCAGATAAAAGATCACTTTCCTCCGGTGAGTTGCCTTGGAGCGTTGAATCTGTGGAAAATTTAGAGGCAGAATTGAAGTTTATTTGGTTCTCTGTGGGTAATATTTCAGCAGGTTCATTTGACTCAAAACAGTCACCTAAAAATGACGCAGAGAAAGTTATTCGCTGGGAAAGAATATTTCAGTCAGTGCATTGACTGGTTCCCTTCCGTTGTATACGTTTTCCTCATGCCAAGTACATCTCTAATTTCTATTAAAAATTTTGCTCCTGAAGATGTTCAATTGCTTTTTTCTCAAGTAGAAAAAAAGGTTCATCAAAACAAAGCACAATCACCTAAAGTGGGTGCCTTATTATTTTTTGAACCAAGCACTCGTACGCGAATGAGTTTTGAAATTGCGTGTGGGCAATTGGGATTTCCCTTATCGGTTTTATCTTCAGCTCATGGAACTTCTTTGCAAAAAGGGGAGAGTGTTTTAGATACAATTTTAAATGTCACTGCAATGGGGCCAGATTTTTTGGTGATTCGTTGTGGTGATGATGTGAACTTAGAAGAAATCAATCAGATGATTTCTGTTCCTATTGTCAATGCTGGATGGGGAACGCAAGGACATCCGACTCAAGCCTTGTTAGACACCTACACTCTTTATTCAAAATTTAAAAAATTAAAAGGCTTAAAAGTTTTAGTTGTTGGCGATGTGAAGCATTCTCGAGTGGCTAGTTCTAATTTTGAACTTTTTGATTTACTTGGAATTGAATGGGCTGTGTGTGCTCCCGATTATTTTTTAAGTGAACAGTTCTCAAAAAAATATTCGGGCAAAAAATTTGAGAGTTTACAAGAAGCTCTTAAATGGTCAGATGCCACCATGGCATTGCGATGTCAGTTTGAACGACATGGCGAAATTCAAATGGATCAAAAAGATTATCAAGGTCGATATCAGTTAAATGCAAAAACATTAAAAGATTATCAGGGAGTGATTTTACATCCGGGTCCAATTAATCATGGGATTGAATTGGATTTTGATACTTGGAATGATTCGCGCTCTATGATTTTTGAACAGGTTAAAAATGGAGTTCTCATTCGACAAGCTATTATCAGTGGTTTGTTTGGGAAGGGTTGAGATATGCAAGGATTTTTAGTTTTAGAAACTGGAGAAATTTATCAAGGTTTTTGGCACGGTGGACGTGAGAGAGCTGGTGAGGTGGTTTTTAACACTTCTCACTCTGGTTATGAAGAGATGGCAACAGACCCGTCTTACTTATCTCAGATCATAGTGATGACAGCGCCAATGCAAGGTAATTACGGCATTGATCGTAAAATTTGGGAGTCTCGAAAAATTTGGATTGAAGGATTTGTTTGCGTGCAAATGCAAAGATCTTCTCGTGATTCTTCTTGGCAGAATTTATTGATTGATCATGGTGTGCCTTGTTTGTCAGAAGTGGACACTCGAAGCTTAGTTTTAAGACTTCGCTCTGGTGGAACAGTTTGGGGAGCTTTAGTTCAGGCTTTTGATTTGATTGAAGCTAAAGATAAAGCACTCAATCTCATTGAACAAAAAAAGAAGATCGAAAAAGACTGGGTTTATATTGCGAGCCGAAAAGAAGTTGAAGATCGTCAAGGTCAAAATCCACAAGGACCTCGTATTGCTGTGATGGATTTTGGAGCTAAAGAAAATATTCTGCGTGAATTGGAATTAAGATCTTCTGCTTTAAGAATATTTCCATCAAGAGCAACGGCAGAGGATATTTTAAAATGGCAACCTGATGGGATCATGCTCACGAATGGTCCTGGGGATCCAAGAGATGTTCAATCAGCTCCAGAGGTGATTAAAAAATTAATTGGTAATATTCCAATTTATGGAATTTGCATGGGTCATCAAGTTTTAAGTTTGGCTATTGGTGCTCAAATTTATAAATTAAAATTTGGTCATCGCGGAAGCAATCATCCCATCAAAGATGATTTACTCGAAGAAGTCTATATGACCAGCCAAAATCATGGTTATGCTGTAGATGGCAAAACTCTTCCTGCTGATGCAAAAGTGACTCACACAAACTTGAATGATCAAACAGTTGCAGGATTTTACAGTGAGAAAAAACAGTATTTAGGGATTCAATATCACCCGGAGAGTCGTCCGGGGCCTCATGAAGCTGTAAAACTTTTTGATTTTTTTATTAACCAAATGGTTCGACGCAAACATTGATCATCAGAAAAAGGGTTATTTAGATGGAATTAGATTGGAAAGTTCAGGAACTCAATCAGCCTTTAGTGATACATGAAAAAATCATGGATAAAATTCTTTATCATTTTGCGGGCGAAAACTTTAAAGAAGAAGTGACCAAAGCAAAAAAAGATTTTTTTGATAACGCTGGAATTTTAGATGAGAATAATGAGCATTTTGAATTAAGAATGACTCAGTTTTTTGATTGGTATTATTTCTCTCGTCAACTCACTGGTTATGCTCAAACACCCTTAGAATCGGCTCATCTCACTCGTGAATTAAGATTTGTACCTGAAGAAATAGCGTTGATTGCTCAACAAAAAAAACATTATCACAGTATTTTTGAATTTATTAAATTAAAAGGTGATGATGTTTATATCAAAGATCTTTTAAAGAATGAAAAATTAGTCGTTAAACAATCGCCTTGGATTTATGGTTTTGATTCTGATGGTTTGTTCGAGGCGAGACTGATTCCTCATGAGAATAGCTTTATCTTTACACGAGGATTTTGCTTTCATCCACTAGATGCTAAAAAATATATTTTAAGTGAAATCAAAAGACATCGTAAAGATCCTGATCTTAATCAGGAACAAATGATGTTGAAGCTTTTAAAAATGAGATACCGCTATGAGCAGTATCGCCATGTAAAAGCTGAATTAATTTATACTAACGAAGTCCTAAAATAAGTAGGAGGATTGCTTGCCTAAACGTCACGATATTAAAAAAATTCTTATTATTGGAAGTGGTCCGATTGTGATTGGTCAAGCCTGCGAGTTTGATTATTCTGGGACCCAAGCTTGTAAAGCTCTTATGAAGGAAGGTTATGAAGTTGTTTTGGTGAATTCAAATCCAGCAACTATTATGACAGATCCTGAGATTGCTACAAAAGTTTATGTAGAGCCTCTTAAGGTAGATTTTTTAGAAAAAATCATTGAAGTCGAAAGACCGAATGCGGTGATACCAACGCTTGGTGGGCAAACAGCTCTCAATTTAGCTTTGGAGCTTCATGATAAAGGGATCTTGCAAAAATATAACGTAGAGCTTTTGGGGGCTGATCCAAAGGTGATTAGAGCTGCTGAAGATCGCGAAGTTTTTAGAGGCATTCTTGATAGAGTGGGAGCACGTTACCCTAAAAGTTTAATGTGTCGTACTTTTGAGGAAGGTCAAGCCGCAGCTAAAGAATTAGGATATCCTATAATTTTAAGACCTAATTACACTCTTGGTGGCGGTGGTGGTGGTATTGCCTACACTGCTGATGAATACAATAAAATGTTAGTTTCAGCGTTGATGGAAAGTCCTACTTCTGAGGTTCAAGTTGAAGAGAGCATTTTAGGTTGGAAAGAATTTGAATTAGAGGTCATGAGAGATGCGAGGGGCACTTTTGTGATAGTTTGCTCTATTGAAAACTTTGACCCATGTGGAGTGCATACAGGAGATAGTATCACTGTAGCGCCTCAACAAACTCTCACGGACGAACAGTATCAAGCGATGCGAGATGAGTCTTGTAAGATTGTTAATGAAGTGGGCGTGCAAACTGGTGGAGCGAATATTCAATTTGCCACTCATCCTGTGACTGGAGAGCGACTTGTTATTGAAATGAATCCTCGCGTGAGCAGATCTTCTGCATTAGCAAGTAAAGCAACAGGCTTTCCGATTGCTAAAATTGCGGCGCTTCTTGCTGTTGGATATCACTTGGATGAAATTCAAAATGATATCACTCGTGTGACTCCAACTTGTTTTGAGCCAGCACTTGATTATATTGTGACTAAAATTCCGAGATTTGCCTTTGAAAAATTTAATAATTCAAAAGACGCTTTAACCACGCAAATGCGTAGCGTGGGAGAAGTTATGGCCATGGGTCGTACATTTCAAGAGTCTTTAATGAAAGCACTTTGTGCCCTAGAAGGTTCTATTGAGGGAGTTCCTGAGATTCATTTAGAAACATCGCTTTTGGCAAACCCAAACAGCCAGAGAATATTTCATATTTTTCAGGCATTCAGAGATGGTCACTCAGTGCAAGATCTTGCAGAGATCACGCAAATCACTCCATGGTTTTTAGAACAAATTCATCAGATCACTCAATTTGAAATTGAAGTTCAAGGCGCAAATGATTTGTCGCCATCAACTCTTTTATCTGCAAAACGTAAAGGATTCTCAGATGCCCGAATTGCAGCACTGAGAGAAATCTCTACAGAACAAGTTTATAAACTTCGTGAAAAACTTCATATTCGTCCTTCATTTTTAAAAGTAGATACTTGTGCCGGCGAATTTATTTCTCACACTCCCTATTTTTATTCGACTTATTGGTCACAACAATCTGACGAGAGAATCATGGCTCAAAATGCAATTGTTGTTATTGGCAGTGGACCGAATCGTATTGGGCAAGGGATTGAATTTGATTATAGCTGCGTAAGAGGAGTGAAGGCCCTTCAAAAAGAGGGTCACTCTGTAGTGATGATTAATTCAAATCCTGAAACGGTTTCAACGGATTATGACACCTCTGATGTATTATTTTTTGAGCCCCTAACGATTGAGCACGTGAATGAAGTGATGCGTTTTATGGAACCAAAAGGTTTTATCGCGCAATTGGGTGGTCAAACGCCTATTAATATTGCTTCTGGTTTAGTTAAAAAAGGCTGGAACTTAATGGGTTCTTCTTTGGATGCTATTGATCGTGCAGAAGATCGTGGATTGTTCTCACAAATTTGTACTGATTTAGGTTTAGAAATTCCAAAATCAGTGATGGTGACCTCATTAGAGCAAGCGATTCCATTTACAGAAAAAATTGGTTTTCCAATTATTTGTCGTCCAAGTTATGTTTTGGGTGGCAGAAGAATGGAAGTGGTTGAAAATATCGAAGAGCTTCATAGCTATTTTAACCGCCATAGAAATGAAATTGGTCCTCAACGTCCTTGTCTCATTGATCAGTTTTTAGAGGGTGCTTTAGAAATTGATGTGGATGTGGTTCGTGGCGAAGGATGGGTTATTATTGGTGGTATCATTGAGCATATCGAAGCTGCTGGAGTTCATAGCGGCGACTCCATGGGTGTGATTCCTCCGCAAAGATTAAGAGCTGATTCCTTAGTTAAGATTGAAGATCTGAGTAAAAAATTAGCGGATCGATTGAATATCATTGGTCACATGAACCTTCAGTTGGCGATGAAGAACGATGCTATTTTTGTTCTTGAGGCAAATCCAAGAAGTTCTAGAACAGTTCCATTTTTAGCTAAAGCAACTGGGATTCCTTTAGTGGATCTTGGGGTGAAAGCCATTTTAGGTCAAAATGTGGACCCTTCTCAATATGACTGGAAAAAAATGAACAACGTTTGCGTAAAGGGCGTTGTTTTTCCGTTTAAAAAATTCCCAGAGGCGGATTCCATTTTAGGTCCTGAGATGAAATCTACGGGCGAAACTATGGGTCGCGGCCATGATTATTCAGAAGCTATTTTAAAAGCTTTGATTTCAAGTAATGTGACGATTCCAAAAGGAGGGGAGGCTTTCTTTTCTTTAAAAAATAAAGATAAAAAAGCCCTTATTCCATTGGCAAAATCTTTTTCTAAATTAGGTTTTACTCTTTTGGGAACAAAAGGAACGGCGGCCTTTTTTAATGAAAATGGATTGGAATGCAAGCCACTTAAAAAAGTTTCTGAAGGTCGTCCTCATTGTGTGGATATTATTCGTTCGGGCTCGGTTTCGTTTGTCGTAAATACCACTGCCGGAAAACAATCTATTGAAGATAGTTTTAACATTCGTAGAGCTTGTATTGATTACAATATTCCATGCATTACCGAAAGCGATGGAGCTCAGGCTTTTTTAACTGCGGTTGAAAAATTCAGAGATTTACAAATAAAGGTTTCTCCGCTGAAATAATTGTTTATAATGAAATCACAATGCTTCAAGGAAGAGGTTTTTTGTGACTCATGCAATATCAGTTAGGGGATTAGTCAAAAAATTTAAGAGCGATCAAATCACTTTTAATGGCTGGGGAAAATCTCCCCTTTCAAAAGATAAAATCGCTCTTGATCAAATTAATTTTGATGTTGAATTAGGCAAAGCAACAGGTTTTGTAGGCGCTAATGGGGCTGGCAAAACCACATCTTTAAAAATCATTTTAAATTTTATCTATCCCGATTCTGGGGAAGTTCTCTTTTTTAACCAGCAGCAACTTTGTTCAGAAATTAAAGCTCAAATTGGATATTTGCCAGAACGTCCTTATTTTTATGAGTTCTTAACGGCCACAGAATTTTTAAAATTTCATTGGGATTTATTAGGCTCTCCTAAAAAAGATTTTGCTCAAAGGGCTCAAGAAGTGCTTCGTCAGGTGGATCTCTATGAGGCTCGCAATCAAAGATTAAGATCCTTTTCAAAAGGGATGCTGCAAAGAGTGGGCATTGCTCAGTCTATATTAAATCGTCCTAAACTTTTGATTTTAGATGAACCCATGTCAGGTTTAGATCCCGATGGCAGAGTGATGATTAAATCTATTATGCATCAACAAATTAAAGAGGGCGTGACCTTATTTTTTTCAAGCCATCTTTTGCAGGATATGGAAGAGCTTTGTGATAATATAATCATGATTGAACAAGGGAAGTTGCTCTATTCTGGGGCCCTAGAATCTTTGATTCATAAGAAACAACAAAAAGTTGAATTATTTTATAAAGAAAAACAAACGCAATTGATTTTAAAAGACAAAGTCACTCAAAAGGCCCTTCAAGAAAAAATTGATGAGTTGAGAAAAGAAGGGATTGAGATCTTAAGAATCCAACCAGAATCAGTGTCTTTAGAAAGTGCTTTTGTGGACTTAAGACATCGTGTGGAGGTTGATTTATGAAAAGTGTTCTAGTGCTTGCCGAAAACTCTTTAAGAGAGTCGTTTCGCGAAAAGATTTTTATTGTTTTTGTTTCTTTAGCACTCATTCTGTTGGGATTAAGTGTTTTGTTGGGTTCATTATCATTTACAGAACAAAAAAGAATTCTCTTTAATGTTGGATTGATGGGAATCCATATAAGCTCCTTAAGTATTGCTATATTTATGGGTGCTTTTTCGATTCCAAAAGAAATTGAAAAACAAACTTGTTTACTGGTGCTCTCTAGGCCCATCTCGAGAAATGAATTTATTTTGGGTAAATTTTTAGGGATAGCCAGTTTGATTTTTTTATTAGAGTTATTGTTGTTTTTATTTTTGGCAGTGTTGCTTCAGTTTGATTTTTTGATTTTTAGTTTTATTTGGATTTTTTTAGGGTCTTTTTTGGAAAGCTTGATCTTACTAGCGATGTGTTTGTTTGTAGGAATCACAGTCAGGCCTGCCGTTGCAGTTTTGTTGGGATATGGAACTTTTTTAGTAGGTCATTGGTTAGTTGATTTGCAATTTTTTGCTCAAAAGTCAGCCTCAGTCTCTATAAAATGGATGTCTGATATTCTTAGGTGGATTTGCCCCAATCTCTACTTACTCAATTGGAGAAATGATTATTGGCTTGTGCAAAAAATGGATTTTAAGATGACATTGAATCCCATAGTGCATGGGTTAGCTTGGATTTTTTTATTAGTTTTATTGGCGAATTTTAATTTTAGGAGAAAAGACATTGTTTAACCAAGATTTAATTTTAGAAATGTTCTTTTTTTTACTGGGTTCAATTTTTGGAAGTTTTGCCAATGTAGTGATTTACAGATTGCCTGCTGGACAGAGTTTGTTGTTTCCAAGAAGTCATTGTTTAAAATGTCAAAAATTGATTCCTTGGTATCACAATATTCCTATCGTGGCGTGGTTAAGGCTCAAAGGTAAATGCGCAAATTGTGGAGAGAGTTTTTCTTGGCGTTATCCCTTAGTTGAATTTTTGATGGCTAGCTTGTTTTGTGGAGCTTACATTCTGGTCGGATGGAATTGGACTCTTGTTGAATATTTAATATTTATTTTTGGTTTAGTGACAGTGAGTTTTATAGATTTAGATCATATGATTTTACCAGATGTTTTTACATTAGGAGGAAGTGCTGTTGCTCTATTAGGTGCTTGGCTTAATCCAGAAAGAAATTTTTTAGATTCACTGTTTGGTTTTTTGTTGGGTGGATGTTTTTTATGGACGATTGCTTCTTTTTATCAAAGAGTTCGTAAAGAAGAGGGTATGGGTGGAGGAGATATCAAGTTAATTGCTTGGATAGGAGCCACTCTGGGTTGGAAGGCCATTCCCTTTGTGATCATTTCATCTTCTCTTGTTGGCAGTCTTGTTGGATTGTTTGTCGCTGTGATTTTAAAAAAAGGATTACGAGTCGCCATTCCATTTGGTCCTTATCTAGCCCTAGGTGGTGTCCTCTATATTTTTGGCGGGGATGTCATTGGTCAGTGGTATCTTCATTTATTTATTCCGGGTCTAGATTAATGAATTAGTTCATCTCTTGATAGACCCTCGGCCAGCCACGTATTTGACAAGTCCATTAGACCCTAGCTTAAACTAAAAGGTATCTTCATCATGGATCGATGGAGATAAATTTTGGACAGAAGCAGGGAAGCTGAAAATGTTTTTTAAAAACAAAAAAGTCATCGGACTCGACATTGGAACAAGCTCGATCAAAATTGCAGAAATGGTTCGCTCGGGCTCGTTTTTTAAACTTGTTTCCTTTTCTATGTTACCAACACCTCCAGAGGCCGTACTTGCTGGTGAGATTGTTGATCAAGAAAAAGTGGCCTCCGCAATCACCTCTATGCTGATGAATTTAAAAAATAAAACTAAAGCCGCATCCATTGGTGTTGCGGGGTCTTCAGTCATAGTTAAAAAAATAATGATTCCAGCTATTGAAGATAAAATGATGGAAGATCAAGTGAGATGGGAAGCTGAGCAATATATTCCTTTTGATCTTAAAGAAATCACTCTCACTCACAGTGTTTTAAAAAGTACGAAGTCTTCTCAAAATGTAGAGATTCTATTAATTGCTGCTCAAAATGAGTTTATCAATAAGTACAAAGAAACAATTTTAAGAGCGGGTCTTACTTGTGATATTATTGATCTCTCTTCTTTTGCATTTTCAAATATCTATCAAGCAAATTATGGTCGCAGCCCGCGTAAAACCATTGGTCTTTTAAATATCGGTGCTGGGGTGACGAGCTTTGTTGTGATTGATAGAGGCGAAATTGTTTTTAGTCGTGATATTCCGATTGGTGGCAATTATTACACTCAAGAAATTCAAAAAGAAATGAATGTGACTCTTAAAGAAGCGGAGCTCTTTAAATTAAGCACCTCTAAAAAGGGTGAGGTCCCAGATGAAGTGCATTCGATTTTGAGTGTTTGTAATGATTTTGTGAGCGAAGAAATTCGTCATAGTTTTGACTTTTATAGTGCCACTTCAACAGGAGCTCCTATTACCCAGGTCTATTTTGCAGGCGGAGCCAGTCAGACTCCGGGATTGATTCAGCAGATTGAAAAGCATATTGGAATTCCACTCAAGGCGATGGATCCCTTTATTCGCGTTCAAAATGGAAACGCCAGTATTACAGTTCCTTATTTACAGCAAATTGCCCCCTATGCCTCTGTAGCATTAGGTCTTGCAATGCGAGAGGTAGGCGACAGTGATAAAAATTAATTTAAATAAAAAAAATGTATCTAAACAAGAGTCAGTCATTGAGGTTGAAGAAGATAGCATAGAGTATGCAGAGTCACGAAAAAAAGTGGCCATGCGCTTACTCACGCTCTTGGTGATCCCTTTTGGAATGTATTCTTATCAAATGTACAACTTAGATCAACTGAGTACTAAAAATAGTTCTTTAAATAGAAAGGTTTCTTCATTAACGAGCTACAATAAAAAATTAGCAACAACGGCAAACCAAATTGAAAAGCTTATTGAAGAAAAAGATCAAGTGGAAGCGCAGATCGATAAAATTTTAAAACTTTCAAAGAAAAGATTAAATTCTAATAAAATTTTGGACAGACTCCAGGATTCCATGCCTGAAAAAGCTTGGCTCACAAAAGTAGAGATGGATGAAACTAAATTAAAGGTTTCTGGGATTTCACTGGGTGATGAGTACACAGCAATACTTTTAGAAAATCTCCAAAAAAGCACCTTTTTTACTTATACAAACTTTTTATCTTCAAAAGATCAGGAGAATAATAATTCAAGTTTATTAAAAAAATTTGAATTTGAATGCGGAATGGAGAATCAATGAAAAAGTTAGGTAAATTGATTGAGTTTTTAGCTAATTTAACTCCCTTCCAAACTCTTGTCGCGATGATTTTGGTTTCGACATTTTATTATATTAATTATTACGATTCTGGAAAAACGATTATCTATAAAATTGACAAGCTGAGTGAAAATCTTAAAGAAGAAGAAGCTAAAAAGAAAAAGGTGGATGCCGCACTCAAAAGAGAAGTGGATACCAAAAAAAAGATTGGTTTACTGAGAGAAAAATATGAACAGATGTATAAAAAGCTCCCAACGGAGTTGGCATCTTCGGATGTCTTAAGATCTTTACAAAGTCTTTCTAAAGCATCGGGTGTTAAGATAAAATCTCTTGAACCTAAAGCGAGAGTGAATCAAGAAATTATTGAGTTAGAGCCGATTAATATTTCAATCGAAGGCACCTTTTCTGAGATTACAAAGTTTATGTATTATATTTCTACTTTTGACCGTATCATGATGTTTTCGAATTATAGAATTTCATTTAATAAAATTGATACCCGAGGAAAAGTAAAACTTGTTTTAGATGGTGTGATTAATAACTATCGCTTTATTGGGGAGCAAGTTGTGGCTAAACAAGAGGCGAAGAAAAAATGAAAAACTTATTCTTAACCCTATTTTTATTAATGTTATGTTTGGGGATTTCTACCACTACTTATGCAGCTAAAGATTCCAACGCGGAATCAAAAAATGCTAAAGGTAAAAATTCATCAAAAGATTCTAAATCCCCTAAAGAAACAGAAAAAGTTAAAGAATTAACTATCGAAGATATTGCTCAATTAGAGCAAGAGGACTCATTTGTTTTTGAACCCTTTGGTAAAAGAGATCCTTTTGAACCACCTGTTGCAGTGAGAGATGTGAATATTCCAAGTCTCGAAAGATTTCCTTTAGATGCGTTTAAGATCACCGGAATTATGTGGGACTCAAAAGTTCCTAAAGCAGTCATCAAGGATCCAAGTGGCAAACAAACAGTTGCTACGCTGAATACTAAGATTGGGATTAATCACGGTTATATTCGAACGATCCGTGAGGGTGAAGTTGTAGTCATTGAAAATATTTATGAAGATGGTCAGTTTACTAAGAAAGCTCAAGTTTTAGGTTTGAGTAAAGCGGAGGTCACAAAATGAAAAATAGATCCTTAAGAATGATTTTCAGTTTAAGCTATTTTTTCATCTTTGCCATAACGTCGGTACCAAAGGCGCATGCGTCTCAACAAGCTTATTTAAAAGCTTCAAATATTTTAGCCGGAAAGAAGGGCGCAATTAATATAGCTGGAGACCCTTCTGAAGATCCTGATTTTGGCGATATGTCAGATCCATCAGGTTCTTCATCGAGTGGTTTGGATTTACCTCCTTCCGCACCTCCTTCAGACGCTTCTATGCCCATGGAAACTCCAAGTATTCCTCCTCCTTCACAAGAGCCCGCTCAGATTTCAGAAGCTCCTCCTGAGGCACCTATTCCTCCGCCGGCAATTGCACCAGTTGAAATGCCTACTGTGCAACAGCCGCCACCTATTGAGCCACCTATGCAAACTGAGCGCAGTCAAAATAATGGAGTTGCAGAAGTGGCTCAAGCTCAACTTAAAAATTTAAGTTTTAAAGCCAATGCAAAAGGTGGAACCATTATTATTGAAACAAATAAAATGGTGACTTACTCAGCCAAACCAGATGAAGAGAATAAAAAATTTGTCTTAGAATTAGATAATGTGAAGCTTCCTAAAAAATGGAAGAACCCTTTAAAAAAGCATCGTTTTAAAGGGGCTGTTGCAAGTGTTGATGTGAATCATAAAAAGGGCGCAAAAATAACTCAAATTACTTTTAAATTAAAATCGGGCTATCCAATGCCAATGGTCGAGCAAGAATCACAATCTATTATGGTGATTATGCAGGATAAAGAGGGTGGTTCTAGTGGAGAAAGTTCAGCAACATTAGCTGATAATTCACCAGCTGAACACCAAGAGGATATTTCGGTTCCAGAAAATGATGATAAGATTTTACCAGTTAAAAGAGTTGATGAATATTTAGCTCAAAATAATAAATTCTATGGCAAAAAAATATCTCTCGAAGTGACTGAAATGGACATTCGAGAAGTGATCAAAATGGTGACTGAAGAAACTGGAATGAATCTAGTTTTAGATGAGCAGATTAAAGGAAATGTCACTTTAAAATTAAGACAAGTGCCTTGGGATCAAGCTTTAGTGATTCTCCTAAAGCTTAAACAACTAGGTTATTCAAGAAATGGAAATGTTCTTAGAATTGCCACTCTTGTTGAGCTTAAGCGCGAGGAAGACGAAGTGCTCAAAGCTATCGTGGTAAAACCTGAACCACCAGAAGAATTAAAAGTCAGAATTATTCAGGTTAACTATGCTAAAATTGAAGACATGGTTAAAAATATCACTCCTTTTTTAACTCCAAGAGGAAAAATTATTGCCGATGCAAGAACAAGCTCCATTGTTTTGACGGATACTCAAGAGGGAGTTGATAAAGCCATTAAGCTTTCACAAAGTTTAGATATTCCACCTTACCAAGTATTAATTGAAGGTAAAATTGTTGAAGCCAGAGAGCGATTCATGAAAACTCTTGGTGTGAATTGGTCTGCGTCTGGAAAAGCAATGAATATTAGTGGTAAGGGAGCCAATGCAGTTAATATGACTCCATCTATGAGTGGTGTTCCCACTCAATTGGGTGGCGGGGCTTTAAATTTAAATTTAAGTATTGGGACTTTAGATATTTTTGGAGATTTATCTGCAACTTTAGCGCTGAATGAATTGCAGGAAAATGTAAAAGTCATTTCTTCTCCTCGTATCGTAACAATGCATAATGAAGCTGCTGATATAAATCAAACCACACAAATTCCTTTAATCTCTTCAAATAATCAAAATGGTGTGATTACAAGTTCAGTTTCTTTTAAGCCACTCCAATTAAGTCTTAAGGTGACTCCCCAAGTGACTGCAGATGGGGGAGTGATTATGTCTGTGGATGTGAATAGAGATTATGCGGGTCCAATCATTGATTTACAAACTCAAGCGGCTTCGATCAACTCTCGTTCGGCGAAAACAAAGGTTCTTGTTAAAAATGGACAAACTGCTGTGATTGGTGGAATTTATCAAAGCGATGCTACGGATTCTGAAGTGGGAATTCCTTGGTTAAGACAAATTCCAGTCGTTGGAGCTTTATTTAAAACTAATGCGAGCACAAAAGATAAAATTGAACTTCTCATCTTTTTAACTCCACAAATTTTGGGGCAGCTAGATTCTCATGCAAGAGGTGGGGATGGTAAAGGTGCGCCAGGGGATGTTCAATGAAAATAAAATTTTGGCAAATCATTTTATTATTTCCAGTATTAGTTTCTCTTCTCTCTTGTGGGAATACTACGGAGACCACGGATGGCTTGACTATTGCCATTGTGCCAAAGACTTCGGTTATTGTTCCAGGAAAAACAAAAAGCTGTGATGCTATTGTGAACAGTAAAGACGCTGATGTCGATGGACCAAGAACAGCGTTTAGACAAGTGATGTTAAAGTGGGAGAAAAATCAGCCGCTTTATATAGTGGAAATGAAATTTGTTTTTAAAAATCCTCCTGCTAAATCATCAACAACGACACCTGAAAATACAAAAACATCTTCTCAAACAACTTGCTCTTTATCTTTAGATGAGATGAATGCTCTTTTCTCGACTGATTTAAATTATATTAAAGGTGGAGAAATTAAATCTGCGGTTTCTGGAACTCTCCAAATTTTGAGCAATACGAATTGCAATTGGCATTGTTCAGGTTTTCCTGTGTCTTTTGATCAAACGTATCCAGTGAGTTTAAGTGGGAGCTTGAAAATTTTAGCCTATACTGTTGATGCCTCAGGCAATCAATCGGTTGTAAAGGCTGAAACCCCTGTGACAACTGAATATAATCCATAAATAATTATAAGTTTTGGATTCGTTATTGATAAAGCTCTGTTTTTTCGGCAAGGTAGAGTTTTATCAATAAGGATTTAAACCTATGAAAATAATCAGATGGCAAGCACCCATAGTGCCTTCAAAAGAGCAAGCTCAGCTCATCTTCGAAAATGAAGATCTAGATCCCTTTGTAGAATCTCTTCAAATTGATGAAAAAACAAAAGAGCATCGACATCCTTTTGCAGAAGTGAGAATTGTGATTGAAGGCGAATTGTTTTTTAATATTGCCGGTCATCAGATTCTATTAAGAGCTGGTGATCGAATCGAAATCCCAGCCAATACTAAACACACACATTATGCCAAAGGAAATAGCCCAGCGCTTTCTCTTTGCGCATTCAGGGCTTACTGATTAGTGACTTTGATGTTTATCACTATGATGTTCGCCATCGTCCTGATGTTCATGGCGATGATGAATATCAGGATAGTGAGCATGAGCATGAACGATTGGCTCATGACTGTGCCAATGTGAGTGCGGTTTTTTAGGATCAACTTTTAAATGGGGCTCGTGAGTATGATTGTGATGCTCATCATGAGTGTGCTCATGCTGATGCTCCATAAAGTGATGATGATGTTCATGACTATGAGATTCTGTTAAGTGGAGCCAAACACCTAGGCCCATAAAAATTGCTGAAATTAAAAGATTTATGTGGAGAGATTCATTTAAAATTAAAAGTGATAAAATGGCTCCCACAAAAGGCGCTGTTGCAAAGTAGGCAGATGTTCTTGAGGTGCCTAAAGTTCTGAGTGAGTGAACAAAAAGTATGAGGCTCAATCCATATCCTAAAAATCCAACAAGGCTTCCGAGTGCAAAGTACTGTGCTGGTGGAATGAGGGGAGATAGTGACCATGCAATGAAGGCATTGGTTGTTCCTGCGATAAGGCTTTTAATGGCTGTTATTTCGTAGGGGTTTGAAGCAGAGATGTTTCTTGTTAAATTATTATCAATCCCCCAAGATAAACAGGCGCCTAAAATTAAGAGAGATCCTGTTGATGAAGAGATTGAGTTCCATTCAAAATGAGAAAAAATATTAGGTGGAAGGGAGAGTATAAATCCCCCACATAAAATAAAAAGCATTCCAATAAATATTTTTTTATCAAAATGCTCTTTAAAAATAAACCAAGCCAAAAAAGCAGTAAAAACACCTTCCATATTTAAGAGAAGAGATCCTGCTGTGCCATCAAGTTGAGAGAGGCCGTACATCAAGAGTGTAGGGCCTAAAATGCCTCCAAATAATATAGATCCTAGTAACCAAGGAAGATCTTTTTTTGTGAGTTCAAAAAGCGCTGATTTATTTGTGAGTTTGCTTTTTATAAATATGATTGAAACTCCCAAGCCAGATCCTAAATACAATATTGCAGATAACCACCAGGGGTTAATATTTTGGAGGAGTATTTTAGCAAATGGGGCGCTCGCGCCAAATAAAGCAGCTGCGAGCAATGCAATCAAAGGGCTTTTATTTTTCACAAAAAGACTTTCTTAGAACGGTTTATAAAGAGCTAAAGTTGCCGAAAAAACAACAATGGAAACTAACATGAAAGAAACAATCCAAGCATTTTTCATGCGTTTTGCAAACCCCACCATAGCTCCTAGAAGTAACCAAAGAGCGAGTTTTGCATAAACCCAACCTGGTAAGCCATTTACTAAACCCAATCGAGCCAACATTCCAAAGCCCCCAGTGAGCATAAATAAAAGGCCTACACCGTGGAGTGAAAATGCCAGAATTTTAGCCTTAGCCTTGAGGTTGTCATGATTAGAATAATGATGAAGCATAATTCCACCAAGTCCTAAGAAAGCCATAGCAAGACCAGAAAAATGTAAGAGTTTATAAATTTGATACGAAAACATAAAAAAGCCTCCAGAGAAATGAATTTGCCTAAAGTAAGATAAATTCTTATTAAGCGTTCATGTCTGTATCATTAATATTTAAAACTTTCATAATTTTTTGCAGTTGTTTGCGAAGATTTGTAAGTTTTAAGAGGCTACTTTTTGTTTTTAGATAATCATTCATTGGTTCTAAAGGATTGCCGCCATAGGCGCCAGGTTTTAAAATATCTGTAAGAACAACAGAGGCGCCAGCTAGTTGCACATTGTTGGTGATTTTTACATGATCGCCAATAGCTGTTGTGCCTCCGCACATAAAGAAATCTCCTATTTGTGTGGATCCTGCACAAGCAAATCCTGCAGTGATAAAGCAACCGCGACCAATTTCGCAGTTGTGAGCAATGTGGCAGAGGTTATCAATTTTAGTGTAATCGCCAATAGTCGTTGAAGTGAGGGTGGCACGATCAATCGCAGTTTGCGCCCCAATTTCAACATGATTGCCAATCACAACATTCCCTAATTGAGGGATTTTAATATGATGATTATTTTTATCAGTAGCGTAACCGTAACCATCGCTGCCAATCACAGTGTGGGAATGAATCTCGCAATCGGTACCGATAAGGCATTTATAAGCAATCACAACATGGGAATGGAGGAGGGAGTTTTTGCCAATTTTAACGGAGTTTTCGAGATGGCAATGAGCTCCAATGGTCACGTGGTCTTCAATCACAACATGATCATCAATTATAGAGTATGCACCAATTTTAACATGTGCGCCAATAGTTGCATTTTTTGAAACAATCGCAGTTGGATGAATTTCATTTTTATAAAGAGAATGTTTAGGATCAAAGTGATTTAAAATATGAGCCATGGTTATTTGAATGGAATTACAAAGAACGATGGTTCTATCGTGGGGAATGGGATTGAGTTTTTCCTTCATACCAACATGTACAAATATAAGAGGGCTTTCGTTTTCGAGTGCTTTATTCCAGTGTTCAATGGAGCTCACAAAAACTACACTGTGAGAATCTGCTAACTCTGGAGTGCTCACTTTGTTGAGTGAATGCTGAGGTCCTTGATGAATGAGATGAGTGCCTTCTGGTAAATTTTTAATGAGATCATTTAGGTGTATCATATCTTCTCCGATGCTTTGCGAAACTTTGTTAAAAATTTGCTATCAAGTCAATGGAATATAAGTTATTCATTTTAGAGATCTCAATTGTTTTCATAGTCTTGGAGGTTTACGCGATGGCGAAAAAAATCGTTAAGAAGCCTGTGCCTAAGGATGGCGCGAAAAAAAAGCTTCAAAAAGAGGCTCTCAAGAAAGAATCTCATAAAGGTTCTCCTAAGAAGTCTCCTTTAAAGGATTCTGTTTCTAAAAAAACGAAGGTTCAAAAACCAGCGCCTAAAGCAAAAGCCAGCGTTAAAGCTGTTTCGGCAAAACCTATTAAAAAAAATATTGCTAAAAAAGTTGAGCCAAAAAAGCTTGAGGCAAAAAAAACAGATTCTAAGAAGTCAGCAAAACCTGTTGTCGAAAAAAAGACTGTTTCTAAAGCACCTCAAAAAGCTTTAAAAGCAGAAACTCCTAAAGTTGCCCCAACCATGGTGACAACTAAGGGCAAGGGTCTCGAAAAAACTACAGATAAAAAAGCCTCTGTTAAAAAAAACCAAGCTCAAATTGATGAAACTCCTGAAGTTGTTGAAGAGACTGTGGTTGCTCCTACTAAAAAGAAAAAAGAAGCCAGCCTTGAAAACTTTGTTTTTGATAAAGAAACGGTTAAGTGGCAGGATTTAAAGAAGAAATTCGGACATATTGAAGCTCGTGAGTACAATATGCGAGAAGTTTTTGAAGCCAATATCCCGATACTCCATAAGGTTTTGGGTTGGGGTTTTGTTATCAGTGTTCTCAATGATCGACTTGAAGTGTTATTTGAGCAGGGCATAAAAAACTTGATAAGTAACTACAAGCAAGTTTAGAAAGGCTTAAAGATTTTAAGCAATATAGAAAAGAGAATATAAAGTAGCATGGCAAAAGAAGATTTAGCACAATTAGATGGTAAAGTTACAGATGCGCTTGCAGGCGGCCTTTATAAGGTCATGCTTGATAATAACGTTGAAATTTCTGCAAAACTTTGCGGAAAAATGAGACGTTTTAATATTCGTGTTGTCGTGGGTGATCGCGTGACTATTGGAGTTTCTCCGTACGATCCGACTCACGGTTTAATTATGTATAGACATAAGTAATCTTGCTTTTTACTTCAAAAGCAAGGTCTAATCTCAACAACAAAATTGAATTTAATCTTTGAGTTTAAATTTATTCATTAAATTAGATGGGACTCAAAAAGTCCTCACAATCATATGGGGTTGAATATGACGGATCATACCACTCTTCAGGGTTACTTATTAAAAACTCTGCCAGGTCTTGCCTTTAAATCAGCTCAGGCTGTTATTGAATTGGCGGCCGAAGGTGCAACAGTTCCTTTTATCGCAAGATATCGTAAAGAAAAAACAGGCAATCTCGATGAGGTTCAAATCCGCTCGGTTATTGAGTCTCACGAAACATTCAATGAGATTGTTAAAAGAAAAGCTTTCTTGGTTAAAGAAATTGGTGAACAAGGAAACTTAACTGAAGAGATTCAACAGCGTATTGAAAAAAGCTGGGATCTTGGAGATCTTGAAGAAATCTATCGCCCGTTCAAAAAGAAAAAGAAAACAAAGGCCACGATTGCTCGCGAAGCAGGGTTGGAACCACTTTCTGTTTGGATTTGGGATTTAGCTCACGGGCTTCTTAAAGATGACACAACAATGGAAATGAAGGCCAAGGCCTTTATCAATCCTAAAGCTAAAATCGTAACTTATGAAGAAGCTCTTAAAGGGGCTCAAGATATCCTTGTTGAAAAAATCGCCAATAATGCTGATTTAAGAGATATCGTTCATAAAAATTATTTTGATCTTGGTAAAGTCATCTCTAAGAGAACAAAAAATTTCAAACCACATTCTAAATATGAAATGTATCAAGAGTTTACTGATACAGTTAAAAATCTTTTAGATGCCAAGGCTTCTCATCGTTACATGGCTATGAGAAGAGGCTGGCAAGAAGAAGAATTGGCTCTTGAAATTAAGGGTGAAGAAGAAGAACTTCTTAATAAGTACATCGCTTTTTCAACTCATTCAGTAGACAATCCAGTGGGTCAGTTCATGGCTCAATCTGCAAAGTTGGCTTTAAATGTTTATGTGATTCCATCGGTAACCAATGAAGTTCACAGAGCTCTTAAAGAAAAATCAGATGAAGATGCTATTAAGGTTTTTGCTGAAAACGTAAGAAAAGTTTTATTGGGTTCTCCATACGGTCCAAAAGTTGTTTTGGGAGTGGATCCAGGTTTAAGAACGGGTTGTAAAATTGCTCTTATTGATAAGGGTGGTAACTTTATTTCTCATACAGTTTTACAAATCTTGGGCGACGATGCTGACCGTAAAGCAAAAGTTCTTTTTGGAGAAGTTTTAAAACAAATCCAAATCGAAGCAGTGGCTGTAGGAAATGGAACTGCGGGCAGACAAGCAGAAACATTCATTCGTAAAATCCTTAAAGAGCTTGATAAAAACATTCCTGTTGTGATGGTGAATGAGTCAGGCGCGAGCGTGTACTCAGCTTCTGATATCGCTCGTCAAGAATTTCCAGATCTTGATTTAACAGTTAAAGGGGCCATTTCTATTGCAAGAAGATTGCAAGATCCTTTGGCTGAGCTTGTTAAAGTAGATCCAAAAAGTATCGGTGTGGGTCAATATCAACATGATGTGAATCAATCCTCTTTGAAAAAAGGTCTTGAGGCTGTGGTTGAGTCTTGCGTGAATAACGTAGGGGTTGATTTAAATACGGCGAGTGCTTCCTTACTGGCATTTGTATCAGGTATTGGTCCGGCTTTAGCTCAAAATATTGTGGAATTTAGAAAATCAAAAGGTCTTTTCTCAGATCGTTCTGAGCTTTTAAAAGTACCTAAATTTTCTTCTAAAGTTTATGAGCAAGCTGCGGGATTCTTGAGAATTCAAAATGGCATGATGATTTTGGATCAAACCGGAATTCATCCAGAGAGATATTCTGCAGTGAGAGATATGGCTCATGAGCTTGGATTGGCTATTACAGATGTGATTGGAGAGGGAGCTAAAAAGCTTCATTCTTTAAGAGCAAAATGGGCCGCCCTTGTTGGTGAATTTACATTTGATGACATTGTTAAAGAATTAGAAAAACCAGGAAGAGATCCTCGTGATCCATTTAAAGTGTTTCAATTTCGTGAAGATATTTACGAAGTGAAAGATCTTAAAGAGTCTATGATTTGCCCTGGATTAGTGACAAATGTAACTAACTTTGGTGCATTTGTTGATATAGGTGTTCATCAAGATGGATTGGTTCATATTTCTGAACTTTCTAATAAATTTATTGATGATCCACGTAAGGTTGTAAATCCTGGGGATCAAGTGACTGTCAGAGTTTTAAAGGTGGATATTGATAGAAATCAAATTTCTCTCACTATGAAACTTGAAGACACTCAAGAACATCGCATGATGAAAGAGTCTTCTGAAACTGCTCGTGCAGAAAGATCTGCTCGTTTTGAGAGGCCAACTCATGCTAAAGGTGCTCCAGCATCTGCTCATAAAAGTCGTCCTACAAATGGAGGCGGTCGTCCTGAGCATCGCAATGATCAAAGAGATCAACGTGGTGGTGGGGATTTTAGAAAACCTGCCGGCCCTGGTGGTGGACAGCCATTTAATAATCCGTTTGCGGCATTATTAGGTGGATCTCCTAAAAAATAATAAAAAAATAAAGCAAAATAAAAAAGGCTTCTCAAACTGAGAAGCCTTTTTTTTTATTTTGAAGTCTCTAAAATAATTTGAGCAATTTCACAAAATCCTAAGCCACCTTTTTGAGATGAAATATAACTAGGTTTTTTTTCTACCTTATGAGCAAAGTCTGCAAAATTAGCGACAGCAAATGAGTTTGGAAAAAAATCAAACATGGGCTCATCATTTGGGGAATCTCCAGAAAAAGCACAGATTTTTTTTGCTTCCTCAGGAGAAAGATTAAATTCTGTTTTTAGAAAATCCAAACTCATCGAAACTTTATTGTAATCTCCAAACCAGCCATTAACGTGAATCGAACTGATCTTTGCTTGGGCACCGTGAGCTTTAAAAATATCCACAATTTTTAAAACTTCTGATTCAGGAAGAGCGGGAACATCCTCGCAAAAATCAATGGCGAGATCCATCAATCGGCAAAATTGATCTGAGGCAATCCCAGATTGGGGAATTTTATTTTGAATTTCTTTTAGGATGAGGTCGAGTTGATGACGATTTTTGGCTTGAATGGATTCTGAAAAAAAGAATTTTCTCTTCATTTGTTTTTCGTGGTATCGAAAATAAAAACCGCCATTTTCTCCGACAACACCTGATACGGGCCAAAGTCGAGCTATCATTTCACACCAGCCAGCAGGGCGACCTGTGACTGGAATAACATGAATGCCAGCTTTGTGGAGATCCCAGAGGGATTGATAAGCTTCTGGACCGAGTTGACCTTCGTCTGTGAGAGTGTCATCTATATCCGTCAGTAAAAATTTAATTTTGTTAAAAGATGAATTTTTAAAATGAGAAAGTGATTTCATAATATTCCTCGACTAAGATGGAGTTTTATAGACATTACGGCGCGTAGCGGAGTTTTTTCAAGTAATGTTTTACTTGCATCTCGTTGATGAAAGCATCATGTTTGTGCGGTAGTAGATTTAGAAGAGGGATTCATGGCCAAAAAAGCTATTAAAAAAACAGCAAAGGTAGATTCTAAAAAGAATTCTCCTAAAGAAGCTTCTAATGTTAAAAAAGTTTCTGAAAAAGCCAAGCCTGTAGCTGCTAAAAAACTAGTAAAAGAAGTTAAGGCAGTGAAAGCAGTTAAATCTGACGCAAAAGCGGCACCTAAGGCTAAAAAAACTTCACAAGACTCTAGTAAGAAACTTAAATTAGTAATCGTAGAGTCTCCAACAAAAGCTAAAACCATTCGTAAGTTTTTGGGTAAAGATTTTGTTGTTGAATCATGTATGGGTCATGTTCGCGATCTTCCTCAATCTGCTAAAGATATTCCTGAAAAAATTAAAAAACAGCCTTGGGCAACTTTGGGTGTCAATGTGGATCAAGATTTTGATCCGATTTATTGTGTTCCTAAAAATAAAACTAAAGTTGTTAAAGATCTCAAAAGTAAACTATCAGAAGCCGATGAGCTCTATCTCGCGACCGATGAAGATCGTGAAGGAGAGAGTATTTCTTGGCACTTAGTGGAACTTTTAAAACCACAAGTTCCGATGAAGCGCATGGTGTTTCATGAGATCACTAAAGAAGCGATCGAAAAAGCTCTTAAAGACGTGCGTGAAATTGATGAAAATCTGGTTCGAGCCCAAGAAGCGCGTCGTATTCTTGATCGCTTAGTGGGTTATACAATTTCTCCCTTACTTTGGAAAAAAGTCGCCTATGGTCTTTCTGCAGGTCGCGTTCAATCAGTGGCTGTTAAGCTCATTGTTGAAAAAGAGCAAGATCGTATTAAATTTGTGAAATCTGATTATTGGGGATTAACGGGTCATCTTTTAAAAGATGATATGGATTTTGAAGCCCGGTTGATTTCAGTAGACGAGCAAAGAGTGGCTACGGGTAAAGATTTCGATAGCACTACCGGAAAACTTTTGGATGGAAAAGATCTGCTTTTATTAGACTCAGATCGCGTTCAAAAAGTTGTGACCCAATTAAAAAAGACGTCGTGGATTGTTAAAGAAGTTGAAGAAAAGCCAGTTTCTCGAAAACCAGCAGCTCCATTTATCACTTCAACTTTACAGCAAGAAGCCAATAGAAAATTAGGAATGAGTTCTCGTGAAGCCATGCAAGTGGCGCAAAAACTTTATGAGCAAGGTTTTATTACCTACATGAGAACAGATTCTACTTTTTTATCTCAAGAGGCTTTAAAAGCTGCGAGAAACTGTATTGAAACTAAATATGGTTCTCAGTATTTGCCTGCACAACCTCGAAATTATGAAGGCAAAAAAGTGAAGGGCGCTCAAGAGGCCCATGAAGCGATTCGTCCGGCAGGTCATATTTTTAAAGATCCAGATGAAACTGGATTAACAGGTCCGCAATTTTATTTATATGATTTAATCTGGAAAAGAACTGTGGCTTCCCAAATGGTGGATGCTCGTCAAAAGCAAGCTTCTGTTAAATTTTCTGTTGGTTCTGCTCTTTTTGGAGCTTCTGGAATGACGATTGAGTTTCCCGGATTCTTAAGAGCCTATGTTGAAGGCAGTGATGATCCAGATGCAGAATTAATGGAGAGAGAAGTTCGTCTCCCAATGTTAAAAGTGAAAGAACAAATTGTTTGCAAAAATATGGAGCCGACGGAGCACGAAACCAAACCGCCAGCTCGATACACAGAGGCGAGTCTCGTGCAAACGATGGAAAAAGAGGGGATTGGTCGTCCTTCTACATATGCGGCTGTTATCGGAACTATTATTGACAGAGGCTATGTAAAAAAAGCGGGGAATGCTTTATTGCCAACTTTTACGGCTATGGTGGTTTCTAAATTATTATCTCAGCATCTTCCGCAATATGTGGATCTCGGATTTACTTCTGAGATGGAAAAATCTTTAGATAATATTGCAGAGGGTGATTTAGATTCGATCAAGTATCTTAAAGATATTTATTTTGGTAAAAAAGGTTTAAAATCACAGGTAGAACAGCAGGAAAAAAAGATTGATCCAGACGAGGCGCGAAGCATTCGCTTAGCAGGTATGGAAAAATACAGCTTTAGAGTGGGTAAATTTGGAGCTTATGTTTGTACAGAAGTAGATGGTGCAGAAATTTGTGCCTCTATTCCTGAAAAAGAGTCTCCTGCTGATATGACTCCTGAGTTAGCAGATAAATTAATTGATCAAAAAATAAATGGTGCTGATGCTCTTGGTAAAGATCCAAAAACAGGACAAGCAGTTTATGCTCTGGTCGGTCGTTTTGGTCCTTATGTTCAATTAGGAGAAATTGAGGGCGAAGACTCAAAACCAAAAAGAGTTTCCGTTCCTCCCACTATGAACATTGAGACTCTTTCATTGGATCAAGCACTTCAACTTTTACAACTTCCAAAAACTTTGGGAACTCATCCGGTTTTAGGAAAAGAAGTCAAAGCAGGCTTAGGTCGCTTTGGTCCTTATGTAGTTTGTGATGGTGATTTCAGATCTATTCCTAAGTCAGAAAGCTTATTTGAAATGACAATGGAAAAAGCGCTTGCGTTGTTATCTCTACCTAAGAAGGGAAGAGGAAAGGCCGCTCCGCTCTTAGAACTAGGTCCTCATCCAGATACAGGTGATACAATTCAGGTCTTAAATGGTCCTTATGGCCCTTATGTAAAGCATGGAAAGAGCAATGCTTCTGTTCCAGAAGGTCAAGATCCATTGGGTGTGACTTTAGAGATGGCTTTACAGTATTTGGACAAGGTCGACTAAGGCCCTTTATCTAATATCCTTTATCTAAAGGACTTTTAGCTAAATATAAAAGTACAGTGGACCTCGGTGGAGTGCGTATTTATTTTTGGATGAACCTTATTCATTATCTGATAACCTATGGGGAATGATTCTAATGAAGAAAGGTTCGACATGAAAAAAGCTCTTTTGAGTGCGTGGTCTCTTCTTTTTCTTTTATTTTCAACGTTTGTTTTTTCAGGCAATACATATGCTGATCCAGATGGTCAGCTTGCTTGTAAATATTTAAATCCTATTGAGCTTGGATTTTTACAACAACACGTTAAATATTCTGCATTAGATAAAATGCTCGAAGGTAGAGTGGTTGATCAATATATCAAAAAATTAGATCGCTCAAAAATCTACTTTCAAACATCTGATGTCGATAAAATAAAACAACTTATGAACAATGTGTTTGAAGCTCTTAAAAAGGGTGATTGCACTTCATTAGACGAAGTTCAAAAACTCTATGTTCAAAGAGTTAAAGATCGTGCTGAGTTTGCTAAAAAGTTTCTCGGCAAAACATATAAGTTTGATAAAAGCGTAGAGATCGCTGTGGATATGGATAAAAAACCATATGCTAAATCCATCGATGAGATTAACGAACTTTTTAAAAACTATATACACTTTCAAATCGCAAGTTATCTTTCAACAGATATGAAGCTTGAAGAAGCTAAATCTAATGTGATTAAAAATTATGACAGACAACTTAAGCGTGTTTTAGAAACAAAAACAGATGATGTTTATGCCTCTTATTTAGATGCCTTCGCTTTAGGTTTAGATCCTCATTCAAGTTTTTTTAGTAGAGAAGTTTTAGAAGATTTTGAAATCAGCATGAGTCTTTCTTTAGAGGGAATTGGTGCCACACTTTCTTCTCAAGATGGTTTTACGGTGGTGGAAGCTTTAGTTCCAGGGGGAGCGGCTGCTCGCAGTGGAATGATGAAACCACAAGATAAAATTATTGCAGTCGCTGAGGGAGAATCTGGTAAATCTGAAAATGTGATCGAAATGGATTTACGAGATGTGGTGAGAAAAATCCGTGGTAAAAAAGGAACTAAAGTTAAGCTCACTGTTTTGCGCAAAGAGGGTGAAGGCAAAGGAAAGTTTGATGTCACTTTGGTGCGTGATAAAATCAAACTTGAGGACGAAGCTGCAGCTATTAAATACTTAGATAAAGAAGTGGGTGGAGTTAAGAAGAAAATCGGAATTATTGAATTCCCTTCTTTTTATTCGGATTCTCGTAAGGGTGGCAGATCCAGCGCTGAAGATATGAAAAAAATTATCGCTGACGCTGTTAAATCTAAAGTGGATGGATTAGTTTTAGATTTGTCTACAAATGGTGGTGGAAGTCTTGATGATGCTGTTAAAATTTCGGGATTATTTTTTAAAACTGGAAACGTCGTAAAGCAGTCATCTAAGGATGAAAGTAAATCTGAACAAGCTTTAGCTGATATTGATAGCAATGTGGATTGGACAGGGCCTCTAGTTGTTTTAACAAGTCGTATCAGTGCCAGTGCTTCTGAAATTGTCTCTGGAACTTTGCAAGATTATAAACGTGCAGTGATAGTGGGTGGAGATCATACTTTTGGTAAAGGAAGTGTTCAGTCTGTGATGCCAATTCCTAATTCATTGGGTGCGATTAAAGTGACTGTGGGAATGTTTTTTGTGCCAGGTGGTAATAGCACTCAGCACAGAGGGGTTTCTGCAGATGTACCGCTTCCTGGGGCCTTTTCAAATGATGAAGTGGGTGAAAAAAGCTTAGATTACAGTCTTCCGCCAAAAACAATTCCGTCTTTTGTTTCAAAAGAAGCCTTTGTAAAAGAAGGTTCTGGAACTTGGAAGGAAGTGAATCCTGAGCTTATTAAGTCTCTCAAAGAAAAATCAGTTGGAAGAGTGGATAAAAGCGAAGATTTCAAGAAAATTATCGCAGAAGCTAAGAAAAATTCAGAGAAATCTAAGCTCTTAAAGCTATCTGAAGTGCTAAAAGATAAAGATTCAAAGCAAAAAAAGGCAAAAGAAAAGAAAAATGCTTCCAAAGCTGATAAAGATAAAGAATATTTGAAAAGGGCTGATATACAAGAAGCTACAAACGTGTTAGCTGATTTAATCAGTCTTCAAAAATAATTTTGTATCTAACAGCGGTGGTTTGAATGGGTAAAACACAAGTTGCTGACACTAAGGGTGGGGCTAAAGCTAAAGCTCCACTTAAGGTTAATTCGAGCTCAGTTCCTAAAAGTATGAGTTCAAAAAATGTTCAAAAAGTGTCAGAAGATTTGCAATTGAAAATGTATGAAAACATGGTGAAGTCGCGAGTTCTTGAAGAGCGACTCATTAAAATCTACAAATCCGGAGAAGCTTATTTTTGGATTGGTGGACCTGGAGAAGAAGCTTTTGGCGTCACTTTAGGGATGTTGGCTCACAAGGGCCAAGGTTCTGCCCACGATTGGATGCATTTACATTACCGTTGCACACCGACTCTCATTGCGATGGGCATGCCGATGATAGATTCAATTCGCTTGATTATGAATAAAGCGACGGATCCTTCAACGGGTGGACGAAATTTTTCAAATCATTATTGTTTTCCTCAATGGAATATTGCTCCGGTGAATTCACCGATTGAAGTGCAATATATCATTGCGATGGGAACAGCACGTTCACAAGCTAGATATTTTCAAAATAATCCCACTCAAAAAAGAGCTATTTCAATGGTCACTGGTGGAGACGCTGGTTCTGCTGAAGGAGATTTTGCGAGCAGTTTGATTTGGTCAACTCGTAAAGGAAGTGAGCTTCCTATGTTGATCACAGTGCAAAATAATTATTGGGGGATTTCGACTTCTTATCATGAACAACACAGTGACTCTCCGATTGCGGATCGCGCTCGTGGATTTGGTATGAAGGCTGATATTATTAACGGAAATGATCCTTTAGAGTCTTACATTAAGCTTAAAGAATCTATGGATTACATCCGTGAAACAGGAAAGCCTGCTTTTGTAGAAGCGAGGCTTTCTCGATTGTATGGTCACTCTTCCGCTTCTGGAGCCAATTTTGTGGATAATGAAGTGGATTGTTTGAAAAACTTTGAAGCTCTTTTGTTAAAAGAAGGCATTCTTACCACTCAGATGAAAAAAGAAATGTTTGAAAAATATGAAGAAGAAGGCGTTCGCGCTCAGGAGCAAGTTCGTAATGAACCGGTTCCAACTTCTGAAAGTATTTGGGAACAAGTTTTTGTGAATAATGAAAATTCTGATTGGAGAAAATTCTAATGGCAAATATGGCTCAAGCTATCAGAATGGCCCTTCACTATTCTGAAGCAAATCTCAATGTAACGGATATTTTTGGACAAGATGTGGGCGCTCCACTTGGTGGCGTTTTTACTGCCACTCAAGGATTAAAAACTTCTTGGAACGCTCCGCTTGATGAACGCGGTATTATTGGTATGGCTATGGGATTAGCCATGGCGGGAGACCGTTGTGTTGCTGAAATTCAATTTTGTGATTATATTTTTAATACCATCGATTTATTAAAAATGGCGGGTAACACTCTTTGGACCACTAACGGAAATTACTCTATGCCACTGGTTGTAATGACTCCAGTAGGTGCGGGCATTCGTGGTTCAGTTTATCACTCTCATTCTTTTGATTCTTGGGCTTCGCGTTTGCCGGGTTGGAAGATCGTGATGCCTTCAACTCCGTTGGATGCTTACGGACTTTTATTATCTGCGATTAAAGATCCAAATCCTGTGCTCTTTTTAAAACCAAAAGCTTTAATGAGAGTTCGTGGTGAGGAATTGATTCCGGGTGAACCTGAGAGTGAAAAAGATCTTAAAGCCATGATTGATGCTCCGATTGGAGATCGCAGTCAGTGGAAAGCCCAATGGCCACCAGTTGAGGAGTATTTAGTTTCTATTGGTAAGGGTAAAATCACACGCAGTGGTGAACAAATCACTGTGGTGTCTTATGGTCGCCATTTACTTATTTGCAATCAAATTGCAGATGAATTGGCTGCTGAAGGAATTTCTGTTGAGGTGATTGATTTACGATCAATTTATCCTTACGATTGGGAGATGATAAAAGCTTCCATTGAAAAAACAGGAAGAGTTTTATTTGTAAATGAAGACACAGAAGTGACTAACTTTGCAGAGCATCTTGTTTATAGAACAACTCAGGAACTCTTTTATCATTTATTGGCGCGACCTCGTGTGATTGCCGGAAAGCACCTCCCAGGAATTGGACTCCATCCGAATCTTGAAGATGCCAGCGTTCCACAAAAATCAGAGATTGCCCAAGCCATAAGGGAGATTATAGCTGAGATCCCTTAATAGTACTTATCATAATGAAAGGATTCATTAATGAGTCAGGGTTCTGCTAAAAAAGTAAGTAAAAACTCAACAAAATCATTTTCTCAAAAAAGGGTTCATAAGATTTCAAAAATCAAACCCTTTAATAAATATGATTGGTATCGTAAGGCGGTGCAGTCTCCAGAGTCTGATGTCGTCTTTTTAAAAAATCTCTATAAAGAATTAAGGAACAAAGAAGCAAAAGTTTTTCGCGAAGATTTCTGCGGAACTTTTGCTCTTTCTTGCGAGTGGGTTAAATTAAATCCTCGTCATCAATCTTATGGTGTAGATTTAGATCCTGAGCCCGTTGAATACGGTAAAGAACATTATTTAAGTCAACTTAAGCCAGAGCAACAAAAAAGAGTTTCAATATTAGAGGGCAATGTTTTGACTTCGACTTTGCCTAAAGCAGATTTAGCAGTCGCGATGAATTTTTCGTATTTTATTTTTAAAACGCGCCAATTGATGAAAGATTATTTTGCAAATGTTTACAAAAGTTTAAATGCCGATGGAATATTTGTAATTGATTTGTTTGGCGGCTCTAAATGTTATGATGCCAACGAAGAAAAAACAAAACACAAAGATTTTACTTATTTTTGGGATCAAACAAATTTTGATCCAGTAAATAATCATGCTGTATTTCATATTCACTTTGCTCTTAAAGGCAAACAAAAGCAGGAGAGAGTTTTTACGTATGATTGGAGAATGTGGAGCATTCCTGAATTGAGAGAAATTCTTCATGAAGTGGGATTTAAAAAAACTCATATTTATTGGGAAGGCACCAATAATAAAGGCGAAGGCAACGGTAAGTTTAATCGCACAGAGAAAGGCGAATCCTGTCTTTCATGGATCGCCTATATTGCCTCTGAAAAATAAAAATTAAAAAATAAAACTAAAGAGATTTTGCGGCTTCATCGAGTTCCGTTTTATTAAAAAGCGGAATCATATTGAGGCCAATTTCTTGGAGTTTTGGTTCTTGTCCTGTTCCTCTGTGTATCACACAAATCACATTTTCAACAATCGCACCAGCTCCTCTGAGATCTTGAGTGGAGAGGATCACTTGTCCACCAGTGGTGATGACGTCTTCTACGATGCAGAGTTTTTTATTTTTAATTTCGGCACCTTCTGCAAAAAGGCAGGTTCCATAATCTTTGGCTTTTTTTCTAATAAAAGCGACAGGGATTCCTGTTTCAAGAGAGAGTGCAGTTGCAATCGGAATTCCACCCATTTCTAATCCCGCAAGAAGTTCTGTTTGCGGAGGAATGAGGGGAGCTAATTGTTGTGCAATTTTTTTGAGGATTTCAGGTCTTGATTCAAAACGGTATTTATCAAAATATTCGTGAGAAGTAAGGCCTGATCGGAGTTTAAATTCACCCGTTAAGTGAGCAACGGAATAGATCTCTTGTGCTAATTTATGTTTAGCACTGCTTGCAGTTGTGTTCATACGTGGTCCCTATCATTAACAAATTAATTTTTTCGAGCAATGGTCTTTCTGTTTTGCCATTGTTCGAGAGCAAATTGTCTCATGTCGGCCACGTTATCAAACTCATCCACAATTTCAACACCTAATAAAGTCTCTACAGCATCTTCTAAAGAGACAAGCCCTGTAGTAATTCCATACTCATCAACAGCTAGTGCAATATGCTCTTTATTTTTAATAAACCAATCAATCACAGCAGCCACACTCATGCGCTCTTGCACAGTACTGATGGGAGAAGTGAGGTCTTTGATTTTAGTTTTGTGCAGGTCATTTGATAGAAACTCGAGGATTTTATATCGATGAGTCATGCCGATAATATTATCAAGACTGTTTTCATAAACAGGGATTCTTGAAAATCTGAGGGGTTTAAACTTATTAGCCACATCTTCTACAGTCCAAGATGAATCTAGAGCTAAGATCACCGAGCGTGGGGTCATAATATCTGAAACAAAGATATTATCGAGCATAAGGAGATTTTTAATAACAAGGGTTTCTTTTTTTTGTAAAGTTCCTTCGTCGGCACCGAGTTCGGCGGTCACGATCATTTCTTCTCGGGTAAAGCTTTGTTCTTGCGGTTTAGAAAGCATGCTTCCTAAGATTTCTGAAATTTTTACGAAAGGGTAAAGCAAAAAGATCATTGCCTGAACCACATAGGCAGTAAAAGGAGCGAGGGTCTTCCAATGAGCGGCTCCGAGGATTTTTGGCAAAATTTCAGAAAGAATCAGGATGGAGAAGGTTAAAACAGCAGAGGCAATTGTTAAATATTCATTACCGTATAATTCGTGGACTCTGGCGCCAATGGCTGAGGCCCCCCAAGTATGTGAAATGGTATTAAGTGTAAGGATCGCCGAAATAGGGCGATCGATGTTCTCTTTAAGATGTTCAAGAATAAGTCCGCTACGTTGCTTATTTTTAATAGCAACGGCTACATATGCAGGAGTGATAGAGAGGATCACAGCTTCAAGTAGGGAACATACAAAGGAAATACAAAGTACAATAAGGAATATAAAAATAAGTATAGTCATATGAGCATTCAGGCTACCATAGCACCCCCTGGGTGTGTCCACTAACTCATTTACAGGGTGGATCATTTAGTCTAACGCCTTGTTGCAGATCAAATTAAATTAAAAACCAATAGGAACTGTTTGACAAAAAACTTTGTGAACACTATGTTTCCAAGAATCTTATGACTTAAGAGTGCGGGGAGTAGCGCAGTTTGGTAGCGCATCTGGTTTGGGACCAGAGGGTCGCAGGTTCAAATCCTGTCTCCCCGACCATTTTCTTAGTTTTCTCAATTCAAAATTAAAAATCTAATACAATCTTAATAACTTATAAAAGTTAAATTATGTGATTTTTACATATGAAGCTCTTTTTACCAGCCTGTACCAGCCGGTCTATGTTTGGTTCATTCAATAGGAACTTCAATTTAAATTAAGAGTCTCAATTAAAATTTTTATTTTGCCATGGACCCTATGAGTCCTCACTAATATTTCCAACTCTTCAAATTAAAAATAAAAACTCTGACCTCAAATTAGGAGTTTTTATGCAAAATCTTAAAGCAAATTTAATCACGCAAGTTCTCAATATTTTTCTCATAATAAGACAAACTGGATTTAAAGTTTCTATACTGACTTTAGGCCTGAGATTTTGCTCTCATCTTGTGTCCCCTCTCAAAATACCGATAAGATAGGGAAGAGGTATATGATGGAGCAAGATTTATACTATATCTCCCGTGAGGGAGTTCAGGACGGACCTTTTAGTTATGAAGATATTTTGAGTTTATTAAACTCAGAACAACTCAAATGGACAGATTATTTTTTTGATGAATCTATTGAAGACTGGATTCCTTTTCTTCAACATAGAAAGTTTTCAGATAAAATGGAAAGAACAAATATTTCTGCTCCAAAAAAACAAAATGCCCACGCTCAAAATGCAGCCTCTCAAGATGCCAGTGCTGTTGCTGATGACAGTCGTGAATGGTATGCGCTCCAAGGTGACAATCGTTATGGTCCTTTTTCTTATGTTGAAATCGTTAAAATGTTGCAAGAAAAAGCCATCAGCGAGCATGACTATGTTTGGAATGAGTCTCTTGTGAATTGGGAAAAAGTAGCCACTCTTCCTGAGTTCCAACCAGAAAAAATGCAAGCCCTTCAAATGGCAGGTGTGTCTGATATTAAAGAAGTCTTTTTTAGAAGAAGACACGCGCGCACTAATTACGGAGCTTCTTTAATTATCCACAATAATAAAAAAGTTTATAAGGGCCAGAGCTTAGAAGTTTCTGCTGGTGGTGCCGGTTTGATCGTAGAAGGAAATCCTTTTTCTTTAGGAGAAATTCTCTTTCTTCATTTTAAACCAGGTGATCGTATGCCTTCTTTTAATGCACAGGTTGAAGTTGTGAATGTACGTGAGATTGATCGCGGTCGTGACCAAGTTTTAAGATACGGTGTTAAGTTCACTGAAATCAGCGAAGGCATTCAAGACTCTATTGAAAACATTTCAAAAGAAGTTGCTTAGAATATTTTCTGATAAAATTAATTTAGATATAATTAATTCTGCTAAAATAAATTCTTCGAGTGGCAATCCGATTGCCACTTTTTTTTACAAAAAACCTCTCTATTCCTCCATAAGGCCCTTTAAAAATTTGCATGAAATATGCAATTCAATTTTGAAAGTAAGAAAACGAAAGTACAAAGCTTTCTTTCAAGAGGATGTTTGTGAAAAATTCAAAACTTATTTTAGCAGTGATCTCTCTTCTCATCGTGACTACAGGTTTTGTGGTCGCCCTTGCGTCTATTCAAGCGGATCCTGAATATGCAAGAATGCCCAATCTTGAAGCTATTAAATGCATTTCATTACCAATGAGAAATGGTATTTCAGAATACGAAGTCACTTTAATTAAAGACCAAGTCACTGTAAAAAATAATCTGCATTTAGAATTACAAAGAACTTTTAAAGTTTCAGTTTTAAAAACTGATGAAAACACCAAAGGCTATATGCCTGGTTTTTTAATTGCTCGTGGAGAAGATTTTTCGATGAGTCTTTCTTTAAAGAAAAAACGCCCTTATATGAAAGGCACTTTTTGGTCTGCTAATCTTGATGTTGAGCAAGATGGTGTGATTTTAAAATGTAGATAATTTTTTTGTTAGATTTTTTTGATCCTGATGATGGGTATTTTTAAAATCATCAGGATGGCAATAAAAGCTTTCGAGTCTCTATAAATTAGCCTCGCAAAAGCCCCATTAAATTCTAAATAAAACCAGTTACCAAATCAGTTGAAAAGGACCCAAAGACAATTATGAGGCTCAATATCCTGGGAGTTTTCAGGGTCATTTCTTTTGTCATGAAAGTTATTGTTAATTATAAAGTTTACCAGAAAATTTGTGGACAGTTCTTTTTTTAAATGTTCAGATATCTGCCAGAAACAAAGGGTTCATTTACGATGAGTTTAAAGCAGAAGCTCAAAATAACCGCCATCAAATTAAGTGTAACATCTATGAAAAATTGTTTTGTTTTTTTTGCTTTCGTGACATTATTTAATTTCAATCGAGTTTATGCTCAATCAGAACCGATTTTTTTTCAAGGCCTGCCCCGTATTATTGTCGAAGCAAACTCAAACGAAGAGGATACTTTTTCTGAAATCATTCAGCAGGAATCATCGGGTGAAAATTTAAAGCAAGATGAGAGCATTGATTTTGGGGGTGAGCTCAGTTTTGTCGGAAGTTTTTGGCAAGCGCCCTCATCAATGAAAAATCAAATTAGTTTTTTGATGCCTTGGACAAGGGTTTCCTTAGATACAGATCCTTGGGATAAGCTTCATTTTCATTTAGTCTCAGAACTCAGCCCTAAAAATAAACAATCTGAAGCTCAGCCTTCTTTTCATATCAGGGAGAGTTACGCCGAATGGTCAGAGCCAGGTTGGGGCATTGATGTGGTTAAATTAGGGATTATGCGTAATTTTTTGTTGGGGATTTCAGATGCTCAGTGGGATTATGCTTTTTTAGGAAATGACTTTGAGGTCTTGAGCGAAAGGTTTGGTTATCAAAAAGCACATGAATTAACTTTGAGTATTTTAAAAACTGTGGGTCATATAAATTTTGGATTTGAACTCTATAATGATGAGGGGTCCATCACAACATTAGAGCAAGTTCCTGCCGAAAAAACGGCTATGGTTTTTGTAGATTATCTCTCAACTGTAAATAGTTTAAAGCCAAAATTCTTTTTTACCCTTTATGGAGCAAAAGGGTCTTATGAAGGCATCGAGCTTAATCATAATGCTAAAACACGCACAGGTTTTTCTATGGGCTACAATAGAGGGGCCGGTTTTGGGCTCATTTTGGAAGGTTTTTACGGTGAAGACCCTGTAGATGCTATCAATAATAAAATAGCTGAAGCGATAGACCTCACCAATTACGGGGGAACTGTGGCGCAGTCTCGAGCCCAGAGTGGCAGCTTATTTTATCGAACTGATTCTGCATTTTTGGAGTATTTTTTAAGAATGGATCAGTTGGAGCCCTATTTAAAAGATAAAAGTTATACGATAAGGACTGAAATGGGAGGAGTCGGTTATAATCCCAACCCTTCTACTCAAATTGCTATAGCTCTTGTACAAACAAATTTTGGCGAGAAACATAATATTTCTAGCCGTGATAGCCAGAAATTTGTTATAGGTACAAAAGTGAAATTTTGATTTATATTTATAAAATATTTAACCTCAAAAATAGACAAGGACGTTCACTTTGGAAAGATTTTTTGATTCTCAGTTAGATGATTTAAAGCGTTTGATTTTAAATATGGGTGGCCATGTAGAATTAGCTTTAGATACAGCAATGGCCTCTCTCAATGCAAAAGATGTGAATCAATTAGCAAAAGTGCACGAAATCGAACAAAAAATTAATCAAGAACATATCAATGTGGATGTGGCTTGTACGGATCTCTTAGCAAAGCAAGGGCCCGTGGCTAAAGATTTAAGACTGATAGTTTCTATCATTAAAATTAATACAGATTTAGAGAGAATGGGCGATCAGTCTGTGAATATTGCCTACACAAGCAAAGATTATCTTTCTAGAGGAGTTCTTCCTCAAATTCAATTGATCCATAAAATGGGTTTGGTAGTTAAAAATATTGTTAAAGAGAGCTTAGATTGTTTTGTAAAAGCTGATGTTGACTTAGCTAAAAAAGTTTTAATGATGGACGATGAAATCGATGCATTTAAACAACAAGTTTTTGATGAAATAGTAGCTCACATGAAAAAAAATCCCCAAGATATTGAAGCAGGATTGGATCTTATTCTCATTGCCAGAAACCTTGAGAGACTCGGAGATCATGCAACTAATATAGCTGAAGATGTGATTTTTGCTTTCACAGGCAGAGACGTTAGGCACAGTGCTCAAGTTAAGTAACCCTGATCAATAAGTGATCCAGAGTCACTAAAGGATTTAAGTTGTGGGAACTAAAGTTACTATCCTAGTCATAGAAGATGAAATGGAAATTCGAGAACTCCTGGCTCTTCATTTATCAAGACAGGGCTTTGAAGTAAAAGCAGCCGCCTCTGTAGCAGAAGCTGAACTTATTTTACAGCAGGGTGCAGTTTCATTGATTACTTTGGACTGGATGTTGCCAGGAATGAATGGAGTTGATTTTTTAAAAAAAATCAGAGCTCAGGCCGCTTATCAAAACACCCCTGTTTTTATGATCACCGCAAAATCAGATCCTGCAGACATTATTTTAGGTTTAGAGTCTGGTGCTGATGATTTTTTAGTAAAGCCTTTTTTGCCAAATATTTTTATTGCCAGAGTCAAAGCTCTTTTAAGAAGAGTTCAAGTGGATCAAGAGCCATCCGATCAAAAATGTTTTGATCAAAAAGGTTTAAAGATTAATTTTGAGACTTATGAGTGTTTTTTAGAGGGAGAGCTGCTGAATTTAACACCCTCTGAGTTTAAGTTGCTGACTATTTTAGTCAAGAATGACTCTAAAGCTTTTACTCGCAATCAATTGATTGATTTGATTCAAGGTGAAGACGTTGCTGTTGTTGGAAGAACTATTGATACTCATGTTTTTGGTCTCAGAAAAAAATTAGGGTTCTTAGGGGATTGTATCGAAACAGTTCGTGGAATTGGTTATCGATTTAAAATGGAGACTGATTTTAAATGAGTTTAAAACGTGCTGCTAAAATAGTCTTTCTAAGAGTTTTTTTATGGACTTGGTTAGGTACTTTTTTTGTATCTAGCTTTTCTTATTTTTTTGCGGCCTACGGCACCCGCTTTATTTTTTCAAATAATGGTTTATGGAGCCAATTAGGTTTGCAACTTTGGTGGAATTCAGGGACAGGATTTTTTCTATTTTTTGGAACCTTGGTGCTATCTCTTTGGGTGGCCATTCAAGTGTCCTTACCTCTTGGCAGAGTGGTGCGCAAGGCGCGCAGGCTTTCATCAAAACGATGGGCTCAAAAAATAGATGATGATGATTTTCTTTATGAAGAAGAATTCGGTGAATTTTACGATCTTGAAAGAGCTTTGGACCGAATGGGTCGTAAACTAAAGCGAAATAAAGAGAACCTCGTTCAAATAACCAATGAAACCTCTGCTTTGATGAGTTCCATTGATGAAGGCATTGTGAGTATTAATCTTGAGAGAAAAGTTTTTTTCTTCAACTCGCAGTTTGCGGGGCAGTTTATTTCTTCTCATCAGAGTTTTGAAAGTAAAATTATTTTAGCTGAAGTGTTTCGTCAGCCAGAGGTCGTTGAACTTTTTGAAAATGTACTTAAATCGGGCTTGCCAGATAAAAAAGTCGTAAAGCTTTCAACGTTAATGAATGAAAGCGAACGTTATTTTAATATTTCTGTCACTCCTTTAAAACGTGAAAAAGATCAAAATATTTATGGCGCTACAGGGGTGTTTTCTGATGTGACGGAGCTAAAAAAGACTTCACTGATTAGAATGGATTTTGTAACCAATGCGTCTCATGAATTAAGAACCCCTTTAACTTCTGTGTATGGATATCTTGAAACCTTGAAAGAGGATTTTGAAAGTAAAAGATACGAAGAAGTGAGTAAGTTCTTAGGGATCGTGACTAAGAATGTTCAACGTTTGCAAAGTTTAGTGAATGATTTGTTAACTTTAGCACAAATTGAATCGCAAATTGAGCAACAACCAGAAATCATAAATCCTTGTGAGTTGACTCAGCATATTTTGAGTCAGATGAGTTCTTTGGCTCAGAAAAAAAATCAATCCATTCATTTTAACTGTCAGGTTCAGACTCTCTTTGGATTTTCTCGTCAGATTGAACAAGTGATTGGCAACTTGCTTTCAAATGCGATTAAATATTCTGGAGAAGGTAAAAAAATTGAACTGATTTGGCAGCAATCTGAAACAGAAGTTCAATTTATTGTGAAAGATCAAGGTTTGGGAATTTCTGAGGAACATATCCCAAGACTTTTTGAAAGATTTTATCGTGTGGATCCAAGTCGTTCTCGTGAAATTGGTGGAACGGGTTTAGGTCTTTCAATTGTTAAACATGTGATGATGAATCATCAGGGTCATGTTAAAGTTCAAAGTTCTGTGGGCGAGGGTTCGCAGTTTATTTGCACATTTCCTGTTGTGACTTTTTAATTGTGAATAAAGGTTTTTAATCATGTCTTCTGTAAACTCATCTCTTCCTCCATCAGATTTTATCAATTATTTTGAGTCGATTTATAAAGAGCGTTGGCCAGCGCTCTTGGAGTCTTTACTTCAAGAAGAACGACAAGTGTTTAGATTTAATCAATGGGCTCAAGAGTCCAATCAATTTGATGCAAAGAATTCTAAATTCCAATGGTGGGATGAACTCAATCATAAAAATCCAGAACGCCTCGAGAATGGATTATTAGATGGTTATGTGATGAGCCCTGCAAGTATCATTGCAGCTCAATGCTTGCCCGTTTTAGAAGGGACAACTGTTTTAGATATGTGTGCGGCTCCTGGTGGTAAGTCACTTGTGTTGGCTGAAAAATTAAATGGCACAGGTACGCTGATTTGCAATGAGTATTCGTTAAATCGTCGTCAAAGATTGATTCAAGTGATGCAACAATATGTTCCTCGTGAAGTGAGAGAAAAGCATATTTGGGTCAAAGGACTTGATGGCATGGCTTATGGCATGCGCGACAAAGGAATTTATGATAGCATTCTTTTGGATGCTCCCTGCAGTGGCGAAAGACATCTCCTTGAAAATCCCGCTGAGCTTAAAAAGTGGAGTCGAAACCGCACTCAAAAATTATCTCAAAAACAATATGGTCTTTTAACATCAGCTCTTTTGGCTTTAAGTTCAAAGGGTTATTTATTGTATTCAACTTGCTCTATTTCACCTTTAGAAAACGATGGCGTGATTGATCATTTAATTAAAAAGAAATCAGACACATTTAATGTTGTGCAGATTGAAAGACCCCATGAATTAGCGGAGCCTACCGAGCATGGTTGGATTTTTCTTCCTGATCGCAGCGGTTTTGGGCCCCTCTATTTTTGTTTGCTTCAAAAAAATTAAATTCTCAGAATTTTAGAAGATGAGATTATTTCTGATAGCCAATATTGGGTGCGAGCCATTTGGTGCATTCTGCTTCAGAAATATTCCATTCTTTAGCATAAGTTTGAACTTGGTCTTTTTGAATTTTTCCAACATGAAAATACTTTGCTTCAGGATGTGAAAAATAAAATCCACTCACTGAAGAAGCTGGAGACATTGCCAAGTTTTCGGTGAGAGTGACTCCAATTCTTTGATCAGCCTGAGTCAGTTGCCAAAGTGTTTTTTTAAGTTGATGGTCTGGGCAGGCAGGGTAACCTGGAGCAGGCCTGATGCCCACATATTTGCCCTTAATTAAATCCTCGTGAGTGATGGTAGAAGGATCTGCAATATTCCACATTTTACGAGCTTGTTGGTGAAGACTTTCTGCCAAGGCTTCTGCAAAACGATCTCCCAAAGCTTTAATGATCACAGAGGTATAATCATCATTTTGTATTTCAAAACTTTTAGCGAGAGCTTCCACTTCAGGGCCAGAGGTGACAACAAATCCACCTAAGAAATCTTTTTTAGAAAACCCCTCCGGAATGATAAAATCACTCAGAGATAAATAGTTCCCTTTAATATGAAGATCTTTGCGCTGCTGTCTGAGAAAGGGGAGTTTAAAAGTTTGAGAATCTTTAGAGTCCGATTTTACAAAAATAGAATTCCCTTTTGTGTGAGCTTCCCAAAAAGCCATAAGTGCTTTGGGTTTAAAGAGCTTTTCAGAAATAATTTTATTTAAAATAATTTGCGTGTCTTCAAAAAGCTTGGTGGCTTCGGTTCCGTACTTTTCGCTTTTTAAAATTTCAGGAAATAATCCTTTCATTCCCCACGACCAAAAATAAGGAGACCAATCAATAAAAGGTAGCAGTTCTTGAAGTTCTATATTGAGAAATTCCCTCACGCCGGTAAATTCTGGCTGAGGAGGAGTGTATTGATTCCAATCAATTTTGAAAGATTTAAGATTGGACTCATTAAAAGAGAGAGATTCTTCGGGCTTTTTATTCAAAAAGCTTGTTAAAATTTCTTGCTGATTTTTTTTGGTCTCAGAAATAAATTTTTGATTCAGTTGAGAGTTTTGAAGTTGATTGCAAATCCCTACGATTAAAGAAGCATCCCCAATATGGCACACAAATCCCTCATAATGAGGAGCTAGTTTAACAGCTGTGTGAACAGCACTGGTTGTGGCTCCGCCAATGAGAATGGGTATTTTAAAGCCTTCTTCTTGGAATCGATTCATATTATAGATCATTTCCTCCAGTGAGGGTGTGATCAAACCGCTGAGTCCAATAAAGTCGGCATGATGATTTTTAGCTTCAGCAATAATGGTTTCGCAATTCACCATCACACCTAAATCAATCACTCTAAAGCCGTTGCAAGAAAGCACCACTGAAACAATATTTTTGCCGATATCATGTACATCACCTTTGACGGTGGCGATGATAAAAGTTTTTTGATTTTTAACACCTTCAACTTTAAACTTTTGCAGAGAAGGCTCTAAAAAAGAAACGGCTTTTTTCATCACCCGAGCACTTTTTACGACTTGAGGTAAAAACATTTTACCAGCGCCAAAAAGTTCGCCAACGATTTTCATTCCCTCCATGAGAGGGCCTTCGATAATTTCTAAGGGTTTTGAAAATTGCGTGAGGGCTTCGGTCATATCTTGTTCTACAAATTCATCCACACCATGAACGAGAGAATGATTGATTCTTTTTTGGAGATCCCACTCACGCCATTCCAGTTTAGTTTTTTTAGCAGCAAGGCTTGGAGAAGAATCAGATTTATTTTGAATCTCAGAAGCTAATTCAAGGAGGTGTTCTTCGGCCTCTGGTGAGGTGCAGAGAATCACATCTTCGACTAATTTTTTTAAATGAGGGTCAATCTCATCATAAATTTGCAGCATTCCCGCATTGATAATTCCTAAGTCTAAACCTGCTTTAAGACTGTGAAACAAAAAGACCGAATGCATCGCTTCGCGAATGGTATTATTGCCTCTAAATGAAAAAGAAAGGTTTGAAATCCCTCCGCTTGTGCGCGCCCAGGGACAGACTTTTTTAATTTCAGAAAGGGCTTCAATAAAATTAAGACCAAATCTTTTATGCTCTTCAATCCCAGTAGCTACAGTGAGAACATTGGGATCAAAAATAATGTCTTCAGGAGGAAACTGAATAGACATCAATAGATCATAAGCTCTTTTACAAATGCGAACTTTTTCTTCAGTCGTAGCAGCTTGGCCATGTTCATCAAAGGCCATCACTACAATGGCCGCACCCATTTGTTGAACAAATTGAGCTTTTTCTAAAAAGTCTTTTTCTCCATCTTTAAGACTGAGGGAGTTGACCACTCCTTTGCCTTGTAAGCATTTAAGGCCCGATTTAAGAATCTGCCAGTTGGAGCTATCGATCATAATGGGAATTTTAGAAATTTCAGGTTCTGAAGCAATGAGATTTAAAAATTTGACCATGGACTTTTCGCCATCAATCAATCCTTCATCAAAATTAATATCTAATATATTGGCTCCGTTTTCAACTTGCTGACGAGCAATGAGGAGGCCTTTTTCAAAATTATTTTCTTTGATTGCTTTGGCAAAAGCTGGCGATCCAGTGATGTTCGTTCGTTCTCCCACAATAATAAAAGGATGATCTTTATCTGGAGAAATATTTAAAGACTCCAAACCAGAAAGTCGAGTGGCGCCCTTCTGAATTTGTGGAATTTTACGAGGAGGATGATTTTTGACTGAATCCACAATAGCTTTAATATGCGCTGGTGTGGTTCCACAACAGCCGCCGATGATATTTAAATATCCATGCTGCACGTATTCTGAAAGTGTTTTTGCGAGCATCTCTGGGGTTTCGTCATAACCAGTTGCGCTCAAAGGGTTAGGAAGTCCAGCATTGGGATAGCAGCTGATATAGCAATCTGCAATTCTTGAAAGATCTGCAATATAAGGTTTCATATCTTCGGCACCCAGAGCACAGTTGATTCCAACAGCTAAGGGTTTTGCATGACGGATGCTGTTCCAAAAAGCTTCAATAGTTTGACCAGAGAGAGTTCTCCCAGAAGAATCTGTAATGGTGACTGATAATATAATATCTAGTTTTAATTTTCTCTCGAGTTCAATTTGCGAGAGAGCCCAGAGGCAGGCTTTTAAATTGAGTGTGTCAAAAACAGTTTCAATCAATAATAAATCAACGCCCCCATCAACCAAGCCCGAAATTTGTTCAAAATAAGCGGCAGCGACTTGATCAAAATCAACTTCTCTAAAAGAAGGATCTTCTACTTTTGGAGAAATCGAAAGGGTCTTACTGGTGGGGCCGACTGCTCCAGCCACAAAACAATGAGGAGATTCCTGATGAGCGCTCAAAGATTTTTTATATTCAGAAATGGCCTCTTGAGCCAGTTGTGCCGCTTTTTTATTGAGATCATAAACAATTTTTTCAAGTCCATAATCTTTTTGAGAAAGCGAAGTGCTATTAAAAGTATTGGTTTCAATGATATTGGCGCCAGCTTTTAAATAATCAAGATGAATTTTTTTAACCAATTCAGGTTGAGTGAGGTTTAAAAGATCATTGTTGCCTTTGAGTGATTTAGGATGAGTTTTAAAAAGTTCTCCTCGAAAGTCTTCTTCAGTAAGGCGGTGGGTTTGAACCATGGTTCCAAAGGCACCATCTAAAAAAAGAATTTGGCTTTCGAGTAGTTTTTTAAATAATGACATTAAAATCCTAATTTTTTGAGAACTGTTGCAACAGCAGAAACATCATTAAGAACATAAAAATGAAGAACAGGAACTTTATTATTTAAAAGATCTTCACACTGTTTGAAGCAATGTTGGATTCCGATTTCTTCCGCGTGTTTTGGGTTTTCCATAATTTCACGACTGACTTCACTGGGAATATCCACATTAAAAGTTTTCGGCAATCGCTTCAATTGAGCAGGAGTGCGAATCACTTTGAGGCCCGGAATGATAGGCACTTCAATTTTAAGATCTCTACAAGCTTTGACATATTGAAAGTATTTTGAGTTATCAAAAAACATTTGTGAAACTATATAATCACTACCCGCATCCACTTTGGCTTTTAAAAACTGAAGATCTGTTTGCAAATTAGGAGCTTCTAAATGTTTTTCTGGATATCCAGCCACACCCACGCAAAAATCAAGACCTTTACAGGCCTCATCAAGTGAGTGAGTGTACTTGCCCTGCTTAAGGTCTTTAATTTGCTTTACAAGATCAATAGCGTATTCATTGGTGACATGATCCTTGAGATGGGGTTTTTGAAAATTAGGCAAATCCCCTCTTAAAGCTAAAATATTTTCGATCCCTAAATAATTTAATTCAATCAGGGCATCTTCGGTTTCTTCTTTGCTATATCCCAAACAAAGAAGATGTGTGACGGCATCAATTTGAAATCTATTTTGAATCACACCACAGATTCCAATGGTTCCCGGACGTTTTTTAGAAACAACTCTTCTTAAAGACCCATCTGGATTTTCAACAAACTCAGAAACTGAGGCATGGGCTGTGACCTCTATCCATGAGGGGTTAAAAGGCAGAAGGGATTCAGTGATATTAAAAATTTCTTTGATGGTCTTTCCTCTAAGAGGAGGAACTATTTCAAAGCTGATTAAAGTGTCTTTTGCTCGTGCTAGATGTTCAATAACTTTCATGAATGGCTTTCATTAACTGCGTTGATAATCATCCTGATATCTTACGATATCGTCTTCTCCAAAATAAGTTCCAAGTTGCACTTCAACAAACTCAATAACTTGATCTTGAGTGTTTCTGATACGATGTTTAGCGCCCAAAGGAATATTAATATAAGAACCTGGTTTTATAGGAATGGTTTTATCATCAAGGATCACTTCTCCATAACCCTTTGTGATAATCCAATGTTCTTCTCGCTTTGAGTGACTTTGATAAGAAATTTGTTGCCCGGGAGAAACATGAATCACTTTTGATTTAAAAGTGTCTGTATTTTTTAAGATCTCGTATTTGCCCCAAGGTCGAAATTCATAAACATGCTCATCAATAACTTTTGATTTTTTCTCTTTTAAAAGATCCACAACATCTTTTACTTTTTGGCTGCAACCTTTTTGAGTGATGAGAAGAGCATCAGCCGTATCCACCACTAAAAGATTGTCAACGCCTACGCAGGCATAAGTTTTTTCGGGAAGGCTATGAATAAAATTATTTTGCCCCTCAACTTGTACTAATTGAGGGTTGTTTTTTGTTTGAGGATCTTTTTCTAAAACCTCAGCCACTGAATCCCAAGTGCCCACATCGCTCCATCCAAGATCACAAGGAATGCAGCTTAATTGAGCCGAAGAGAGTTTTTCCATAATCGCATAGTCAATACTGATATTTTGGAATTGAGAATAGATGGAAGTTAAGTTTCCAAGATCTATTTGAATCTGTTGAGCCAGCTTCCACATCTCCGGTTGATATTGATTAAAAATGGCAGCCATCACATCCACTTTAAAAATAAAAATTCCCGCATTCCAATGAAAGTTTCCTTCTTTTAAAAATTGTACGGCAGTTTCATGAGTGGGTTTTTCTCTGAAGCTTAAAACTGGGTGGCTTAAAAGTTTAGCATCAGAGGTTTGAGTTTGAATGTAACCAAAGCCAGTAGCAGGATAAGTGGGTTGAATCCCAAGGATTACAATTTTACCATTTTGGGCTTCGGTTTCTGCAATTTTATTGGCTTTTAAAAAAGCTTCTTCTTTTTCAATCAGATGATCCGCTGGAAACACGCCCACAACTTCATGACCCATGCCCTTTTTTTGCAGAAGCGAGCAGAGTAGAGCTATTGCTGGAGCTGTATTTTTACCTTGAGGTTCGAAGACCACATTTTCTGTAGGTAATTGCAGGCTCTTAAGAGTTTGGAGTGTGAGATCTTTTAAAGTGGAGCTGGTCACTGTCCAAGGCGTGCCGATTTTTACAAGTCTTTTAAGAGTAGCAACTTGAAGAGACTCTTCAAAAATTTGACAAAATTGTTTTGGCAGTTTTGTTCTAGAAATAGGCCATAAACGAGTTCCGCTACCACCCGAAAGAATCACAGGAATCATGTTAAGCTCCTTGCAGTTGTTCAAATGTTTTTTGTTTTTTCATACGTACAAAAATATAAGCACCATAGAGACCAAATACAAATTGTAAAATTTGAAGACTGGTTACCAGAGTTGGGCCAATGGGAGTTTCTTGTTGAGTGAAAAGATTAAAAAGATACAAAAAGGCCGCTTGGCCCACACCGACTCCACCAGGAGAAATAGGGATTGCGGTGATAATAAAGCCTAAAGGAATGGCTATAAAATAAGTTGTCAGTGGAATTTGATAACCTAATTGAGTGCCAATACCCACCATTAAAAGAATAGCAGCTAATTGAGCAAAGAAACTTAAACAAATACATTGAGCAATAACCTTAAGGTTTTTACCGTAAAGATTTAAATTGAGGTAAAGTTTTTGAAATTTTTGATGGTGAGGTAAAAACTTTAAATACTTTAAAAGGGTCTCTTTAACTTTTTGATTTTGGTTGAAGAGTAAAAATAAGCCCAAACTAGAAATAAAAGTAAGTGCTAAGAGAAATAGAAAAATAGAGTGAAGTTTAAGCGATGTTTGCAAGATCTTTAAATCTAAAAGCATCGAAGCAAATCCAAATAGAATCATAGTGTAGAGACCAATCACTCGATCAAGAAGAACGGTGTTAAGAGCTTCTATTTTTTTATCTGAGGAGTCTTTAATAGCATAAAAAACCTTAATCACATCGCCACCCACTCCGCCGGGCATGACAAAGTTAAAAAGGAGTCCAATACTCGAAAGCTGAAAAGTTTTGAGACGGGTATTAAGAATGTTTTGAGATTTTAAAAGGAGTCGCCATCTTTCGCTCGCACAAAAAAGATTTAAAAAGGTGAGACCAAGAGCAAAAAAGGCGAGCCATGGGTTGAGTAAGAAGCGTGTCACTGAAAAGTCAATTTTTCCGCTAGAAATCAGCCAATAAATTAAAGTTATGGCAATCAGAATTTTAATAAATGCGACACTAATATTTTTAATTTTTTGTTTCATAGAGGAGGTCCAAAGCTAACAGTTTCTATTTTAAATTTAATAGGGGTACCTACTTCGCTATAAATTATGCATTGCATTTCATTACTAAAATTAAAGCACAGAAATCAGACACAACTTGCTAGTCGAAGCCTCAAAAGTTACAACTTATTTATGGAATCTACAAATAGAATGATCTTAATTATCGTGTTTTCTCTTTTTGCGGCCGCAACATTGGTTTCAATGTCAGCCATGAGTATTTCCTCAGCATTGCTCATTTTAGTCCTTTTATGGATGGGATTTAGATGGAATGAGCAACAAAGTTCTCATCAAATTTTTTATAGAACGGGGTTTGATTGGTTGTTAATTGTTTGGCCATTTGTGACCTTGATTGGTTACCTTCTCCATGAGTTTACTGATTTTAATTGGGTCTTAAAAGTGACTGATTTTTCATGGATCATCGTATTTTACGCCATTATATCTGCGCTTATTTATTTACGTCCTATTGATAAAGTTGTAACCCCAGTGTCAGGATTTGTGATTTTTTGTAGCCTCTATGCCATTGTGATTTCAATCATGGGATTTGATCCTGTGAAAGGGGTGGATGCCTTTGCTCATTCGTTTGAGGGCACTTTTAGAACTGGTGGTTTTTTCAGTAATCCTATGACTTTTGCCCATGTTTATGGGCTTTATTTTTGCCTCTTGTTTGGAGTCTTTCTTTACTTTTTTAAATGGAAAGACCAACGTTCTTGGTTTTTAATCTTGGCAGTTGTGTTAACAGGGGTCGCTCTTTTACTGAGCTTTACTCGTGGAGTCTGGATTTCACTTGGTATTACAGTGCCAATCATGGGCTTCTTTTATAGAAAACGTCTTGGCTTAGGATTGATTGCCTTGTTAGCGGGGAGCTTTTTAATCCTCAATACTTTTTGGCCAAGTTTTAATGAGAGAGTTCATAAAACCATTAATTGGGAACAAAGCTACGACACTGAAAGAGTGGCTATTTGGCAAACTCACTGGGCCATTTTTAAAGATGCCCCGGCTTTTGGGGTGGGCTATGGTCAAAACGTTAAATTAGTTCCTGAATATTTAGAAAAGCTCGGTCTCCCTAAAGAAACTCTTGTGAGTCATGCCCATAACCAATTCCTTCATTTTTTAGCGGGAACAGGTGTTGTCGGGATCACTCTTTATTTGATTATTATACTTCTCTTTTTAAGGCTGACATTAAAAGTGTTCTTTATCATTCCTGATAGAGATTATTTTGAAAAGGGATTGGCTTTGGGAGCTTTCGGGAGCCAGATTGCGTTTCAAATAGGTGGTTTAACAGAGGCTAATTTTGAACATATGAAAGTAAAGTATGTTCTCTGTTTTATTTGGGCCATCGTTGTTTGGTTGGCTTACGAATACAGAATTCTTAGAAGATAATCACAAAATCGCAAAAAAAAAGCTTTCCAGAAACCTTTAATGAGGGTTTCCAGAAAGCTTTTTTAATTTTAAATTAAGCCTGAAAATGAGTAGAGAAAATGCTTTGTAGATTTTTAAGCATTTTTTCTAAATCTTTTAGAGGTAAACTAGTAGGACCATCGCAAAGCGCTTCTTCTGGTCTTGGGTGAGTTTCTAAAAAGATCCCATCCACACCCACAGCCATAGCTGCTCTCGCAAGAGGCCAAACCATATCCGCTCTCCCACCTGAACTAGTGCCAGTTGCTCCAGGAAGTTGAGTCGAGTGAGTCACATCCATAATAACTGGGAAACCAAGTCTGCGCATTTCAATAAGACCCGTCATATCGTTAATAAGACGGTTGTAACCAAAAGTTGTTCCTCTTTCACAAAGAAGTATTTGGTTATTACCTGCATCCACTGCTTTTTGGGCAATAGCTTTCATATCCCAAGGAGCTAAAAATTGACCTTTTTTAATATGAAGAACTTTTCCAGTTTGAGCGGCTTCAACAAGAAGATCTGTTTGGCGAGAAAGAAACGCTGGGATCTGAATCACATCAGCGACTTCAGCCATTGGTTTCACTTGTTCTGTTTCATGAACATCCGTTAAAAGTGCGCAACCCACTTTAGCTTTAATTTTACTTAAAGAATCAAGAGCTGATTTAACACCCGGGCCTCTAAAGCTTTTAGCACTTTGGCGATTGGCTTTATCGTAAGAGCATTTAAGAATCCAAGGGATTCCTAAAGCTGTTGTCACACGTTTAATTTCTTGAGCTGTTTCAATCACAAGGCCTTCATCTTCGATAATATCTGGGCCAGCAAATAAAGGCCATTTTTTACAATCACCCCAAGTGATTGATCCAGTAGGGTGTTTCATTGTAACTGTGTTTGGAAGAGCAGTAAAATTTGTCATTATAAAGTTCCTGTATCTTAATTAAATTAAATAGATTTTAAAACGGCGTCGATCACTGTTTGTTGATCCGCCTCAGTCATATCTGGAAACATTGGTAAGCTGATCACGTGATCGGCAAGCCATTTAGAAACTGGGATATCAATAGCTCTATCTACAGTGTGCTCTTTATACCAAGGTTGATCTGGCATAGTTTTAGGATAATGAACAGCTGTTGGAATGCCAAGCTCTTGAAGTTTCTTTTGAAACTCAGCTCTGTTTTCAACTGTTAAGGTGTACTGTGCCCAAGCGCTGCGGTGACCTGGTTTTACAAATGGAATTGAAAAATCTTTTTTTGTAATTTTTGAAAAAGCCGCACTGTAATTTTGTGCAATACGATCTCTTTGCTCAAGTTCCCATTCATAGCGTTCCATTTTTGCAAGAAGGATAGCGCATTGAATAGTGTCTAAACGACCATTAAGACCTAAACGAGTGTGGTAGTAACGGCTTTCAGAACCATGCTCACGAATCTCTTTCATCACTTTATAGAGATTATCGTCATTCGTAAAAATAGCTCCGCCATCACCATAACAACCAAGGGGTTTAGCTGGAAAAAAACTTGTTCCGGCCATAGTCGTTAAAGAACAACTTCTATGATTATTAAATTTTGCACCAAAACTTTGAGCAGCATCTTCTACAACAATTAAATTATGTTTTTTAGCAATGGCATTGATCTCTTCCATATCAGCGATTTGACCGTAAAGAGAAACTGGCATGATGGCTTTTGTTTTTGGAGTGATGGCTGCTTCGATTTTAGTGATATCGATATTAAAAGTTTTAGGATTCACATCCACATAAACTGGTTTTGCGCCCACAAGACAAATTGTTTCAGCAGTGGCGATAAAGGAAAAAGCTGTTGTGATCACTTCATCACCTGGGCCAATGTTGGCAGCCATAAGTGGAATCACAAGAGCGTCTGTTCCAGAGGAACAAGCAAGAACATGTTTAACACCGACATATTCAGCTAACTGTTTTTCGAGTTCTACGATTTCTGGTCCATTAATATAAGCACCATGCTCAAGAACATTTTGAATACGGGTATCAATTGATTTTTTAAGAATTTTGTACTGAGTTTTTAGATCAATAAATGGAACGGCCATTCTGCCTCCTGTTAGCAATGATAAAGAGTCCTAAAAAGGTCCATCATTATATTCACTCGGGAGGGAGGTTTGTCACCTGAAATTCAGGTGACAAAACTTTAAATTGCGTGATTTATCAAAGAATCGAGGATTTTTTGGCTGCTTTTGCCATCCCCATAAGGGTTCAGAGGGGGAACCTCCCCTAACCAAGGGTCCTTTAACTGGTTCAAGTGTAGCGCTTTAGACACAATTAATTGTGTGTCAGCGCCCAAAAGCTCAGCAAACCCAGCAGTCACACCCTCAGGTCTTTCTGTTGTTTTACGTAAAACCAAAATCTTTTTACCAAAAGTAGGGGCTTCTTCTTGGATGCCACCAGAGTCAGTAATGATAAATTCTGATTTTTCCATAATATAAACTAAAGATGGGTAATCAAGAGGTTCACAGAGGAGTAAACGACCTTGAGGTCCTCCTGCTTGAGGATCGTCCTTTGGCCATTCTTTAAAGACTGTTTTATTCATTTCTGAAGCAAAAATCTCATCCGCCGCTGCCCTTACATTAGGGTTTGGATGGAGTGGGATGATTAAATCCAGATCTGATTCTTGGGCAATTTTTAAAAGAGCGGTAAAGATATTTTTCATATCTTCGCCAAAAGACTCTCTTCGATGAACGGTACATAATACTTTTTTGCGAGTTTCAGAAAGATTCAAAAGTTTTGAATCGACTACTGAGTTTCTTAAAGTAGGATTTTTTAATTTTTCAGCTGCTAAAACTAAAGCATCAATGCCTGTGTTGCCAGTCACTTCAACAATAGAATTTTTCGAAAGTTTTTCTTCAAAAAGATTTTGTTGAGATTCTGAAGTTGGAGCAAAATGCCATTTAGCAAAAACACCAATCACACGACGATTGAATTCTTCAGGAAACGGAGCTTCTAAATCAAAAGTTCTTAAACCGGCTTCAACATGAGTCACTGGAATTTGTAAGTAATAAGCAGACACCGCAGCTGCTTGAGCCGTTGTGGTGTCTCCTTGTACAATAACAACATCAGGCTTTTGTTGAATCAAAAGTTCCTTCACGCCCAGCATGGCATTGGCGTGAAGATCTACTAAATTTTGATTCGGCTTCATGAGTGAAAGGTCATGATCAAATTCAATTCCAAAAAATTGCTTAATTGGAATCATCACTTCTCTATGCTGACCCGACGAGCATACAAATACTTCGAATCGCGGATCATTTTTAGCAGCGACAATTAAAGGTGCTAATTTGATAAATTCGGGTCTTGTACCAAGTACGAAAAATAATTTCTTTTTCATAAAGCCTCTGGTTGTAAATTAATTAGTGAGCAAAACGTTTAATGATAACTGATTCTGACTCTGGTTTTTGAAGAGGGCTAAAACCTTTATCTTGAGTTCCTTTCAGAGCCGGATCTACGGCGATATCCCAAAAAGTGACACCTGCAAACCATGGCCATTTGGCATCCCAAAAAGATGATAGAAAGGCTTCAAAAGCGGCTGATTGGTGCATCATATTGACTTGACCATTTGCACTTGCATAATCAAATGGATCGATAAATCCTCTATCTACAGATTTGAAACCAATCTCTTTAAAAATAACTGGTTTTTCTAATTCTGTAACTAATGAGATTTCTGTAAGTGTATTATCTAATTGTGTCGCTAAGGAGTCTGTTCTTTCTTTAAGAGTCGCAATAAGAGGTTCTTTTTGAATGGGAAGAACGGCATTTTTACTTGCTAAAGATCTGTACATGTCGATTCCAACGGCATCGAGTTCTTTCCAAAATGAAACAAGATCATTCCAAATAGCTGCTTCTGCTTCATTGCTTGGATTTGCAAGATCAACAAGTCTGTATCTCCAACGCTCAAGTTCGCCCCCTGATTTTGCAAAACCAGATTGAGTGTTTGAGTCATCAGTAAAATTGATATCGTACATGAGACGAGCTTTTGGTAATTTTGTTTTTACATATCTTAATAAAGACAACCAACGACCTGGAAAGCCATAAGGATATTCTTTCCATTGATCTTCAACTCCAACTGTCATGCTGTACAGCTCAGCACCCACTGTGAATTCATCGGCTTTTCCAATTGAAGAAATTGTGATGTACTGATCAAGATAAGTTCTGAAACTTTCAAACCAACGATTTGGATCTGACGGTTGAATGTTTCCATGCCACCAAGTCTTAGTGGTTCCATCAGCTTGTTTTTCAAAATAGGGAAACTCTCCATTTGGTCCTACTACGAAAAAGATTGGACGAATGCCAACTGTGAGACCTTGTTCTTTGATGTATTTCATCAAAGCAATCATTCTTTTGGCTTCAGAAGCTCTTTCTGCGGGAGGTGTTACAGGAACGATTTCAGTTGAGCGAGGACCCTTCATAATTGCTCGCACATTTAAAATAACATGCTTTCCGCCCAAACGTTTTATTTCATCAACAGCGATTTGTGCCGGTTTTTTAGGTTGGCCTGCTGGAGCTGCATCGTAGTTGAAACCAGTGTTTTCTGTAAGATTAAAACCGCCGATTTGAGCCATACTTGGAAGTGCGGCAAAAAGGGCGAGAATTAAAACATATATTTTATTCATTTTGACCTCTGTGTGTTCGTTGTTGTTAATATTAATTTTTATTTAAGTTCCTGCTAAATGATCTTGTGCTGCAAAATCATCGGGTATTTCATGGGTGGTTTTTGCCCAAGCCAGTCTTTGTCCTTTAGAAACGCTCACTCTGTATTGATTCCAAGCAGCCCAGCCAACCCATGTGTTAATGAATAATGTTGTTAACCATCTTATAGGTAAAAATATCAGTTGTTTGTATCCACCTATAAAAAGAACTGCTCGAGCTTTTTGAAAAAATCTTTGGAGCATTAAAAATAGATTAAAATATCCTAAAACTTTTAAGAGAGGCAGCTGATAGAAGCCCAATAGTTCAGGTTGGATAAAATATAAACTTAAATTGATAATTAATAAAATAAGTGCATAAAGAGCGATCGAATTAGCCCATGGACCTTTGCGATCTCTGTAGAGAAAATATTTGTCTACCAAATCTCCTTTAAAAGGAACAAATTTTGGACTTTGAAATATAATTCCCACATTCCATCTCGTTTTTTGACGAATAGAGTTTTTAATTAATTTCGGAAAATATTCAAAAGTCGCAATAATATTCTTAGATCCATTAATACGTTTTTTGTAAAAGCATAAAAACTTTGATTTAAATCCAAAAAATTTTGATTTCACTCCAAGAACGTAATCTTCTGTGAGTGACTCTTCAATAAGTAGAGCTCCATCTTGAGTTTTCATATACTGAAGAATCAAATTTCTACTCATTGCTGTTCCAACACCCGCTGATGGGAGTGACGCCCCCATTGCCACACGCACAAGTAAATCTTTTGTGTGTGGTTCCGCGAATTCATCTAAATATGTTGCACCCACAATTTCTTTGAGAGGAAGATTGAAAGAGTGCACGGGTACTTGAAGAAAGTCAGCACTATTGCCAAAATAATTAATTAATAGAAGAGAGAGTGGATGAATCACGTCTTCTGAATCATGAATCATTAAAAAATCAAATTTCATGTTATGAGAAGATTCATATTCAAAAATGGCCGTGACCATTTCGTTGATCATTTGACCTTTTGATGTAGGACCGTCCTTAGTATTCACAACCACATTAATGCGCGCATATTTATCAGCCACTTTTTGAGCAGCTGCAATGGTGTCAGGATCATTTGGATAAGTTCCAACAAAGATCACGTAATTACGATAATCAATTCGACCGAGGTTCCCTAAAAGCATTCGTTCTATAATGTCTGCTTCATGCCAATTAGCGACCATGATCCCAATCCACTTTTCGGGCTCAGCTCGAACTTTTACCTCGAGTTCAGGTGTGAGTTCTTCAGGGCCTAATTTTTTGAAGAAGGCCACGAGATCAAGAATTAAGTCATCAATTCCAAAAAAAGCAATTGAGAGAAGTCCTATTAAATTTAAAAAGAGTAAAACTTGATATGTTGTATTCATTAGAAATTACCTGCCACTGCGAGCAAAGCTTCTATGCCTTGATTGTTAAGTTGAGTTTTAATTAATTGCGAATTGTAGATAAAAAGTTTGGCTGAAAGCGGATAAGTCTTCAGGCCCACATAACCACCTAGATGTGAATTCAAATTATTATTTGAGTAAATACTTGAATACTGGTGAGAGGCTTTTAGTTCTGCATAGGGTGCGTATTCAATTGGACCCACATTATTTAAATAAAGCCAACGAGAATAAGCAGAGACTTGATTGTAATTCAAATTACTGTGATCTGAATTTGAAAATAAAAATGCCTCCAGATAATTTTCTGAATTGAGTCGACCCCAATTTGATTTTTGAAAAGGAAGTTCTTTGTAATAAACAAATCCTAAGCGTGAATAACTTTTTTGTTTTGAAGTAGGAGCTTGATAATAATCAGTTAAAAATTGAAGTGGCAAAGTTGTAAGCGTGTATTTAGCTCCTAAAGAAATCCAATTTTTATACTGATAAGAATCAGTGATTTGATATTTATATCCAATCACGGGAAAGATTTTATTCCACTGATAATACGAATCAGAAAATCTTATTTGTCCTTCAGTTAAAAATAAATTTTCATTCTGAGAATTAAAAGATTCTTGATAAAAAAAAGTATTCGGAGAGTGAATTTTATGAATCGGAGAAAATAAAACAGCTTTTGAATTCTCGACTGAAAAACAAGGGATAGATAGAGTCGAGAGAAAAAAGAGAGTGATAAAAAAAACTGTTTTAAGAAAAATATTTTTTGCGAACATCATTTAACTCCAATGTTAAGTGTGTTGTGATCGCATTAATTACAGATTATATATCGGTGACAATATTTATTACCGCTTTGGAATATTCTTCTAAAATCTTATTGCATCGAATTATGATTATTAAATTCAAAAATATTATTTTCGCATCATTTCAATTTTGAAATTGAAAAACTTTTTTAATTTGAATCAGAAACTTTTTCAGAATACACGCAGTGTATCAGGAGATCAGAATGATAAATTCAAAAATTATTTTCATTGTTGTGATGTATTTTTTTTCGCAAAAAGTTTTTTCTCAAGAAATTTTAAAAATACTCCCGCCGGAAGAAGGAGCTTATCAAGGTGCATTCATGGATTTTGGAGCCACAGCAGAAGAGGTTACAAAAGAAAGATTGGTTAATTATCAAAATCTCACAGGAAAAAAATCTGTGTGGGCTTATTTTGCAAATGATTGGCTAGATGGAAAAATTACTTTTCCAACGCAATCGGTCGATATTATACGTCAGCAAAATTTAATTCCAATTATGAGACTTTTACCTTGGAGTGAAATGCTTGATCATGCAAACTCTGCAGATCCTATTTTTAGTATGAAATCTTTTTTGCAAGGTAAACATGATAAAGCTCTTCATGCTTATTTTAATGTGGCCAAAGATTATGGTCCTATAATGATGGAGTTTTGTCCTGAAGTAAATGGTGATTGGTTCCCGTGGAATGGTCGATGGAATGGCGGTGGAGTTAAATCTAATTACGGTCATCCTGAATTACCCGATGGACCAGAGAGATTTAAAGACACCTATAAAAGAATTATTGATATTGCACGATCTGAAGGTGCAAATAATATTACATGGATTTTTCATGTAGATACAGGAAGATCTCCTGAAGAGGAATGGAATCAAATTAAATATTATTATCCGGGAGATGAATATATTGATTGGATAGGATTAAGTGTTTTTGGGGCACAATTGCCAACTCATGAATGGTCCAACTTTTTTTTAAAATTAAAAGGTTTTGTTCCTGAATTGGAATCCTTGAATACAAAAAATCCATGGATGATTTCAGAATTCGGAGTGATTGAAAGTAAAGAAGGTCCTGCTAAAAAAGCACAGTGGTTAAAGTACGCCTTGCAATCTGTTGAAAAAGGAATGTTTAAAAAAGTTAAGGGAATTACTTATTGGCATTCACCGGGCTGGCTTCCCAATGATGAAGCGAGTTTTAAAATAGACACTTCCCCTGAATCGTTAGCAATGTTCCAATCAGAAATTAAAAAAGAGTTCTGGTTAACTGAGCCAGTTATATCTCATTCAATTAAATTATCTTCCGATAAAAAATAAAATTTTTGTCGATTAAATTTACATTAAAGTCTCAAAAAGAGAATAACTTGCGGTGTTTTTTAATTTTTGAAATGATGGCTGAGTGAATAAAAAATTTTTATCTAAGTCCTGAAGGAATCAGGGACTCAATAAAAAACAAGTTAGAAAAACAATTTTTCTTAGGAGGAGAAAATGATCAAAAGCGGAAGTTCTTTTTTTAGGACTCAACCACTCAGCATAAGTTTAGTCCTTTTGATGCTCAATTCAGGTTGTTTGCCTGTGGTTGAGAATACAGGTGTCACGACAACAACAGGTCTTACAAATAGTGGAGCCACCACAGGTAGTGAGTCTTCGACGGTGAGTTCTCAATCAGGCACTGCCAGTCAGACTTCAAATTTTAGTGTCGTAGCCGACACCACTCAAGCGCCAACGACTTTAGAAGGTCTCTCTGGTGGACAGCAAGTTACAAATACTCATGTTGTTGCAGAAGGGTTTCTTATAAATAATGGAGCCTTAAGGACTCAAGGTGAAATTTTAACCCTTACCTTGATAGCCAGCGATTTAAGAACGCAATACAAATTAACTAACAATAAAGATTGTTCTGGTGGCACTTGGCAAGAGCTCACCACATCGAGTTTAACTTTCACGACTCCAAAGCATAATGATAGAATTGATTATTCAATCCAGTATTCTGATTTTGATAATTTTCCGACACCTTGTTTTACTCAATCAATCATTCAAGACAATACAGGACCAGAAATTATTTTTTCTAAATATCCGACAGGAACATTAGAAGAAGGAATTTCTGCTGAAATTATTTATGAAGTGAATGATCCACTTTCAGCAATAACAAAAGTGCAATGTCAAATTGGATCATCTACTAAAGACTGTGCTTCTGGGAGAAATGTCGTCAGCTTAACTTCTTTGGCTCAAGGATCATATACGTTTACAATTAATGCTGAAGATGAATTAGGAAATAAATCGACAAAGAGTATTACTTGGCAGGTGAACTCAACCACTCGTAGTTTAACTCAGTCAGTAACAGTGAATGATTATAAAAAAGTTGATATTCTTTTTGTGATTGATAACTCAGGAAGCATGCAGTTTGAGCAAAAAAGCATGGCGCAAAGAGCTTCTAACTTTATCAGTGTGCTGAGAGGTCTCGACTGGCAAATAGCCATTACAACAACAGATCCAAGAAACGTTGCTTTAGGTGATGGTCGTTTTATTCCCATCTACGGTTCAAATGGAGATTATTTGATTAGATCCACTTTAACAGAAGATGACGCTCAATTAAAATTGGGTAAAACATTGCAAAGATCAGAAGTGGGGAGTGGAGCAGAACAAGCTATTCGCACCACTTCACGAGTGATCCAAAGATCTACAACCAGCACTCAACCTTTTTTTAGAACAGGTGCTCACTTTGCAGTAGTGGTTATTTCAGATGAAGACGAATCATCCAATGATTCTTTAAATGATCCTCAAAATTTAATTAATCTTGTTCATGCAAATTTTGGGAGTCAAAAAGCATTTACCTTTCATTCTATAATTACTCGTCCCGGAGACACTGTTTGTCGTGCTGGAGAAGGATACACTTATGGAGAAAGATACAAAATGCTTTCCGATTTAACAGGAGGAATAATTGGAGATGTTTGTGCCAGTGATTATGGTGCTCAAGTAACAGGAGTTGCCGAGGGTGTTAGAAATATGCTTAAAACTCTCACTTTGCAATGCAACCCGATTTTAGATCGTGGTCTTGGTGTGACTATCACTTTAAATGGAGCTCCATTTAATCAAAGCTTTAAAGTGGAAGGAGTGAATTTAGTATTTAATCAAGAATTGATAGTTGGGGACTATCAAATAAAATATAACTGTTTAAAATAAAATAAGCTTTCGCTCAATCAAACCCTACCTCATCTTAGAAAACTCTATGAGGTGGGGTTTTTGCTATTTAATTCGACTTCTTTTCAAATCTCTTAATATAAGAACAATGTTTACAGAGCTCTTCAGTGAGGAGATTTTTTTTAAATCCCCTGATTATTTTTTGCGACTTTTCACTTTTAAGAATATCAATTAAAGGTTCATTTTTAATATTGCCGAGCTTAATACATGCTTCTTTATCTAAACAACAAGGAACAACGGATCCATCCACTAAAATACCAAAATGTGAAGAGAGACCATGGCAGGTTCCGTGCTCTCCTAAATAAGGTTGGTTCAATGAAGGCCATACAAATTCAGTGTCAAAGTGAAGATAGAGTTTATTTTTAATACGATGACTTTTGTTTCTTCTCACATCTATTTGCGGTTGAATTTGCACTCCAAAGTGCTCTTCAATTTTTTCGAGCATTTTTTTATTATGCAGTCCTGTTCCTAAGGGAGAGTCTAAATTCCATAATCTGTAATTGATAAAAAGATCGGGTCTCTCAATAAAGGCTCGTTCTGTAAAGTTAAAGATTTTTTGCAGATATATTTTAGGATCTTTATCTCCATAATTATCATGAAAGCTATGAAGTGAAAAATTCACTTGTTCAATACAAGGAGACATTAAAAGGGGAGCTTTGAGTTCATTTAATAGAACGGCATTAGAAACTAAAAACACTTTTACTTTTTTATTTTCACAAATTTTAATAATTTCAGCAAACTGAGGATGACTTAAGGGTTCACCCATAAGATGCAGGCAGATTTGCTCAGTGAGAGGGCCTGCTTGATCCACAGCTTGTTCAAAAAGATCTAATGGCATAGTGGATTTAGCACGAAGAACTTCAGGGCAAAAGCTGCACTGAAGATTACAGATATTTGTAATTTCGATGTGAATTTTTTTAAATTTTTTCAATTGAATTCCTATGCTGTGGCCTTTTATCATTAAATAAGATCGAGAGTCCAGATTCTTTAGTTGAGGACTCAAGATAAGAGCTTGTTTTATCAATTTTGATTAAAGGGGTATTAAAGATGAAATATCAAAATATTTGGGGTGTGGGCCGTAATTTTAAAGATCATGCGCAAGAGATGAAGGCGAAGGTCCCTTCTAGCCCCTTGATATTCCTTAAAAGTGGAGCTTCTGTAAATCCTTTTGATCACCGAATCGTGCTTCCAAAGTGGGCCAAAGAAGTTCACCATGAAGTGGAGCTGGCTGTTCAAATTAAGGCCGATGGCACTCCAATTAAGGGCACAGTGGCTTTAGATTTAACAGAGCGCCACTATCAGAGTTTGGCTAAAAACAAAGGGGAGCCTTGGACTTTGGCAAAATCGTTTAAAAACTCAACGGTCTTAGCTCCCTGGCAGCCTTGGAATAAAGAGTTTCTCACCAGTGATATCCAATTAAAAATCAATGGAGAGGTCAGACAATTTGGTAATATGAGAGATCTTATATTTTCTGTGGATCAGGTGATTCAGTTTTTAGTAGAGCATTTTCCGGTTTGTGAGGGGGATGTGATTTTAATGGGAACCCCAGCTGGAGTGGGTCCTATTAATGATGGAGATTTTTTAGAAGCAGATCTAGGGCCATTTGTGGAGCATCACTGGAATGTGGAGCAACCTATCGATTCTTTTTAACGATTTTTTATTAAAAACTTCTCTGGTTATTTGAGCCAGAGAAGTTCTTCTAAAAAATTAATTTTAAAATTAAAGTTTAAAACCAGCCGCTTCAGAATCAGCTTTAAAAGTTTTTACAGTGTCTAAGCTCAATTGAGTGAGGTCTCTGTTAAAGCCAGACATCTTTTTGATAATATCTGGTGGAACAGTAATAATGTGGCAGCCAGATTCTTCTGCTTCAACAATATTATAAACTTCACGAGTGCTCGCCCAAAGTAATTCAATATTTTTATCGAGAGTTTCGCAAATAAGAGAAGCACCCTTCATCAGAGGGCGTGGATCTCTTCCGCTATCAGCAATTCTGCCAGCAAAAATAGAAACGATAGATGGAGCGCCACCTTTAACCGCATAGCAAGTTTCTAATGTTTGATCCATGGTAAAAATAGCTGTGACATTGAGTTTAACTCCAGCATGAGCCAACTCTTTAACAAGTGGAATTGAAGACTCCCCTTTAGAATTCATGATAGGGATTTTAACATAAACGTTTTCGCCCCAAGATTTAATTTCCATAGCTTGTTTTTTCATCTCTGCAAAATCATCGCTGAAAACTTCAAACGAAACAGGTTTAGTGGTGATGCTTTTTAGAATGTCTAAGCAAAAAGATCTGTAATCAGTGATTCCAGCTTTTTTCATTAAGCTAGGATTAGTGGTAAGACCTGAAATAAGCGGGTTGCTGTTCATTTCAAGCATAGATGCTTTGTCTGCACCGTCGGAGTAGATTTTAATTTTATTTTTAAATGAGCTTAAGCCTAATGACATAAAAAGATCCTTTCAAGTTGAATTCTAAAATCCGTATTTTATTACTTTCTAGTTATTAAATTTTTTGTAATTTCTGAAATCGAGCGTACTCACCATTATGAGAAATCAGTTCATCATGAGTGCCAGTTTCTACAATATAGCCGGCTTTCATCACGATGATTTTATCAGCTTTAATAATGGTGGAGAGTCTATGAGCGATCACTAAAGAAGTTCTGCCTTCCATTAAATGATCAAGACCTTTTTGCACTTCGATTTCACTTGAAGAATCGAGAGCCGAAGTGGCCTCATCTAAAATTAAAATCGGAGCATCTTTAAAAAGAGCTCGAGCAATAGAAATTCTTTGTTTTTCTCCACCCGATAAGAGAGCTCCTTTGTCGCCCACAAGGGATTCATATCCAAGGGGGTTTCTCATGATAAAGTCATGAGCGTTGGCACTTTTGGCAGCCATAGGAACTAAATCAGGAGATTTTGCAAAGTCACCAGACCAAATATTTGTTTTAATGGTGTCACTAAATAAAAACACATCTTGAGAAACCAAAGACATATTTTGTCTGAGATCATGAAGATCAAAATCTTTAAGATTAATGCCATCAATCAAGATAACGCCAGAAGTGGGCTCGTAAAATCTTTCTAATAAATTAACCACTGTAGATTTTCCGCTGCCACTGGTGCCAACAAGTGCAACCATTTGTCCTCTTGTGAGGGTGAGATTAAAGTTTTTTAAAACTAAATCTTGTCCGTAAGCAAAAGAAACATTTTTGTATTCAATGGTTTTCCAGTTATGAGGAAATGGTTTTGGATTTTCACTTTTAATGATTTCGCTTTTTTCATCAATCAGTGTGTAGACTCTGCGAATAGCCACTATGGATTCTTGAATGCGAACATAGCTTTCTTGAAGTTTTTTAATGGGCTTATTGAGCATCAAAAGAGAGGCTATATAACTCATAAAATCTCCATAGGTGGCTTCACCTTTAGAAATCGCAAGTCCCATATACATAAATAAAGATAAGATTAAAATTGTGGCAATAAACTCTGTAAGAGGGCCAGAAAATTCTACGCGACGGTGAATTTTTTTGCGAGCATCGAGGAACTCATCGGATTGCTCCTCAAATCTTTTTCTCATGTGAGATTCAAGATTAAAAGATTGAATGATTCTCACGCCATCAAGACTTTCTTTAATGGTTGATGTGAGTTTTTCCTGCATTTGCTGACTTTCTTCTCCGTGTTTACGAATACCGATAGAAAGTTTTCTTAAGATAAAAAGAACAAATGGGAGAACAATAATAATTGTAGAAGTGAGTTTCCAATTAAGAATAAAAAGCCAAGTCATCAAAAAGATAAACAGCAGAGGCTCTCTAAAAAAGTCTGCCACCATTCTCAATCCATCTTTAATAATATTGATGTCATGAAGAATGCGACTGATCAATCCACCTGAACCAGAAGCGTAATTATGATGAAAAGTCAGATTCAGATTCATAAACTTGCTTTGCAGTTTTTGTCTGAGAGCAATAGTGACTTTTTCGCTGATCACATTCATGAGATAAATATGAAAATAACGACTCACAGATAAAGTAAGAGCTAACATGATAATGATCAAAGAAGCCCATAGAATGGGAGCCGTTTGACCTGTTTGCAAAGAGTCTGTCATTCTTTTAAGTTGAACAGCCATTTGGCCTTCAGAAAGAGCGACAAAAACACCGGCAATGGCGATGATTGTAATCGTTTTTTTAAACGGTTTTAATTCACGGAGGATGGTTTTGATTTCTGGATTCATAAGATTAAAACCGACGATACTTTAAGAGGGAACTCATCACATAGGCTCCTAGATAATAAAAACTTTTTAAAACATTCAGATGCTCATGAAATCTTAAAATCTTCCAGCGCATAAAAGTCATTTCAACTTTATTAGCAGAGCGAGAAGTCGGAACAATACGGTAACGTGCCAGATCTTTTTTAAGTCCTACACATTTATGTCCGGCTTTTAAAAGTTTGAGCCAAAGAAGGTAGTCTTCATGTTTTGTTTCTTCAAATTGAAGGGGGCCTGTTTGAGTTTGATCCACTAAAACAGTGAGGCATCCCATCACATTATTTTTTAAAAGAGTTTGGTAAGTAATATTGGAAGGGACATCAATCAGTTGTCCGGTTTTAGTTCCTTCAAAATCAATTCTGCGAAAAGCATGGCAACTAAGGGCCGCTTTTTGATTCACCAAAAAATTAATTTGTTCAGTTAATTTGTCTGCTAACCAAACATCATCGCTATCTAAAAAAGCCACATACTGTCCTTGAGATTGACTCAAAGCAAAGTTGCGAGAAAGTGCCAGTCCTTTTCCAGAGGGAACTTTGAGAAGCTGAATTCTAGGATCTTTTTGGTTCCATTGATTCACAATTTCAGAAGTAGAGTCTTGAGTGCCTTCATCAATCACAACCAAAAGTTCCCATTGAGAATAGGTTTGCGCTAGTACAGAATCAATGGTGGCTTTAATTGTTTTTTCAGAATTATAGGCCGGAGTGATGATGGAAACGAGACCCGTTATTTTCATGTCAGGGAACCGTTTTTTTCTGCCACAAAAAAGTACTGAGCCAGTGCTTGCATAATGGCCTGATGGCAATCTTCAACAATGGCATAATTCGCAAAATTCACATGGAGTTTGATATCGGCTTTTTCGCGGCTTAAGCCCCCAGAAAAACCAGTGAGAGCGATGGTTTTAAGGCCCATTTGCTGAGCTTGTTCAATGGCTTTGACGATATTTGGACTATTTCCAGAAGAAGAGATCACTAAAAGGGCATCCGTTGGATGAGCCAGCATTTTAATTTGACGGGCAAAAACCTCATCATATCCAAAATCATTAGCAACAGCTGTTAATAAAGGAACATTGGCTCCTAAACTATGAGTTTTTAAACGAATTTTGCCTTCAACAAAGGTTCCTTTTGTCCAATCGCAACAAAGATGATCGGCAATCCCCGCAGAACCACCATTGCCGGCGATAAAAAAAGTGCCAGATCTTTTTACAACATCACGCATTAGTTGGTGAGCCTTTTCAAGTTCAGCCACGTTGAGGCTTTCTAGGGCCGTTGCCAGATTTTTTTTATAATCTGTAAAGTACTCGGTGAGGGAGTTTTCATTAAACCAGGTGTTGTTAATGCGTGGGTCTGCTTTCATAAAGTAATTTTGTTCCTTTTTTTGAGAAAAGACTTATTCATTGAGAAGAGCCAATTTTGTCTTGAGACAATAGCGAGGGAATTCAACAAATGCAACCTTGCTATTGAGATGATTTCTCATTAAACATCATAAGAATGAATGTTGATAAAAAAAATAGCGAAAATTTGAATAATTCAAAAGTATTTCCTCGTGTAGCCGTTCTCCTAGCCGGTGGCAAAGGCACTCGTTTAGGTGAATTAGCCAAGGAAATTCCGAAACCAATGATTCCCATCGACGGAAAACCTCTCTTAGAGCGACAAATCGAATGGCTTAAAGGAGAGGGTGTTCAAAAATTCTTTATCCTCTCGGGTCATTTAGGTCAGGTAATTGAAAGCTATTTTCAAGATGGCTCTGCTTGGGGAGTTGAAATTCAGCATGTGATTGAAAAAGAGGCTCTAGGCACCGCAGGGGCTCTGGAGCAGTTAAAAACTCATATTGCTCAGCCATTTTGGGTGATTTATGGGGACCTCATCGCTGATTTAAATTTGCAAAAAGTTTTTGATTTTCACCATCATAAAGAGGCCTTTGGCACTCTCGTGGTGCATCCAAATGACCATCCTTTTGACAGCGATTTGGTACAGGTTGATGGGTCTTTGCAGATCACTCGTTTTTTAACCAAGCCTCACCCCGAAAATTTGATTTTTAGAAACCTAGTGAACGCGGCTGTTTATTTATTAGAACCAGAGTTTTTTAAATTTCTACCTCAAGGTGTTAAGGGAGACATTGCTCGGGATATATTTCCGGCGGCCATTCAAAAAGAACCTTTTTACGCTTACAATTCTCCAGAGTATTTAAAAGATATGGGCACTCCGGATCGTTTAGCTAAAGTGACTCAAGATTTTACAAGCGGTAAGGTCAAAGCTTTGAGAATTGAAAATCCTCGTCCAACGGTTTTTTTAGACCGTGACGGTGTGGTGATTGAGTACGTTCCTGAAATTCATAAAATCGAAGATGTTAAATTGCGTGAAGGAGTGGCAGAGGCCATTCATAAGCTCAATCAAAAAGGATTTTTAGTGATCGTGGCAACTAATCAGCCGATGATTGCTAAAGGTTTTTTAACCGAAGAAGAGCTTCATCAAATCCATGCTAAAATCGAGACTTTGATTTCTGAAGAAGGGGCTTGGATTGATCGATTTTATTACTGCCCTCATCATCCAGAAAAAGGTTTTGCAGGAGAAGTCAAAGAACTTAAAATAAGATGCGACTGTCGTAAGCCCGGAACAGGAATGTTAGAGCAAGCGAGTCAAGATTATTGTATTAACAAAGAATCTTCCTTTATGATTGGTGATACTTGGAGAGATGTGGAATGCGGAAAAAGATTTTCTCTCAATGCCATTGGGCTTATGGGGGGAGCAGGCTTTCCTTATTCTGAAGAAGTGATTCAAAAACAAACTTCAGAAGCCGCTGATAAACTCAGTTCGTACCAGCCTCAAAATTTATTTAAGAATTTGAGCGAGGCCGCTGAATTTATTCTCCAAAAGTTTAATAAAAACTCTCAACAGAAATAGGTGAATTTATGATTATGACAAAAACCCCCTTTCGCGTGAGTTTATTTGGTGGTGGTTCTGATTTAGAAGCTTTTTATATGAAGCATTTTGGATCCGTCTTAAGTTTTTCAATTAATAAATACATGTATATTTCTTCTCATAACTTTTTTGAAAAAGATAAAATTAGAATTAAATACTCTCGCACAGAAACAGTGAACAACGCCGCTGATTTACAACACCCTATTTTGCGAGAAGTTTTAATGCAGTTTAAAGTGAAGGGGGGGCTTGAAGTCAGCTCCATTGCAGACATCCCTTCAGGGACTGGTATGGGGAGTTCATCAGCTTTTACTGTGGGACTTCTTCATAATCTCTATGCTCGTCATCATCAGTTCACTTCAAAAAAGAAGTTAGCTGAAGAGGCCTGTGATATTGAAATCAATAAAATTAAAGAACCCATCGGCAAACAAGATCAATATGCGGCGGCCTTTGGGGGATTAAATGTTTTTAAATTTCATAGCAATGGTCACGTGGATGTGGATCCAGTTCATTTAGATGGAGAAAAAATGCGTCAGTTTCAATCGCACCTTCATTTATTTTATACAGGCACCACGCGCTCAACTTCGAGTGTCTTGAGTGAACAAAAAAATAATATGTCTTCTCAAGATAAATTTGAAATCATGAAAAAAATGGTGGAATCCGTAGAAATTGGCAAAGACTTACTTTATCAATCTGATTGGAAAGCCTTTGGTGAGTTACTTCATCAAAACTGGCTCTACAAAAAACAAATGGCTTCTAAAATTTCAAATCCTGAAATTGATGAGTCTTATGAAAAAGGACTTGCTGCGGGCGCATGGGGCGGTAAGCTTTTAGGCGCTGGTGGTGGTGGCTTTTTATTATTTTTTGCTCCTCCTGAAAAAGCAGCACAACTTAAGGCACAGTTAGGATTGAGAGAGTTTCCTTTTAAAATTGAACATGAGGGATCAAAAGTTATTTATTTTGATGAAGACAGCACGGAAGATTAATTCATCTTATAAAGGCGATTGAGTTTTAAAGATTTTAACCAAAACATTGGGGTAAAAAGTGAAAGTTCTAGTCACTGGTGGCGCAGGATATATTGGATCACACACAGCTCAAAAACTGTTGGATGCAGATTATGAAGTTGTGGCTCTAGATAATTTAACGAATGGGTACACTCACCTGTTAAGCCCCCATGTTGAATTTATCAATGGCGACACTCGTGATGTGGGACTTTTAACTCAAATTTTTAAAGATAAAAAAATTGAAGCCGTCATTCATTTTGCGGCCCTTAAGAATGTTTCTGAATCGATTTTAAATCCAATTGAATATTATGATAATAATTATGTGGGCAGTTTGAGATTGATTGAGCAAACTTGTCGTCAGCAAGTTCCTTATTTTATTTTTTCTTCCACAGCAGCTGTGTACAAAGATCCCGGAAAAAACCTGGTCAACGAAAAATCCCCAGTGGCTCCGATCACACCTTACGGAAAATCTAAACTCATGGTTGAAGATCTTCTCTTAGATCTGCCAAAGCTCAACTCGATCTCTCTAAGATATTTCAATGTCGCTGGAGCTTGCTCTCAAGGTCAAAGAGGAGAGGTGAATTTAGCCCCTTCGACACTGATTAAAATAGTGAGTGAGTGTGCCGTTGGCAAAAGAGACTCCTTGCAAATTCATGGAACTGATTTTGACACAATCGATGGAACAGGAGTGAGAGATTATATTCATGTAGAAGATCTTGCCGATCTTCATGTGGAGTCTTTAAAGCACTTGCAAAAGGGCGGAAAATCTCAAACTTTAAATTGTGGATATAGCTCTGGGTATTCTGTTCGTGAAGTGATTAAAACCATGGAAGATGTCTGCGGAAAAAAACTTAAAGTGATCGAAAGCCCGCGTAGAAAAGGCGATCTCGCTCAAGTAGTTGCAGACACGAGTTTGATTCAAAAAACTTTTGGTTGGAAACCTCGTTTTAATTCTCTTCACGAAATTTGCAAAAGTTCTTACAATTGGGAACTTCAATTATTGAAAGGTTTTTAAAAAATACATATGTTAAAAACTCAGCTTAAAAAAAAGATTTTGTTTTCACGGTCCCTTAAATTAAGCATCCTGATTTTAGATTTATTGGTGTTCTTTTTTGGGTTGAGTTTGGTGTTTTCTTTAAGACTTCATAAATCTTGGGATCAATCTTTATTTGAAATCACTCACTCTTTTGGTTTTTACCTCATGGCTTTTTTGCAAGTGGCCTTTTTATATATATTTGGAACTTTTGATCTTGAAAAAGTGAATCGTTTTGTAACGATTGTTTGGCGCTGTGTGTATTCAGCCATCCTTTTATTGCTCGTGATGTCCATGATTAATTTTTTAGCTGGCAAAGAGCGAGCCGGTATTTTTGGAAGAGGTGTTTTACTTCTCTCGGTATTGTTCTCTTTGTTAATGCAAATGGGTTATCGTTATAGTTTTTATACAGTTCTTGATAATTTAAAAGCTCGTTTGCGCTGGCTTTTTGTGGGCACCAAAAGTTTGGGAGAAAAACTTTTAGCGGATCTCAAAAAAAATACTGAGCACACTCATCAATCCGCACACAATTTGTTTCATGGTCAAATGACTTTTGCTTTTTATGAGGATGAATCCAATCTCCCAGAGGAGCCTATTAATTCTCCTTATCATCTCAATTGGGGTTGGTCTAAAGTAGAATCTTATCTCAATCAATCATGGGCTGGCATTATTGTGGGAACAGAGACGGATGCGCAAATGGATCGCGTAGGTCAATTGTTGATTCAAGCTCGTTTTGAAGGACAACGTATTTTTGATATCAATCAATTTTATGAATTGAATTGGAGAAAGGTGCCAATCTACTTTTTAAATCATTCTTGGTTTGTTTTTTCAGAAGGATTCAGTCTCATTGGCAATCCCATCGGTTTTAAAATAAAAAGACTTATCGATTTGATTTTAAGCTCTATCTTATTATTAGCGACTTGGCCTTTTATGCTGGTGACCGCACTTTTGATTAAAATAGAAAGCCCAGGAGATATTTTATTTAGACAAATTCGAACGGGTAAAGACGGTGAGCCTTTTTCGATCTTTAAATTTAGATCTATGCGCAGTGACGCTGAAAAAGACGGAGCCCAGTGGGCTTCAAAAAATGATCAGCGAGTCACTCGTGTGGGTAAGTTTATTAGGCTCACTCGTATTGATGAGTTGCCACAGCTCTTAAATATTTTTAGAGGCGAAATGAGTTTTATTGGGCCTCGACCAGAGCGTCCCGAGTTTAACACTCTGCTTGAAAAAGAAATTCCCTATTATGAAATGAGACATCTTGTGAATCCGGGATTAACCGGATGGGCACAGGTTCTTTATCCCTATGGGGCAAGTGTTGAGGATTCAAAAGAGAAGCTTCAATATGAACTTTATTATATAAAAAATTATTCTCTTCTTTTAGATCTACAAATTGTTTTAAAAACAGTGGGTGTGGTTCTTTTAGGGAGAGGTCGATAAAAAAGATAAGTAAAGAACTCATTTTAATATTGAGGTCTATGGAGAAAAAATATGGAATTTATTTTGGGCTTGATTATTTACTTTGTGATTCGGTGTATCCTCTCAGGATTTTATACCGTGGATCAAAACGAAAGAGCTGTGAAGACGGTTTTTGGAAGAGCACAAAGGTATGAGAATCAAAAAACATCGAATCATCCGATTTCAGAAAAACTCACAGCAGATGAAAAAGAGAGATATGATTTTCCTTTAGTGCATGTGATCCAGCCTGGATTGCATTTTAAAATGCCATGGGAAAAAATCTATAAAACATCCATTGCCACTGAAACCATCAATATGGCGGCAGATATTGAAAACTATCAAGCCAATCAAAAAGGCACTTTGTTAGAGGCTGTGACTCAAGATCAATTAAATATTGGACTTAAAGGACAAATTCGCTACAAAGTGAGTGAGCAAAATATGTATGCTTACTTTTTTGGAATTAAAAATCCAATTGCTCATGTGATGGGATATTTTGTTTCTATCTTAAGAGAAAAAATAGCCAATTACGAAAGCAATCAAAAAAACAATCAAGCACTTCCAGTTTTAGGTGACACTCATTTATCAGACACGGTTTCTATCAATGACCTTAGAAAAAACCTTCGAGAAATTAATGATAATATGCTCGAGGAGTGCAAAACTTCATCGGCTCGTTATGGAATTATTTTAGAAGCCTCTCTAATTACAAGTATTGAACCGCCTCATGAAGTTGAAAATGCTTTGGCTGCCATTAATACAGCTTACAATAATGTTTCTTCTGAAATCAGCTTAGCAAAAGCCTCTGCAGATCAAACGATTGTACTTTCTCGTAGAGCGGTAGAAATTGAAACTCTTAAAGCAGAGGCTGAGATTGAACCTCTTTTAGCACTTTCAAGACAATTAAAAGAATTGAAAAAAAGTGGTCCCGATGTTTTGCAAAATTTTGTTCGGAATGTCCGACTTAATTTTTATCAAAAAGCTAAAAAAATTATTCTTGAGAAATAAAAAGAGGCAAATATGTTGGAATTTATCTTTAGCAGTTTTTTTGGAACCGTTTTAACGGGAGTTATTTTTGCCTTTTTATTTGAAGGCTTTATTTTAAAAGTATTAAAAACTTTTTTATTTTACACCGTTGTTCAAGAGTCCACTTGTCAGGTTTATGTGTTGTTTGGCGAAGTCGCTTTAACTATTACAGAGCCTGGTTTGCATTTTTTATGGCCTAAACTCACTTGGAAAGCCTTTGTCATTAATTTTTTAGGCACTACTTATGAATTAGATTTAAGAATGGATCAAACTTACCTCAGAAGCCAACCTGTGAATTCAGAGGAAGGCGCTCCTATGGGTGTGGGGATTTGGTTTGAAACCTATATTAATAATCCTCTGGCTTACTTATTTAAAAATGCTGATCCTAAGGGTTCGTTGGCAGCTAATGTGAGCAATGCAACAGTCAGATGTTTAAGTAATTTGCCTCTGTCTAAAATGCTCGTAGATCGTCACACGTTGTCTCAGTTAGTTCGCTCAGAGGTGACGCAAAAATCCCAAGATTGGGGTTATAAATTAGGTTCAGTATATATTCGTAAAGTTCATTTTAGAGATGAAAACATGATTCGAGAAATTGAAAGCAAAGTTGTGAATAGGCTCCGACAAGTGACGGCTTCTATTAAGCAAGATGGAGATAATCAAGTTCATGTGATTACAAATACAGCTCAAAGAACTGCCTCAATAGAGTTTGCAAAAGCAGCAGCTGTGCGTCCAGAAATTGTTGGTCAAGCCCTTGCTGAAGTGGCTCAAGATCCAGAGGTGAATAAAGCCATGTTTGAAATTCTTGAAGCTCAAAAAATGCTTGAAGGACATGCAGATATTTTATTAGTTCCAAAGGATCAAAAGCTCGTTACGCTGCTTGAAAAAGCCTAGGGCTTTGAATCAGCTCATTGTAAAGAGCTTCGGGATCTAAAAGATAAGCAATATGATCATCTCCTAAGATGGTCGTACCGAGAATAGAATCTTGATGAATGACATCTTTTGAGAGCCGTTGATTCACGGCTTCTGTTTGATACAGTATTTTTTCAACGACCATCGCAAAATGATGTGTTTTAGATTTGAGTTTAATAATCATGGAGTCTTTGATTTGTGCTCTATCTATAATAAAATAAGGCCCTTGGTTTTGCGAATAAGCTACCAAGGGGAGATTATTTTCTTTAGAGGAGATCACTAAGCATTGTTCAATTTCTACAAAATGCCCTTGATCTCCTTTCATGATTTCTTGAACGCAATCAATTGGTAAAGCTAAGTGCATCCCTTCAGAAAATGCAATCAAAGTTTTTTCTACCGAAACTGTTTTAATAAATGGAATTTTAATTTGAAAAAGAGTTCCTTTGGTGCTGGTAGAGATTATCTTAATATTGCCGTTCAATTTATTAACCATAGAGAGTGCTGCATCCATACCTACGCCACGACCTGAGATTTCAGTGACTTCTCGAGCTGTTGAAAATCCTGGAAAGAAAATAAATTCTGCCACTTGAAGCTCAGAGAGTTGGCTTAATGAATTTACATTTGTAAGGTTTTTCTCTAGTGCTTTTTGTCGGATCTTAACGAGATCTAGTCCTCGACCATCATCTTTCATAAAGACTTCGATAAAATCTTTATGTTCGATAAACTCAACAGAAATTTCTCCATGAGCCGCTTTGCCATTTTGAACTCTTTCAGAAGGGTTTTCTAAGCCGTGATCCATGGAGTTTCTGACCATGTGGGTGAGGCTTGATCCAATTGCCATGGCAATAGATTTATCAAGCTTAAGGTTCTCACCCTTAATCACCAACTTCACTTGTTTATCAAGTTGTTTAGAGGATTGTCGGATGATTCTCGAAAGTTTAGTGGATATTTTTTTAAGTGAGATTTTTCTGACTTCTAAAACATGATCTTGAAGACGCTGAGTCGTTTTATCCAGAGCTTGAGAGAAATTTTCTATTCTATTTAAAACCTTGAGAGGAATTTCTCGATCTTGTAGATCCATAGCCATGGCGTGATAATAATTTTTGAGTATCACGAGTTCACCAGCTAATTCCATAAATTGATCGAGCTGACTATTTTTAACAAGTGTTTCTTCTTCACTGTAAGAGGGATCATCAATTTGCAGAAGATGATTGCCTTTAGGAATCGCATGGGACAATTCTTTTTTATCTTGATTAGATTCTGTGAGAACACTTGAGTGATATTTGAGGGGGTTTTCTAAGTGTTCTCGTTGTTTGGGTTCTAATTTTTTAAGTGAATCCATCATTTGTTCAATGGATTCTTGTAATTCAGAGACCCGATTAAAATCTGCTTGTAGTGTTTCAATAAATTTTAAAGACAAAGTGGCCGCATCTAAATAAGTCGCAACCTCTTCTTTGAAGGGTTGATAGTTATCATTGTCTTTTATAAAACTCAGCCTTGATTCTAATTCATGGGAGAGTTTTGCTAAAAGCTCTCCTCCTGGTACTGCCGCAGAATCTCCTTTAACAGAATGTATTTTTCTGTAAGCCATATCTACGATCAGGGGATCGAGAGGTTCTTCTGAGAGCCGGTTCAAGATTTCTTCAAGGTCAGAATAAAGATCTTTAGATTCTTCACAGAAGAACTCTAAAATATTTTGAATTTCTTGATCTTGAATTCTCTTTTTGTTGAGAAATTGAGTTTTAATTTTTTCAAAAACGTTTTTGAGAATTTCAAAATCAATGGGTTTTTCAAGAAGTTCATTCACACCAAGGTTTAAGCTATTGAGAACAACTTCTTTGTCAGCAAACCCAGTTAGAATCACAAAATGAACTTGACTGGTTGTTCTTACTTGTTTGTAAAAATCTAATCCAGATTTTTCGGGCATTCTGTAATCACAGAGAATACAGGCGAATTGATCGTAATTATAATTTTGTTCAAGGACAGCCTTGACGGAGCTAAAGGCAGAAACTTCAAAACCAAATTCAGTGGCCACTTCTTGAAAGCTTTCAAGAAGTTCTTCCTCATCGTCGATGAGAAGCATTTTGAAAATTGTATTTTCTGAGCCATTACTGAAAGTCATAAATCCCTAAATCTCCTAATATAAATATCGGAGATATAAGGATTTAAATGAGACTCTGTTTAAGTTAATGAATCAAACTAGACAGTGGTAGGCTGACTTTGGTAGGGCGTCATACTGCCATTTTCAAGTTTAATGATCTGGTCACACTTTTCTATCGTCGAAAGTCTGTGTGCTATGATGATACTCGTTCTATTTTGAGTGATTTTATCAGTGGCTTCGCGAATAAGACGCTCACTTTCGGAATCAATATTTGCAGTGGCCTCATCAAGAATCAAAATATCTGGTTCAAAAGCAAGGATGCGAGCAAACGAAAGCAATTGGCGTTCTCCAACAGAGAGATTGGCGCCTCGTTCTTCTGTAGAACTCTCTAAATGACGTTGGCTTTTATGAAGAATTTCCAAAAGTCCTACCATTTGTGCTGCTTGTTCAGCTTTTTCACGCGAAATAGAGCTATCACCAAGAGTGATGTTGTTAAGGATGGTTCCTTTGAAAATATAATTATCTTGCTGAACAACACCTAAATTTTTGCGAAGCCAAGACAACGGAATGTCTTCAATGGGTTTGCCATCAATAAAGATTGTTTGCGGAGGAGCTTGATAAAACTTTTGTAATAATGAAATTAAAGTAGACTTTCCGCTTCCAGTACGACCGATTAAACCCACACGAGTGCCTTCTGGAATCGTTAAATTTAGAGATTTAAGGGCTAAAGGTAAATGCTCTTCGTATTTAAAATTAAGGTCTTTAATTTCAATCAAACCTTTAAAGGCTCTGACATGAGGAGAGGGTTGAAGCTGTGTGTTTTCAAGATCTGTGATTTCTTCTGGCTTTTCATCAAAGAGAGAGAAAACTCTTTCTGCACTTGTTAAACTGTTTTGAAACTGTTGATATTTTTCAATGATCTCTCTAATGGGATAAATAAAATCTTGAGCATGAAAAAAGAAAGCCACGATACTGCCCACCGCTAAGCCTTGTTCGGCGCCAATGCTTCCACTGTAAAATAAAGCACTGCCAATGATCACTGCATTAAAGATATTCATCGTAGGCATCATAAAAGCATAATTTTGAATAGACTTAAGTGTCACATCTCTATAATCACCCGCAAAATTTGAGAATTTTTTTTGGCTTGCAAAAGTGTTGTTATAAAGCTGAACCACTTTAATTCCATTGAGTGTTTCTGCAACAAAAGAATTAAGAGAGCTTAATATTTTTTTAGATTCTCTGAGTGTGATTTGAATTCTATGGCTAATTTTTAAAGATAAGTAAATAAAAAGAGGACTTAAAAACAAACACAAAACTGTGAGTTTAAAAGAAATCAAACTCATCGCAATTATAATGGATAGAATACGAATAAACTGAATAAAAACCGTAATCACCCCATCCGTAAATAATTCACCAAGGGTGGTCACATCATTTGTTAATCGGGTGATAATTCTTCCGGTAGGAGTTTTGTTGAAATAACTCAACGGAAGACTTTGCACATGCAAAGTTAAATCATAGCGAATGTAAAATAAAATACGGTTGCCGATTTTTTGAAACCAATAGGTTTCAGCAAAACTTAAAATAGTATAAATAATATTTAAAACTAAATATGCAATGGTCACTTTGGTCACTGTGGGAATATCTTTTTGACTGATTCCATGGTCAATGGCGTAAGAGATCAGCCATGGAAACACTCTTGAAAGCATCGCTAAAAACACCACTAAAAAGAGTAGTGAGCAACAAGCTATCCAATGCTTTGCAAGATAAGGTCTCAATCGTTTAAATAAATCTAAATAATTAAGATGTGTTTTAGTAACATCTTCTGATGTGAATGAATTTGTCATAATGAGTATCCTTGAATCGAAGCCATGGTTCTGTAAGTGGGAGAAGTTAAGAGGAGCTCTTGGTGAGTTCCGAAAGCTTCTATTTGGCCTTCTTTAAGAACTATAATTTTATCGGCTTTTTCAATGGGTGAAAGACGATGAGTCACCATAATGCAGGTTTTAAGATTTATACCCTGACTTTCTTTTGCAATTGAAGTGTCATTAGGGTCGCCTTTAAATCCAAGTCGTTTTAAAATTGTTTGTTCAGTTCGATGATCAACGGCACTTAAATTATCATCAAACATCGTCACTTCAGAATCTAAAAAAGTCCCTCGAGCTAAAGTCAGTCGCTGTTTTTGTCCTCCAGATAGATTCAGACCTCTTTCTCCAAGAGGGGCTTTAAAGCCTGCAGGAAAGCTGTCTATTTCTTGATCGAGATCTACCGAATGAGCCACTTTTTTTAATTGAGTCATTTGGTGTTCGTCTTCTTTTTGAGAACCATTTCCATAAGAGATATTATCTTGCACGCTCATGCTAAATAAAAAAGGATCTTGAGGGATTAAAACAAAGTTTTTTCTTAAGGATTCTAAAGTGTATTCATTAAGATTTTTATCATTAATTAAAATCTCACCTTGTTCAAAAGGATAGAGCCGAGTGATGAGGGAGAGCAGGGTTGTTTTGCCAGAGCCTACAGGTCCAGTGATGCCCACAAACTCACCTTGTTGAATGCTGAGATTAATATTTTTTAAAACTTGATGTTCAGGAGAGTATCCAAATTGCAAATTTTTAATTTCAAGTTTTTCAAATTTTTCAAGTTGAAGTTTTCCGGAGTCAGGTGTGTCCGTTTGTTGTTTGAGTAATTCTTTAATTCGCGTAAAAGATGCCATTGCTTTTTGGATTTGGGAAACACCTAATCCCAGAGCCGAAAGAGGCCAAACCATTCGTGCAATGTAATTTTGAAATGCGACGAATGTTCCAATTGTAGCTACTCCTTTTAAAACATCAGGTGTTCCTACCCAAAATAAACAGACTGTTCCTGAAATGATGGCCGTTTGAGTCACCAAAAAATAAAAGGTATCAACCCACGCAAGATGATTGCTAGCGTCTTCATAGCGATGACTGAATTCATTAAACTGTCGTGTTTTTTGAAACTCTTGAGCAAAAGATTTAATAACACGAATGCCCCCGACAATCTCCTGAGAGAATCCAGTCATTTCACTGAGTCGATCTTGTTGTATTTTATAAGCATCATGAATGAGAGCCATGACCTTCCAAATAAACAAAGGAACGAAAGGAATAAAAAACATGGTTTTAAAAGTCCAGCCGGCATTGAGTGTTAACATGGTTGGAATAATAATGAGGGTGATGCTGATTCCGTCGATGAGGATTAACAACCCAGGCCCGAGACCTTGTCTAAAAGAGTTTACATCATTTGTAATTAAACTCATCAGTTCACCCACAGGAGATTTATTAAAAAATCTCATTCCCATCTGAGTGAGATGTCTAAAAATTCGATTTCTTAAATCCTCAGAGGCGTATGTATGAAATTTTCCCCAGTAGATTCTCCAGCCGTAACGAGTCCAAGAAAGCGAAAGCATCACAGCAAAAAGTAATAGGGCTAATTTTTGTATTTGAGAAAGGGGAGCTTTATTGGATAAAGCATCTATCCCGGCTTTTAAAACAAGGGGAGTCATGGCGTCTAAAAAGTTAGTCACCAATAAAAAAAAGAGTCCAATTGTAAAGGCTCTTTTATGAGATTTGATATAAAATAAAATGGGATGATCGAGGAGTTTTTGAGTTATTTCAGACATGGGTGGAAGAATAGTAAATCTTTCAGTTATTTGTCATTTTAAATTCGTCTAGAGGATTTCATTTGCAAAAGGGTTCTCAAATCTGAAGATAGGGGGAATTCTAGAGAATAGAAGATGAATTCTTATGGATTAGAATTTAGTTATTATTGTCTAATAATCTTAATAGCATGAAGACTTTGAAATTTAAGCTAGTGTAAAAAAATTGTTCACAATGGATCTTGTTTATTGAGATAAAAAAACTAATTTAGTGTAAATAAATGGATTACTTGGGTAAAAAAATGTAAAACATGACATAAATTTTACATGGCAAAGGATTAAGTTTTAAAATGAATTCAAACTCAAAAATGTTCATAGATTCAAATTATTTTAAAAACTTGAAAGCCGATTTGCCAGCATCATTGGTAGTTTTTTTAATAGCTTTGCCATTGTCACTGGGAATTTCTTTGGCCTCGGGTGCTCCTATGAAAGCTGGTCTTATAGCTGCTACTATCGGTGGAATCGTTGTTGGTTTTTTAGCAGGAGCTCCACTTCAGGTGAGTGGACCGGCTGCTGGTCTCTCTGTCATGGTGTTAGCTATTATTCAAAATAATGGATTTGAAACTGCCTGCGTCATCACGTTAATTGCTGGGTTGATTCAAATTCTTTTTGGTTTGATGGGTGCAGCTCAGCTAGCATTTATTATTTCTCCTGCCGTTATTCATGCCATGTTAGCAGGGATTGGGATTTTAATTTCTCTGGGGCAAGTAAACGTATTACTTGGTTTTGCACCAAAAAGTTCGGCCTTTGCAAATTTGATATCTTATCCTGAATCTATTTTAAATATGAATACATCTGCTACAATCCTTGGTTTGATAACATTATTGGTCCTCTTAAGTTGGAATAGATGGGGGCAGAAAAAGATTTCATTTATTCCAGGTTCTTTGGTTGCAGTGGTTGTTGGAACTACAATAAGTTATTTTATGAATTTAGAGGTGCCTAGAGTTCAAATAGGTACAGATCTGTTTTCTGGGTTGACCAATTTAAAGCTTGGAGAGAATTCTTTGGCTCAACTTATAATCAGCGCTCTGGGGTTAGCATTGGTTGCAAGTGCTGAGTCCTTACTTTGTGCTGTTGCAACCGATAAATTACATGAGGGACCTAGAGTGAAATTAGGTAAAGAATTAGTTGCTCAAGGTGTTGGAAACTCCCTATCAGGCTTGTTAGGTGGGCTTCCAATTACTGGTGTTATTGTTAGAAGTTCAGCTAATATTTCTGCAGGTGCAAAAACTAATCAATCCGCAATTCTTCATGGTTTCTGGATTTTAGTTTTCTCAATGTTTTTTTCTCAAGTTCTTAATCAAATCCCTCTGGCTGTTCTTGCGGCGCTATTGATTTACACGGGATTGAATCTAGTTAAAATTGCTGAATTAAAAAAGTTGATGGCATTTAAAGAAAGCATTATTTATTTTGCAACCCTCATTGGTGTTGTTTGTATTAATCTATTGTGGGGTATTGGAATTGGTTTTGTATTAGCAACCATAAAGATGATTGTAGATATGACTCGATTCCATTTTACGATAGAAGAGGATTTTAGTGAGGATGAAGTTCGTATGCTTCGTATTACTTTATCCGGAAATTTAATCTTTCTAAATGTTCCAAAACTACTTACAAAGTTAAATAATTTGCCTAAAAAAGCTGAAGTTTATCTCATTCTAAATGTAGATCATTTAGATCATGCAATCATAGAAGCTCTCCATGATTGGAAGCAAAATTACGAAAAAGACGGTGGTCGAGTTTATAAACAATCTTTAGTGGATCTGTGGAAAGATTTAAAAAATGGGAGTCTTAAGGCTCAAACTTTTACTTCTGCTGTCGCTCCATGGAAGAATAAAATTTCATCACCTTATTTTGATACGTCAGAAGAGAACGTTTCTGAGGTTACGATTTAAACACAAGTGTCTAACCAACATGTGTGCAATCGGCTTTTTTAGG
>JBIIER010000055.1:0-4107 GCA_044237745.1 Pseudobdellovibrionaceae bacterium
CAAAACTTTTTCATTCATTGCTTCTAAATTTTTTTGCAAAGCCTCTTGATTCCACGGATACCAAACAGCCGTTCTGGCTGCGGCATGAGCCCTTTGAAATTCTAAAACTCTTTGTGTCGGCAATGAAGAACCTTTTCTCCCAAGCCCCACTCGCGCCGAAGTCATGGTTCTCATTTGATCCCAAAAATTATTTTTTGAATTCATGATACCAATCCTTTCAAAAGAGGATTTTTAGGAGAGCTCATCACTTGCAATGTTTGCGGATTCCATAAATTCATTTTTTGCAACCATTCTTCAAATTCAGGAGCGGGCTTAAGTTTTAAAAGTCGACGCAAATAAAGCGCATCATGAAACGAAGTACTTTGATAATTTAACATGATGTCATCTGCCCCAGGCACACCCATAATGTAAGTACAACCTGCTGTTCCTAATAAAGTCAGGAGGTTGTCCATATCATCTTGATCAGCCTCTGCGTGATTGGTGTAACAAACATCACAGCCCATAGGTAAACCTAAAAGTTTGGCACAAAAATGATCTTCTAAACCCGCACGAATAATTTGCTTTCCGTTATACAAATACTCAGGACCAATAAAACCCACCACCGTATTAATTAAAAGGGGATCAAAAGCCTTGGCCACCGCATAGGCACGAGCTTCAACCGTTTGGGCATCCATTCCAAAATGAGCGTCTGCAGAAAGGGCCGAGCCCTGACCCGTTTCAAAATACATGCATTGATTGCCAACAGTCCCACGATTTAAACTCAATGCGGCCTCATGGGCTTCTTTTAAAATCGCAAGATTAATCCCAAAACTTTCGTTGGCTTTTTGTGAACCCGCAATAGATTGAAAAACTAAATCTACAGGAGCTTTTCTCTCTATACATCGTAATGCTGTGGTCACATGAGAAAGCACGCATGTTTGAATGGGAATATCATACTTAAGTCTCACCTCATCCATCATCTTTAAAAGTTCGCAAACATTATGTGTGTTATCCGTAGCAGGATTGATTCCTACCACGGCATCGCCACTTCCAAGCAAAAGCCCATCTAAAATGCTCACCAGAATTCCTTTTACATCATCCGTTGGATGATTAGGTTGCAATCTTGTAGAGAGTCTATTGGAGAGTCCTAGGGTGTTTCTAAAACGTGTGACCACTTCAATTTTTTTAGCCACAGCAATGAGATCTTGAAGACGCATGATTTTTGAAACCGCTGCCACCATTTCTGGAGTGAGGCCCTGACGAATTTTTTGAATTTGCTCTAACTCTGTTTCATCATCTAACAACCAATCTCGCAAATCTCCCACGGTCATAGCTTGAATGGATTGAAAAGAATTTGCATCATGGGATTCTAAAATCAAACGACTCACTTCATCTTGCTCTGAAGGGATAAAAACATCTTGAAGAAAATCTTTTAATAAAACATCGGCCAGTGCAGACTGTGCCGCAGCTCTTTGAATCTCAGTAGCCGCAGCCACTCCTGCCAACTCATCGGCAGATCTTTGAGGCGAGGCCTGGGCCATTAATTCTTTGAGATTTGAAAAAATAAAATTCTCTGAACCAATAGTAAATTGATAGGACAAGAGTCCCCCTTAAGATAAATTGATGACTGATTATTTTTTGGGCAGGATTTCTAATTAATAAAGTTCCACTTTGTCATTCTCTTTAAAGCCAGCTCCTGAATGAATCACAGTGACTGCGCCATCTTGACCAAAATAACTCACCACTTCGAGAGTTCCTTTAAGACGGCCGGGAACTTTTCCGATCCAAACTCCGGTTTGAGGATCAAAAACATCTTCCCCATCGTCCACCACTTTAAGAATATCGCCCATTTGCAAACCCGATTGTCTGCCCACGTTTAAAAAAATACGATCGCCATTGATCATCGCCACTCGGCCTTCCCAATTGAGTTTTTCAAGGGCAAGTTTTATTTGCGGCACAAAATCCAGAAAGGCTTCTTTTACTAAATTTTCTACAACATGGGGAGCCGCTTTAACTAAACGATCTGAACTCACATCCTCAGCCACTCTCACTTGACTGTCTTCTAAAACCACCGTTTTTGTAACATTCAGCAATTCACTCCCTGAGCGAGTCGCTACTAAACGCACTCTCACTAACACTTCAAACATGGATTTCATCTGACGAATCACACCCACTTCGTCTGATTTACGTTTGATACGAATATCAATAATTTTACCCTCTAAAAGAGCCAACACTCCTAATGATTGTCCTTGTCGTGCGACTTCTTTAAGATTGTACTCGCCGTTTTCTAAAGTGTTTTTAAAATCCACTTTAAGATCCGAGCTATCAATCACAATCATATCGCTTTTAAGATTGAGCTCTTTTATAAATTCAACTTTAGCATTGTCTCTGAGCGACTGTGGACGATCTTTACTGGCATCTAAAAAAGGAAGGAGCATCAATCTTTTTCTGGGAGCGGCGTCTTCTTTGCGCGCTTGTGTAGAAATATCTTTGACATCTTTACGGATAAAATGACCGTCTTCTCCTTGAGGAGGAAACAAAGAACAAGCGGATACCGCGACAGATAAAAATGTAAATGCTAATAATTGCTTAATTCTTGTCATGCAAACTCCGCTTTTTTAAATTCGGTTAATATTCCTCATTATTGAAACAGAATATTATCGAATTGGCAAATCTTAGCTCGCAACTTTTGGATGAATCTTTTGTATCAAGTCATCAAAGTTTTTAATGATCTGAATATGATGAGAGAGAGGTTCTACTTTATTACTAAATCCCTGCCCACCCACAAAGAGAGGAATATGGTAATTCTCTTTTGTTAATTGAGTGTCTAATTTAAAAACTTCATTGACATGAACTTCAAGAGTGCAAGACACCACAATGGCTTTTGGAGCATAAGTGTCTATAGCTTCTTTCACCATTTTAAAAGTGGCCCCATTAAAAAAATTAATCACTCTGAGCCCCTCAAGTTGAAGCATGATGCTCACCACTTTGCATCCAAAAAAGTGCTCACTTAAACTGGCTGGCATAACCAGAGCATCTACGGGCTGATGGCTCTCCATACTTGAATCACACATTTCTAAGAGGTAATTCAAAACCTTTTCAACTTCTACGCTGTAGGCATGTTCTTCGGCAACTTCGAGTTCACCAATCGCCCAGTCTTCGCCAATCTTGATCATAAATGGTTGGATGATGAAAAAAATAATTTCTTTAGGACCTAATCCAAGCTTTAAACACTTATCGATAAACTCTTTATGATAAAATGGTTTTTTGAGATTGATCAAAGAGAGAACATCTTCAAGAAATTTTTTAATTGCCAGAGAGCGATCAATGAGTTGCCCATTGAACACGGCTTTTTCGGCACGACATTTAGGACAAATTCCATGAGTGATCGAGTGATTCTCAAAAGGTTCTTTTTCTCCCAATACTTTTTGGCAATAAGCACACCATAAAACCATAAAATCCTTACCTCTCAACAGAGCCAAGCTGCTTTTATTTAATAATCTAAGAATAATCTATTTGAGGCTCAAATTTATAATTAAAAGTTAAAAAAATTATTTAATTCCTGAGTCTTAGTTATTTACCTAGACCTTTGTCTGTTGTTTAAATTTAATCCCTTATTTATTGAACAACAATCAACTCCCAGTTTGATGCAATCAAAAAGAGAATGGATCTCAGATTGAATCTGAATTTTTGATGAATTTGTACAAAAGTTTTTCAAAAATTTGAAACTCCTTTTTTTATTTTTTTATTTTTAATTTCTTCTTATGTTTTTTTTAAATTCACCGAACTTAAATCTAGAAGATGTGGTTAAAAAAAAATTTTGAGTGCCACTCTTTAACCAACTACGGAGGTGATCTTAATGGCTGAGAAACAAAATAATCAAGTTCCTAAAAGCAATGTGGTGCCTTTACAATCGGCCCATTGCAAAGCTGAAAAATGCAAGAAACCAATCGACAAAGCTGATTTCTGCAAAGAACACTATGCTTGGTTTAAAGAAGGTCTCATTACGAAAGAAGGTACACTCGCCAAAGACTTTGATAAAAAGTATCAGCATTTTTTGAAAAGAAGAAATGCAGCCTAAGGTTGCTGCATTCTACGTAAACAAGAAATGCAGCCTAAGGTTGCTGC
>JBIIER010000056.1:0-4098 GCA_044237745.1 Pseudobdellovibrionaceae bacterium
TACCTTCTGGATTTATAACAAAAGTTCCTCTGTATGCTAAACCATCTTCTTCAATGTGAACACCAAATGCTCTTGATAAGTGACCAGTAGGATCAGCCAACATAGGAAATTGGATTTTTTTAATAGTATCCGAAGCATCATGCCATGCTTTATGCACAAAATGAGTGTCAGTACTTACAGAGTAAACTTCTACTCCCATTTCTTTTAATTGATTGTATTTATCAGCCATATCACCCAATTCAGTTGGGCAAACAAATGTGAAATCTGCAGGGTAGAAAAAGAAAATTGACCATTTACCTTTTAAATCTGCTTGTGTCACAGTTTTGAATTTATCTTGATGATAAGCTTGTACTTTAAACTCTGGAATCTCTGAGTTGATTAATGTTTTCATACTATCTCCTTTGGGCTTTTGACCCATTTATTATTAATTAGGACCTTCTATTTTTATTTATAAAGTGAACCTTTAATTTTTAATCATCTGCTCACAATTCAAAGATTAAAGACTTCTTGAAATATTGTAAAATCAATTATATCTTAATCTTAATAGATTTTGCCTATTACGTTAAAACCCTTAAAAGCTTGAGGAAGTTATAATTGTTATATTTCGAGACTTATCAAAAAAGCCCATTCTGCGTTTACTGCCTTAAGCTTTAATCATCCAACATAAGACTCAAAATGAATCAATTTTAAATTCTAATTATCGCGAAAAGATAACATTCCAGAAATAAGGGTCCTTGCTAAGAGGTAAATACTAAAACTTAGATAACTTTAGAATTAAAATGACTTTAAAATTTTCCACAAAAAGAGGGGCTTATGAGATTTAATTTTTCACTCACACAAATTGAGTACGTCTTAGCTGTTCATAGATATGGTCATTTTGCTAAAGCTGCAGCAGCTTGCTATGTGACTCAACCCACTCTCAGCATGCAGATTCAAAAACTTGAAGAGGATTTAGGAATTAAAATCTTTGATCGCACTCAAAAACCAATTCTCCTCACCGATACTGGCAAAAAAATTATAGATCAGATGCAAAAGGTGCTTTTTGATGCTCAAAAAATTCAGCATATTATTTCTGAAAGCGAGCAACAGCCGCTGAAGGGTGAGTTAAAAATTGGAATCATTCCCACGCTCACTACATCTTTGCTTCCTATTATTCTTCCACAAGTTGAGAAACTTTATCCAGAGCTTGAATTGATGATATATGAAAAAGAAACTCATCATATTCTTGAATCTCTTGATCATGATGAAATTGATGTAGGAGTTCTCGCAATTCCTTTAAAAAACCCCCAATTTAATGAGATCTCACTTTTTTTTGAACCCTTTTCGATTGTTTGCCAAAAATCGCATGAATTAGCTAAATTTAAAAAAATAAAACATGCTGATTTAAAATCTCAGGATTTATGGCTTCTCGAAGAAGGGCATTGTTTAAGAACTCAAGTTTTGGATGTTTGCACGCTCAAAGAGAAAAACTATAAAAAAAGACATTTTAAATTTGAAAGTGGAAACCTAGAGACCTTAAAAAAAATTATTCATTCTTATGGTGGCTACACTTTGATTCCTCAGCTCTCTTTAGATAATCTCTCAAACGATTGCACGGTGGTGCCATTTGAAAAACCTATTCCCGCAAGAGAAGTTGGTCTTATTTTTAAAAGAGAACATTATAGAATTCAGATGATTCAAGCCTTGGAAAAATCCATTCTTGAGGGTATACCACCTGAATTGAAAAAAACTAAAAATTACGACATTCTCCCCGTCTTAAAAAAATAATTATTGGAGATCTAAAATGACTTGGCCTCTCTATTCAAAACTTCAAGCATCTCAATCTATTTCTATTTCAGAGCCAGAGAAGTTTTCTGAGTCTATTTTAGATAGCTTTTTAGAATACATTCAAGAAAAGGGTCTAGAACTTTATCCAGCTCAAGAAGAAGCCATTCTTGAGATTTTTTCTGGTAAAAATGTGATTCTTAATACACCCACAGGATCTGGTAAGTCTTTGGTTGCTCTGGCACTCCATTTTTATTCTTTAGCAAAAGGAAGAAGATCTTTTTACACCTCTCCTATTAAAGCTCTCGTCAATGAAAAATTCTTTGCTCTTTGCAAAGATTTTGGCCCTGATCAAGTGGGCCTTATTACTGGTGATGGATCCGTGAATCCAGAGGCTCCGATTATTTGTTGTACTGCTGAAATTCTGGCAATTGATGCTCTGAGAGAAGGTGCTTCGGCTCCTGCTCATGATATTATCATGGATGAGTTTCACTATTACTCAGATCGTGAAAGAGGAGTTTATTGGCAAGTTCCTCTTTTGATCATGTCTTATTCTCGTTTTTTACTGATGTCTGCGACTATGGGAGATTGTGAAAAGTTTGAAAAAATCTTGAGCGATCTCACAGCTCTTCCAACTGTAACGGTTCAATCAACGGAGAGACCGGTTCCTCTTGATTTTCAATATTCAGAATCTCCCCTGCATGAAACAGTCAGCAATTTGATTAGCACAGGTAAATTTCCGATTTATTTGGTTTCATTCACTCAGAGAGAGTGTGCCGAAGAAGCTCAGAACTTTATGAGTATTGAGCTTTGTACTAAACCAGAAAAACAATTGATTGCAGAGACTATTAAAGGCGTTAAGTTTTCAAGCCCCTATGGTAAAGAATTGCAAAAGTTTTTAAAGCACGGGATGGGAATTCACCACGGTGGCCTCCTTCCTAAATACAGATTGTTGGTTGAGAAATTAGCTCAAAAAGGTCTGCTAAAAATTATTTTTGGAACAGACACTCTTGGAGTGGGAGTGAATATTCCTATTCGTACCGTTTTATTTACTAAACTTTGTAAATATGATGGTAATAAAACCTCCATTTTAACAGTGAGAGACTTTAAACAAATTAGCGGTCGCGCTGGCAGAAAAGGTTTTGATGATCAAGGCACTGTGGTGGCTCAAGCACCTGAACATGTGATTGAAAATAAACGAAATGAACTTAAAGCCGCTGGCGATCCTAAAAAATTAAAAAAGTTGGTGAAGAAAAAACCTCCTGAAAAAGGTTTTTTAATGTGGAGCCAAGACACCTTTCAAAAACTCATAAATGGTAAATCTGAGCCGCTGACTTCTCGTTTTAGAGTGAACCATGCCATGCTTTTAAATGTGCTCAGTCGCCCTTCAGAAGATGGCTGCCTTGCTATGAAGCGCATTATTAAATCTTCTCATGAAACTCCACAGACAAAGAAAACAATTCGAAAATCTGCGTTTCAAATGTTTCGATCTCTCACTGAACGGAATATTATTGAGTTTAATCCACTTCGAGTAAATGTGGATCTTCAAGAAGATTTTTCTCTCAATCATGCGCTCTCTCTTTATTTAGTCGATACTTTGCAACTTTTGGATCCAAAAAGCGAAACCTACTGCCTTGATATTCTTTCCCTTTCAGAGTCCATTCTTGAAAGCCCCGATTTAATATTAAGAAAACAACTTGATCGCCTTAAATCAGCAAAAATGTTGGAACTGAAACAACTGGGCATGGAGTTTGATCAAAGAATAGAAGAATTAGATAAAATGGAACATCCCAAACCCCTGAGAGATTTTATTTATGAGACCTTTAATGAGTTTGCGGATAAACATCCATGGATTGAAAAAGAAAATATTCGACCTAAATCTGTTGCAAGAGAAATTTATGAAGGCTTTTATTCTTTCGGTGAATACATTCGTGAGTACGAACTGCAAAGAGCTGAAGGCATTTTATTAAGATATCTTTCGGATGTTTATAAAGTTCTGGTACAAAATATTCCTTCGAATATGAGAACTGAGGAACTTTCTGAAATCATCCTTTATTTTTCGGGACTTGTTCATAAAGTGGATTCAAGCTTAGTGAATGAATGGGAGCGCATGAAGACTGCTGGCGTGGCTTCAGACGAAATAGTGGATAACTCTGCTGAGGAAGACACCACTCAAACAATCAGCCTTAAATCTCTTAAGATTATGGCTAGAAATGAAGTTTATAGATTCCTCAAATCCCTAGCACGTAATGATTGGGAAGAGTGCTTAGATATTTTATCATTTGATGAAGAATCTGATTCTGAAAAAGAATTTGAAAAAAGAACTCTGACAGA
>JBIIER010000057.1:0-4055 GCA_044237745.1 Pseudobdellovibrionaceae bacterium
TGCCTAAACATTTTAAAGCATCTTGTTTGGCCTCTGGGAGAGCTGGAATAAATTCAACCTTACCGCTTTTTAAAACACCCACAGAAAAAGTAATGATGGCTGTTTTAGCTTTATAGATTTTGCCACCTTTAACTCTCACTTCCACGCCTTGATCTGTGTATTTAATTTGATTCACGGGTGAGTTAAAGCGAATGTCGAGTTGCTTTCCTTGATGTTGATTGATTCCATAGGTCATTTTTTCTACAAAACTACTGTAGCCGCCCACGATTTGATATTCATTCCATTCCATCTCTTGCTCTGAAACTCGATCTGCAGCAAAGCCTCTGACGCTGACTTCATCGAGATGCCCAGGAATATGACCTGTAAAATAAAGATCCACTAAATTACGTCCAAGACCTTCATAACCCTGTTTCTCAATCCATTGTTTGGCAGAAATATTAGGTCCTTTATATTTATTAGCTTTACTCGAGAAAGAAGTGATATCCATAAGGTTCCACTCTTTAGCCATCGCTATATGCTTACGGAGATTGTCGCCCCAACCATCGTAATACATACGACCATGAAGCATACGCGGAACTTTAATTGTTTCTGCTTTATATTTTTTAACATCATCCCAAAGAATCACTGACCCTGGTTTACGATGGATGTATTCAGCTCCCATTTCTACAGGGCCACCAAAGGTAGGATCATCGATCGAAAGAATTCTTCCACCGACATAGCTTGAGGACTCAAGGACAATCACTTTATAGCCTTTGCGACTGTATTCAGGAAAAGCCAGATTTTTAGCGGCTGAGATACCAGCCATACCTGCACCTAAAACGAGACAATCTGCAATTTCTTCATGGGAGTTTGTGGGTTGAGCAAATGTTTTTGGATTTATAAGCAGACCCATCCCCGCGATCATGGAACTTGATAAAAAGTTTCTTCGAGAAAATGAAATATGAGAACCTTTGCTTTTTTTGAAATTCATACATGTCTCCCTAAAAATAAAGTTTGTCCTTGCTCAAGCAAATAGCAAAGATATTGCCAAACTGAGGAGAAATACAATGGGGTTGGACACAAAATCTATGTTCAGATCATGGACAGAATGATTATTTTACTTATTAAATTTTAAGAGACTTAATAAGAATTTATTTATTTACTCAAATGCTTCTGCTGCCTTTTTGGAACAGATTGAGAATTTTTTTCTGATAAATTTTTATCAGAAGGCTTAATGAATGCTGGATGCAGACCCTCTTTTAAAAAGCGCGGCACGTCTCTTTTTCCATCAATCGTATAGTCTTGCAAAATTGTTTGGCGCGCTAATTCAGAATCTACCTTTTTAAAATCCACTAAGTACACATAGGCGGCTTCTGTGAGGCTTAAAAGTGCATGTGCAAAATGTTGCGCAAATCTATTTGACACAAAATGATTGAATTCAAAAAATTCTTTAAAAAAAGATTTGTCTTCTCTTTTTTGAGATTCCTCTTTGAGGAGTTTCATAAAGTGATGAAAGTTTCCACTGTTGGCATAAAGATCCCAGTACTTCGCAAAGCGATTCATAATTTGCAAAGTCGGATAGTCCATAGTTTTAGTTTTGAGAATCTGAAAAGGAGGGGCATCGTGATAAACCATTTCCCACTCAAGATCATGACGAGCAATGGGGGCACCCTTCAGTCTTTTAAGAATACCTACCTGTATCTCATCAGGGGCCAGAGAGTGAAGAGTGTCAAAGCCTTCTGCAAAGCTTTCTAAATCTTCTCCTGGTAATCCCACAATAAGATCCGCATGACTATGCACACCGGTTTCGGTGGCTAAAAAATGAAAATTCTCTTTTACTTTTACTAAATCATTTCTGCGACTCACTCGGCGGGCCACATCCACATTCCAAGTTTGAATGCCGATTTCAAATTGCAAAGAGCCCTTCGGAAATTTTTTAATCAGTTCTTTGATTTCGGGTGGGAGGCGATCAGGAACCATTTCAAAGTGGAGAAAGAGTCCAAGATCCATTCGTTCTAAAAAAAACTCCATCACTTGAGTGCAAACTTGAGGGCTTAAATTAAAAGTTCTGTCGATAAATTTAAACTGGCGGGCTCCTCTTTGAATGAGGAGGTCCATTTCTTTTAAAAATTGCGGAATATCAAAACTTCTTACGGATTTATCTAACGAAGAAAGACAGTATTCACAGCGGTAAGGACAGCCGCGAGAGATTTCTACATAAAGAGTGCGATTGCGAATATCATCATCTGAGTACAAGGCATAAGGCAGAGCGATCTCTTTAATTTCTGGAATGATGGCGCGAACTATTTTTTGCTCAGGCAATTTTTGAAATTTAAAATACTGATCGCAAAATTGGTAAAATAAAAAGTCTGCTTCACCTTGAATGGTAAAGTCTGCAATTTGACAAATTTTTTGATTTTCAGCTTCATGAGAAACTTCTGGTCCACCCAAAACGACAATTGTTTTCGGGCTTACTTTTTTAAGTATCGAAACAATTTCTAAAGTTTGCTCTGCATTCCAAATATAAACACCAAAACCCACGATCTTGGGTTGAAGTTTTAAGAGGCTCTCTACAATGTCACGAGGTTCTTTAGCAATGGTGTATTCTAAAATCTGAGCTTGTGCCTGATACTCTTTTAAATTGGCCATCAAATAGCGAAGACCAAAAGAGCTGTGTGAATAAGTAGAATTGAGGGTCACAAGTAAAATATCAGTCACGAAAGCTTCTTTCTTGAGCAGTTCATTAGCTATTTGAACTTTTCAAAGTATGTAACATAAGAATTTTTAAAGAGCCCCTCTTTTAAGACAAAGGTCCAGCTTTGTAAACTGATTTAAGGCTTAGAATCAAAGAGAGTGAGGAATGACAATTAAAGTCTTAATTTTTAGTGGAAGGCCCTTCATTTTTTATGTAAATTGAGGAGCATGAGTTTTAGTGAAAATAAGAAAAAATTAAGCGCCAAAGATTCATCTCAAAAGACCTCATTAGAATTTTCAATTGAAAGAGATCTTCCTATAAAAGATCCAGGTCCTCAAAAAGGTCCAAATCCTAATAATCCTATAAAACCCTCGTCAGAGAAAGCCTCTAAAATTGAATGGTCCCTAGACGCCACAGGTTTTAGTGGAGGCAATACCTCTCGCAAAGGGGCTCGATTGATTTTGTGGTCATGGTGGGCGGCCTTTATTGATGGTCTCATTCTGACTTCACTGAGTTGTTTTTTTATGCTGTCTTTTTCAATCCTCACAAAGACAGCCATTAATCAGGTGGTCTTTTCGGCTAAAAATATTCCAGAAGCTGGAACTTTTTTTGTCTTTGTTTTTGTGGTTTCATCATGGCTGTATTTAATCACCACAAGAGCCTTTTTAGGTTGCTCCATCGGTGAGGGGGCTTGTGGCTTACGTTTAGGCAAACCTCTAGAGCGTCAGGCCAGTAACTACGTTTTAAGAGTGATTTTAAGAAACACAGTAGTGGTTGTGACCGGTGTGGTGGTTCTGCCTGTGCTTTCTCTTCTCACACGCAAAGATCTTCAAGGTTTGATCTCTGGAGTGAGTCTTTTTGATGCCAATCATTAAAGCACTATTTGTTTTAGTGCATTTGAGATTTTAAACTAACGCTTCCAAACCGAGATGATTTCATAGTGGGGAGTTTGTGGAAATTGATCCACAAGATGCGCTTCTGCTAAATTATACCCAGAGGCTAAAAGTTTTTTTGAATCCTCAAACCAAGATTCAGCAAAACAAGACATATAAAAAAACAGTTGTGGTTTTGATTCGCCCTTAAATAATCCATCTAAGAAGCCTTTTAAACCAGAGCGCGGTGGATTAACTACGACCACATCCACACCTTTGAAAAAATCATCAGGACTGCTTTTTTGAAAATCGCCTTTTTGAATATTTATTTTTTCTAAAATATTTTTTGTCGAATTGGTTTTGTCTTCAGATGCAAGGTCTCTCAAACCCTTTTCTAAACCCAATAAAGCAATAGGGTCATTCTCACAAGCCGTGACTTTTGCAATGCTTTGAATATTGGCAAGAGGAAAAGTTAAAGTGCCTGCACCACTTCCAAACTCCACACAGTG
>JBIIER010000058.1:0-4042 GCA_044237745.1 Pseudobdellovibrionaceae bacterium
TCACAAGGCCTAAGTGTTCAACTTAGACAATATGAAGATGTTCCTGGTAACCCACGCAATGACTTAATTAGAGTTAAATTCCTCAATGCCCCAACAGGATTAGCAAATACAACTAACTCTTATATTGCTTTTTATAGATGGAAAGCAGATTCAAATGGCGCGGCTGTTCAAGATAGCTCCCCTTTAAAAATTAGAGTGGATAGCATGATGAGCTATAACTTTGTTCCCATATCTAATTTTTCAACTGCACTTAACTGGCCATTAATGTCTCAAGTCTCTGATCAAAGAGGATTGACCATTAAAAACCCTACAGATTTCTTTGGCCACTTTAGTTTAACAATTGATCTCCAAGATCCATTTGCAGAATATGATGCCCTTAAAGTTGTGTATTATGAAAATGACACTGCGACTGCCACTGTAGATGTCTTGTTACCAACTTTTTATGCAGATCCAAATCAATACCAATACGACACTCAAGGATTAGTCAGAGCTAATGTTCTTCAAAGCTTACACCCATTAAGAAGTATGCTCGGACAAATTTGGCCACAAACACAATTTAGCAGCCGATTTAATCAGTTTTGTTTCTAAGAAATTGAGGTTCTAAAAGAGCGACTTTAATAAAAATCGCCCTTGATTAAATTAGTGTGATGATTCTTGAGAGATCTCTTCTGTTTGCAGATTCTCTCCACGACGAAAGCGATCCACTAAAGACGTGTCTACAGATGGAAATGAATACAGGAGCGCATGCACGCGGCTCGACTCATCTTCTTGCGTAACTGCAACATAAGTTAAGTTACTTTTTTCATGCTCAGGAAACTCTTTAATAAAGACCACAAGCACATTGCCGCTCATATCAATTGTTCTCCAGATTTCATCTGCAGATTCAATAGTCTCTTCGCGAAGCTCCCCATACTTTTGAAAATCAGCTTCTGGAATATCTTTATCCCCTCTAATTTTCATCATAGAAAGATACAAGCCAATGGCTAATGGATCACCTTCAGTCAAACCATCACCCTCAATAGAGCCGGGCCCTACAGCCTCATAATCTTTATCAAAAGCTAACTCTCCAGTTACATATTGATTTACCAGCTCCATATCTTGAGTGGCAAAGTGAAAGAAAATGAATGTTGGATTCTCATCCGTATCAATATACGCAGTCGCAATATAATAAGTTTTAGGAGTCACATCAGGAATTCTTTTGAGATAATGAAAAACCGTTGGTTGCCCCTTAAAAACTTCTTGATCCCTCCAAACTTGATCTGGATCATCAAGTGTAGCCTCCAAATGTTTTTCATAAGAAGAGATCTCAGCTTCACTCAGATCACTCTCTCTGCGAAGTTTATAATACTCTTCTTCAATCTGAGCGACTTTCTCTTCAAAGTATTCAAATAATTGTTTTTCAGTTTTAAAGACCAATCCAACTTCTTTATCAATCACAATAGGAGCTACGATTTTAGCGGCTTTTCGTTCTTTTTTAGTTTTAGGCATATTTGCTCCTGATTTAAATGTTAAACTTAAAATCTCTTGTAGGGTGCACATTTAAAATCTTCATCACTTACTGAGAAGAACACCTTTTCGCAGTTTATTCTTAGTTTAAAGTATTTCAATTTTAATTCACAGGTGGTTTAAAATAAATTAGCTTAAAATATTTTGTTGCAATCGGTTTAAAAATTATTGAGCATTAAAATAACAAAAACAAATAAATGGATTCTTAGTAGTTTCTTACAAAATCTCGCAAGGAGGCGAACTTTGTCAGCTCTCGAAGAAAAAAGTTTAGAAAAAATGGAAGCTTTATTAGCTCAATCTGCAAGAGGCGTTCATATTTTATTCGATAATGAATCCATTGCAGAGGTCATGAAGCGTCAAACGGACGAAAAAGACTTTTTCAATTTTGACAAAATGAAACAAGTCCAAGATGTCATGACCGAACTTATTAAAAAAAGATCTTACACAGAAAAGCTTGCCTATTTAAAAGACCTAGACCCGGATAGCTTTGAGATGCTTGTAAGAACTTATTTTCATATTGTAGAAAACACAGTGTTTACCACTGACTTTAAACATTAAATCAGACCTTTAGTCTTTTAAAAATAAAGCCGAAACAAAGATATGTTTCGGCTTTATTTTAGTTTATTTTTGATCACTCTCCCTATCTTAATTCCAAAAGCTTCTGCGGAATACCGTGTATTTATTTTGGATATTTCAAACAAAGAGACCGGCGAATCCAGACAAGTCACAAGCACCCTTGATCCTCTCCAATATAAAACCTATTACAAAGTCGAGCCAGGCTCTAAGATTACTTATGCAGAGACCTGGATGTGCAAGGGCCATACTGGATCTTTTAAAACCGCCTGCGAAAAACCAGTTAAAAAACCAGCCCTACCGGTAGAACCTAAAAAACAATAACGGCCTTATTTTCTTTATGATAAATTAATATAAGGAATGACCTGAATCTATAATCCAGGAAGGATTGTTATGTCTTCAGCAGTGAATCAAAAGGCCGCAAATTATAATCAAGATTTTGCTAACCTTTCTAATGATATTCAAAAAAAGAAACGTCAAATTGTTGAAAGTGGCGAAGAAGAAATTGCTCAACTCAAAGCTGAATATCAAAAAAAGATTGATCGCGTGGACTCTGAGGGCGAAGCGGCTATCAATCATATTCGCAAAGTGACACAACATAGTATTGAAGGCCTCAAAGAAACTGAAAAAAATTATCAAGAAAAATCTCAGGATAGAATTTCTGAATTGGCTAAAAAAGAAATGCAATTCCGTAAAAATGAACAACAAAACTTAGCTAAGTTTACAGCCAATCAAAGAGACATCATTGCTAAAACCAAAGAGACTGCAAATAGTGAGTTAGAAGAAACTTATGTAAAGGCCAATCAACAAAGAAAAGAAATCACTCAAAAATTAGATCATGATTCCAAAAGCATGACTGATAAATTTAAATCTACTTATGATAAAGAGATGAAATTGCAGCAAGGCCTCATCACTAATATGCGAAATACTCAACGCAAAGAAGTGGCCAGCCTTGAAAAAAGCAAAACTGAAAAACTAGAAAAGCTCAAAGAATCAAATTATACTTTACTTGATGCTGTAAACAATAAATACAAATCAACAGCTGAAAAATTAAGCCAAGATCATGAGGCTTATATTAAAAATTTAAAAAAAGAATCTCATAACCAAGTTAAAAATGAACTCGAGCAACAAAGTATAAAAAAAGAAGCTCTTCAAAAAGACTATGCACAAAAAGTTTTAAAAATTCATCAAACAGGTGGCAAAAAAATCCATGATTTAGAATCCTCCCAAAAGATGACCCTCAATCGACAAAGTAAAGAATTTCAAGCTCTCAGCGCCGAACAAAAAAGAAAATGGGAAGAGCGTAAAAAAATTGTCGATAATGATTATGAAGAAAAAATTAAAAACGATAAAAACGTTTATGAAAAAACTATGAAAAAACAAAATGCGGCTTATATTTCTGAGTTTAATGAACGTGATAAATCTATTCGTAAAAATTTTAGAGAATTGGAACACCAATATAATAAAGTGATTAATAAAGAAAAACTCAAACTCGCTAATAGCGTTCATCAGTATCAAGATAAAAACGATGATCCGTTTTATAAAATCCAAAATAGAGGGACTGAGTTTGATGAAAGTTCTAAAAATTACACTTTAAAAGTTTTCGTTCCTGAATACGAAAAAGATAATGTCAAAATTAGAGTTTACCCAGATCGCGTGACTGTTTCTGGTATAAGGGCTTTTAAAGACGAAGTGGATCAAGATGGCTCAAGAGCCTCCACAAATAATTTTCAGACTTTTAAAGAAGAATTTGATTTTACGGTACCCGTTGCAGATAAAACCTATATACAAGAGAGAGTGGGTGATTATATTGAAGTCACCATTCCCAAACTCTCAAATCAATTTCAGTCTAAAAAACTGAATAAACTCGCTTAATTTATAGATTCGGTTTGATAAGGTACTTTACTTCTCTGAGAATAAATCCCATTCGATCTTGTAGCTCCTGAAGATGAGCTACATTGGA
>JBIIER010000017.1:0-56573 GCA_044237745.1 Pseudobdellovibrionaceae bacterium
AATAGTTCTGGATCTAAATCTGGCGGTACAAATACTAAACCAGTTACTGGAACGATCTACAATGAGAATTCAAATATTCCAAGAACGACTCCATCTGCTGGTGGCGTCAGATAAAGTTCGCTTCAGAGAATAGTAAATTCCCCTAAAACAAAAAACTCCCAAAAGAAATTTTGGGAGTTTTTTTTTGAACAAAATTTTTAAACAAAAGGGCAAAAAAAAAGGAGCCTCACAAGCTCCTTTTTTTTATTATTTTTTAGGCTCTTCTTTTTTGGCCGAGGTGAATTTTTTAACATATTCAACAATGGCTGATTTGGCTTCTTGAGGAAGACCAATAAATTTAAAGCCGGCGTAGTTTTCGTTTCCGATAAATACGATCTCACCTGTGGCATGAATCGCTGCAAAGAGGTTAGGGCTTTTAATGGTGCATTTATATTTTTCACCGATCGCAAAGTTTTTACCATCAGTCACACCCATACCACCTTCACTGATGGAAGCTAAGTTCACAGTGAGGTTGCCTTTGGAATGTTCTAAAAGAGCTGTTCCCGTAATTGGTACACGCGGAAACACCCTGCGACTGATTCCGAGGTCATCCATAATTTTATGGATTTGATAAACTTCTTTCCAGTCATTATAACCTTCGGTCCAAATTCTGATATCACCGAGTTCTTCGAGAGATTTAAGATAAGAAATCAAGTTTGCATAAGTCATTGGTTCCATTTCATGCCCACGAGAAATCAATGTCCACATGCGTTCTTTTTGCGCTTGTGAAGAATTTAATTTGTATTGGTGAATGTGTTTTTTCCAGCGTTCAACGGTGAACCATTCAGGAATCCCTCGTCCCCAAATAAGAGGGCCATCCATTTGAGTAAAAAAGTTTTGCGTGTCTTCTGGAGTAAAGGGACCAGTGACAAGACCTTCGTTAAAAATAAACCATTTTTTTTCTTCTTCCATAAAGTCCTTTTATTTGGCTTTTTTTAAGTACATTTTATCAATGCCATGTTTTTTAAGTTTGTTTTTTTTATTCACTTCAAAAACTGATTTCTCAGGAGTGTACAAAATATATTTATTGTTCTTTGCAAGGTACACATAGAGATCTGTTTCTAGAGGTTCTTCGTTCGAGAGAGAATCAATATCTTTTTCTTCTAACTCAGAAGGATCCGTGATTTTTTTTCTTTTTTTAGAGATAGGTTCTAATTTTTTAATTTCAACGGGTTCTGTTTCAGTTTTTCTTGAGTTTTTAGAAATGATTTTTCTAAATTCATCAATGGCAAGGGGTTGGCTTTTTTGCTCCTGAACAGGAGGAGGAGTTTCTGGCTCAGAGAAGCCACCTTTGATATAAATTTTTTCAGGGGCCGCTTGGGGTTTACCAGAAATCACAATTTTATCACTTTGCTCATGATGATCATTGGTGTTCACAAGTTTAAAAATGGATTTACGTGCTTGCTCTAGTTTTTTCTCGCCAAAAAAGTTATCTGTATTTGGTTTAATGGCATCAGTTAAATTGTATTGTGAAGACTTATGGGCCTCAATTTTATTTAACAAAAGACGTTCCATCATGGCTTCAGTAAAGGGCGCTCTTAAAAAACCGTGAAGACCGAGTTCGGTCATGATCTCGCTCGCTGGCGTGGAGGATTCTTCGCTGTAGCCAACGATAGGAAAAGGAAAAGCCAGTGAAAGTTGGCTAATTAAAACTTTAAGATGAGTGGTTTTAAAATCTGTGCTGATTAAAAGAATATCGGGTGGATTTTGAAAAATAGCCGTCACAAATTCTCTGAGTGTTTCAAAAGATTGAATGATCCAACCTTTATGTTCTAAGTGGTTTTCGACTTCAATTAAAGCGAGGGCATCTTCTTTAAGAATATATAATTTATGCTCGGGAGCTGAAATGGGGTTCATAAAGGTGAAACTCTCCTCATGAATTAATGAGTTCAAGGCCAATGTAATATTATTGCACCATAAAACGCCGAAGCGGGGAAGAATTACTTAGTTCTGACTCTTGGGCCGAGGCTAAAGGAGGGGGTGGGTGCTCTTTCATAAACCTAAAAATTTGGTATCAACATTGCTGTTTGTTTTTAGGTCAGAATTTTTAGGAACTCTTCTTACAGTGAAACCCAGATGGGACCTTTATATGAGTCTTACTGGGTAGTAAAAAATTCTGGGTGAAAACTTCCTCTACAGATTTATAAAGTTGATTAAAAAATAGGCTAAAAAGTTAGACTTAAAAGTTAGGAAACCTCGTATGAAAAAAAGTAAGATTCAAAGGCCACTGATTAAACTCTTAGTCTGGGTCTCACTTTTGATTGCTCCGAGTTTTTCTCAAGCAGAAATGGCTGAAGAACCCTTTCTTAAAACTGATTTTAATCCTACAAAAATGCAAATTTTAGATCATGGTTCTGCTTCTTTAGTAAAAAGAATTCAGCTCATTCGAGGAGCTCAAAAAAGTATTGAGCTTGAGTCCTTTATTTTTAACACCGACACTTCTGGTAAAATAATTGCGCAAGAATTGGTTAAAAAATCTCACGAAGGAGTTAATGTCAGGATTTTAGTGGATGCGAGTGCTGTTGTGTTTAGGCTCAATCCATTTTATGCTCAAGAGTTTCAAAAAAATAAGATAGAAGTTCGTTATTATAATACGGCTTACTCGCTCAGTAAAAAAGCCATCTTGTACAGAAACCATCGCAAGCTTTTAGTCGTGGATGATCTCTATGCCATTGTGGGTGGGCGTAACATAGCGGATGAGTATTTTGATTTATCAGAAAGATATAATTTTTTAGATAGGGATTTGCTGGTTGAGGGAATCATTGTTAAAACTATGCGGCTTTCGTTTGACCAGTTTTGGAACTCACCCATGGTGAGTCGGCCTGATTTTAAAATCACCGAGCGCCCTAAGTTAAAAAAAGAAGCTAAAGATCATAAAGCCGACACTCAAAACGAAATGCTTTATGACTCTTGGAAACATAATATTTTTTTAGCAAAAAATTTTTTAAAAGCAGATTCTCAAACAACCCAACTCACTCAAAATTTGATCGATCTAACAAAACCAATTTTGCAAAATTCACCTTTGAGAACTTGCAACCATACAGTGTTTGCCAGTGATCGGCCAGGGGTTTCTCATGAACGCATTTTACTGGAGCAGATCGAAAAAACATTGAGAGCTACACAATCAAGTTTGATAGCGGATTCGCCTTATTTAATTCTTCAAAAATATGGATTAAATATCATCAGTGATTTATTAAAAAAGGGAGTGGATTTGTCGATCCTAACCAATTCTCTTCATTCAACAGATGCTTTTTATACAATTCCATTATTTATAGATAGTGTGATTCAACCCATTCGCGAAGGGGCTAAAATTTATATTTATACTGGAGAGTTAGTTGATTCTTATCCGACGGTTTTAAAAAATCATGACGAAATCAGATGGGGTGTGCATGCTAAAACGGCGGTGATAGATCATAAGCATATTATGGTTGGTTCTTTTAATGCAGATCCACGTTCGAGCTATTTAAATTCAGAACTCGATGTATTTTGTTTTGATTCACCAGAATTAGCTCATGATTTAGAAGAAAACATTCAACGTAGACTTAAAAAAGCCGTTCAATTAGATCAGAATGCTCAACCCATAGATGGGCGAGGAATCTTTTTTGGAACTTCTCAAGTCAAGAGGTTGATGTATTTTATCTCGAATCCAGTGACTCCGTTTATTGAAAACCTCCTCTAAGTTATTTATAGCGATAAACAATAATCACGACGCCACTAGATCCTTTTCCTCCAGGTTGCGAGATCACTCCACTCACTCGATTGTCAGTGCCGCCTCCGCCGCCACCGCCACTTCCATAACCAGTGGCGTTTTCTCCAATGCTTATTCCGCCTTTTCCTCCGCCACCAAGGCCTCCGTCAGCATTTAAAGCGGCGACACCGTAGGGATCTAGTTGGTTGGCGTACATTCTCATGTATCCACCACCACCACCAGCTGCGAATCTTTGATTTGAAATGGATGTATTTTCAATTGTGACTAGTGTCCCATCCTCTCCTTTTTGTGCATTGACGATAGTGAGTGAAGGAGTTTTTGTTTCAACGGCGCCGTTACCGCCTTTTGCATAATTAGTTCCACCTAAAGGAACCCCAGCACTTCCACCAATGGCCGTAAGGGATGAGATGCTTGAATTAGTTCCTGCTTTTCCGCTGGCTCCAGCAAGTCCAACTTTTAAGTTAAAGGTTCCAACTATAAAACTAAATTTGTTTTTATAAACAACCTGTCCTCCACCTCCGCCGCCGCCAGCTTTAAAGTCAGCAGAAGGGCCGCCGCCGCCGCCTCCTCCAACAAGAAACACCTGAAAGTTTTTATCAGCTTCAATATTGCTATTTCCTAAAGATTGAACAAGAAAATTTGCATCAGTTATATATGTATGAATTTTGTAATTTCCAAGAGTTTCAACAGTGCCTCCAATGGCTGTGATGAATTTAAAAGGCTCTGTTTTAACATACCAAGGTTGAGAGAGTTGAACGTTTCCGATTTTAATATTTACAGCAATTTCAGTTTCAGGTGCTGCCGGTGTTTTGACGGAGAATTTTATTTTATCTCCCAAATTAACTAACACATCTCCGGAGACAGCATTAAATTTCATTGTACCATTTTTAAAGGTGACTGTGATCAAACAATTGTTATCACAAGTCACAGGCACAGGAAGACTGTTCGCAGTGCCACCTAATATGACTTCATTGGAAGTGACGGATGTATTAACAGCTAAATTACTTTGGGCAATTAACTTAAATTCTTGGATTTTAAAACCTTCTTTTGTAGTCACAACCCAAGGTGTTTTATTTGTAAATTTGCCCATTTTAAGAATAGATTGCACACTGCTGCCTGGATTTTTAGAAGACAGCATTTTAATTTTAATAAAGCTGCCAGAGTTTACCCGTAAATCAGGGTCTTGTTGGGTAGCTAAGATTTTTTTATCAATGGTTTTATAGGTCTTTCCATTATCATTTGAAACATAAATGGCCAAGCAGTTATCGCAATCAATAAATTGAGAAATTCCTTGTTTACCAGAGATCTGTATAGGTTCCGACGTGACCTCAATATTGGCATCCACATCAACCACGTTTTTTAAACTAAAAGGAGTGGGTTCAAAAGGTGGAAGAGTAGAGACTGTCCAAGGAGATGAAGTTGTATTGCCCACTTTGATCCTCGAAATAGAACTATCTCCATCTGAGAGAGAAGTGATGGTTCTAATCATAAGGCTATCACCGGCCTTCACATTCTCTAAGTGATCTGAAAAAGTTTTGCCACCATCATTTGAAGCCGTGCAATTATCACAGATGGCCTCGGTAGGTGTGCCATCACGGCCTTCTAATTTAATGGTGTTAGATTCAACGGCTGAATTAGGTTTTAAATTAAATTTATCTTCAAAACTAAAAGGCGAGAATTGTGGTTGATAAACCCAACCATCACCTTTTATGGCTTCGGATTTATTGCCAGCAAAGTCCACGGATCTGACAGAATTATAGTATTTGTTTTTGAGTTTAAATAGATGATTAAAAGTATATTTTGTTTTAAAGCCAATATCTTGCCAGTCTAAAATATCGCAGAGTCCAAGCTGAGATCCTAAACAAACTTCGTAATTCATGATTCCAGTATTTAAATCTAAACTGGGCTTCCATAAAAACTCAGGACTGATATTTCCATTTTCAGCAAAATCTCCATCAGTGATAATGTCAAATTTAAGAGGGGGTATCTTATCAACTTCTAAGGGAGTGAGGCTTGTATCAGTAGTGAGTGATTTTTTAAGATCTAAAAGCTCAGTAGGAGTTTTACGACTGTGTATGATAATTCTATAATTCACGTTCATATTATAGATTTTAAAATACTTTCCATTGTCTTTGATTGTCGCACCAACAGTGCTTGGAGATACTTCTTGCTCGTAGATAACTTTTAAAGTGGTTTGATTGTCTCCAATTTCATTTTGATTGGGTTCAAAATCAAAATTATCAGCATTAATTTTGGTGATCACTCCATGTTGAAGTTTTATAGGTGTTTTATTTTCAGGAGAAAAATAATAGCGGTCAAGATGAGTTCCGCCGCCATTAAAACTTAATGATGTGAATGTATTGCTGGGTTGAGTTTTTTGTTTTTCTAAGAGATCAAAGATTTTATTTTGAAGTTCTTGTTCTGATCCAATAAAGGGTTTGATATTGGTAAGAGCATTTCCTTTTTCAATAAAAAAAGTATTAGATATTAAGTCTCCATCGGTTTTTTCACTTTGAAGAACAATGTCGGCTGTTTTTTGAGAGCAATTTTGATAACTCAAAATAGTGATAAAAGAGAGAATGATAAAAGAGAATTGATACATTATTTTATTAAGATTCATTCATTTCCCCGATTGAATTCGTAGATTTAGATTACCATAAAGTGACGTTTTGTTATTATTCAAATTATTGTATTCTCAAAATAGTAAAAAATTTTAGTACAAACATTATTGAGTTGTTTCATATTGAGAAATTAAATTTCTGAATATAAATTTTGATAAAAATAAAATAACATTTAATGGGTGAGGATTTTAAAGAAACACGAAAAAAGTGAAATTTATGACAAAATTCAGAATCATTAAAAAAATATTTCCTCTGCTTTTACTTCCATTATTGTATCAAAATTGCAAAATGTCTGATTTCACCTCTCTTTCTAAAAAAGATCAAAAAACAAATTCTTCTTCGAGTTTATCTAGTAACTTAATTCCAGAAGATCCCTTTAAGTCTTTACTGACTGATGAAGGGAGTGAAACGAGTTTGCAGAGCATAGGTGTGCCTTTAAAACCAATAGACGACTTTGATGAAGTAGTTTTAATGGGGACGATGAATCAAGAGTTTATGGTAGATCTGAATGAGTACCAAAAAATCGGCAAAGATACGGCTGATCAAGCAAATTATTTTATTTCGCTCTCTAAATTAGAAAGTTTAAGTGAGACGGCTCAAACCAATAAAATTCAACTCAATTCGCGAGTGATTATAGAAAAAAAAGAAGAGTTTAAAGTTAAGTACATGCCCATTTCCGATTTTAAAGGCGAAGATCGGCTCGATATCTATGTTATTAATAAAAAAGATCTCACTATTCAAAAACAACAAATCATTATTCAGGTGGCTTTTTCGATTCATTCTCTCAAACCTGCACTAGCGGTGAGAGCTACGGGTTGCATTTTGTGTCACGCAACTGTGTCTTCAAATATCATCACTGATTTTGGTTATAAAGGTGATGGGGGGGGCAATGATTATTTTTTTAATGAGGGTATTTATGGTGATGGTCACGGAAGTTGGGACAGTGCCAAGTTTACAAATAAAAATGGACCGCAAAAAGTCGTGGTGCCAGCCAATGCTAAAAATACTAAGTTAAATAAAACCATTGCTGAATATTTAAAACCTAAAGTCCAAGCTAAGGGTGGAGTTGTAGAAGAGGCACTCAGTGTTTGGATTGGAGCCCCCAAAGAAGAAACTTTAAAATCTACATTTCATTTAACAACAGGGGAACTTTTTAGATACATTCAATCCTCAAAAGAAAAAGCGGCCTTAGTGGGTCTTCAAGTTCCGACGTCTACAAATAAATATTTTGAAATTAAGGATACTTTTAATTGTGAGGGAGATCTTTTTATTGATGGAGTTTTATTAATCAATAAAGCGAGGCTCACCAACAAATCAGGTTGCAGGCTCTACGTAACTAAAACTGTTTTTATTCAAGGAGATATTCAATTTAATTCTCAATCAGAAAACAGAAACCTACAAATCACTTCTTCTCGTGGGATTTTTGTAGGGATGTCTACTGCAACTATAAATGGACGAATTTTTGCTTATAACATGGTGACTCGTCAAGCCAGTTTATCTAAAGCATCAACTATACAAGCAAAGTCCGATGATTTAAGTAATCTCATATTAAAAGATAGCCAACTCATCTCTAACTCGGTCCTGTTAGATGCGACAGGATTTAATAACCGCAATGTGACTACTGAGAGATTGTTATTAAATGCTCCCCATGTTCACTCTCGTTATACTGGTAATTTTAGCGGGGCCATTATTGCTGAAGTGGCTTTATTTACTTTAGGGCAGTTTAAATTTGAGTTCGATCCAGTCTTTGAGCGTGTTCCAGTTCTCCCTTTTATTAGCCAAAGTGAATACCTACAAATTGAATTTTAACAAGAATGAATCCCTCATGGTTGCTTTACGGGCCAGATTTGGCTAGTCCTTTTACATTTGTCTTTTACTTAGACAACTCATGGTTATGGAAACATTAATTTTATTGTTTATGAATCTTTAAAAAAGAGTTTTTTTAGTGTAGGATGCCCCTAAATTCACACATCAAGTATTCTCACAAATTATTAATTAAGCCTTAATAAAAGGGGACACTTTTTATGATTCAAATGGTTTTGAAGTTATCTTTAATTCTTGGGATTTCTTTATTGGGTAACATAAGTTTTTCTTCAGAGACTTTTCAGTCCCCTGAGTTGCTGATTCAAAACATCAGTCAACCTTTAGATCAACTTTCTCAAAATCAAAAAATCAGAAATGATACTGTCGCTCTTCAAAAAAACTTAGAAAAATTATTTGAACCTCATTTTGCCAAATCAAGTTTGTTGAAACATATTTTTGGAGCACCTTGGGTGAGTAATAATTATTCACAAGTTCAAGAATCAGGTGATGTTTTTTTTAAAGTGATGATCACTGAGTTAGCTCAGGTCTTGAGTCAATATGATCGTTGGAAGATTTCTTTTAATTCCTTAGATGATAAACAACAGCATTCTCAATATCGATTTGCTGAAAAACTTTTAAGTTCTGATACGGATGCCGTAGCCACTTTAGATTTTGTTTCTGAAAATCATGCTCCAAATCACTTTTATATGAGATTAAATCGCGAAAACGGGGATTGGAAAATCTCTGATTTTGCTCATAATAATCAATCGCTCGTGGATTCGATTCGTTCCAACAATATTTCAAAACTTTCAGAGGATTCATTAATTCGGCAATTTGTTTCCCAAAAAAAAACATTTTATGCCAATCAATCAGATTTGCCTTCGTCAGGTAAGAAATCTAAAAATAAAAAAGGAAAAGTCAAAGATGAAAACATCGAGATGGATCCACAAGAGTTTGGATTTCATTGTCAATTTACTGTAGATTCAACTGGAAGTACAAATTGGCCAAGCGTCGTTTGTACTGGGGGGCCTTGTGATACTGCAGATATTAAAATGCATACAACATCAGCTAGAGTGGACTCTTTATTAGCAGGTGGTTTTTTGCAAAGTGAAAGTTCTAATTTTTTAACGGAACCATATCTAAATGTTGAGGGCGATGGCGGTGAAGACGTTTTAAATCATCTACTTACATTTTCAAATAGAACTGATGTTAATGGCATTTTAAGACAAGAGGAGCAAAGTGGGAGAGAGTTGTGGTATAAACAAGCACAGTGTGTTTATGGAAATATTGAACATTACAAAATGGCCATTTACAATTACTTTGCCTCCCACTGGAAATCTTGTCCTAATCGATGTGGAATTGATCCTTATGATAAAAGTCCTACACGACATAAAATACCAAAATTTAATTAACTTTGAGAGTCCTGCAGTGGGCTTTTAATATGAAAAATTTTCCTTGATCCCTCTTAAAATGGCCTTTTTAGCGAAAGAGTCTAGACCCAGTGCATAATTATCTGAGAAAGTGCCTCTGTTTTAAAATCATTTAAGATGGAGGCTTTAATGTCTTTTAGATTTGTTAATTTAAGCAAGTTTGCGGCAGCTGTTTTTTTACTCATAGGGACTCATGCATTTGCTGAAACTGTTGTTGGTTTTTCTCGTGGAAACGACTTGAACATGATGGATCTTAAAGGGCAAATTCGTTTAGGTTCTCCTTGCAGATATAAATCACCAAAGAGTTTTGAAATCATCCATTGCGAAAGTAATGCTCTTCACGAAGGGAATGAGGACTTTTTTGTGGGGCCAGTGAATGAAGAGGCTTCTGAAGTTGTTTTAACTGCAAAATCTTCTGGTGGTGAGTCTCAAACTAAAAAAATAAGCTACGACGGTAAAAACGGGAGGACTTCTCGTAAGGTCAATCTTTGGTACTCGACCCTTCTACAAACCCCTTTACTCAAAGAGGGTGCTCATGAAATTGAATACAAACTTAAAAATGATGCCGGCAAAACTCTAGAGTCAGGTCGCTTTAATGTAACTGTCACTAAAGAGGCACAAAGAACTTGTTCAGAGGCAAAAGTGCATTCTTTAACAAGTTTTGAATGCAATATGAAGAATTCAGTTTGTAAGGAATATTTTAAAGATAATAACTTCTGCCAATAATTAAAAGTATTTAAGCTCAAGGAGAGTCTAAATGACTTCTAATGTCAGAATATTTTTCTTGGCCACCCTGTAATTATTTTCTATCTTTCGTCCAGACATCATTAAAAAAAGGAGCGGAACCTTGGGAACTTTTGAGTTAATTTCAAAACATGGTGATCATGAACAAGTGGTTTTTTGTCATGATGCAACTGTAGGTCTAAAAGCAATCATTGCCATTCATAACACAGCACTAGGTCCAGCATTGGGCGGAACTAGAATGTGGAATTACAAAACCGAAGATGAAGCTCTTGTGGATGTTCTAAGGCTCTCTAAAGGGATGACTTATAAAGCGGCGACTGCGGGTCTTAATTTAGGTGGTGGTAAAGCGGTTATTATCGGGGACCCTAAATCTCATAAGTCTGAAGGTTTATTCAGAGCTTTTGGTCAATTTATCAATACATTAAATGGTCGTTACATCACAGCTGAAGATGTTGGAACTTGTGTGACTGACATGGAATACGTGTTTATGGAAACTCCTTGGGTGACTGGGATTCCAAAAGCATTTGGCGGATCAGGCGATCCAAGTCCATACACTGCTCATGGCGTATTAATGGGAATGAAAGCGGCTGCTAAAGAAAAATTCGGTGCAGATTCTCTTCAAGGAATGAGAGTGGCTGTTCAAGGTCTTGGTAACGTAGGTTCAAACCTTGTAAAATACCTTGTAGAAGAAAAAGCTCAGATTATTATTTCTGATATCGACTCTCAAAGAACTCAAGAATTAGCGGCTAAATACAATCTTAAAACAGTGGCTCCAGAAGCAATTGTGACTACGGAGTGTGATATCTTTGCACCTTGTGCAATGGGTGCTGTGATCAATGATCAAACAATTTCAAATTTAAAATGTAAAGTGATCGCTGGCGGAGCTAATAACCAATTGGCAGAAAAACGCCATGGTGATGCTCTTAAAGAACTTTCTATCCTTTACACTCCAGATTATGTGATTAATGCCGGTGGCCTTATGAATGTATTTGTTGAGTTAGAGGGTTACTCTCCAGACAGAGCTTTAGATAAAACTAAAAAAGTTTATGAAAATTGCATGAAAGTGTTCCAAATCGCTAAAAAAGAAAACATTGGAACTCATACAGCTGCAGACAGAGTTGCTGAAGAAAGAATCAAAACTATTGGTCATCTTAAAGAAAGACACACTGGTAAGAGTTCTCGTGCCTTCACAACCCTTAAAGAAGTATTTAATCGTTAAGAGTCTTCCTTAGACTCAAAAAATTTTAAAGAGTTTCGTCCGAGAGTTAAGCAGAGCTTGACAAAGGTCGAGACTCTTTATGAAACTCTCAATGTGTGTAAAAGCACAGGATCACTATAAAAAAAGGAGTTCCTCGTGAGCAACAAAATAGATAAACATGAAGCTAGAACACCGGACGCTCTTTCTGAAACACTTCAGGAAGGTTTCAAATGGAGCACACAGCATTCTCAAATGCTTGGGCTTGCGGTGGGTGCATTTATTTTGATTGGTGGGGGTTACTCCATTTGGTCTGTTTTATCTGCAAATAAAGAAGCTGAATTACAAACAGCTTATTACAAAATCGAAAAACAATATTTAGAAAAAAAATCTAAATTTGAAGAAGGCGCAAAAGCCACTCCAGAAGCTAAAGCTGATGCTAAATCAGAGAAGCTAGTAGCCACTGGTGACTTAGAAAAAGACTACGGTCCTGAAATTAAAGGTTTTCAAGATTTCGTATCAAATAATAACTCTTCAAAAGCAGCTCTTATGGCGGCTTTAAATCTTTCTGAAATCGAAGTGAATTATCAAAAACCAAGTGAAGCTCTTGAGGCTCTTAAAAAAGTAGAATCTCATGCTTCTGGCAATGATTTATTATCAGCTCTTGTGATGAATCAAATGGGTAATTTGTATTCTGAAACACAAGATTGCAAATCGGCAGTTGATAAATGGAAAAAAGTGATCACCAACGATAAAGCAAAGTTTCTTCATGAAGAAGCTCGTTTGAGATCAGGTCTTTGCTATGAAACTCTTAATGACAATACAAAAGCTGAAGAAATGTACACTCAGTTGATGCAGGGTCAAAACCAAGATTCTGTGATTTCAAGAACTGCAGAGAAGTATTTAAGATTACTTAAATTGAAAAAATCTGGAACGTGATTCGAATGAAAATCAAAACGCTCATTTCACTCTTTATTTTATTCATAGGGTGCTCGCAAATCGTTGGATGCGCCCATATTAATAATATCAACAACGGAGCGATCACTAAAAAACGTTTTGATATTCAGGCACGTTGGATAAAATCCTTAGACAATGAAGACCTTTTGAGTTTTCGAAAAATTCACCGTTTTACCCCGATTCTCTTTAAGGATTTAGTGATTCAGGGTAATGCCTTTGATAAGTTAAGTGCCCGCAGACAGGTCTCTGGAGAAGAGATCTGGTCTTTAAATATTGCAAACGGTATTGAAAGTTCGGGTGTTCTTGCTAATAAAAAAATCTATTTTGCGGCTTTAGATGGGCTAGTTTACTCAGTGGATCCAGAAGACGGCAAAGTGGCTTGGACTTTTAATACAAAAATGGAAAATCTCAGCCAACCCCTCGTTGCTGAAGGTAAAGTTTTTGTATTGAGTGGGGCGAACACACTTTTTGCTCTTGATGCTGAAACAGGTAAACAAAAATGGCTTTACAACCGCCAAGACTCTTCAAGTTTGTCGATCCGTGGTGGTTCTAAACCCGTGCTTCATAAAGGGGTTCTCTATACAGGATTTAGCGATGGAGCTCTCGTAGCTTTAGATTCTAGTTCTGGCTCTTTGAAATGGGAAAAAATCCTCAATACAAATAAAAAATTTAGAGATTTAGATTTTGATCCTGTTGTCGACGAAGAGAAGCTTTATGTTGGAGGTTTTGACGATCATCTCTATGTGATTAATCTAAATTCTGGCGATATTTTATGGAAGTACAATGCCGGTGTTTATGGCGGACTTTTAGTATCAGGCAAGCTTCTTTATTTTGGAACGACTCAAGGGGAATTTTTAGCGGTTCAAAAAGAAGATGGTCAAAAAGTTTGGAAAGAATCTTTAGAGAACCGTGGGATTGCCACGACTCCTATCTTTCATAGAGGGATGGTGATTTACGGGGAGTCTTTAGGAAAGCTTAAGTTTTTAGATGCTCTCACAGGTAAAAATATTGGTTCTTATGAACCAGGTCGAGGCGTTTTTGCTGCTCCGGTGATTAAAGAAAACAAATTGTTTTTTGTTTCCAACGAAGGACTACTTTATTGTTTAGAGTTCGGTTGGAATTCAAAAAGTTCAATTCCTTGGTTAGAGGCTTCACCAGCGACTCCAAAAAGCTCGACTGTTAAATAAAAGGGGCTTTTTATGAAATCAATTAAATACAGTTTGTCATTGAGAAGTTTTTTATCTTTAGTTGTTCTTGCATTTATTTTTACGGGCTGTGCCAGTGGACACTGTGTCTCACTTAAAAAAGAAACTTTACAGGCAAAGGACAATTCAGTGAAAGTTGAACACGTAAAAGTGTACAAGTACGACGGATCTCTACAGTGTGGTATGGGTAAGGCCATCAGCCTTGATGACATGAAAAAAGAATTGGGCGATATCGTCGTATTTTCTGCAGAGAATAAATATGATGGACTTATGCATATTCAGGCTTGTGGAACCATTACGGGTAAGGCAAATGTCTATGAAATCGATAAAACTGATTTAGAAAAAGCTCTTAAGCTGGGATTTAAATTTTGGACATTTGATGAGCCACCTGCAAAAGATCCAGCAAAAAAATAGTTTAGAACGTTAGAAAGAAGGAATCCTTATGAAAATTTTAGATGTTGTAAAACCTGGTGTTGTGACAGGCGAAGATGTACAAAAGCTCTTTGCTTTGTGCAAAAAAAATCATTTTGCATTGCCTGCAGTGAATGTTATCGGAACTAGCTCAGTAAACAGTGTGATTGAAGCAGCTGCAAAAGCTAAATCAGCAGTGATCATTCAGTTTTCAAATGGTGGCGCTCAATATTATGCCGGAAAAGGTCTTAAATTAGACGGTCAAAAAGCTGCTATTTTAGGTGGTATTTCTGGAGCTCAACATGTTCATAATTTAGCGGAGCATTACGGTGTTCCTGTGATTCTTCATACAGATCATGCGGCTAAAAAACTTCTTCCTTGGATTGATGGTTTATTAGATGCGGGAGAAAAACATTTTGAAGCTTACGGCAAACCATTGTTTAGCTCTCACATGTTGGATCTTTCTGAAGAGAGTCTTGAAGAGAATATCGAAATTTGCGGAAAATATCTTAAAAGAATGTCTCGTATGGGCATGACTTTAGAGATCGAACTCGGCGTAACAGGTGGAGAAGAAGACGGCGTGGATAATAGCGATGCTGACAACTCACTTCTTTACACTCAGCCTGAAGACGTGGCTTATGCTTATGAGCATTTAATTAAAATTGATCCGCGTTTTACGATTGCGGCATCTTTTGGAAATGTTCACGGTGTTTATAAACCAGGGAATGTTAAATTAACTCCTAAGATTTTAGATAACTCTCAAAAATATGTATCTAAAAAGTTTAACCTCCCAGAGAAATCATTAAACTTTGTATTCCATGGTGGTTCAGGCTCTACAACTGAAGAGATCCGTGAAGCGATTGAGTACGGAGTGGTAAAAATGAACATTGATACAGACACTCAGTGGGCAACTTGGGCTGGAGTGATGGATTTCTATAAAAAGAATGAAGGCTATCTCCAAGGTCAAATCGGAAACCCTGAGGGCGATGATAAACCAAACAAAAAATACTATGATCCTCGCGTATGGCAACGTGCTGGCGAAGTGAGTATGATTCAGCGTTTAGAGGGTGCATTTAAAGATTTAAATGCGACGAACACGCTGTAGAATTCAAAATTACATTGAATGATAATAAAAAACCCCAATCATGGTTAAAGTGATTGGGGTTTTGTTTTTTAATTTGAAAGTTTAAATTTAAATGGCTGTGATTGTCACAAAGCCATGTCCATTATTGTAACCAATATTACCGATTGAAACTCCATTAAAAATAGAACTGCCATCAAAATTTCCATCACTTGTAGAAACATTGTTAGCACCTGCTATGATATAGGAACCTCCTCCTATTCCTGTGAGATAACTTCCACCGTAACCTGTCTGACCACCGTGACCTCCGGAATAACCACCACCTCCACCACCGGAATTATTTCCAGAATGTCCGCCTCCGCCGCCACCAAAACCTCCAGTGACATCAGCATAACCTGTATAGCCACCGCCAACAGCATACGAAGAAACTGGGCCACCGGCATTAAAGGCTCCACCATGCGTGTAAGTACCATCAGCAGATGAAGCAGAAGTGTAAGCATAGCCTGGATAACCATCTCCAGAACCTAAAAGACCACCACCACCACCTCCATGATATCCGCAACCACCATAACCCAACCTAGGATTGGATCCTAAAACAGCTGGAGAAAAGTTGTATCCATCCCAACGGGGTTGTTGACGAGTTTGTCCATTCCAAAAAGTAGATGAATGGGGAGTGCTATAAGTGCCAGCACCCCCACCTGCAATAATAAGTGGAGTAGTTGTTCCATTGTAAACTACAAAGGTTCCTCCTCCAGCACCAGCTGCTGATGAGCCTGTTGATTGAGCACCCGTTGTGCCACCCCTTTGGCCAATGACCATTTCTATTTTATCTCCTGAAATAAGATTGATTGTGGCTCTTATTCTTGCTCCATAGCTATAGTTGCCGCTACTAGCGCCAGTTTGCCCGGCAGCTCCGGCAATATCAAAAATATAGGATCCTGTTTTTGGGATTGTAAAAACCTGATAACCTTGAGCTCTACCTTGATTAAAATAATTAGTATTTGAAGACCAGGATGCTGAGGAATAAGCAGATTGCATTTGCGCTAAAGTAGGCCCATATCTACCAATGCAACCTGCAGTATTGAATGTAAATGTTGTGAAAGGAAAAAGTGCGGGAGCTGAACCTCCACCACCACGGCCAAAACTATTTCTTCTTGATAAAGTGTTTAAAAGTGGCACAAAAACTCCTCAAAAAAATCATTTTTAATTTAGATTATAAAATTTTGATTGGACTTTAAATTCTTGTCTAGTTTTTTATCAAAATTTATAAAATTCCTAAAGGATTAACTAAAATTTAATAAGATCCATTAAAAAAGTCTTTATAATCCTGTATTTCCGAGTTCAAAAATGATAGAAATTAGAAGCTATTTGATATCACTCATGAAAATAGCTTTCTACCAAGGAGAATGCCGTGTCTGCTTTAAACCCATCGAACACAACAACAAACGCCTCTGTCAAAGTGAGAAGTCGATTTGCTCCAAGTCCTACTGGATATTTGCACATCGGGAATTTAAGAACGGCACTCTTTACTTATTTAATCGCTAAAAAAAACCAAGGCACCTTTATTTTAAGAATTGAAGACACCGATCAAGCTCGTCTTGTGGAAGATGCTGTTCAAGTGATTTATGACAGTTTAAAAACAACGGGTTTAAATTGGGATGAAGGTCCTGATGTTGGTGGACCCTTTGGCCCTTATATTCAATCTGAAAGAAAAAAAATCTACGCTCAGTACGCAGAGCAACTCATTCAGTCAGGCCATGCTTACCGTTGTTTTTGTTCTAAAGAAACTCTTGATGAGATCCGTAAACAAGCGGAGTCTGAAAACGCCGCTATTGCCTCTTATGATGGCCGTTGCAGTCGTTTGACTGCGGATGAAATTCAAAAAAATTTAAAAGAGAACAAAGAGTGTGTGATTCGTCAAAAAATCAATAAAGAGGGTTCGACCACTTATCACGATGTGGTTTATGGAGACATCACGATCAGTAATGATCAATTAGATGATCAAGTTTTAATGAAGGCCGATGGCTTGCCGACTTATAATTTTGCCAATGTGATTGATGATCACCTAATGGAAATCACTCATGTGGTGAGAGGTGTGGAGTATTTAAATTCAACGCCTAAGTATGTTCTTCTTTATAAACATTTTGGTTGGGAAGTTCCAGTGAACATCCATCTTCCACATATCCTAGGCCCGAGCGGAAAAAAACTCAGTAAAAGAGATGGAGCCGCATCTTTATCTGATTTTATCAATAAGGGTTACATTCCTGAAGCGATTGTGAATTATGTGGCTCTTTTAGGATGGAGTCCGGGTGATAACAGAGAGTTCTTTACTTTAAAAGAGCTTGAAGAGTGCTTTGATATTGCGCGAATCAATAAAGCCAGCGCTATTTTTGACGAAAAGAAACTTCGCTTTTTAAACAGCCAACATTTGAAAAGTAAATCTCCAGAAGAGTTTTATAATTTAGCGGCTGCGTATTTTCCTGAAAACATCAAAACCAAGTTTGATACCAAAAAAATTGCTCTTCTAATTCAAAACCGGGTTGAAGCACTTGTTGATATTCCAGAGATGATTTCTTTCTTGAACGAAATGCCTTATCCTTACGATAAGTCCCTTTTTGAACATGCGAAAATGAAAACAACAACGGCCAATTCTTTAGAAGTTCTCAAAGAGTTTCAAACTCTCTTGAGTTCTAATGCCGATTTAAATAAAAATTGGAATCACGAGTTGATCCAAAATCTCATGCTCAATTATGCCACTGAGAAAAAACTTAAAAATGGTCAAGTGATGTGGCCAATGAGAGTGGCGCTGACAGGACTTGCTTCTTCACCTGGGGGAGCTTCTGAAGTGGCGGAGATTCTCGGCAAAGAAGAAACTCTCAGCAGAATTCAAAAATCGATCGAACTTCTTTAAGAGGTTTGATCGATTTTAGTGTAACATATGATTTATAGCGGTATTATTCATCAAAGTAAGTTGGCTTTTTGAGCCTGAAATTTTTGATTTTATGCTGCTAAAAATCTAAATCTGAAACACTCAGAAAAGTATCATAATATTGAACCACAAAATTTGCTGAACGGCCCCTTAAAGAGGGCTTGAATGACTCATGTTTTTTTAAAAAATGCCGTTCAGTAATATTATGAAATCTCAAAATAAATTTAAATTTAAAGTCGTTTTTTTTAGTGCCCTTTTATTGGTCTTAATTTTTACTCAAACTCATCGGGTGCTAGCCAATAAAGAGGCTCACAGACATTTCAGTCTTTTATCTCCGCAAATGTGGCAAAAAGATGAAGACACTCTCACGCCAACAGAGGGTTTTGAGCATTATCTTTTTACAGAAGACCCAAGCATAGATTTGCTGTTTTCAAAACATGAGGGTTTTATCACTTCTGATTTTAAAAATCTTAAAAAGCTCGAAGATCAAATCCGTAAGGGTAAAAACACGGTGCAAAGCTTAGTGAGTGATCAACCGGTTCAGTTATCCAAATTTAAATTACAGCCCAACAAAGACGGTGGAAACATCATCTCTTACAATACGGAATACGAAATTGCCGGGCGAAAGTTTTTTACTTATGAAGTCTTGCATCTTCATGGGAATCAAAATTTTCAGGCCGTTTTAAGATGGAAAGAAAACTCTTCTGAATCTTTTATCAAAAAGGGTTTAGTGGCCGTTCAAAATCTTAAAACAGAAACAGGAGCTAAAAATGAAAAATAATTTTTGCTCTTTTTGGATTTGTTTCATGTTGGGTTTAGGGGGGATTTTTAATTTTCAAGGAGCTTTGGCAGCAGACGTTTCTTGTGATGAATTAAAAAACGATCAGTCCGTTGAAAGCACCCTAAGCAAGACTAAAGAACAGCTTTGTTGTGGCAACTCTCTAGAAGCAGGAACAGGTGCTGTGAGAGGTCTTTATCCACAAATTGATCATAAAAGTTGTTTAGAAAAAATCAATCCATCTACCAATCCATCCACTTTAGAAAAACAAACGGCTTCTTGTGCAGCCAATGTGATTCAAGAGGCTCTGACAGCCGTTTGGAATAATTTAAAAGGCATGGTTAACTTGCCTGAAGAATTGTGGGCAGCTCGTTCGCAAATTTGGCAACTGATGACCAATGCGGAGGCGCGTGAAGAGTTTTCGAGAAGATTTACTCTGGCTATTAAAAAATTTGTCGATGATAGGGTGGATTCAGTGGGATCTTGTTTGAATGAACAAGAGAAAAACCAAATCTACTGTAAGATTTCAGGGCAAGTTGTTGGCGAATTTGCCACTCCACTTGGGATTGTGAAACTTTTTAATGTGGTTAAAAGCTCTGCCAAAGCAGGTGAATTGATTTCAGAAACTCTCAATAAAACTCCCAAGGGACAAGAACTCTTGGCGGGTTTAGAGAGTGCTCAAAAAAAATCTCGTGATGCCGTTCAAAATATTGGGGGCGGTCGAGGAGTTTCCGATCGCACTCAAAATGCGGTGAATCGTGTGATGAAACAGGCTAAATACTCTGGGCAAACTTTGGAACAAGTGGTTCATAAAAATGCGCTTTTAACAGATGCGGAAAGAGCTGCAGAACTTAAAAAAGATTTTCCTCAGTTATCGAATCAACAAATTGAGGGGATCGTTAAAGATGTTCACAGCATTGGATCCCAAAGAAGTGGTGCGGGCGTTTATAAATACACAGAGGCAGAGATTTTAGCAAAGATGAAAAAGCTGAAAGAGCTCGGCGTGGAATCAGATGACCGCAGAGCTATTTTAAGTCTTGGTTATGCGGGGGAAATAGAAACAGATCCAGCTTATTTTAAAAGCTTTTTAGATAAAGAATTAAAAATAGCTGCTGAAAAGAATAAGCCTGCAACTCCACCAGATGCAAAAGATTCTGAAAGCCTCTCGGCTTTATTAAAGAGAATGGATCAAGAAAGAGCCTTGCAGATGTCGATTCGTAATAAATCGAATCCTCCAAAATAAATTTACCAACTGATCACAACTCTGCCATTGCCTCCGCTGGCAGAGACCGCACCAGACCCAAATAACTCATGCAAATGATTCAATTTGAAACACTTATTCTAAAATTTCACATCCGCTAAAAAATCAAAACTTAATTTGTAGGTAAACTCTCTGGTAATGAAAAACTATTTATATAGCGTGCTTTTCCTTTTGTAATTCTCAAGTCCGCCATATATCCACTAAAATATCGAGAAGCTCCATAGCTTCCTATTGTACCCGCTGTGGTTGAAACAGCAACATCATCTGGACTTGAAGATGAAACTTTAAAGACACCATCCACAAAAGATCTAAGAGTGCCGAGTTCTCTTGAAATTGCGACATGATGCCAAACTCCATCACAAACCTGAGTGTTTGATTGGTTCAAAACATTTCCATTAGTCCCGTATATAAAATAGCCAGAGGAATCAGTATGCAACCAGGCTGTGTTGGAATTATTGGCAAATACTATATAAATAGATTGGTAATTTACTTTTAATGAAGTTTTAATCCAACATTCAATTGTAAAATCGCCGGTTCCAAAATTAAAATCTGCACTCGCCGGCACATTAAGTAGAGAAGCCACACCATCAAAATACATAGAACTATTGCCAAACTTAAATTGAGATGTCGAAATTTGAGCATTGCCACTTGGGCTGATTGTTTTTTGACTTTTAGATTGATCTATAAAACTTGTTGATCCATTAGAACCAACACCTTTTATCAATAAAGTCACCATACTATAAAAAGGATCGCCCTTTTTTTTAATAAAGGCAAAAGGTATAAGACCTCCTGCTTGGGCTTTTAGGTTAAATTGAGTTTGTAAAAATCCTGATAGACTAAAGAGTGTTGTGAATTTTAAAAAATTCCTACGTTTTTTACTGAATATTGGTGGCTTCACTCAAGAGTCCTTAAAGAAGTATGAAAATTCTATTTATTAAAATTAAATCTTATTTTTTTACTAAAAGCTAATTTTAAAAAAGTCAGGGACTGGATATCTATCTCAGGCATTTTAATTTCTGTAAATTTTGAATTTTGAATTTTGGATTTATGAGGATCAAGAGCAAGGGCGAAAAGATGATAATTTTATCTTTTTGGCCCATTAGAAATTAACTTTATGAAACATAATTTATTTTTTGTAATGAGCCACTTCCTAAAAATGACTCATTATAAAGTTGAAGATCTTTAGTTGAGCTTAGTGGCCATAATTACTGGCCAAAATTACTGACATTGAGCCGATGAGCCGTAAAGGAACCATCTTCCTCTGGCACCGTGAACAACGGCATAAGTAGTTTGAGATTCACCCACAATAATATAAAGATTTTGCAAACTCTCTTTGTTCACAAATCCAGTTCCTTTTAATAAATTGTCTTCTGTGATTAATCTAATTTTTGAACTCAAAAGTAGTTCTTCAGTTGCAGCATCAACTTTTGATGTAAAATTAAATTGCCCATCAACAAAATTCACAGTTCCAGAGTTTTCATCAGCATCAGTGACATTGATTTGAAAATGTTCTGCGCGCTCGTTACAAACATCATAAGTTGTTGCAGCAAAAGAATGAGATGCCGTAAAAATTGCAAAAAATAACATAATTTTTTTCATAGATTTTCCTTCATGAACAAGAGTCTTTAAATTTTTAGAACGGTGAAATTAAGAGAAAAGACTCGCTGTGTAAATAGGCAGATTTTATTTTTGAAGTCTTTTCTTAACTGCAGATTTAATGGTTATTTTTAAGGAAAACTTACATATTCAAAATTGCAAAAGTGGTTCCAATTTGGTTAAGTCCAAAATGCAATGGGTTGCTGAATCTCCAGTATAATTAAATTTGAGAGTATGTTATTTGAGTGATCCTGATTAAATTTTACAATTTACAAAAAACGAGGATTTATAATGTCTACAAACGAACTTAAAATTACCGATGTTCAAGAGGGTACAGGTCTAGAAACTTCAAAGGGCGCTTTAATCAGCTGCCATTATGAGGGTTTTTTAGAAAACGGAACAAAATTTGATTCTTCATTGGATCGTGGTCAACCGATTCAATTTGTGATCGGTACAGGTCGCGTGATTAAGGGTTGGGATCAAGGCCTGATGGGAATGAAAGTTGGCGGCAAGCGCACGTTGTTTATTCCATCACACCTTGCTTATGGCGATAGACAAATGGGTCCAGTTATAGCACCGAATTCAAATTTGATTTTTCATGTTGAATTGCTTGAAGTTCGCCCCCGCGAATAATTTTAAAATCAGGTCCAGATTTAATGGTTTAATTTCAATACATCATTACTTTTTATTTTTAGATAATTTATTCTAAATCAGTTTTGAGAAATGTAATTAAACCCTCAGTTTGGTTAAAGTTTGATAAAAAAATTATTATTTGTAATTATCATAGTTCAACTCATGTTAATGAGTGTCTCTTATACAGGAATTATTCCTTTTGCTTTTTTAACAAAAGGAAGATTGCCAAAAAACTTATCTCTGAATCAAACTTCAAATTACAAAACTTTTACTGTAAATTGGTCGATGGGTTCAGCAAATGGTGGAGCCAACGGTTGTAAAATACAATTTCTCAAAGTAAATTCAGTTTGGACTGACTTAATTTTAGTGAATTGTGATCTCGCAGGTTCAAGCGCCGGTGCAATTTCGTTACCGAATGATGGATGGAATGGATCTGCATGGTCTTCAGTGGCTGTTCGTTTAATAAGAGCTTCAGATTCATTTGTTATAGGATCATTAGGAAACTTACAATGTACTGTCATTTCAGCTTCAGCTTCATCAACTCCTAATGTAGATGAAGATTGTAATAATAACTGGAACAATAGTAGTTCAGTATGCGGGACTTGTACAAAATGGTCATTTAATGGAACAGCTAATAGATACCAAACCTTGAACTGTAGTGGATCTCCCTATACTAATTGGCCATCAAATCCTGATTACTATGGGGTACCTAATACTTATGACACATCCTCAAGTTGTGAAACAAGTCGAAGCTCTTTTGCATCAAACAGCTGTGAAATTAGAGATGAATATGGAGACAATGCTCATCTATATTCTCAAAACTATGTTCCCATTAGTTCTTGTATTTCCTCAAGTTACACTGATTGTATAATTTGTGGTTCTTCTTCTATTTATAATTAAAACCTTTAGAAGAGTTTAATATAACTATTGCGGAATTTCATAGAATTAAATAAATAGGGTCTTTGAAACGAACAACCGCAATAGGAAATTATGAAAAAAACATTCAAACTCACGGCCCCCAATAAAGCCCCAGACCGCCAAGCGGATTGGGTTAAACATGAAATCAAAAAATATATTGGAAGAGAGCGCAGAAAAGCCCTTCCTGAAAACGTAGATTTTTGGGATTTTGACTGCAAATTCGGAAACAATCCTGAGACTGCGGAAGTGATTCATATTTCAGAAATTAATAAAAAGATTGCGGCTTCAGCATCGGCAAAAAAAGAAACTTTTTATATCGAAGTGCTCGCAAAACCTGGATACAGAAATAAAACTTCTTAAACTCATTGTCACTTAATAAAAGGCTTTTGTTTTTACGCAAATGCCATAAAAATAAAATTCGCTCCGGCTCCAGGATTAGCCACCGTAGAAGCTTTGGCCACAAAACCAGTGTAGCTAAAAGTAATGACCGTTGCGGTGGTTTCGGCACTGGTGCTGTTGAGGATAGAATAAACAGTCGAACCTCTCGTAGAATCAATCACTAGCCAATCTCCTCCGGCCAAATCATATCTTTTTAATAAAACAAATCGGGGACCTGGACTTGCAAATCCACAATCCACAGAAACATCTCCAACAGCTGATCCAGAGTAGCTTCCAATTTTTGAAATCCCAGCTTTACTAGCAAATAAATAAGCAACATAGTTTTCTCCAGATGTGCCCACTCCAGAACCCACTCCTCCAGGATAAAAATTAGTGTCAGTCGGTAATTGAGTGTACTCAGAACCATTTACTCCCATCATGTGACTGTTTGAATTCAGATACCCAACATTACTAAGTCCAATAATAAATGGAAGAGAAACTCTCCAACTCATCGCTGTGTTTCTAGACTTTACAAAAATTAATTCTGGATTTACTTTTAAATTATGAGCAATTGTTTGCGCAGAACCTGTGCCAGAATAGCAAACGATATCAAAAACTCCAGGGGCTCTTTTAAATCCCCATCCCATATAAATATTTGCCGAAAAACCACTCCCAACATTGTTAACTCCAGATTGATAAGCAAAATCAAAATTTAAATAAGTTGGTAAATAACCACTGGCTTCTGTATCGGTTGTATTCATTAATAATCTTTTACTTCCCCCGCGCACGCGATCGTAAACAAACCAAGATTCACCAGGAGCATAGGTATGGGCTTTAAAAAGTAAAAGGTCTGTTAAAATTCCTGTATCCACTCTTGTTGATGGTGGGTGATAACAAATTCCAAAAACTTGTGAACCACTTGTTGGAGATTTGAGAGAGCGGCGAATAGCCATATAAACATAATAATTTCCAGTGGTGTTTTCATAAGCACTGGTTGTATTATCGGGGTAAAATCCATTGCTCATCACATGCATACGAGGTTCATTCGTAAATTCTGTACCAGCAAGGTTGGGTCCAATGGATCCATTATTATTTGAAACCGTGAGGCCTCTCATGGAATCAAAAATCTCCCAATTGGTTGTCGAGGTGATATTTTTAATCATGATAAATTGAGGCTCCCAATCTAAAACCACATTAGGAGGAGTCCCAGTTCCAGTTCCTAAATAACTGCCACATTTAATAATGCCATCGGCGGATGGATCATGAGCAAAAACATAAGCAATGTAAGTGATGCCATTCGTTTTATGATATGTTGGAGTGATTTGAGTGGAGGTCACTGTTAACCAACCATTGTAACTTCCATAGGTGCTAGTGGTATTCAGAGTACAAGCATTGGGCCAATTGGTACTTGCACTTTGAGAGGTCGGGCCCGGCATTGAACGGTGCCAATACATCCAGTTGTTTCCATCGGTAAAGGAATCAGTGGTCGTGGCTTTTATAATGATCACTCCAGGCAAGATTCCTAAAGAGTGATTTAACGTGGCCGTCGTTCCAGTTCCGGTCCAAGTCAGAATATCAAAAAATTTTGGTTTTTTTAAAAAGGACCAAACGACTTTATTAAATCCACTATAATTAATGTAGCTGTTCGCTGTTGTGGTCATTGAAAAACCATTGTTATTAAAAGTGACAGGATCTAAAAGTGTGTATTCACCAGAAGTACTCGCCGTAAGCAATCTTTTACTCCCGCCGCGAACAGTATTAATGAGTTCAGGACCATTGCCTTCAGTTCCCGTTCGAGTTGCAGACCAAATGGCTCCGCCCGTATCAACAAAGTTGAGACCATTAGTGATAGTAAGAGCTCCACCAGTTCCAGTAAATACATTTATAAAAAAAGCTTCCGTATCAGCTGTTTTGGTTAACTTTTTGATAAATGAAAAAGGGATAAATCCCCCTGCTTTGGATCTTGAGGCGTATAAAAAGGGGAACATAAATCCTGAAAATAAAGCTCCAAAAAATTGGATCATTTTTCGTCGCGAAAAGGAATTAGGTAGATTTGAATTTTGAACTTCTTGATCTTCGTTTGAATGATTTTTTTTAAGATTCATCAGTTCCTTCTTTTAAATCTTTATAAATTAATTAAGTGGCATTTAATGGGTAAGAGCGTCCTGTTCCCCAAATTATACGAACAGCTCCAGAAGCTCCCGCATTACTTCCTCCGCCGCCGACTCCGTAGGCACCGCCTCCGCCATATAAGCCGCCACCACCGGCAGCAGCGTCGCCACCTTTAGCTCCACCAGAACCTCCACCTCCGCCGCCACCTGTACTGAGTCCGCCAGCGCCATTGGTTGTTTGTCCTAAGAGTCCTACGCCGCCACCGGCACCCGCGGAGTTGGGCGCGGCTCCTCCTGAACCGGCACCACCACCAGTGCCTGCTCCTCCAGTTCCATAATTTGAACCGAGGAGAGTTCCACCATCACCGGTGTAGCCACCGGCACCACCGCCAGTGCCGTTTCCACTGCCGCCACCAGTTCCACCAACACCACCACCACTTTGAGAAGCGCTTACACCTGGGAGAAATGAGCTATTGCCTCCAGCGGCACCAACCACAACTGTGTAACTTGCTCCCGGTGTGACTGGCATATCATTGGCCCATGCTAAACTTCCACCGCCGCCACCATAAGCACCAGCACCGCCTCCACTTTTGGTCATAGGTCCACAAGTGGCGGATCCGCCGGCGCTTCCCATATTGCCACCTCCGCCAACAACAACCGCACAAACTGAAGTAACACCAGCTGGCGCCACCCATGTGTAAGATCCAGGAGTGGTGTAGGGTGGTTCTTGACCAGATACGATAGTGGTCCCACCGTTGCCCCATTTAATTTTTAAAGCTCCATTTCCACCAGTATGAGTGTAGCCTCCGCCACCTCCATAAGCACCTCCAGGAAGATTTCCTGAACTATAAGAACCATCCGGTGCATTGGCTCCACCTGATCCTCCTTTTCCGCCAGTGTTGGCAACAGATCCCGCAAGTCCACTGGACCCTTCGCCATTAATGCCGACCCCGCCTCCAGAATTATGACCGGGGCCATTTCCGCCGCCACCGGCACCACCTGTGCCATCTGTTGCAACCCATAAGCCGGAAGAGCATCCACCTTTTCCACCATTTCCAGAGTAGCCACCGGCACCTCCTCCGCCTCCACCATTACCGCCATTGCCGCCAGCAAGACCACCATCTCCTCCGCCAATATTGCCTCCGATGGTAGAACCAGTTCCACCAGCACCCCCGGTATCACCTGAGCGAGTGGATCCTCCGCCAGCCCAAACTAAAGCATCTGAATTTGAGGTTCCTCCAAATCTGGAATCACCACCAGCCACTCCATTGGTTCCACCAGCACCGACCACGACGGTATAACTTAAATTAGGAGTGACTGAAATAGCATTGCGATAACGGAGTCCACCTCCGCCGCCACCATAACCACCATTTCCTCCAGAACCACCTCCGATAGCGATGGCATAAACGGAAGTGACACCTGCTGGGCAAGTCCAATTTGAAGAGCCTGTTGATAAAAAAGACTGAGAGCCTCCTAAAACTTTTTTCATAAATGCAAAAGGAACAAATCCTCCTGCGTTGGCGGGATCAGGTTGTAATCCATAGAGAAGAGCTGCGGTTGTGGCCCCAAATCGGATTAAAAATTCTCGGCGACTGAGACCTCTAAACTCATTCTTTTTTTGAATGACATTATAAAAATGTTCATCAACCCATAAAAGATTATCTTCTTCGTCATAAACAGCCTGAAAAAAAACGTCTTCAGGACGAAAAACTGTTCCGTAGGTGACTGAGTAACTCGCTCGCTCCATGGCATCCATGGGGGATTGAGCTCTTAATAAAATGCGATCATAATGAACAAAGTTTTTATTTTCAAAAGAGTATTTAACGTTATAAACCGAGTTTAATTGGTTGTCTGGAATTAACAGACCCATTTCCCAAAGCTTATAATATTGTTGATTGAAATCTTTTTTTTGAAAATTCATAGAGAGCCTTTACTTAATAAATCTTATTTTATTTTCAGTTCTATTTTTACTGAGGAATATAAAGGTTTCAACTAGGATATTTTTGTAGAGAAGCTAAAATTAAGATTCAAAAAACATGACTTTTAACAACTTTTTATGGTTGCAAGAGAATCTTTAAATTTGAGGAGAAATTATGACAACAACTGAATTTAAAATCACGGACACGCAAGTCGGAACTTGAATTGAAACTTCTAAAGGCGCTTTGATCAGTTGCCATAACGAAGGCTTGTTTATAAATGATACATAAGATTTAACTCAAACTTCTCGCCAAAAGGGATCTAAGCCCCCTCCCAAAGAGCCTTGGTCAGGGAAGAGTAGGGGATTAGATACTTTTGTTATTTCTATAAAATGCGTTTAAAGTTCTTACTTTTATGAATCTGAGTTACTACTTTTAAATATCCATATAGGCGATACTCTAAGGAAGGCGCCATTTCTATTTTGAAATCTTAAATTACTATTCAACGTCACAGTCTATTTCAAATATACCACTAGCAAACTTACCAGGTGAAGTCCTAAAGGCTATATAGCCCTCCTCATTGTTTTGCATTTTTATAAAAGAATTTTTACCTTCAATAAGGATTTTGTAATCCGAACTCATCGGTGCTTCATATTCTGAATTTATAAATCCATAAATGTCCTTTTTGAGGCTTTTCGAATAATAGACAATTTTGTCTGAATTTGAGTCAATGATTGTAACCTCATATTCCTTTACCGAAGGTCGGGTGATTATTGTTGAAGTTTCATAATTTTCAATACCTGTTATTTTTACCTTGGCTTCAAAACCATAATGATCACCTTTGCATAAAATTGAAGTTGCGTGACTCTCAATCGAGAAAATTTGTAGGGCTAAGATTAGACTAAACAAAACTTTTTTTAGATAAGACATTGGGATTCTCTTTTATTTTTTTATAATTACTTGTTTAAAAATTGCTCTATTATTTTGATTTGATTCATGATTTCAGGGCTTTAAGATAGACTTAAAATTACCATTAAAACCTATTTGACATTTTTCATTTTCTCTCCTTATTTAAAAAAAAAGATTAAGTTCTTTTTTTCTTAAAGGCTTTATAGCATTCTTTTTTATATATTTTATAGCATTCTTTTTTATTATTTTTTTGTTTTACAGAATTTTCTGTGGATCAAAAAGGTCAACGATTTTTATTTTCTATTTCGGAGGCTTCTTTGCCGTTTTTGCCTAACATGTGTTTCATAAAGCAGTACTTTGACTCCTTAGAATTCAAAAAACATGACTTTTAACAACTTTTTATGGTTGCAAGAGAATCTTTAAATTTGAGGAGAAATTATGACAACAACTGAACTTAAAATCACTGACACTCAAGTCGGAACAGGAACTGAAACTTCTAAAGGCGCTTTGATCAGTTGCCATTACGAAGGATTTCTTGAAAATGGAACTAAATTTGATTCTTCTTTAGATCGCGGTCAACCCATTCAATTTGTAATCGGCACAGGCCATGTGATTAAAGGTTGGGATCAAGGATTGATGGGAATGAAAGTGGGCGGGAAGCGCACATTATTTATTCCATCTCATCTTGCTTATGGCGACAGACAAATGGGGCCTATGATTGCTCCCCATTCCAATTTGATTTTTCATGTGGAACTTTTAGAAGTGCGTCCTAGAGAGTAGGTTTTTTTCCTACAAACTGAACAACGGCACTCATTCCTTGATGGCCGATGCCTTCAGAGATTTCTCGAAGAGCTTCTTTTTTAATAAGGGGCTCTAGTTTTTGCAGTTCATTTTCAATTTGTAAAAGTGTGGGCATAAGATCTGGATCATGAGGTCCTCCTGTTTTAAATTTTAATTGTTCAGGAGTGTAAGCTTCTAAGAGAAAATATCCACCAGGTTTTAATCCCAAAATAACTTGCTGATGAATTTGAGAACGAAGAGCGCTTGGCAAATGACACCAAATTGAGATAATTCCCTCCCACTTCAAGGGCTCAATTTCAAAATCGTTGAGATCTGCACAAATTGTATGTACCTGGACATTATGTTTAATTGCCAAGGCTTTAATTTTTTCAATTCCAACTTGAGAATAATCAACAGCAGTTACTTCAAAACCAAGTTGAGCTAAGTAAACTGCATTCCGACCTTCTCCCTCAGCAAGACATAAAATTCTTGAACCTTTTGAAAAAACAGATGAGTTCTCTATTAAAAAAGAATTAGCTTCTGTTCCATAATAATAATCTTTTCCATCATATCTTTCATCCCATTTATTTTTCATACAAACCTATTTAATAGTTAGTTTAAGTACTTAGATGTTAAATTATCATCTCATTAAGTTCTTATGTTCTAGAGCATAATGATGTAAATAAGAATACTATAAGATTATATTATAAAATTTTGAATCCTAAAGAGGTTATAAAATGAAAAATCAAAAAAATAAAATTACAAAATCAAATGTAAGGAACTTTATGGGAATATTATCTTTTATATTTGGAATGCAACAACCCGCTCAAGCCAACGAAAAAACAACTGAAGTGAGCGGTCCTTATGTTCTTATTGATGTGAGAACTTCTGAAGAGTATTCAAGTGGTCATCTTAAAGATGCTCAAAATATTGATGTCACAAGTTCTTCATTTAAGGATCAAATTCTCAAACTTGATAAGAAATTAAATTATAAAGTTTATTGCAGAAGCGGCAATAGATCTAGTAGAGCCGAAAAACAAATGAAAGATTTGGGATTTAGCCATGTTGAAAATGTAGGAAGTGTTTCTCAAGCTTCGCAAAGATTAAATAAAGCTATTGAGCCTGGATCATAAGGAGATTTTTTATTTCCATTTATAGGAAATAATCACAAGACCTTTTCTACCAGCTCTTCCATTAAACGGAAATTTTTGGCAGCTTCCATCTGCTGATTTTGAATTGAAGTAGGCCATCCCGCCTCCACCACCAGAACCAGCAGTGGAACCTTCACTTCCATAAGGATTGTAAGCTGAAGTAAAATGTTCGGCTCCCTCGCCACCGCCAGGGGCCCCGCCATTTCCACCTCGAGAACATTGAGAATTAATAAAGTTTCTAGCAGCGACTGGATCTCCAAAAAATCCAGATCCAGCTCCACCGCCGCCACCGGCACTATAAAGTTTTCCCACAGGGTTTGCTTTCACGTGAGGATTTAAAATATCTGGACCATCACTTCCTTTTTTGCCGAACTTATCAATATTGCATTTATTCAATTCATGATGCCCACCACCCAAGCCACCATTTCCGCCAGTATAGTTATGGGTTCCACCAGAGGCTTTTCCACCCTCATGTCCTTGAGCTCCAAATCCAATAATGCTTTCATCAAAGGAGGAATCTTTTCCATTAAATGGAGTTAAATCTGTTGAAGCCACAGTTCTTCCCCCAGTTCCACCGGCTCCAACTGCAATGAGATAATCTCCCGTATGATTGAGTATAAAGTTTGTATGAACAGCAATACCGCCACCGCCGCCGCCATCACCACCCATTAACCAAGAGTTAATGCACTCACTGCCTGAGCCTCCAGCTCCGCCACCAACAACAGTAACTTGAATTTGCGATCCCGCATTGCCGAGTTGGTCTACATGAAACCCATCTGGCCATTTTCCTGAATTTTCCCAAACACAAACATGGTAATCAGATTTTTCTTTATCTTCAGCTGTGGATCCTTTGCAAGTTGCAGACATAAAAACAAGGCCTGTACTTGAAATTTTCAACTGAGCCGCTAAATTCTCATTTCCATTTTGATCTTTAAAACTTCCAGCTTTTACTGAAATATCAAAATCCTCAAGATTCGCTCCAGATTGCGGAAAGTAAGTGATCGTATACGTTTTTTTATCTGGTGAGACAGACTTAAATTTAGGTGCTAATTTTCCGTAAGGAACAGTGATGCTTTTTGGAACAAAACCCACCGGAATTTTATCAAATTCAAAAGTTAAATCTGTATTTTGACCAAACGAAAGATTGCTTCCATTCGTTGAAGAGATTTTTACAGTAGGGGCTTTCAGATCAATGTTTCTTAAATCCAAATGAGATGCTAGACCCGATTGAATGACTCCAGAATTGCCCGCAGAATCTTTAAATTTATGAGAAATAATAATTTGCGTAGAACCGACAAAGTTTTTGTTTGCAGTAAAAATCAATGAACATGATTTGTCTTCACAAACAGGCTCGCTCAATGTTCCGGCTTCAGAATTTGAAAGAGTGAATAAATCAGAGGTCAATCCTTTTAAAGGACCTGAACTGAGCAGTCTTTCTGAAAAATCTAAACGAATTTTAACAGTTGGTTTTTTAAGATTGATCACGTCTAATGGATCAGAAGAAATTTTGATAAGCTCAGGAGCTAAATTATCAAAAGTAATGGTTGCCGTATTTGAAGCAAAATTAGGATTTTTAAAGGCATCAAAAACAGAACCTGGATTAAGGGCGAGAGGGACTAGCATAGGCTCTTTTGGTGAAATAGACACCACGTAGTCTTTTCCTGAGCCAGAAATAATAGGTGTGTTTGCAATGTTTGGATCGACAATAAAATCCTGAGGTTTAAGGTTTACAACGTCTTCAGAAAAATGCACCTCAAAATTAAGTGGAATGGATTGCATAAAACATTTATCAGCTTCCATACAACGGATTCCTGGGTTTGTTTTGTCTGAAGCAGGATGTATTGTGACAGTGGGTCTGATCGTATCAAAATTCAATTCAAGATGAGGAGGTTCCTCTCCCTTTTCTCTCAGAGATTCTAAATAACTATTTTTAAATTGGTCTATTATATCAAGATTTTTTGCCAAAGACAGGGTGACTTTTTGAGCCGGAGTGTTTTCTGGAGGACTATAAGTGGCCTCACAAATTTGTTTTCCATGAGAAAGAACGCAGAAAGGTTTTCTTGGAGTTAACTTACCAGAATCAACCAATAAATGTGCTATTGAAAAGTTTGTCTCTTCAGAAAGTTTCACTTCAATAGTTGCGGTCTCTTTGGCATTCAGATTTTTGAGATTCGAAGTTAGAGATAGAACCTTTGGTGGAACATTATCAATTTGTAAATTCAAAGCCTGAGGAGAACGATTAGATCCATAAAGACCTTTATTATTAAAACTATCTATAAAAAGTTCTTCTTTGGCAAAACTAATCTCAGCAGTTTGGCTTTGGGTATTTTCATCTGGTTTAAAAAGAGCTTCGCAGTTCATACGAAGACCTTTTGGATCTTTAGTGTCTGTTTTGCAAAATGGTTCTACCGGAATCAAAGTTCCATGGGTGACTTTAATGTTTTTTAGAGAAAACTGCGTTGTTTCTTTAGAAAGATTCCAAACAATCGGAGTTGTTGGATTTTTGAGATTTAATTGTGTTGCAATAAGAGTCGTATCAAACTCCACAACCGGAACTTTAGAATCAACATCAACCTCTATAGAACTGACTTTTTCGCCTTCATTCCCAGAGAAATCAAAATATTTATTAGGAACAGAGATCTGGATTTTTCCTTGATAGTCTTTTTTAGGTTTAAAGTAGGCCGTACAAACTAAGTTTTTACAAAAAGGAATGTTTGGAATCAGGGTTCCTAAAACATTATCATTTTTAGATCCAGTCAGTTTAATATACGAACTCAGAAAATTAAAATCCTTAGATAACTTATATTTAAGTTCTAAAAGATCTCCCGCTTTAAGTTGTTTATGGTTAGCATGCACCTCTATAAAAGGAGTGAGATTGTCTATATTAATATGGACGGGTACTAATTCATGAAGAGGAACAGAGTTGCCAACTTCATCAAGAAGCGCTTGTTTTTTATCAAAATAAATATTCGCAATATCTTGAATCTCTTGGGTTGGTTTAAAATCAGCCTCACATATATAAACTGATGAGTCCTTTTCGATTCTACAAAAAGGCTCCCTAGGTATTAATTCACCATGAGTCACGATAAGGTTTCTAGAGAGTTCAAAATTCTTGATTTCCTTAGAAAATACCCAAGATATATGTGCGGATTCATTTTTAATTAATTGAGTTTTATCTACGTTTACATCCAGTCCAGGATAAGTAGAATCAATCTCAATCACGATAGGATCTGGAGAAGGAAGAGCTTTATTTCCAAAAAAGTCAGAATACTGATTATCTGCAAAAAGAGCCACTCTTCCTTTAAAACCTGAAGCAGGCCTAAAGTCTGCTGTACAAGTGTTTTCAATACAGAATGGATTTCGAGGAACGATTTTTCCACCATGAGCATTCTTTTTAAGAGTCTGAACTTGAATATTTTTAGGAGAAAAACTCCCCACATAATCGCCTGCATTTTTATTCAAAATAAAATCCACTTTTGCAAATTCGTTAGCACGCAAACGAGTAGAGCTGATTTTGACTTTTTCAACTTGAGGCTCAGTTGTGTCTATATTTAATATCAACGGAGGAACCAGCGTGAGTGGATTATGAGCCACTCTATTTAAAGAAATCTCTCCCAGACCTTTAAAGTTTTCTTGAGGATAAAAAATCGCCCTGCAAGTCATCAATTCAAGAGCTTCAATTTTTTTGTTGAGATGGGATTTTTCGCAAAAGGGATCCAGTGGGACTAATTTACCATTTAAAGCATTTACCTCAGAAATCATAAAGTCATGGGAAGTTTTTGGAAAGGTCCAGGTAATCATGGCCGAACTGTCTTTATTTAATGAATTTGAATTGGTTCTCATGATTAAAGTAGAAAATTCATTTTTAAGATTAATTTTTAAAGGATCTGCCATGAGGCCTTTATTTCCTGCGAGGTCATAAAATTCACCCACAGTTTTAAATTCAATGGAATAAGGATCTGTTGAATTTTTACCAGATAAATCTTTGCCATCTTTTTTAGGAAACTGATTTAAAACAAAGTTTGCTTTGCAAGTAAGGCCCCTACAAAATGGATTTTGAGGTTCAAGCTTACCTTTTGAAACCCAAATATTTTCTGCCGAAAAACCACGATCATTCATTTTTGAAAAAACAGCCTCTTTAGAAAGACTATAAATAACCTCCACCTTTTCTAGTGGATTAAGTGACTCTCTATCTGAGATTTTATTAAGAGATATTTTAATTGTTGGCGGCTCTGATTTAAAAAACTTTTGCAAAATAGCAGAAGGCATATTTCCATTTCCAGCTTGATCTCTGACTCCATCTTCTAAAATACTCATTCTAAATGGATGATTCAGATCAAATTCCTCAGAGGAAGGATTTTTGAGTATCACTACAAAATGATCATCTGGAGAGTAAAGATCGCTGAAACCTTTTGAATTTAAAATTTCTAAAACTTCTGAGTTTTCAATTCGAATATCTGATTTATCAAAATGAGTGATGTTTTTTGTAAAGGTCACATCGACTTTTAGATTTGAGTTCTTTTCAGAAGTTAAAGAATCATTGAGATTATTTTTATGAAAAGACAACTCAACAAAAGGTTTTAATGGATCATAAATATAAGAAACTTGCTCAGAAGGCAGGTTGTTAAGATGGCCTTTATCATCCAGAACTGAGTTTCTGGTGAGATACACTTCAACTGGACCATGAGAGTGAGCTTTAGTTTTAAAGGTATAGATGTATTGAGATTTATCAATAGAAATTACTGGACCAGTAAGGTGACTTGCGGTTGCATTTTTTAAACTCAAATCAGCTAAACTTAAATCAGTGATGGCATGATTAAATACAAGTTTAAACTCAAGATCTGCCTTAGACATATATTTTTTAGTAACAGCACTTAAATGCGGAATCACAAAAGGTTTGATTGAAGATTTTTTTATAGATTTTTGATCTAAAGCAAAAGTCATGAGCGCAGAATAATGATCAAAATTTAGAGTGGCCCCTCGAATATTTGAAATTAAAACGTTAAAAGACTGCTCTTGAATTCTGGGATTTACGGGCTCAATGAGTGGTACTGAAACATATGTAAAGCTTTGTCCTTTAGCAATTTTAACATCCGTGAGTTGAGTTTTTAAATAATCAACACCGGCTAAAGCTGAAGAGTCTGCAGTGGTAAAATCCAAGAATATATCATGTTGAGCCGGATAATCTAAAGTCAGCATCACCTCGGCAGTTTTTTGACCAGCTTGAATGAAGAGATCCTTCACGCTAACTTTTTGTGGAATGTCTGAATCTAAAATAAAGAGCTGCGACTCAGAAACACTGTCTTGAAATTCAGCCACTTCTGGATTTTGAAGTATGTAATGAACAAGTGCTTTTTTATCTCCTGATGATTGTAAAACTCGGGAGGTGGGAATTAAAATTTTTGTTTCTGTGGCAAAGGCAGGGATTTCATATTGCACCACTTTTGGCACTTCAAAATCCCAATTAGGAATTGCAGAATTACGATCTTCATCATGAAACTCAATGTTCACAACCGTTGGGTACTCTGATGGTGTTGATAAACGAATAGGGAGAGTTAAATCCTCACCCTTTTGAGCGTAAGCATTTTCAACAATGACTTTTGGAAGAGGCTCAGCGTTTTCTAAAATAAGCGCTTGATGTAAAATTTTATTATGAGGACCCATTAATTTCACATCAAAAAGTTCATCTTTATTAAAAACTCCATCTTTGATGGAATTGAGTTCTAAAACCGCCACAGTAGAGCCTTTAACAACAGTCAACTCCCCAGACATTTTATCAAAGCGTGGCTTTTGAGCTTTGGTAAAAAGTTGATGAAGAGGACGCGATTCACGACTCATAGATTGAATTTCAAAATTAAATTTTACATCTTGTTTGAGTTTTTCTGAAAGATAAAAAGAAACTTGAAAGGCTTCGCCTTCCTTTGCAGTCATGGTTTCTAGCTGTTTGAGATAGGGAGCAATTTTTTTAAGATCAATGAGGGGCGCGTTTTCATAAGGAGAAAATGTGCACGCAGAAATACCTAACCAACATAAAATGAAAGGCAAATTTAAAAGCTTAAAATGTTTAAGAGCTTTTTTCATTTTTTTTAAACTTTCCTTAGGATCTAAGCACACTTAGATCTTATCGGAGAGGCAGAGAAAAGCTTAACGAAAGAGCTGATTTTTAAACTAAAAATTTTGATATAAAGAAGAACATACAAGACTCGACTTAAGTTTAATGATCCACATAAATTTAGAATCCTCATTTAAAAAATGATTCTCATCTGAGTCTTTAAAGTTTGACGCTCTTAATTCTGACCAAAGGCTTAATTCTTAGGTCTAACTTTAAGATTTAAAAACACTCCTAGACTCTTAATTCTGTTCCTAAATTGTCAAACTAAGTTCAGTTTATTTACCGAGTCCAGCTTTATAAACTTCAAGGGCGCGATGATGACTTTGTTTAAGATCAATCATCGGATTTGGGTAGCGGAGAGTTTTCCATTCAGGAACCCATTTTGAAATATAAAGATCTTGAGGATCAAATTTTGTTCGCTGAGTTTCTGGATTAAAAATTCTAAAATAAGGTGCGGCATCGCAACCACAACCCGCGGCCCATTGCCAGTTTCCATTGTTGGCAGCTAATTCATAATCCAGCAAATGTTCTGCAAAAAATCTTTCACCTTGATACCAATGATGAAGTAGATTTTTAGAAAAAAAGCTGGCCACCAACATGCGCACGCGATTGTGCATATGTCCTGTGGCCAAGAGCTCACGGATTCCCGCATCGATCATAGGAAACCCAGTTTGTCCTTGGCTCCATCTTTCAAAATCTTCTTTTGATTGACGCCATTTTATATTTTCATATTCAGGTCGAAAAGATTTTTTAACAACTTGCGGGTAATGCCAAAGAATTTGCATAAAAAACTCTCGCCAAATCAATTCACTCAAAAAAACTTCATTTAAAAAACCAGATTTTTCGATCAGTTTTCTGACTGAAATGGTGCCAAATCTTAAATGAATTCCTAAGTGCGAAGTTCCATCTAGCAAAGAGGGAATATCTCGAGTGAGATGATAGTTTTCTATGGTTTTTTTAGGCACATTGATTTCAGGAAATTTAAAATCCCCAATCTCAAAATATTCTTTTGGCAAAGACGGGGGCAGGGGAATCGGTGCTGTTTTAATAAAAGCAGAAGCGATTTGAACTTCTGAAAGTTTTGATTTTTTAAGGGTCAGAAAATGAGTTTTAAATTTTTCAAGCCAGGCTTTTTTATAAGGAGTGTAAATCGAATAAGGCAAACCCTTTAAATTTAAAATTTCAGATTTAGCAAAGATCACATGGTCTTTGAAACATAAAAATTGAATTCCATTTTTTTTGCAATAATCAGAAACCACAGAATCTCTTTGACGAGAATAAGGATCATAATCTTCATTGCAATAAATAGATTGAATCTTAAATTCTTGGGTGATTTGCGGAATCAATTCTACGGGATTTCCGTGATAAACCCGTAAATCCGTTCCCTGAGCTTGAAGTTGAACTTTGAGTTCTTGAATTGTTTTAAGAATAAATTGAACTCTTCGATCCAAAGGATTTTTTAATTGATTTAAAATTTGGGTGTCAAAAATAAAAATGGGTAAAACCACTTGCGGAGAGTTCTTTGGATCAAACTTAATATTCTCCAAAAGCTCATTGAGAGCGGTATTATCATCTAGACGTAAATCTCTTCGAAACCAAAATAATTGATTGTTTGCCACGCAAAATTCCTTATTCAAAAACAAAAAAACACACCCCATGTAACATAATAGAACTTATCGGATATGAATATTTTGATTCTTTAGGTTTATTTTTTAGCAAAATTTTGGAGATAAAGATTCAAAATTTTTAAGAATCTTTCAATTAAATAAAAGTTTCTCTATTTTTTTTATCATTTATTTTTCTGGAACGCCTTTATTCTTTTTAAAAGCCACCGATAAAAGTCCTGAAACCCTCTGTAGGTAAAGGATTCAAAATGAATAATTTTTTAAAAGCGCTTTTGATAGGTCTAGTCGCTCCAAGTTTTGTTTTTGCACAATTGCAGACTGAGAATTCTGCCACACCCTCAGGACTTAATTTTAAAGCTTCATGGGAAAAAACACCAAGTAACGCAAGCTGGACTCAGTTTTCTTATGAACTGATGGATGAAGAACTTATTTCGCATTTAGATAAAGCCGAAGATATGCAAAGTTTTTGTCCTAATTTTGCAAATTTAGATCGTGAGCATCAGATTTACACTTGGATTGAGTTGTTTTCGCAAGTCACTTATTATGAGTCTGGTTGGAACCCATTAAGTCGCATGAAAGAAAACCTTGGCATCGATCCAGTGACTGGGGTGAATGTTTATTCTGAGGGACTTTTACAGCTTTCATATCAGGATATGCAAAAATATCCACGAGCTATTAATCCTCAAAATTGCCAAATTGACTGGCAAAAAGATAAAAATCTCTCTGCAAAAGATCCCAATAAAACCATTTTAGACCCTTATATTAACTTAGAATGTGGCATGAGAATCATGGCGGACCAAATCGATCAGTATGGCAAAATTGTGATTTCAAAAGATGTTTATTGGTCGACTCTTAAAAAGAATGGCAAATATTCAGTGGTTCCTAAAATTCAAAAAGCGATTAAAAAACTAAGTTTTTGTCAGTCTAAAAAGTCATTATTTAGAGGTTGGTTTTAAGAGTATTCTCATACTGTCTGAATCCACACCTTCATAATTAGGAGTTGCGGTATTATCTGTTTCAGGTTCGATTTCAATTTTTGTTGCGGGTTTACGATACGAAAGATCTTCATTGACCACTTCTTCTTGAGGAGTTTGAGTCTCTTTGTCGTTTTTATCTTTTTTACCAGCAACTTTGGATTTTTCTTTTGAATCCTCAGATTTATCTTTTTTATTCTTTTTAGCATTCTTTTTAGAACCTGAACCCGCTTCAGTGGCTGATAATTCTGAAATATTGGTCATTTTAAAAGTGTTGTACAAAAAGTGCAGAGTTTTTTTAACCTGCTCTTTGGTTCCCACAGAGATATAACATTGATAGGATTGCTTTCCGGGTTTAAAATCTTTTTCTAACTTAAAATTACAAGACCATTTGCTAGTGGAAGCAGATTCTAAATTTAAATAAGAATCTCTGCCATAACCTTTTTTGTTAACAGGCAAATCTGGAGAAAAAACTCCCATGGCCATTGTCCCCGCCTCATTTGAAATAATTACGGGTTTATCTTGTTCACCTTTCACTGGAAGAGGTTCTTTTAAAAGTTCTCCAGATTCTGGCTCTAAGACATAAAACTGATTAAATTCTGGTTTCAAATACCCAGCTACAGCTTCAAAAGTAACCTCTTTTTTTACGGGAATATCTTTAGGTGGAAGATCTTCTTTATCTAAATTAAAAGTCACATTAAATAAGAGTAAATGAGTAAACTCATTCGGAGTTAAAGTCACAGTTCTTTCAACTGTGTGTTTGGAGAGTAACTCTCTATTATTATCAGTTCTCAAGTTTTTGCAAACAGGGTCTTTTCCAGAGAGCCAATAACTCATTTGAGTGGTTGTTTTAATAAAATGATCACTCTTTGCTAAAGATAAAAGAATACTAGAGCCTTCTTCATTCGGAACATCCGTAAATGCACCCGCTTCATTTAAAGCATAACATCCTTTAACTCCACCCCAAAAAGAAACAGTCGATTGAATCAAACGTCCTTTATCAAACTGGCTGAGTAACTCTGTATCATTGAGTTTTAAAGAGCTAATAGCTCCCGCATTCATTTGATCATATACAGAGAGAGTCAAAGCGGAGTTATTAATATGTTTACTGGTGATTGTGGTTTTTTTTAAGTTGCGATTTTTAAGAGTGGATTTAATCAATCTAGCTGCTGGAGTTTCAGCAAAACAAGGCCCTGAGCTTAATAGCCCGAATCCTAAAACTGTTAATAAAACTAAAACTAAAAACCTATTCAACCTAGAATTCCTTTTTGAATTTTTAATAAAAATTCAGTTATAATCTGAGAGGTTAAAGTTTTTTCGGTTGAATAGACTAAATTTATAAGGTCCTAGTGTTTAAAAATAAAAAAAATAGAGAAAAGTCCGGCGATAAGGACTAAGGTAAGAACATAAAACTTCATCCAAAGTTTTTTCTGAATAAGAAGTTGGTTTTTAAGTTTTAAAATTTCGAATTGAAATTCTTCTTTTTGATTTTTAAGGGAGTCTTCAAACTGGGTGGTTTTTTCTTGCGTTTTAACATCAAAGTCCCGAATTAAAAAATAACTCGGAGTGAGTCCAGGGATTTTTTCGTTCAGTGCTAAGTACCATTGCAAGGCTCTGTAAACTTGAGGTGGCACAGATTGAGGATTTTTAATCCACCTAGACCATGCCGACGGATCCACTAAAAGAAGTTGAGCCATTTTTCTTTGTGAAAGCCCCAATCCCAAACGAATAGATTCCAAATCCCCGATTTGCCCTTTAATCACCTTTGTTTGTGCTTCATAAAGCATTCTTAAAGACGTTTTTGATTTAGAAGTATCATCACCTTCACCCATTGCAGGGATTATTTCTGATTCTAAAAAGTCTGGGATTTTAATGGAATCAACAATCGAACCTTGAGTCTTAAGTGAGGACTCATTCGTTTTTGATTTCGTTTTTTTAGGTGTCGGAATCAGTTCGCTGTTTTCTATTTCCATGAATTCTCTATTAATTAACGATGTTTGTTAACTTTTCTGAAATCTTATTGAGGCAAAATACGAGAGTCAATTCTAAGAGCCTTTAAAATTTAAAATCAAAGCGAATAGATCTAAATTAACGCTACGCATATACCTCGCGAGTGAAAAATCTTGTTCTAAAATTCAAATTTCGAATTAAAAAATCAAAAAAAATAAGAAAAAAAGGCGAAAAAAACCAAGGTTCCTTAGGCCTTAAATTTTATAAGAAAAAAGAAAATCAAAAAGCCGTTTTAAAAAATAATTTGGCTTTTAAATCCTAAAATCCCCACAAAAAACCCAGAATTCTTTAAAATAAGGGTGATTTTTATACAAAAAACCACCCTTTCTAGGTGCTTTTTTGTATCGAATTTACCCCTATTTTTGATTAAAAACCCATTTAGACTCACTGCATTGTTGTATTTTTAATGCTGCTTATGTCATCAAAGTGTTGCATTACACAATAATATGCGATGATAAACGCAATAAGAGAGCTTTTAGGGGGGTTGCTTTTCGGAGCTAAATATCCGAAGTTATTTGGGAAAATAAATAAGGGTATCTAAGTACCCTGTTTTTCAAAACAAACTAAAGCTTATAGTTATATTATTAAGTGCTATGTTATTGAATTTATTAGACTTTTAAAATCAGGAATTTTTCAAATTTTACATAAAATAAAAAACGCACTGCATAATGACCTTTTTTTCAATTTATTAAAAAATGGATTTTTCATGAGCGCTCTTAACACAAGGCGGTGTAAATCATGGCTCAAATCAACGCTTCGCGTAATTACTCACTTAATAAAACCAAATATTTACTCTCTCCAGAGAAGCAAAAATTAGAATCTATTATCGAAGATTATATGCATAAAGATCCCCGAGATTGCCTTCTACTCAGCCTTGCATTGAGAACAGGGGCCCGTGCTCAAGAGCTTTTAAATCTCCAAAAAAGGGATTTAAATGATTACGATGAAACGGTATTTATTAGGGGGATTAAGAACAGTAATGACCGAGAAATCCCTCTGCATTCGCAGTTTTTTGATCAATTATGGCGTTATTCTGAAAAAAATAAGGAAAATGAACTTTTTCCGATTTCTTATATGAGGCTTTATCAGATCTGGCAGTTCTATCGTCCAGTCCCTAAAAAATTTCATGCTTTAAGGCATACTTTTGCAATCGAACTTTATCAAAAGACAAAGGATTTGCGCTTGGTTCAGGTGGCGCTTGGCCATAGAAATATAACAAATACAATGATTTACGCTGATTACATTTACTCTCAGCAAGAGTTAAAGAAGCTTATATTATAAAGTCTTCTTAATAAAAGGAGGGACCCTTTAAAGAGTTAAGTCTCTAGAATTAAAGGGCTGAATTATTGATTTCTTGAGCTAAACGATTGAGATCGCTTTTTGTTTTGCGTTTAACTTGCATTTTTTTCCAGTAATGAAGTTTAGCTGTATCGAATTTGCTTTTAGGCTCTTCAACCTTACCCTCATCAAAGTCAATTTGGGTGATTTTAGCCTGATAGCCGATTTCTGGATTCATATTAAAGTTAAGCTTTTTAGCGACGTCTGCGCTTTCTTTTTGTGAATCCACGATGAGTTCGTGAAAGTTATCAACTTTTGCGCCCGCCTGTACGCTTATTAAAAGCAAGGTGCTTAATATTAGGTTTTTCATAAATCCCTCCTAGTTAGTTCCGCTACTTACTCTACTAATGAGCAAACTTCATACCTAAGTCATACACCCTTAAAACATGTTTATAATGAACTGAAGACCGAGCAGCCTATTTTGCTTACAGGGTGTTAAAAACTTCAACAAAGCTAGCGCCTTAAGTGGGACATTATTATCCAGGAATTTGGTCTAAGTTAGTGAGTTTAAGATTAAAAGAGCGTTACTGTTGGGTCGTTGCCAATTAAGATTTTAAATATGACAGCAATACCAAAAGATAAATTCAAAGAGTCTTCTAAAAATTCATTTAATCAGTCTCAAAGTATTTTATTGGAATCAGGAACCAATGAAATCGAAGTTTTTGAATTCTTTCTTGGCCAACAAAGCTTTGGGATTAACGCTCTTAAAATTAGTGAATTAAACCGCCTTGAAGACCACAAAATTGTTCCGATACCCAACACTCACCCTTGCATGCTAGGCACGGTTATTATTCGCGAGAAACTGGTTCCTGTGGTGGATTTAAAAAAATACCTTGAGCTTCCGACTTCTTCTGCTGATGAGAAACTCTCCAAAAAAGCCATTCTCTTTTGTGATTTTAATAAAAAGATTGTTGGGTTTATTGTAGATCAAATCTCTGGGATTCATCGCCTTTTTTGGAATAATATCCAACCTCCGCCAATTCTATTGATGGGCAATACTCAAATTACAGGCATAGCACTTGTTGGCAATAAAGAGGTGGCTCTTTTAGATTTTGAACAAATCACAGAAGATGTTTTGAAAAATCAAAATGAAAATAACTCTGGCTCATTAAAATTAATAAATACTGAGAGCTCTCTTTTAAAATCAATGGGTCTTTCAAGAGATCAGTTTAAGATTTTAGCTTGTGACGACACTCCAATTATTAGAAAAAAACTTCAAACTATCCTTGCTGAGCAAGGATTTAAAGATATTAAGATTTTTAATAATGGTTCTGATCTTTTTGATGATGTCAGTCTTCAGTTTCAAACTTCACCTGATCGGCAAATTAAACAAACTCTGGTGATTACTGATATTGAAATGCCCATTATGGACGGACTCACTCTTTGTAAGAAATTAAAAACTCTTGATCAAAATATTCCTGTCATCGTGATGTCTTCAATGATTAATGATCAGATCTCGGCAAAGTGTCGCGAAGTGAATGCCAATGAGTCTGTCTCTAAGAGTGATTTCGATCAAATCATTCCTTTAATCGATAAATTGCTGGCTTCTCTCTAGTATTTAGGCTCCCTAAGGGGCTTAAATTGCTTTTAAACTTGACATTGCAGCGCATTATCTATAGAAAATCCCTTCGTTTAAAAATAAGGGAGTCCCTCCATGCGCATCAATCTTCAAGAAATACCAGATGAAGGTCTTGAGTTAATTCTCACACAAAAAGATCACTCGCTGACAAAAGTCTTAAAAGATCTTATTTTTGATAAATCTTACACTGCAAAAGTTTTTATTAAACCGACAATGCAAAACGCTTACGAGCTTTCTGGCTCTATTAAAACTCATCTTCCAGAGGCGTGTTCACGTTGTGGGTTAGATTTTGAATTCCCTATTGAGGCTACTTTTAAAGAAATCCTCATGCCTGAAAATAAAGATCCCCGAAATAGTCATTACTCAAAACCAAACCACTTTAGTGATTTGGGGACTGAGTCATTTTCTGTTGTTGATTATAGGGGTCATCATTTTGAATTAGGCGAATATTTACACGAAGTCATAGCTCTGCAAGAGCCCTATACTCCAGCTCCTCCAGTGGGTAAAGATGACAATTGTTCTTTATGTTTACTCAACGTAAAGACACATAACTTTTCATATACTGAAAGTCTCCCTGAGGAAAAAGCCTCTCCTTTCGCAGCATTAAAAGGTTTAAAATTGAATTAATAGATTGACTTAGTCTATTTGAAAGTCTAAGAATTTCGAGATTATTACGTTAAAATCAGGAACATACGATCCCTAAGGATATTTAAGAGGTTAATTATGCCAACTCCTAAGAAAAAAACATCCCGTTCACGTCGTGACATGCGTCGCTCACATGATGCAATCACAGCCCCTGCTTCTTTTGTTGATAAAAAAACAGGTGAACTAGCTCGTCCACATCGCGCCCACAAAGGTGCTGATGGAGCCCTTTATTATAAAGGTAAACAAATCACGGCTGCTGATAGGGATTAATCCCTGGATTATCATTGTATGAAAGAACTTTATCGATCAAAAATTTCAGGAACCGGCTCATACCTTCCTGAGCAACTTGTGACCAACTTCGATCTTGAAAAGTTAGTAGATACGAATGATCAATGGATAGTAGAAAGAACCGGCATTAAACGCCGGCATAAAGCTGCAGACCATGAGGCTTGCAGCGATCTTGCGTGTGAAGCGGCTAAAAAAGCTTTGCAAGATTCAAACTTAACTCCCAATGATATTGATTTAATTATTGTGGCAACTGTTACTGGAGATCAAGTCATGCCTTCAACAGCATGTGTTCTTCAAAACAAATTAGGTTGTCGTAATATTATGTCTTTTGATGTCACAGCAGCATGTAGCGGTTTTGTATATTCACTTTCCATTGCAGACCAATTCATCAAAACTGGAATGTATAAACACATTCTTGTTGTAGGTGCAGAGGTTTTGACTCGTATTGTTAACTACAAAGACCGAGAAACTTGCATTCTCTTTGGAGATGGTGCTGGAGCGTTTATCGTTTCACGTGCAAACTCCAAAGAAGATAATGTGATTATGAGCACCCATCTTCATGCTGATGGAGGTCTTAGTGATCTCTTTACGCTGCCAGGTGGTGGATCAAAAATTCCATTTTCTCAACGAGTTCTCGATGAAAACCTTCAGTATGTAACTATGAAGGGTCGAGAAATTTTCAAAAACGCAGTAAAGACACTGACTCTCTGTTGTCATGAAGCCCTAGAGCAAAATAAAGTTAAAAGCTCTGAGGTTGATTGGCTTGTCCCTCATCAAGCAAATATGCGAATTCTTCAAAGTGTCGCCGATTATTTTGAATTTCCAACTGAAAAAGTTGTTGTAAGTCTAGATGAAACTGGAAATACATCAGCGGCTTCTATTCCTGTTGCTTTTGACTTAGCTGTTCAGAAAGGTCAGATTAAAAGAGGACAATTAGTTCTCTTAGCTGCCTTCGGTGCGGGTCTTACAAGCGGCAGTGCTTTATTGAGGTATTAAAAATGAATTTTTCCTTCTTGTTTCCCGGTCAGGGAAGTCAACATGTAGGAATGGGGCAGTTTCTTTACAATCAATTTGATATTGCTAAAAAAACTTTTGACGAAGCTTCTGAATCTCTAGGAATAGATATGACGGAGCTTTGCTTTAAAGGTCCTGAAGAAGCTCTTGCTCTTACCGAAAATACTCAACCTGCTCTTTTGACAGTGTCAATTGCAACAGAAAGAGTGATCCAACAAAAATTAAATTTAAAACCCGTTGCAGCTGCTGGGCACTCAATCGGCGAATACGCCGCTTTAGTTTCTGCAGGAGTGATTGATTTTAAAGAGGCCGTCAAAGCCGTTCGTATACGTGGTCAAGCGATGCAATCTGCTGTTCCAGTAGGACAAGGTGGAATGTTAGCTGTTTTAGGATTAGAAAACCATCAAGTAGAAAAAATGTGTTCTGTAGCAATGGAACTTTCTGGTAAAGGCCCTGTGTCTCCAGCTAATTTCAACTCTCCAGGACAAGTTGTGATCAGCGGCAGCGCTGAAGCCATTGAATGGATTAAAACTAACTTAAAACCTGAGATGATTGCTCCTGATCTTAAAAAACTAAGACTGATTCCTTTGCAAGTTTCAGCACCTTTTCATTGTGCAATGATGAAGCCTGCTGAAGAGAAAATGCGCGAAATCCTCACTCAAATGAACTTTAAAGATGCTCAATTCCCTATAATTCAGAATTTTACAGCAAAACCTGTTGTCGAATCTGCAATTTTGAGAGAGAATCTTATACGCCAAGTGTCAGCGCCCGTTCTATGGACTCAATGTATTGAGACCATGAGAGAAATGAAGGCGACAACCTGCATTGAACTCGGCGCAGGAAAAGTTCTAGCTGGATTAGTGAAAAAAATTGACAGCGAAAATTTCAAAGTTTTCAATGTGAACAGTCTAGAAGATTTAGAGCTGATTGGTAATCTGTAAATCAGTTTAATTTCAGTACAAGCGTAAAGGAATGTTTTAACCATGAACTTATTGGGTCAAAAAATATTAGTTACTGGCGGTAGTCGTGGAATCGGAGCTGCCATTGTTAAAGTTCTTGCTGATGCAGGAGCTCAGGTTGCATTCACATACTCATCTCGAGAAGATGCTGCAAAAGAAGTTTTAGCTTCTTTACCTCAAACTCAAAAACACATGATGCTAAAAATGGACGTTTCTAATGAAGAATCAGTTCAAGCAGGCATAGATCAAGTTATTTCACAATTTGGAAACATCGATGGTCTCGTAAACAATGCGGGCATCACAAAAGATCAATTACTTTTAAGAATGAAAACTGAAGAATTTGATTCTGTTTATCAAACAAATCTCAGAGGTACTTTTCTTGTGACTAAAGCAGTTTTAAAAGGAATGTTAAAAGCTCGTAAGGGCTCAATCGTAAGCATCTCTTCTGTTGTTGGTCATAAAGGTAACCCTGGTCAAGCTAACTACTGTGCAACAAAAGCGGGAATGGAAGCATTTTCTAGAGCAACAGCTTTAGAAGTGGCTTCTCGTGGAATTCGCTTAAATTGTGTCGCACCAGGATTTATTGGCACTGATATGACAGAACAATTGGGCGATGAGGCTCGTAAAAAAATCGCTGATGGGATTCCATTAGCTCGTATCGGTGAACCTAAAGAGGTTGCTGATGTGGTTCTTTTCTTATTAAGTGATAGATCAACTTATTTAACCGGTCAGTCCATTCACGTGAATGGCGGCCTTTACATGGGGTAAAAAAATGGAAATAGAGACAAATAAAAACGAGAGGACAAATATGGCAGCAGTAAATCCAAAAATTAAAGAAATTATCGTTGAACAACTTGGCGTTGACCCTGAGAAAGTTAAGCTTGAAGCTTCTTTTATCGATGATTTGGGTGCTGATTCTTTGGATATCGTTGAGCTTGTTATGGCGATGGAAGAAGAATTTGATATCGAAATCCCTGATGAAGATGCTGAAAAACTTCGCAGTGTTTCTGACGTTGTTACTTACCTAGAAAAAAAAGGTAAAGCTTAATAATTTTCTGTTTAAATATACAAGTTAAGGTGTTGTTATGAATAATCCACGTCCTGCAAAAAGACTTCATCGAACTGAACAAAATAGAGTTGTTGTAACCGGCATCGGTGGCCTCACTCCATTAGGTCTTAATATCGAAGATAGCTGGCAAAATGCTTTGAAAGGAATTTCAGGGATTGCCAATATCACTCGTTTTAATACAGAGCAATTTGACGTTAAAATTGCGGGCGAGGTTAAAGGTTTTAACCCTGACTTGTATATTCATAAAAAAGAACAGAAAAAAATGGATCTTTTTATTCATTATGCATTGGCTTCAGCTCAAATGGCTTTGCAAAATGCAAACTTAGAAATGAATGAAGAGATTGGCGAAAAAACTGGCGTGATTGTGGGCGTTGGAATCGGTGGTCTTCCTTCTATCGAAGAAACATCGTTTAAACTTTTAGAAAAAGGCCCGAGCAGAATCAGTCCTTTTTTTATTCCCATGGTTATCTCCAATTTAGCGGCTGGGCAAATTAGCATTACCCATCATGCTCACGGTCCTAACTACTCAGTTACATCGGCTTGCGCATCTGGTGCTCACTCTATCGGTGAAGCAGCGCAGTATATTCGTAACGGAATTTGCGATGTAATGATTGCTGGTGGTACTGAATCAACTGTTTGCCAAACGGCAATTGGTGGATTTGCTGCCATGAAAGCACTTTCAACAAGAAACGATGATCCTACTCAAGCAAGTCGTCCTTTTGATAAAGGTCGTGATGGATTTGTTTTAGCTGAAGGATCAGGAATGCTCATTTTAGAATCTCTTGAGCATGCAGAAAAAAGAGGAGCTAATATCCTTTGTGAAATAACTGGATATGGAGTTTCTTCTGACGCTTATCATATGACAAACCCAGCTCCAAACGGTGCCGGAGCTGCTCGCGCGATTACAATGGCACTTAAAGATGCAGGACTTACTCCAGAAGCGATTCAATATATCAATGCTCATGGAACAAGCACTCCTGTGGGTGATGAATTAGAATCAGCAGCAATTAAATCTATCTTTAAAGATCATGCAAAAAAACTTTGGGTCAGCAGTACAAAAAGTGCGATGGGTCACTCCCTTGGCGCAGCTGGTGCTATCGAAGGTGCATTTTGTGTGCAAGCATTGAGAGATCAAATTGTTCCCCCAACTATCAACTTGGTAAACCCTTCTGAAGCTTGCGATTTGGATTACGTTCCTGGTCAAGCTCGTACGGGTCAATTAACTCACGTATTAAATAATAGTTTTGGTTTTGGTGGAACAAACGCATGTCTGATTTTTTCGAAACTCGTTTAAAAACTAAAATTAATCTTTATATCGGTTCAGATCATGCAGGATGGGCTCTTAAAAAAGCCCTTATTGAAGAACTTTCTAAGGCTTCAAAAAATATTGCTGATCAAATTACAATTTCAGATTTAGGTCCTGCTCAGGAATCCTCAGTGGATTATCCTGACTTTGCAGATAAAGTTTGCACCTCAATTCCTTCTGAAGCTACGTCCCAAGTTCTCGATTTAGGAGTTCTTATTTGCGGATCGGGGCAAGGTATGGCAATGAGAGCTAATAAATTTCCACATATTAGAGCGGCACTTTGTTGGACTCCTGAAATAGCTCAACTTTCAAGAGAACATAATAATGCAAACATTTTATGTTTAGGAGCTCGTTTTGTGGATTTAAAAACAAGCTTTGAGATTTTAAAAACTTTTCTTGCAACAGAATTCCAAGGTGGACGCCACTCTATGAGAGTTGAAAAACTCATGTCCCCTGTAAAATAAGAATCCTAAGAAAGTCTTTTTAAAATCTTAAATTTTTTAATTTTGGATTTGGTAATTTAGACATTCAAAAAAAAACAAAGGATTTCATCATGACCCAGATTGCAGCATCCTCTTCTCTTCAACAAGTGGATCCAGAAATTTACTCTCTTATTAATCAAGAACTCAAAAGACAAACTGAAGGATTAGAAATGATCGCTTCAGAAAACTACACTTCAAAAGCTGTTATGGAAGCACAGGGTTCTGTGTTAACCAATAAATATGCTGAAGGCTACCCAGGCAAAAGATATTACGGCGGTTGCCAATTTGTTGATGGAGCCGAAAGCCTTGCCATTGATCGCGCTAAAAAAATCTTTGGTGTAGAGCATGTGAATGTTCAACCTCATAGCGGAAGCCAAGCAAATATGGCTGTTTATTTAGCGGCCCTAAATGCGGGGGAATCTATTCTTGGAATGGATCTTTCTCATGGCGGACATCTTACTCACGGATCTCCAGTAAATTTTAGCGGCATCCTTTTTAAAGCTCACTCTTATAAATTAGATCCTCAAACAGGCATTATTAATTATGATGAAATTCGCCGCATTGCAAAAGAAGTAAAACCAAAACTTTTGATTGCTGGTTACTCTGCTTATCCTCGTATTTTAGATTTTGCTAAATTTAAAGAAATCGCTCAAGAAGTGGGAGCTTCTCTCTTAGTAGACATGGCTCACTTTGCAGGTCTAGTTGCAGGGGGAGTTCATCCATCTCCTGTGGGTTATGCTGATTATATTACGACTACGACACATAAAACTCTTAGAGGTCCACGTGGTGGAATGATCATGTGTTCTGAAGAGCTTGGTAAAAAAATTAATTCTAAAATCTTTCCAGGAATTCAAGGTGGACCACTTGAGCATGTGATTGCTGCTAAAGCGGTTTCATTTGGTGAAGTTCTTCGTCCTGAATTTAAAACTTATGCTCAACAAGTTGTTACAAATGCAAAAGTTTTAGCAGACAGTCTCTTAAGTGAAGGATTTGAACTTGTAACTGGTGGAACAGAAAATCACTTAATGTTACTCGACCTTTCAAATAGAGAGCTCACAGGAAAGCTTGCAGAAACTTCTCTTGATGAAGCGGGAATTACTGTGAATAAAAACACGGTTCCAAACGAAAAAAGAAGTCCGTTTGTAACAAGTGGAATTAGAATTGGAACTCCTGCTCTTACAACAAGAGGTATGAAAGCTTCTGAAATGAAGTTGATTGCTAAGTGGATTTCACAAGTTTTAAATAACCCTGAAGATGCAAATGTTAAAGCCAGAGTTCATGGAGAGATCAAAGAACTTTGCGCTCAGTTTCCACTTTACTAAAAGTTTCTATTTAAAATTTATTATTTATTCAGGCGCATGATCGATTTGATGATGCGCTTTGAAGTCATAAAGTTCTGATTTAAATAAAATATTGATATTTTCTAAATTAAATAAGGTCTTAATACTGATTTAAACATTGAGTGAGATCTTGATCTCATAAAAAATTGAGAATTTTGCAATTTGCGCTAATCAGGCTGCATTACTCGGAAAACTTCGACCTCCACCCCAGATAATTCTTACTGCTCCAGAGCCTCCAAGACCATTACCAATGGTTGCATAACTACCGCCACCTCCACCGCCGCCGCCACCATACTGGCCTCCTCGCGATGAACTTCCTCCTCCTTGACCATTATTTTGTCCTCTGGTTCCACCTGAACCACCCGCTCCACCAGTTGAGGAATATTGCACACTGCCATAAGTACCACCAGCACCTGTCACACCTTGTCCATATATACCTACACCGCCACCACCGGCACCACAAGTTTCATTTACTCCTCCATCACCATTGGCTCCTCCTCCTCCTCCACCTGATCCTCCAGAACCAGCACTTCCAGGGCCTGTAATTGCACTCGACCCAGCTCCTCCGCTTCCAGTGTATCCACCAGCTCCACCACCCCCAGAACCAGCATCACCACCATAGGCTCCGCCTATACCACCTTGACCTCCACCATCTCCATAATAAGTACCACCTATCGTATTAATAGTGGAAGAAACAATTCCACCGCCTCCACCATAACCAGCAACAGTAGATGTATTTATAAAATAAGATGTGCCTCCGCTAAAACCATTACCTTGAGCTATAAATCCACCACCGTTAGCAACCACAACTGTATAAGTCTGATTAGAAATAACCGAAATATTATTCTTCCAACCAAGTCCAGCACCGGCTCCACCTGAACCCCAACCATTACCGTCACTAGCTGTTCCACAGCCACTCCCACCACCACCAACACAAATAACGTTCACGTTTGTAGCAACGGCAGTCCAAGTATGAGTTCCCACTGTTGTGAAAACCACTTCACCAGTTGAAACAAAACCGCTGGCAGTTCCAGCTAAGCTTAATGTGGTGGTACCTGCTAAAGATTTGAGAGGAGAAATTCCATATAAAACAACCGCTGCCGTTGCGCCAAAACGCAATAAAAACTCTCTGCGATCTATGCCTCTAAATTCATGTTTTTTTTGCACGATATTATAGAATTCTTCATCAATCCATAATAGATTTTCTTCCAAATCATAAACTGCATGTAAATCTATATCTTCAGGCTTCCATGGACTCGAGTAAGTGATTGCGAAACAAGCTCGTTCTAAAGCATCGCTCACATTCGCTGCTTTTAATATGACACGAGAGTATTGATCTAAATTATTTTTTCTAAATTTAACGGAGTAAATAGAGTATTGAGGGAGTTCTGGTAATAAAAGACCCATTTGCCAAAGCTGATAGTAGTGGCTAGTAAACTGATGTTTTTGATATTTCAATCACGGCTCCTTCAAAAAATATTCAGAAACCCTAATGTTGACCTATAGTTATATTCTAATATTAGAAATTAAGTTCTTCATTAAGAAAATTGAATTTTTATAAAATTAAGACTCAAATTTTGCATTTGAGATTCATAAAAATCTTAAGTTTTCTCATTCAGAGAAAACTTCAAATTCAAGTTATTAAAAACATCTTAAAATAAGACAATCTTGAATTTCCTAATTGAAAAACAGAATTGATGTCAAAATTCACTTAACCAGTACTATTGTTGTTATCTTTTTAGATTTTAAATTATTGAGTCGAAAAAGGATTCATAAAATGAACTTAAAAAAAAGCCCCGACTTTTTAAAGAGGGGGCTTTTTGGATTTTAATTATTTAATTTAACTTGAAAGAATCTGGTTAATTAAATCTTGTGATCTCGCGCTTAATACGATCTGATTCCATCAGAGCTTGAGAATAAATCACGCCGTTAGGCAAAAATTTGAGAGGATCCACTGGACCATGATCATCACGGATTTCAAAGTGAAGATGAACTCCAGTTGCTCTTCCTGTTCTTCCCATTGATGCAATCACTTCTCCACGAGTTACTTTTTGACCTTCTAAAACATGAATTTTATCTAAGTGAGCATAAAGAGTTGCAAAACCCTGAGCACTTTCGATCATAACCATACGACCATAACCACGAAAGTCTTTACCGGTATAAATAACTGTCCCCGTTTGAGAAGCTAAAATTGCAGTTCCTTTTGCGGAAGCTAAATCAATTCCTAAGTGAGGACGACGGCTACGTTTTTGACGACGAGAGTTTTTTGCGTATTTTTTTGATTTTTTAACTCTTACTGGCTCGGCAGTTTTACCTGGAATTTTAAAGCCACGAGTAAGACGTGCTTCATCAACTGGCCAATCAAAATCACCGGTTTCTACAAATGAATTGTTTTTTTTGATATCTGTATCTTCAGAATCATTTTGAGTCACGTCTTCATCGTCACCTTCATCTCCATCTTGAGCATCGTCAGTTACAAGAAGATGTTCAATAACAGAACCTCTTAACAATGAACCTTCAGTAGGTTCTGTTGATGGTAAATTTTGTGAATTCAACTGAGCAGAATGTAATGTTGAACATGATGTGAGCAATGCAATTGAAACAATAAAATTTAAAATATTTTTGGGTAAATTTAGTGTCTTTAAAGTCATAGCTTGCAGATTACGCAATAACTACCTGAAAAGATAGGATAAAAACAAAAAAAGAGGGGTCTAGAACCCCTCTTTTTATAGATTACTGTAATCTCTAAGTTTTTTAAGATTTAAAAATTAGAACTTTGCAGTAGCAGCAACACCTAGGACCGTTGATTCGTGGCTATAAAGTCTTGACGCAGTAGGTTTAGACATGCCGCTCTGAGTGTAAATAAGTGGGTTGATGTTAAGTTTTGGGTTCACATCAAAAGATCCACCCATTTCAATTCCAAGAATTGAGCTTGTGTTAACTACTTGTGGAATGGCAGAAACATAAAAGCCAGCTTTATCAGAAACACTGTAGTTACCACTCACTTGAAGAGCCGTTGCAGTGCTTGCAGATTTAAAGCTTTTTACATTTTCAGACAATGAAGCTTGAACACCCACTGACCATTTAGGATCAATTTTGTATTCAGTCGCACCCACTAAAACAAGTTGAGTGTCGAATTTAGCTTTATTAGCTTGAGTTTGTGGAAGACCTACACGAGCAACAACATTTACTGGCTCAGAACCTAAGATTCCGTTTTCAGTATTGTGAGAAACACCCACATATCCAATTTGAGCTTCAGCAATTTCATATTTTTGCTTTCCAGCTAAAGCAGTGTTTGGATAAAGATCAAAATTTTGTCTGTAATGAATGCTGTTGCTTTTATTGATTGTGTAACCAACTTGAGCCACGTTTCTAGTCATTTCAGTGCCAGTTACTTTAAGTTCTTTTAGGCTACCGATTGATGTTCCTGCATTGATGTAAATCATCCCTTTAACTTTTTTTGTAGTTTCAGGTTTAACTTCATCCATTCCAGTTTTAGTTGTGTTGGACATACCAGCAGTTTGAGTTGAGTTAGCAGCAACTGAAACTGATGCTGGTTGAACAACAGATGTGCTTTGAACTTTTGCAGATTCATTAATTGCAGAAGTTCCGATAGCAGCAACTTTTTTCTTTTTCTTATTTCTAGACTTTGCTTTTGCTTTCGCAATTGCAGTCAGAGAATTATTTGGTGTTGTTGTTGTCGCAATTGCAGCGTCTTCAGCAAAAGAAGATCCACTTATAATAAGTGCTGCAGCGAATAAACTGAGAGCTGTTTTCATGTTACTTTCCCCTTTGTTACAAATTTTATTGAGAGCATTTACCTCTCAACACCCATTCAACCCCATGAGTGAAATTGTTCTACATTGTTTTTTTTTAATTTGCTAACGGAGAATTTATTTTTTGTTTTTTATTTTTTAGAAATGAGAAAAATTATTCCGCAGAAATATTTTTGATTTCTTGAACTTCATCTTTGATGCCCCACATCTTGGTGAGCATATTTGGAAAGTACTTACAGAAAATAAAAATCAAATAGTATTTTATCAGTCTTCCTAAAAATAAAATCGAAATGATTTTTACTAAAGACACTTTTGCAAGAAGCGAGATGATCACAATAGGTTGCTGCGCTATGGGACTCACTCCCGTTAAAAAAATTAAGAGCGTTCCGTATTGCAAATATAAATTTTGTGATTGAATCCAAAGTGAAGTTGTCTCCAAGTCTTTCAATAAAAAATGGAGAAAATCAAAACCAAATTTTAAAAATAAAATTCCTAAAATCGTACTTCCGAGAACCGAACCTAACGCAGTCAGCAACACAAAACCAGAGCGACGCAGTGAGTTTTTCAGTCGGGAGTGGGTTGGGTGATAGAGATGAGCCAGCAATCCACCAATGTATAAACCATCAATGGGAAGAATAATGATGAAGATATCAATGAGAGCTAGAAATCCTAAAAAAAAAGGGAACCATCCTTGGTTCGTGTATTGAGCCAATTTTTTTACAAAAGATTTCATTCAAAGGTCCTGTTATTTTTGAAGCTTTGGTTTAAAAACCGAAGTGGTTCTTAACCAAGAAATCAATAATGGAAGCAATGAAATAATAATGACAGCTAAAATCACATAATGAAAGTTACTTTTAATCTCTGGACGATTTCCAAAATAAAAGCCCATAAACAAAAACGAAGAAATCCAAGCAGCCGCACCCACTAAACTGTAAGATATAAAGTTAAAAAATTTCATCTGTCCAATGCCCGCCACAAAAGGAGCAAAGGTTCTTACGATGGGCATAAAACGAGCTAATATTAAAGTTTTTCCGCCATGAGTTTCGTAAAAATTTTGAGTTTTAATCAAATGATTTTTATTTAATAAACGAGAGGACTCTTTACTAAATACCTTGGGTCCTAATCTTTTTCCGATTTGATAATTCACATTATCACCTAAAAGTGCTGCGACGAATAAAATAAAACCCATATAGGTCACATCAATTTGAGAATCACTGAGAGCACAAACGGCGCCGACAGCAAAGAGCAAGGAATCACCCGGCAAAAAGGGAGTGAGCACTAGACCCGTCTCAGCAAAAATAATTAAAAATAAAACCACATAAAAGAGAGGTCCCATTTGTTGGGCCCAACCTCCTAAATATTGGTCGAGGTGCAAAACGATATGTATAATATTAAGTATAATTTCCATTCGGGAATCTTTCCTTAATTTGCTGCAAAGGTCGAGTCTTTTTTTTGCTATGAATTCAGAATTGAAAGACCGTTTTTAAAAAGTTAAAATCAT
>JBIIER010000059.1:0-4010 GCA_044237745.1 Pseudobdellovibrionaceae bacterium
GGTGTGATTCATACTGATTTTGAAAGAGGATTTATTCGTGCAGAATGTTATCATTGCGAAGATCTTTTTAAACTTGGCAGTGAGGCTGCAGTAAAAGAAGCTGGTAAATATAAAGTTGAAGGTAAAGAATATGAAGTTAAAGATGGAGATATTTTATTTTTCAGATTTAATGTTTAATATTTAAATATTATAAAAATTTATAAAAGTGGATGGTGTTGTATGGACGAAATCTTGAAACTTGGTGCTCTTGAACTTGCTAAAGCCATTAAATTTAAAGAACTCAAGTCCACAGAAATCGTCGAAAAACATATAGAGGCTCTCGAAGCCTCTCAACCTCCACTGAATGCTCTTGTTGAAGAGCGCTTTGAAGCAGCTCGCGAAGAAGCGCATACTGTGGATGAATTTATCGCCACAAAAAAATATAATCCTAAAAATTGTCCTGAACTTCCTCCTCTGTTAGGGGTTCCTTTTACAGTTAAAGAAATGATTCATCTTGAGGGAATGAAATCCACTCAAGGCTCCATTCACAGAAAAGAAAACAGAGCCACTCAAGATGCCTCTGTTATTAAACGCCTCAAAAATGCTGGAGCCATTGCTCTAGCCACAAGCAATGTGGCTGAAGTTGGTTTTTGGTTTGAGTGTTACAATTCAGTTTATGGCCGCTCTAATAATCCTTATTCAGAAAAAAGAACCCCTGGTGGAAGCTCCGGAGGAGAAGGCGCACTCATTGGTTACGGTGCCAGCCCTTTTGGTATAGGTAGCGATGTAGGTGGCTCTATTAGGATTCCTGCTGCGTTTTGCGGAGTCTTTGGCCATAAACCTACAAATCGTGTGATCCCCTTAACTGGGCATCACCCTCTCTACCCAGAAACAGCACATGAGTTTTCAGCACAACATTATCCTTATACGAGTTTAGGACCGCTTTGCAAAAAAGCATCTGATCTTCCGTTGCTCATGAGTTTGATGATGGGACCCGATGAAATAGATCCAGCGACACAAACTTGTGAGGAACTCTCAAAAAATCTGCAATACTTTGAAGCCTTCTCAAGAGAGCTTTCAATGGAACAGATCAAAGTTTTAAGTCTTCCAGATCCTGTATTTCATGGAACCACTCGTGCCACTGATGAAATCAAGCAATCTGTTTTAAATGCCGTCAAAGGACTTGAGCAGTTTGGAGCAATAACTGAAACATTAGATTCTCGTTTTTTTGTGTCTGGATTTGAAATATGGTCTACCGCTTTACATCAAGTGCAACACAAACCCTTTTATGAAGTGCTTTGCCCAGAAGGTGATATCTCTTTTATGAAAGAGTTTTCTTCACTGATTTCTCCGTTTTCAAAATCAACCAATTATACTTTACCAAGTTTATTAGTGGCAGCTTTTGAAAAATACGGAGTTCAAAATAAAAATCCTGAATTGATTCTCAATAAACTTGAAAAAATGAAAATTCAATTGAGAGAAAAACTTGGTAAAAACGGAGTTCTGATTTTGCCAACGCATCCGCGCGTGGCACCTCTTCATAATCAATCCCTCAAAACTCCTTTTGATTTTATTTATACAGGGATATTTAATGTGATGGGGTTTCCGGCAACGAGTGTGCCGATGGGACTGAGTGAAGAGGGTCTGCCGCTTTCAGTGCAAATTGTAGCCTCTCCCAATAATGATGCTCTAAATTTTAAAATTGCTCGCCTGTTAGAAAAACTATTTGGAGGATGGAATCCTCCAAATAACCTTTAGAAAAACTTTAAAGTTTTTTATAGGTTGTAATTGGTTTGTGTGAAGATAGAATTTAATAATTTATTGTTAATTTTTTTGTGAATAAGGAAATATAAAATGTTTGAGACTCTTTTTTCGGTCAATGCAATTGTTCCCTTTTTAACTTTATGTGCTTTAGAGTTAGTTCTGGGAATTGATAATATTATTTTTATTTCTATTCTTTCTTCAAAATTGCCAGCTCATGAACAACAGAAAGCGCGAATGACTGGTTTAAGTTTAGCCGTGATTACCAGGATTGCGCTCCTATTGTCTCTTTCATGGGTGATTGGACTTACTGAGCCTCTTTTTAATGTTTTAAATCAGGAGATTTCGGGCCGAGATTTAATTCTACTTATTGGGGGATTGTTTTTAATTGCAAAAAGCACCCATGAAATCCATCAAAAATTAGAAGCCAGCGAAGAAGTCAATGTGACTCAAGCCTCTTCAAAATTTATGGGTGTGATTTTTCAGATCCTATTGTTAGATATTGTGTTTTCTTTAGACTCTGTGATTACGGCTGTGGGTATGGTGAACGACATTTCAATTATGGTGGCTGCGGTTTTAGTATCCACTGTGGTGATGATCTTTACCGCAAAACCCATTTCAGATTTTGTTGAAAAACATCCAACCTTTAAAATCCTCGCACTCAGCTTTTTATTAATGATTGGTATCACTCTTATTGCTGAGGGATTGGATCAACATATCTCTAAAGGATATATTTATTTTGCGATGGGTTTTTCTTTTTTGGTGGAAATTCTTAATATGCGCCTCCGCAAAAAATCAGACCCGGTTCACCTTAAAAAAACATGGTAATAATAACTTCCAAAAATTGAGAGAATCTTTTGGGAGAAAATTTTTAAAGCGTGTATTTATTTGTTTTACGTGAATCTGCAAAATACTGAGCTATTCGCATAATACACCAACTTGATGTGAATAAAAATAAAGCGGGACCCAATATCAAATGCGGGTAAACCGAAAGACTCTTCCAGCCCTCTAACATCAACCCTCCCCAACTGATTAAAGGAGGGTTGACTCCAAAACCAAGAAAGCTCAGTACACTCTCTCCCACAATTTGATGGGGTATTTGAAACAACCACAATGAAAGAAGAATCGGAAAGATATTTGGAAATATATGATTGATAAAGACTCTTTTTTCGTTAGCTCCTAGAGCTCTGGCTGCCAAAATATAATCTTTTTGAGATTCAAGCTGGCACATATTCAGTGTGGTTCTAGAAATACTCACCCATGAAACAGTTGAGAGAGCTAAAACTAAGGAGAGAATATGAGAGATCTCTGAATCTCCCAAAATACTTTTATAAAATAAAACCGTGATCATGCCCCAAAAAACCGAAGGCATCATTAATAACATTCTTGTGATCAGAGAATAAGTAAATTTAAAAACTGGAAAATAAAAAACTGACCACCCGATGATCACGCCAAGTGCTAACGCCATTAAGGCAGTTGTAATTCCAACCCCTAAACTCAAAAGAGAACCCTTAAAAACACGCAAAAGAAGATCTCGCCCCAAGGAATCTGTCCCCAAAAGATGAAGCCAAGAAGGCTCTGTAATGCCTAAATTAATATCTTGTTTAAGCTCTACAAAAAGACTGAAGAAACTTCCTAATAACAAAAAAAGAGAAAGGTAATAGGCGGATCTATCAAGTAAACTCTTAGAATGTTTCACTGGGACTGCCTCCAATGGGACTGCTACTTTTTTTATTGACCTCAGTGATTAATCTTGGATCTAAATAAATCAGAACTTTTTCAAAAACAAAATCAGCAATAATCATAATTAAACTTAAAGATGCCACAAGCTGCAGGATCACGGGATAATCCCTCTCAGAAATAACTTTAGACATCAACATACCGGCACCATGAATATTAAATAAAATTTCTACGATCACACTGCCCGATACTAAGTTTAAAAAAATCACATTTGCATAAGCCAAGAGAGGAGCTAAAGCCGGTTTTAAAATATGAACAAAGTGAATTCTAAAGGCAGTTAAGCCTTTTGCTTTTGCCGTTCTAATATAATCATTTTCTGATATTTTTTTAAAATTTGAAATCAAAATTTTTAACATCGTAAAACTGGGTCTGATTGAAATCGAAAGAATTGGCAAAATCCAAGATGAAATATTGTCATTTACCGTTAAAGGCGACCATTTTAAAAAGTTACTAAAAAAAAATAACAAAAAAGGAGCTAAAAAAATTTGTGGCAATGAGTAAACCAACACAATAAGTTCATCAATAATTCT